>NZ_JAUJXA010000007.1:0-250069 GCF_031931935.1 Pseudomonas sp. rhizo25
TCAGCTCGTGTTCGATAGCGGCGATGAGGGTGGCGTGGGTCATCCATGACGTCTCGACAGAAGGCAAGGCGCCGGAGTCTGCCGCAGCGAAAAGCGGCTGGATGAACGGTTTGGAAAATCAGATTGCCCTTACAAGGGGCTCGTAAAAGTCAGCGCCAACTCATGCGTAAAGGCTGCGTCAAATGGCGACGCTGCTGATTGACGAGCAGTGCCCTTGGGCGTCTTTCAGTTGGGTTTCAAACGCAATCAAGCCCGCCTGCATTCGTTGCAGCACGGCGATTTGTGTAGATAACGCGTGCTTCTTGTTGGCGATTGCTTGTTCCGCCCGGTCCCAGGGAAGGGCGTCACCGTCGTATCCCAGCAAAATTTCCTGCAACTCCTTGAGTTTGAACCCCAGCTGCTGGGCGCATTTGATAAAGGTCAATCGCTCCACGCTCTGCACCGTGTAAACGCGGTAGCCGCCTTGGCGTTGAGGCTCGGGCATCAATCCAATCGCCTCATAGTGACGAATCGCCTTGATGGTCGTGCCGGACAACTGCGCGGCTTTGCCGATGTACATGAAAATTCCCTTTCTCAAATAATGCGCCGGCCTGTTTCAGCCACCGGGCCCGCTGCGTCAATGTAGAGCCCAGCACCGGCCCGAACAGCAGCGTCTTGCTCGGTGTGATGCCGCACAACGCCAGCGTGGTGCGACGCATCTGGTGGATGGCCGGCATGCGGTAGACCCAGCGGTAATACCACGCCGGTGTGTCCAGGGTCACTAGCAAGTGCGCGGTTCGGCCCTTTAGCAGCTTGTCAGGGAATGCCTTGCCTGCGCGGTATTTGAAGGCGAAGCCGGGTAGGAAAACTCGGTCGATGAAGCCTTTCATCAGTGCCGGGATACCGCCCCACCAAACAGGGAAAACCCATGTCAGGTGCTCGGCCCAAAGGATTTCGGCTTGGGCGCTGAGCAGGTCGGGCTCCAGCGCTTGGACCTGGGTATAACCGTGTTGAAGGATGGGGTCGAACCTTAGGTCACCCAGGCGTAGGACGCGTACGTCGTGGCCTGCCGTTTTCGCGGAGTGGATATAAGTCTGTGCTAGGGCTGAACAAAAACTATCGGTGGACGGGTGGCCGAGAATGACCAGGATGCGCTGACTCATGCTGAAGGCTCCTGAAATGAGCATTCAGGGTAGGGGGTGCCGTATAGGGGAGAGTCAAGGACCACGGCGAACGCTGCTCTCGTTTTACGACTCAATGACCAATGCACGCGGTCAATCGTGAACCGGTGCTGCTCTACTTGCAGATCGGCCGCGATATTTTGACCCGTCAGGCCGATCAAGGCTGGGGTAGCAAAGTGAGCGACCGTCTTGCGCAAGATTTGCGGGCGGCCTTTTCTGACATCAAGGTTTTTCGCCGCGTAATCTCAAGTGCATGCGCGCTTTTGCCGAGGTGTGGCCGGATTCTGAGTTTGTGCAGCAGGTGCTTGCACAATTTGTTCGCGCAACATCCTGGTGCTGCACACTGAAAACCGCCTGCCCAAGGCGCAATTGGATCTGGCCCGCGATTCGGCTCAAACGCCGCAAGCCTGCTTTTCAGGGCAGGCTTATCGTCACACTCGGCTGGCTTACTTCTGCTGTGCAGTCAGCGCCGCATAGCCATTCATCAAGTTGCGATAGTTAGGAATGCGCTGGGACAACAGATTCCCCAGGCCTTCAATATCGTTGCGCCAGTCTCGGTGCAGCTCACAGGCCACCGAGAACCAGTTCATCAACTGTGCACCGGCCTGGGTCATCCGGCTCCATGCCGCCTGCTGCACCGTGGTGTTGAAAGTGCCCGATGCATCCGTCACCACAAACACTTCAAAGCCTTCCGCCAGCGCCGACAAGGTCGGGAACGCCACGCACACATCCGTCACCACCCCGGCAATGATGATCTGCTTGCGACCGGTGGCCTTGATCGCCTTGACGAAGTCTTCATTGTCCCAGGCGTTGATCTGGCCGGGGCGGGCGATGTACGGCGCGTCTGGGAACATCTCCTTCAACTCCGGCACCAGCGGGCCATTGGGGCCTTGCTCGAAGCTGGTGGTGAGGATGGTCGGCAGGTTGAAGAACTTGGCCAGGTCCGCCAGGGCCAGCACGTTGTTCTTGAACTCGTTGGGGGAGAAGTCCTGCACCAAGGAGATCAGGCCGGTCTGGTGGTCGACCAGCAGTACGATCGCGTCGTCTTTGTTCAAGCGGTTGTAGGTTGCAGTGCTCATGGTTGAATCCTTTTTTGTTTAGGTTGGTTGGGCGTTGCGTTCAACATGGGCACAGATTAATCGGTGAGTGGTGGGGGATAAATCGGCTGGAATGGGTAATACCGTCAACTCAGAAGAGACAATGCCTGGTCACTCACAAGATATGGTCTTTCCCATGGGCGGAATCAGCTTCGGAAAAATCTCACGCGTGAGCTATTGAGTGCAACGAACATTGCCTGTAGATTTTCTCACGCGTGAGTTTTTCACAGCGAGGTCAGTACGATGAATAGCAGCTCTCCATCGAGCCCTGCTGCAGGGCCCGATACCGATTCAGCCAGCCTTCAGGGAGAGCGCTTGAAACAGTCTGCAAAAAAGCCATCGAGCTTTTACATGAAGCAGATGCGCGCGGGCCTGGCGGCCGCCGGTTATGTGAAACACGAGGCTTGGGTGCTTCCCGAAAACCGAAGCTTGCTCAAGCAGATGGAGAAACAGCTTCGCCAACCGATTCTGGCTGGCTCATTCATGTCGGAGAATTTCATGAGCGCAGGTACCAACTGGAACATCGATCGCCTCTTCAGTGCGCTGCAGGCCCTGGATGAAGTGACGTCCAAAGACATTACGCTTTCCCTCGTCCAAGGCTCCGAGTCCAGCATCAAGCTGGAAATGAACGACTTCGGGGGCCTGCCGATTTACATCGCAGTGGTGGGCGAGCAGATCATCGTGGACACCGTGCTGGTCGACGTCGAGTCCATAAACGATGTCGCCAAGTTCAACGACGCGGTGCTGCGCAGCCGGGAGATGTTCCCGTTGTCTTCCATCGGCATCGAGTCAATGCCCAACGGGCAGGTGGTCTACAACATGTTCGGCGCGCTCAGCTCCGACTCCAGCCTGACCAACATCGTGACCGAGGTGAAAACCCTGGTCGACAACGTGCAGCGCGCCAGCGAAGCCTTCGAACGTTTCTTCAACTAATTATTCGGGAAAACCTAATGACTCAGTCCATCTGGAGCAAATTGTTCACCGCGCTGCGTGGCGGTGCCAACGAAGTCGGCGAATCGATCGTCGACCAACAGGCCCTGCGCATCCTGGACCAGGAAATCCGCGATGCTGACAGCGCCCTGGCCAATGCCAAGCGTGAGTTGGTCAGCATCATGGCCAAGCACAAACTGGCCGCTGACCGTGTTGGCGAGTACGACGCCAAGATCAAAGACCTGGAAACCAAGGCGATGGCCGCGATCCAGGCCAATCGTGAAGATCTGGCCCTGGAAGTCGCCGAAGCCATTTCGACCTTGACCAACGAGCGGGACGTCGAGCAAAAACAAACCGCCGAGTTCGGTGGCTACGCCGAGAGCATGCGCAAGGACATCACCAAGGCCGAGAGCCGGATCAAAAGCTTGCGCCAGCAAGTGGACATGGCCAAGGCTCGCGACAGCGTGCAGAAGGCCCAGGTCAGCGCATCCATTGCCAGCGGCGGTGCCAACGGCAAGCTGGAAACCGCCGTCGGTACGCTGAATCGCTTGCAGGCCAAACAGCAGCAACGCGCCGCGGAACTGCAAGCCCAGGATGAACTGGTTGAGGCGTCGACGGGCACCGACCTGGAGCGCAAACTGCGCGACGCTGGCATCACGCCGAACGAAGGCAGTGCCAATGCGATTCTTGAGCGTCTGAAGCAAAAGTCGGCTGAATAAGCGACGCAGCTGAAAGAAGGGCATTTGTGCCCTTCTTTTTTATGCCGAGGTGAGAATGGACGCCTTCAAAGGTTTCAAGACAATCGCAGGCCTGGCCCTCTTGATGGTCGCGCTGCAACTGCTCAATGTAGCGACCGGTTACAGCCTGATGGCATTCGGGCTGGTCCCGAGAACGCTGCACGGCCTGTTTGGCATCCTCACATCACCGTTTCTGCACGCGTCCTTTGCCCACCTGAGCGCAAACCTGATTGCCTTTATGGTCCTGGGCACCCTGGTTATCCTCGACGGACTCCACCGCTTTATTGCCGTCAGCGCAATCGTGATTCTGCTGGGTGGCGCGTTGGTCTGGCTGTTCGGTTTTGCAGGCGTTCACGTCGGTGCCAGCGGCTGGGTATTCGGGCTATGGGCCTACCTGCTCGCACGCGCCTGGTTCCACAGAAGCTGGAGCAACCTGATAACCGCTGGTGTGGTGGCGGTACTGTATGGCGGCCTGATCTTTGGCTTCCTGCCTCGGCAGGGTGTTTCCTTTGAAGGTCATCTCTTCGGTGCGTTCGCCGGGTTTATTGCCGCCAAGGTACTTCTCTCTGCACCGCGCAGCAGGTTTAATGCCGGGTGAGCGCACTCAAGCATCCAAATGCCGAGGTGAGCGCCTCGTCAGGAACCCAGTACCCACGGAACCAGGGATGAAATGTCGATCTTTCTTTTATTGCGCCGGTACGCTTCGTCCCTCTTTCACCGCTTCGGCTGGGCAGGCCTGGTCGTTGCCTTGGGCGTACACCTGGGCGTGGCATATCTGGGCATGGTGTTCCTGGGCGAGCAACACCTCACCGCCCCCGCAACCTTTGTTTACTTCTATCTGACTACCACACTGACCGTCGGCTATGGCGATCTCGCCCCGCAGACCGCGGCGGGGCGCATTTTCGTGGCGACCTGGGTCATGCTCGGCGGCATTGCGCTGCTTACGGCCGCCATCGGCAAAACCACCAGCAGTGTCATCGATGCATGGAGAAAAGGCATGAAGGGCAAAGGCGATTTCACCGGCAAGGCCGGCCATACCGTGCTGATCGGCTGGGAGGGCGCATCCAGTGAGCGGGTCATCGAGTTGTTGCTACAAGATGAAACCTCCAACGACAACCTGATCGTGATTTGCGACTGCACCCTCGAAGAAAACCCGATGCCGGGCAAAGCGGCGTTCATCCGCGGTGAGAGCCTGTCCTCCACCGCGTTTCTGCTGCGTGCCGGTGTTCCCGGTGCTGAACGTGTGTTGGTGCGAACCCCATCTGACGACCTGACCCTGGCCACAGTGCTGGCGGTCAATCAATTGAGCCCCGTCGGGCATGTGGTCGCCCACTTCAACGAAAGTGAAATCGCCGCACTCGCCAGCTCCTACGCACCTCGCCTGGAATGCACCTCAAGCATGGCGATTGAAATGCTGGTGCGTGCCTCCCAGGACCCAGGCTCGTCCGTGGTTATCAATGAGCTGCTGTGCGTGGGGCAGGGTGCCACCCAATACCTGATGAAATTGCCCGAGGCCTTTGAGGCCACGTTCGGCGAGCTGTACACCCGGCTGAAAGAACAGCACAACGCCACCCTTATCGGCTATCGCGCCAAAGGTGCCCAGCAACCCGCGATCAACCCGCCGAGCGCCACACGCGTCGAGGGCGGTGAACTCTTCTATATCGCCTCCACCCGGCTCAAGGAAATCTCCCATGGGATGGTTTAAACAACTGATGGGGCTCGAAGCTCCGAACGCCACTACTGACTCTAAAGCGCCGGCCAACCAGGCGCTGCCGGTCACCGGGCCATTGGGCCTGGCACCGGGCAAAGGCCTGATGTTCGACACGAGCCTGAAACTGTTGCTCGATGAGAAAACCTCGGTGGTAATACCCGGTTCCCAGGAAATCTGGGCCAACGGCATCGTTGACCTCGGGCAGTCGAACTGGCTGTCGCGCTATTACATGAACGACGAAGACTATTGGCTGCAGGTGCACACCACGGGTGACATCGCCGGGCAGGTCGAGTCGGTGATCCTGTTCAACTACCTCAGTAACGTCACTGTCAGCAGTGAAGCGGAACTGCGCCGGCTGGCGGGCCCACAGAGCCTGATCGGGTTGCCGACCTACACCCACGACGGCGTCGAGTTCTTCCGTGAGTGGGGCAGCGAAGACGGCCAGACCGAATTGGTAGCAATGAACGAACAAATCGTCAGCCCGGAGGCGGCCTACAGCGTTGAGCACCGTTCGATGTTATACGCACGCGACACCGGCCTGACCGACCGCCGCGAGTTTTTGCTGTTTTCCGTCGAAGAAGACGCCGAAGGCACCATCAGCCTGAGCACGTCGCTGGGCATTTCGCTGTACACAACCGATCTGACTGCGCTCTAAAAAAGGAAGCATCCCATGCTAGAAGCTCTCTCCATTTCCCTGAACAAAGCTGCCGTGTTCGGCTTTGTCCTCTACATCCTGGGGGCTGCGGTACTGTTCGCGCTGTTCCAGTTCATCTACACCCGCATCACCCCGCACAAGGAATTCGAGCTGATCCGGGCGGGCAACACATCCGCAGCGGTCGCCCTGGGCGGTGCCATCGTCGGCTTCGCCATTCCGGCCAGCAACGTGATTGCCTACTCCGTCAGCCTCGTCGACTTCGTGGTCTGGGCGGTGATTGCAGCCGTCGTCCAACTGTTGGCGTTTTTGCTGACCAGCCTGGTGCTCAAAGGCACGTCCGAGCGCATCAAAAAGGGCGAACTCGCGGCCGGCATCTACGTGGCCGCCGTGGCCATCAGCGTCGGCATGTTGAATGCCGCGTGCATGACGCCCACCTCGAACTGATTGCGCACGGAGCTCTCGATGAAACGAAGCAAGTACGTCCAGCTGTCGCTGGCCGCGTCGGTCGCCATGGCGATATCCGGCTGCGGGCCAACGGAAAAAACCTACGATTTGCAGAAGAAGTACAACTTCCAGTCGGTGCAGCAATGCGCCGATGAAAAACTCCCGGTAGACGTCTGCTCGGACGCCTACATGACCGCCATGGCCGAGCATCGCCGCATTGCGCCGGTGTACGACAGCCAGGCCGATTGCGATGCTGACTTCGTCGCCGACTGGTGCCAGCAAGACTCCACCGGCAAGTTCATCCCAAGGCTCGGCGGCTTTGAGCTGACCGCCGAAGGCCAGGTGACTCAATCCCAGGTCGACGCCGCCAATGCCC
Source organism: Pseudomonas sp. rhizo25 (assembly GCF_031931935.1). NCBI lineage: Bacteria > Pseudomonadati > Pseudomonadota > Gammaproteobacteria > Pseudomonadales > Pseudomonadaceae > Pseudomonas > Pseudomonas sp. rhizo25. The sequence goes on from NZ_JAUJXA010000007.1 coordinate 7,111, forward strand.
AAGCGACCAACGCCCAAGCAAGCGGCGGTGGCTCGGGTTTCTCCACCAGCAGCCTGCTCACCGGCCTGCTGATCGGCAACATGCTGAGCAGCAATCGCAACAGCTACCGTTCCGAGCCGGTGTACCGCTACCGCGATGATCGCGGCAACTACGGCAACTCCACGCTCAACCAGCGCGTCTCCAATGGGGCCACCTTCGGCCGCTCCAACCAGGCCCGGTACGGCAGCAGCAATTACACCAACACGCTGCGCTCCACCAACAAGTCCAGCTCGGTGTCCTCGGCCACCTCCCGTGGCGGCTTCGGCAGCAAGGCCAGCGCCCGCAGCGGCTGGGGCGGCGGCGGGTCGAGCAGTTAAGGAAGGCAGGCATGAAGAAGATCCACTGCGCAGAGCGTCATGATTGGAAACAGACCGCCGACAGCCTCGGCTTTCTGTTCCACACCATCGACGGCGAACCCTACTGGGACGAGCGCGCGTATTACCAGTTCACGCTCCAGCAAATCGAGCGCGACCTTGAAGACCCCACCACCGAGATCCATGACATGTGCATGGACCTCGTGGCCCGCGTGGTCCACAGTGAAGAACTGCTCGAACGCCTGAGCATCCCCGCGCCTTTCTACGACATGATCCGTACCTCATGGCTTGAAGGCCACCCGCACCTGTACGGGCGCATGGACTTCTCCTACAACGGCACCGGCCCCGCCAAACTGCTCGAGCTCAACTACGACACCCCCACCAGCCTCTACGAGGCCGCGGCATTCCAGTGGGGCTGGCTCGAGCAATGCATCGAACGCGGCCTGCTGCCCAAACACGCCGACCAATTCAACAGCATCGACACCAAACTGCACCAGGCCTTCGCCCAACTGCAGGTCAACCAGCCGTTCTACTTCGCCTCGATGAAAGACTCGATCGAAGACAAAGGCACCACCGACTACCTGCGCCTCGTCGCGGAAAAAGTCGGCATCGAATCACGCCACATCGACATCGAAGACATCGGCCTGACCAACGAAGGCCGCTTCGTCGACCTACAAGATCGCTGGATCCCCCATCTGTTCAAGTTGCATGCCTGGGAGTTCATCTTCCACGAACCCTTCGGCGCCGCCATTGCCGAGAGCGATACGCAGTTTTTCGAGCCGGCGTGGAAGTCCATCCTCTCCAACAAAGGCATCCTGCCGTTGTTGTGGGAGTTCAACAAAGGCCACCCGAATTTGCTCGCGTCGCACCTGGATACTGACCCAGGCAAGGCCGTGCCGAAGGGCTGGGTGCGCAAGCCGTTCTTCTCGCGGGAAGGGGCGAACATCGAGCTGCAAACGGCTGATGGGCTGATTGTGAAAGAGGGCGGGCCCTACACGGATGCGCCTTTCATCCTTCAAGAGTTTGCACCACTACCGAAATTTGGGGACAGCTACACGCTGATCGGCTCTTGGGTAATTGGCGACCAGGCCGCTGGCATCGGTGTACGCGAGGACAATAGCTTGATCACCAAGGACTCAAGCCGGTTTCTACCACACCTGATCCTGGACTAAATAACCCACTCGGCCACTTGATCGTTGCCACACGCGTGGTAACGCATCCAGTGACGCTGCGCGTCACTGCACCCTGGTATTGAACGTACCCATTCACAGTTGCAATCAAAAGCTTCGCAAGGATAGTCACATCCAACTTTCTCGTGGTTTAATATTTTTAATATAAATATACTTATAGGGTCATATTTATCATGAAAATAAACCACCTTCTCGCGAAATGGCCATCGGGCTCCATTGCTACTCAAGTGTGGCTGCACGAGAACGGTGTTGGGCCGAGCCTCATCCAAAAGTATCAGCACACGGGCTGGGTAGAGCGTGTGGGGCATGGTGCGTGGAAACGCAGCGGCGACGATCTTGGCTGGCACGGCGGTGTCTTCGCATTGCAACAAGACGCAACGGTGCAGATTTGGCCGGGTGGTGCGACGGCGTTGAGCCTGGCCGGTTACAGCCACTACCTGACCTTCGGAAAGCAGACAGTCGATCTATTCGGCACACCAGAAGCCCTTCTACCAGGCTGGTTCCGCAAGCACGAATGGGAGGCCCAAGTAAATTTCTACCGAGGCGCACTCTTTGCGGAACTGGAAGATATGGCGTTACAAGTTTTCCAAGTGCCTTACCGTCAATTTGCGCTAAAAATCTCCACCCCGGAGCGTGCGGTGCTTGAGCTTATCCATCAAAGCGACGATGAAATGCTGTTCAGCGGTGTGGCCGATGTATTGAGCGGTCTGGCCACACTCAGTCCCAAACGCCTGCAAAAGCTGCTTGAAGCGTGCAACTCGATCCGCGTCAAACGCGTGTTCCTTTTGCTGGCACGTAATGCGAACCATGCGTGGTATGGGCGTATAGATCGTTCCAGCATCGACATGGGTAAGGGCAAGCGGCAAATCATCCGGGGCGGTCGACTCGATAAAGAGTTCCTCATTACCGTTCCGGAGCGTTTTGCCAATGCCACTTGAACCACGTTATGCCGCTCAGGTTCGTCTGCTCGTGCAGGTCATTCCTTACGTAGCGGCAGAACGATGTTTCGCACTGAAAGGGGGGACCGCCATTAACCTGTTTGTGCGGGACTTGCCTCGGTTGTCGGTAGATATAGACCTGGCGTATCTGCCCAACTCTGCCCGCAAGCAGGCATTGGCCGACGTTCGTCAGGCGTTGGAGCGCATTGCCGGTGCCATAGCACGAGGCCTCCCTTTGGGCATTGCGACCGTTCAAGCAAATCGAGAGGATGAGCTTCGGATTCTCGTAAGAAACGCTCAGGCCCAAATTAAAATTGAGGTTTCGCCTGTGCTGCGCGGGACTGCCCTGCATCCCCTGGAGCGTGACGTAGTGCCGTTGGTCGAGGATGAGTTTGGGTTCGCCTCGATAGCGGTGGTGTCCTTGCCCGACCTCTACGGCGGTAAAATTTGCGCTGCACTGGATCGGCAACATCCAAGAGACCTTTTCGACGTGATGGTGATGCTTCGAGAAGAAGGGCTGACACGCGAAATTTTTGAAGGCTTCTTGGTATATTTGATCAGTCATGGGCGGCCCATGGCTGAGCTGCTTGCTCCACGGTGGAAGCCACTGGCGGATATGTTTCAGGCTGAATTTGCTGGCATGACGCGAGCACCGGTCACTCTTGAAGAATTAGAGGTGACCAGAGAGGCTTTGCTGACTGCGATCCAGCAACAATTCTGCGAGCAGGATGCCGCCTTTCTGATCTCGCTAAAACAAGGAGAGCCTGATTGGGCGAAGTTGAATTTGCCTGGGATCGAAGAGTTGCCTGCGGTGCAATGGAAGCTGCATAACGTCAGGCGGATATCTACTGCGAAGCGAGTAGAAGCAGTGGCGAAACTGGAGGCGGTGGTTGGGCAATTGCTGGCTGGGTAAGCCGTGGCATGAAAAAGCCTGCTTTTCACAAGCAGGCTTGTCATACAGCATGGTTACTTACTTAGACTGGGCAGTCAGCGCCGCATACCCATTCATCAAATTGCGATAGTTAGGAATGCGCTGGGACAACAGATTCCCCAAGCCTTCGATATCGTTGCGCCAGTCGCGGTGCAGCTCACACGCCACCGAGAACCAGTTCATCAACTGCGCACCGGCCTGCGTCATCCGGCTCCACGCCGCTTGCTGCACCGTGGTATTGAAGGTGCCAGACGCATCCGTCACCACAAACACCTCAAACCCTTCCGCCAGCGCCGACAAGGTCGGGAACGCCACGCACACATCGGTTACCACACCGGCAATGATGATCTGCTTACGCCCCGTGGCCTTGATCGCCTTGACGAAATCCTCGTTGTCCCACGCGTTGATCTGACCAGGGCGAGCGATATACGGCGCGTCCGGAAACATTTTCTTCAACTCTGGCACCAGCGGCCCGTTAGGGCCTTGCTCGAAACTGGTGGTGAGGATGGTTGGCAAGTTGAAGAACTTGGCCAGGTCCGCCAGGGCCAGCACGTTGTTCTTGAACTCGTTGGGGGAGAAGTCCTGCACCAGGGAGATCAGGCCGGTCTGGTGGTCGACCAGCAGAACAATGGCGTCGTCTTTGTTCAAGCGGTTGTAGGTTGGAGCGCTCATGATTGAATCCTTTTTTGTTAGGTTGGTTGGGCGTTGCGTTCAACATGGGCACAGATTAATGGGTGGGTGACCGGGGATAAATCGGGTGGTAGGAGTCTTACTGTCAACTTAAAGCAGACAATAATGAACGAGCGATTGGGGGCCCCGTACTGCTGCGCATAACGCGAATGAATTGCCTGATTTTGAGTAGCCAGCAGGTTCGATCCCTTTCATTTGCGGGACATTTCCTAGAGAATTCTAGCCGCTTGCGCCAGCGAAACTCTGTGACTAAGCTGCGGATCGTCACTGCTAATTCAGTGATCGGGTTTAGTCGCCCAGCTTCGATTGGCGCATAAGCAACTCATGAGTCAGGCACCCCTTCGCCTGCATCTTATGGTGGCTGTGCGCAGGGCACCTTCGGGTGCGCCGGGTTACCAATCGACCGGTCGACTAACCTGCGTACAGCTGCCGCCTTTCGTTTAGTCGCGTAGATGGCAGCTTCAAATCATCGATTGGAGTTTTGCTATGGATAACGTTGTTTCCGATTCGTCATCATCGAGTGTGACCTACCCATTTGTCGTTAATGAAGATCTGAGCTTTGAGGATGCTTGGGTGCGTGTGGCGGAGTTGCTGCACTGTGCGGTGGCGACGTCGAAGGTGCATGGGGAGCCGCTGGCCGCGCCACAGAGAGCGGTGATGCATTTGGTGGAGATGGCGAAGATGGTGACGGACCGGGCTGTGGACTGTTTGCAGTCCAAGTAATGTGAGGGTGCTTGTCTCAACCTTATTGAGGCAAGCACCAGCAGGTCATTTAGCGTTCGCGTGATCGTCAAGCCGGCTCGCAAAGTACTGCGCGGTTTCTGGGTCGGTGCAGTAGAGGTAGCAACCCTTCATTCCCCTGGTCATCAGCGTTCGATAGGTGTTCTTGATGATCAAGTCCGTTTCCTGCTTTGCCAGATCGGGTTGCTCCTTCATCATTTTCTTCCAGCCGCGAATGGACTTGTCGTTTTTATCTCGCTCAAGGGCAGAGATAAGAACGCGCCCATTCCGCACGATGAGATCGGGCCCGATGATGACGCCGATATAATCGACTTCCAGGCCTTGGCATGTATGAATACACCCGACCTGATCAACTGAATTCTCCGCGATGATCCACAAACTGCCGTCCTGATCAAGGTTCCATTGGCGTTCGTAGTCGTCGCCGATGACGATGTCGGATTCTCGAGCATCTTTCTTGCTGCGCCACGGCCAGCAGTAACCGGCAACAACCCGGGCTTTGTTACCTTGGTTTTTTTGTTCGATAGCCATATGCATGGCTTGAGGGCTGTCAAAGATTTTGAACTCGTATTCGCTATTGTCGAGCAGCGGATTGGCGGTTGCGCGTATCTCCAGTACGTCATCGAGCCAAGCCAGATAACCGTCAGACCCGCTGCAACGGAACTGCGAGGACAACGTATATTCCTCTACCTCCGCGCCTTTGGCTTTCGCAAAAGCACGTACGGCTTGCTTGCTGCCTATGTCATTCAACGTGACGCGCTGATCTTCGTCGATAAAGAAGATTGAACATTTGGCCGACTCGATCAGTTCCTTGATTTGGTTCTCACCCAAATTGCCGTAAAGCCCGCTTTTTTCGTTAAGACGGTGAGCTTCGTCTACGATGAGCGCATCAAAGGTGTTGGGTTCGGTATCAATGAAAGCGCCTGAGCCAGAAAAAAGATTGGAGAAGTGGCTACGCTTGACCGTTCCCACCAATTTGCTCTCATACACCTTTCGCGGCGCGGCATTTTTTGAGACGTACTTGCTCAATAATCCCTGGCTCGTAAGCTTCACGAGCAAGTTGATCGCCAGCACGGTTTTACCCGTACCAGGGCCGCCCTCAATGATAATCACCTTCGGCGCCGCTTCCGAGGCAGCGCTCGCCGCCGCCAGTGCGGATTCAAACGTCGCCTTTTGATCGTCGATCAGTATGAATTCCGGCTGGCCCTTCAGAAGTCCTTTAAGTGCATCAGCTAGTGCTTTCGACGGGCGAATTTTTCCATTGGAAAGCTCATAGAGAATTTCTTTGTTATCGCCATGAAGGATGTGGGTCTTGAGAAACGTACGCAGTTTTTCAAGCTCATCCGGCCCTTTGAGGAACAGTGGAGCTTTGCTGATATATGCATGGTAATGCGCAGAATTTATAACCCCATCGCTGACATAGTTGTGAAGATAAGCGCAGGGTCGAACCTCGATGCTTTTGTCATAGACGGCTTCGTTAAAGCCTTCGAGCAATGCGGCGTATGACCAGACTTGGTAGGACGGATGGATAGTTTCCACTAGCCCGCCGCCTAGCGCAGTTTTGACTATCGCGTCCTTGGACGTTGCAGTTGATTTGCTCCATTGCTTCAACTCGATCAGGACAGCATTTTTACCCTGATTCGCATCCCTCCCAGTCAGCAAGAAATCAATACGCTTCGAAGACTGTGGGATATGCAACTCGATAGCCAAGCCGGCGTCATTCGGCAGCCCTTCATCTCGGAGCACCTTTGCCATGTACGTCAGCGAGCCCTGCCAGGATTTGATCTCCGACGCCCCAACTCTTTTCCCCGTCGCTTCCTTGTAGTGCCTGAGAATGACTTCTTCGATATCGTCGTTATCGTTGTCTTTGAGGAATTGCTGTTTGGTCGCAGCGTAAACGATCACGAGAAGTCCTTAGCGCGTGGGGTATCAGAGTTGGTCGTATTTTTTGCTGGTGCTTCTGGCTTTATCGACGGGGTACTTCGAAGCGTTAAGGGCAAGCTTGTCCCGGGTAGCTTCGTCGAGGTCGACGCCTAACACGCTGGCTAAACGGACCAGGTACATCAGGACATCAGCCAGTTCATCTTTCACCGCTTGGGCAGTTTCCGGACGCTTCGCTGCTGCAATCGAGTCGGTCTCGCTCATCCATTGAAAGACTTCGCAAAGCTCGCCAACCTCGCCGGTGAGGGCCAAAAGCAAATTCTTGGGCGAATGGAACTGGTGCCAGTCGCGATCATCAGCAAAACGTTGCAGGCGAATGGACAGGTTTTCGACGTTCACCAGTTGTTCGGGTGTGCTGTCTGTTTTGATCACAGGCCCGCCTCTCGATTGGTGGTTAACGGATCTGACGCATGTTGGAAAATTGAGAGAGGGATTGTAAGAGGTTTCTTTGCGGGGGGTGGGCTTTTTGCGCTTAAGGCTGGAGGCGGTGCGTGGGAAGGAAAGGTCCAATGAGCTTGAGGGGGAGTAGGCCAACAGGGGATTTATTGACAGATATTAAAAAGCCGGCTTGTGGCCGGCTTCTCGGGGACTGCCTCAGCTTGTTTTTGACAAACCTCAGCAGCCTTCAAATCGCTCAGCCCACATTGCGTCGGGCTGAATAGTAGGGGCATCAGCGGGAACTCCTCCGCATCGCCAAGCAGGTCAAATAGCTAAGCCATCCCCCTGCCAAATGTGCTGCGCATTCTACCCACATTCACCTCAATTGCCCACCTCCGGTTCCGATTTAGAGCCTTCCCAACCCAGCAGGTGTTCATCCAGCGGCACGGGTGGGCGGCGGTTGTTGAGGGTGGACCACCAGAATACCCAGCCGACGATCTTGAAGCATTGTTCGAAGCGTTCTTCGTGGTTCAGATATTCGTCCGGGTGTTCGGCGGCGTTGTGGCTGCGCATGCGCAGGCCGCCCCCGGGGCGGTTGTAGAGGTATTTGATGCGTAGCATGCCGTCGTGTTCGACGGCGTAGATTTCGCCGTCGATGATTTGGGTGCGGCCTCGGTCGATACCGAGGGTGGCGCCTTGTTGGATGATGTCGATCATGCTGTTGTCGACCATGTAGGCACCTACCGCGCGGTCGGGTTTGACGTTGAGGGTTTCGAGGGTGTGCAGCGAGATTCGGATGCGTTCGGTTGAGGTGAATGTGGGGTGGAGGGCGATCTCCACGTCGGTTTTTTCCGGGCGGCAGGCGGGGCCTGTGAGGTATTTGCCAGTGTCTTCGCGGGTGGCTGCAATCCTTGCGGTGGGGCCTTCCAACAGGTAGTTGGCAGGCGGATGTTTGGGGCCTCGGCCGTCGTGCAGCCAGCGACTGGAGACGCAGAGCAGTTCTGCGATCTCGTTGAGTCGGCCCATGGGAACTCCGCGCTTGAACCAGTTGTTCACGTGTTGAGGCGTGACGCCGCGGTTCTTGGCAAAGTCGGAGGCGGAAAGATGAACTTCCCGAAGTAGCGCTTTTAAACGATCACCTGATGTATTCATAAACGCAGAGTTTACTGGCCGGAAAAACTAATCAAATAAACCATGCGTTGAATTGCATATGTAGGATTTGGCTTAGTTGTGGCTTTGTTTTTCAGGTGGGGCGCTTAGTTAAACACGATTAAATAAACATTGAACTTGATGTTTAATCTTGCCCATAAAAAAGCCCCGAATTAACGGGGCTTTTTTATTTGCCGTGGCAATGAAGCGCGGGTATCAGCCTTTGTAGGCGGCAACCGACTTCATGATCTCGGCGCGGGCGGCTTCTGCGTTGCCCCAACCGTCAATCTTTACCCATTTGCCTTTTTCGAGGTCTTTGTAGTTCTCGAAGAAGTGCTTGATCTGTTCCAGCAGCAGTGGCGGCAGGTCGGTGTATTCCTTCACGTCCACGTACAGCTGGGACAGCTTGTCGTGTGGCACTGCGATGACTTTGGCATCGCCGCCGCCGTCGTCGGTCATGTTCAGGATGCCGACTGGGCGTGCGCGGATGACCGAGCCTGGGGTAACCGGGTAAGGGGTCACGACCAGCACGTCGAGGGGGTCGCCGTCGTCAGCCAGGGTGTTGGGGATGAAACCGTAGTTGGCCGGGTAGAACATCGGGGTGGCCATGAAACGGTCAACGAACAGGCAGTCGCTGTCTTTGTCGATTTCGTATTTGATCGGCGCGTGGTTGGCCGGAATTTCGATCGCGACGTAGATGTCGTTCGGCAGGTCTTTGCCAGCCGGAATCTTGCTGTAGCTCATTGGGCGTTGCCCCCGTAGTTGGCCATATGACATGGCCGGATTGGCCTAAAAGTGGCGGCGATTATAGGCATATTCTGACGCCGATGCCATGCGCCAAGCGTCGTACGGTCATTCGCCGTGTGGCTGGTAGCGCGGGTCGTGGGCTTGCAGTTGGGTCAGGCGCGCCAGGGGATCCTGGCGGTAAAAGCGGCTGAGTTGGGCGTACACCTGTGGATAACTGTCGGCCAGCAAATCCGGGGCACTGAAGAAATACTCGCTGGTAACGGCAAAGAATTCCGCCGGGTTTTCCGCGGCGTAGGGGTCTATTTCTGTCTCGGCGTCCGGGTTGGCGTCGAGTTGGCGGTTGAGGTCATCGAAGGCGCTTTGCATCACGCTGGCCCATTCCTGCACGCGCATGTCGTGGTGCAGGGGCGGCAGGCCGTTGGCGTCGCCGTTGAGCATGTCCAGCTTGTGGGCCAGTTCGTGGATGACCAGGTTGTAGCCTTCCCATTGACCGCTGGCGAGTACGCCGGGCCAGGCCAGGATGACCGGGCCTTGTTGCCAGGCTTCGCCGCTGTGTTCACCGTCCCACTCGTGCTCGACGCCGCTGGCGTCGCGATGGCGTTGCGGGCTGAGGAAGTCGTCGGGGTATAGCACGATTTCATGAAAGCCCTGGTACCAGTCGAGATCGCCGAGGTTCATCAGTGGCAGCTGTGCCTGGGCGGCGAGCAGCAGGCGTTGTTCCTGGTGCAGTTCGACGCCGGGCAGGGCGGTGAGGTGTTTTTCGGCGAGGAAGACCACGCAGGCTTCGCGCAGCCACTGGTCTTGCTCGGCGCTGATGCCGTCGAGGAAGGTCAGGTGCTGGCGCACCCGCTGCCAGGTGTCATCGGCAATCGGGTGCTTGGCCAGCAGGCGCCGGCGACGCCAGGCGCTGAGGGACCACATTGCCGGTCAGTGCGGGTTGGCTTCGGAGGAGGTGCGGCCAAAGCGGCTGCGCACCACGCCAATGATCATCGGCACCAGCGACAGCAGGATGATGAACACCACCAGCAGCGAGAGGTTTTTCTTGATAAACGGCACGTTGCCGAAGAAGTAGCCCAGAGTCACCAGGCCGCCGACCCAGAGGATGGTCCCCAGCACGCTGAAACCGAAGAAGCGCGGATAGGGCATTTTGGCGATGCCGGCGACGAACGGTGCGAAGGTCCGCAGGATCGGCAGGAAGCGCGCCAGGGTTACGGTCTTGCCGCCGTGCTTATCGTAGAAATCGTGGGTTTTTTGCAGGTAGTCGCGACGGAAGATCTTGGAGTTCGGGTTGCTGAACAAGCGCTCGCCGACCGTTCGGCCTATGACGTAGTTGGTGCTGTCACCGAGGATCGCCGCCAGCATCAACAGGCCGGCCAGCAGTACTGGGTCCATGCCGCCACCGGCTGCTACGGCACCGGCGATAAACAGCAGGGAATCACCCGGCAGGAAGGGCATGACCACCAGGCCGGTTTCGCAAAAAATAACCAGGAACAGAATGGCGTAGATCCACGGACCGTAATTGGTTACCAGCATGTCGAGGTAGACGTCGAGATGCAGGATAAGGTCGAGCGGGTTGAAATCCATGGATGGCACCTGTGTGAACGGCCCGGCTCAGCAGGCCTGTGCGGAAGCTCGGGCAATAAGGCTACAAATAGTTGTCGCGGTTCTTACGGCCCTGAAAGGTCGGCATTATACGGATTGAATGGTGAAAAGCGTGTGGCTTTTGTAGCGGGGAGTGTCGTGAAAGTGTGAAGCGGTTGGGCTTGGTTTTTTGTGGGAGGGGGCTTGCTCCCGATGGCGGGGTGTCAGGTAACCAATCTGCGCCTGACCCACCGTAATCGGGGGCAAGCCCCCTCCCACAGTGGATCTGAGGTGTTTGGGGGGGGATCAGTCTTCGTTGATCGGCAGTACGTAGTTCTTGAATTCGGTGTCTTCACGAAAACCGATGGATTCATAGGTCTTCTGCGCCACGTCATTGTCGCTGCTGGTGGAGACCCGCAAGCGTACGGCATGGGTTTCCTTGGCCATCTTTTTGGCGGTGCGCATCAGGTTGTCGGCCACCAGTTGCCGACGCGCATCCTCGGCCACGTAGATGTCGTTGAGGATCCACACTCGTTTGAGCGATAACGAGGAAAAGCTCGGATACAACTGGCAGAACCCCAGCAGCCGCTTGTCATCATCATCAGCCAGGGCGAGGTAGATGACTGACTCCTTGCGTCGCAGGCGCTTTTCCAGGAAGGACCGGGATGAGTCCGGGAACGGCAATGCGCCATAGAATTCGCGGTATTTGACGAATAGCGGGGTCAACAGGTCCAGGTGTTCCAGGGTCGCTTGAGTAATCCGCATGCCAGGCCTCAACTTCCTAATGGGGTATGACCACGCGAGCGGCCGTGGCTTGATGCTGCCTAATGCCGCCAAAAAGCGCAATCGTGCTGCTATCGATCAGCCGGTGGGCTGAGCAGGAAATTGCCCTTCATCAGGTCCGGATCGTCGGATTCGAGGGTCTGAACCTGCGCCTCGTCCTTGAGATTGACCCCCGACAACTGCCGGCGACACGCCTCGCGCATCAGGTACAGCAGACGATGGGCCGCCATGCCATAACTCAAGCCTTCCAGCCGCACATTGGAGATGCAGTTGCGATAGGCGTCGGTGAGGCCGACCTTGGGGTTGTAGGTGAAATACAGGCCCAGGCTGTCCGGCGAGCTGAGCCCCGGGCGTTCGCCGATGAGGATCACCACCATCTTGGCCCCGAGCAGTTGCCCGATCTCGTCGGCCACCGCCACGCGGCCTTGTTCCACCAGAATTACCGGTGACAAGGACCAGCCTTCGGCGTGGGTCTGTTCTTCCAGGCGTGCCAGAAATGGCGCGGTATGTTTATGCACCGCCAGCGCCGACAGACCATCGGCCACCACAATCGCCAAGTCCACCCCACCGGGATGTGCCAAGGCGTAGTCGCGCAAGGTCTGGGCCGACTCATCGCTCAAGCGCCGCCCAAGGTCCGGGCGTTGCAGGTAGATGTGCCGGTCGGGGGCGGCGCTGTGCAGCAGCAGGCTGTCGCGGCCGCGTTCGGCAAACTGGCTGCTGAGCCCGGCGTGATCGAAGGGCAGGTGAACCGCATCCCGCGCCTGGGCGTGGGCGAACTGGAAATCCAGCTGGGCGCTGGTAGGAATACTGGTGCCAGTGCGGCCCAATGCGATGCGCGCCGGGGTCAGGCGGCGCAGTTCCAGCCAGGGGTTGTCAGGCAGTTCTGGTTGCACGGTCGGCTCCTTCATCCCAATTGCGCCAAGGCGTGGCGAAACGCCGGTGGCAGGCTGTTGCCAAAGTGCACCTTGCCGCCTTCTTGCGTGAAGATGCCCATTTTTGCCAGCCACTGTTCAAACTCCGGCGCCGGCTTTAAACCCAAGGTCTGGCGGGCGTACAGGGCGTCGTGGAACGAGGTGGTCTGGTAGTTGAGCATGATGTCGTCAGAGCCGGGAATGCCCATGATGAAGTTGATACCGGCCACGCCCAGCAGGGTCAGCAGGGTGTCCATGTCGTCCTGGTCGGCTTCTGCGTGGTTGGTGTAGCAGATATCGCAACCCATGGGCACGCCGAGCAGCTTGCCGCAAAAGTGGTCTTCGAGGCCGGCACGGATGATCTGCTTGCCGTTGTACAGATACTCCGGGCCGATAAAGCCGACCACGGTGTTCACCAAAAATGGCTTGAAGTGCCGCGCCACGGCGTAGGCGCGGGTTTCACAGGTTTGCTGGTCGACGCCAAAATGCGCATTGGCCGACAAGGCGCTGCCCTGGCCGGTTTCGAAGTACATCAGGTTCTGCCCCAGGGTGCCGCGCTTGAGGCTCAGGCCGGCGTCGTAACCTTCCTGCAGCACGCTCAGGCTGATGCCGAAACTGGCGTTGGCCGCCTCGGTGCCGGCAATCGACTGGAACACCAGGTCCAGGGGCACGCCACGGTTGATCGCCTCGATGGAGGTGGTGACGTGAGTCAGCACGCAAGCCTGGGTGGGAATTTCGTAGCGCTGGATGATCGCGTCAAGCATCTCCAGCATGGCGCAGATCGAGGCGATGCTGTCGGTGGCCGGGTTGATGCCGATCATGGCGTCGCCGTTGCCGTAGAGCAGGCCGTCGAGAATACTCGCGGCGATGCCTGCCGGTTCATCGGTGGGGTGGTTGGGCTGCAAGCGTGTGGACAGGCGCCCGCGCAATCCCATGGTGCCGCGAAACTGGGTAACCACGCGGATCTTTTGCGCCACCAGCACCAGGTCCTGCACACGCATGATCTTGGACACGGCGGCGGCCATTTCCGGGGTCAGCCCTGGCGCCAATGCACGCAGGGCGTGTTCATCGGCGGCATCACTGAGCAGCCAGTCGCGCAGGCCGCCGACGGTGAGGTGGCTGACCGGCGCAAACGCCTGTTTATCGTGGGTGTCGATGATCAGCCGGGTGACTTCATCGCTTTCATAGGGGATCAGCACCTCCTGCAGGAAGTGCTTGAGCGGGATATTCGCCAGCGCCATCTGCGCTGCCACCCGTTCGCCGTCGTTTTGGGCGGCGACACCAGCGAGGAAGTCCCCGGAGCGGGCGGGGCTGGCCTTGGCCATCACGTCCTTGAGGTCGTCGAAGCGGTAGGTGAGGGCACCCACCGCGTGGGAAAAGCTTGCCATACAGTGTCTCCTGAATGACGCGGGCAAAACCTAGAGAAAGCGCCCGCGTCGAGGTTTTCGGCAATCAGTGCAAGGCGGCCTCTGCGGCCTGGATCGCCGCGAATTCCTCTTCCGGCGTGCCTGCTACCAAGTGATGCCGGCTGTAGAAAGCAAAGTAAGCAATTAATACTCCATAGATGACCGCGGCGCCAATCACCACTCGTGGATCTACCAGGAAGCCCGCCACCACGGCCACGCAGGCCAGTACCAGCGCCACGCCCGAAGTGAAGATGCCGCCCGGCGTGCGGTACGGTCGGTCCATTTTGGGGCGACGGATGCGCAGGGTGATGTGCGCGGCCATCATCAGCACGTAGGAAATCGTCGCGCCAAACACCGCCACCAAAATCAGCAAGTCACCCTGGCCGGTCAGCGACAGGCCAAAACCGATAATCCCGGGGATCACCAACGCCAGCACCGGCGCCTTGCTCTTGTTGGTCTCGGACAGTTTGCGCGGCAGGTAGCCAGCGCGAGACAAGGCAAAGATCTGCCGCGAATAGGCGTAGATGATCGAGAAAAAGCTCGCGATCAAGCCGGCCAAGCCGACCAGGTTGACGAAGCTGCCCATCCAGGTCGAACCGCCGTAGGACAACGCCAGCGCTTCAACCAGCGGGTTGCCGGATTTGATCAGCGCGTAAGTGCCCGCACCGCCCGGCGCGATCACCAGAATCAGCAGGGCAAAACTGGTCAGCACCACAATGGCGCCGATCAGGCCGCGGGGCAGGTCGCGTTTCGGGTTCTTGGTTTCTTCGGCGGCCAATGGAACGCCTTCCACCGCGAGGAAAAACCAGATGGCATAAGGGATCGCCGCCCACACGCCGACGTAGCCGAACGGTAGGAAGCTGCTGGCGCCCTTGGCTTCGGTCACCGGAATGTCCAGCAGGTTGGCGACGTTGAAGTGCGGCACCATCGACACCAGGAATACGCCCAGGGCAATTGCGGCGACGGCGGTGATCACAAACATCAGTTTCAAGGCTTCGCCCACACCAAAGATGTGGATGCCGATAAAGATGATGTAGAACGCCAGGTAGATCATCCAGCCGCCAATGCCGAACAGTGACTCGCAATAGGCGCCGATAAATACCGCGATGGCCGCAGGGGCGATGGCGTATTCGATGAGGATCGCGGTGCCCGTGAGAAACCCACCCCAAGGGCCAAAGGCGCTGCGGGCAAAACCGTAGCCACCGCCAGCGGTGGGGATCATGGACGACAGTTCTGCAAGCGAAAAGCACATGCACAGGTACATCGTCGCCATCAGCAAGGTGGCGAGGAACATGCCGCCCCAGCCACCCTGGGCCAGGCCGAAGTTCCAGCCGGCGTAATCGCCGGAGATAACGTAGGCGACACCGAGACCGACTAACAGTACCCAGCCGGCGGCGCCTTTTTTCAGTTCGCGTTGTTGGAAGTATTCGGTGCCGACTTTTTCGAAGTCTACGGAAGAGCCAGTGGGTTCGCTAGGCATGGGGAAGTACCTTTCATTCTTATTGTTTTAACTCGGCCTCTGTATGCCGAATGCGCATCGCAAATACTTATGGAGATCCAAATGTGGGAGGGGGGCTTGCTCCCGATTGCAGTGGGTCAGTCACTTAGATGTCGACTGACACTCTGCTATCGGGAGCAAGCCCCCTCTCACCTTTGATTGCGTTTCAAAGGTGAGAGGGTGTTGCGGGTTAGAAGAACCCGAGTGGATTAATGTCGTAGCTCACCAGCAGGTTCTTGGTCTGCTGGTAGTGATCCAACATCATCTTGTGGGTCTCGCGGCCTACGCCGGACTTCTTGTAACCGCCAAACGCGGCATGCGCCGGGTACAGGTGGTAGCAGTTGGTCCACACACGGCCGGCCTTGATCGCCCGGCCCATGCGGTAGGCGCGGTTGATGTCGCGGGTCCATAGGCCGGCACCCAGGCCGAACTCGGTGTCGTTGGCAATTGCCAGGGCTTCGGCTTCGTCCTTGAAGGTGGTGATGCTCACCACCGGGCCGAAGATTTCTTCCTGGAACACGCGCATTTCGTTGGTGCCCTTGAGCAGGGTCGGCTGGATGTAGTAGCCGGTGGCGAGGTCGCCCGTCAGCTTCTCGACCTTGCCGCCGGTCAGCAGTTGTGCGCCTTCGCCCTTGGCGATTTCCAGGTAGGAGAGGATCTTGTCGAACTGCTGCTCGGACGCCTGGGCGCCGACCATGGTGTCGGTGTCCAGCGGGTCTCCACGCTTGATCGACTCGACTTTTTTCATCACCACTTTCATGAAGTCGTCGTAGATCGATTCTTCCACCAGTGCGCGAGATGGGCAGGTGCACACTTCGCCCTGATTGAAGAACGCCAGCACCAAGCCTTCAGCGGCTTTTTCGATGAATTGCGGTTCGGCTTTCATGATGTCGGCGAAGAAGATGTTCGGCGACTTGCCGCCCAGCTCGACGGTGGACGGAATGATGTTCTCGGCCGCCGCATGCATGATGTGCGAGCCCACTGGCGTGGAACCGGTGAAGGCGATCTTGGCGATGCGCTTGCTGGTGGCCAGTGCTTCGCCGGCTTCCTTGCCGAAACCGTGAACCACGTTCAGCACGCCCGGCGGCAGCAGGTCTCCGATCAGTTCCATCAGCACGTTGATGCCCAGCGGTGTTTGCTCGGCGGGCTTGAGCACCACGCAGTTGCCGGCGGCCAGGGCTGGGGCGAGTTTCCATGCGGCCATCAGCAGCGGGAAGTTCCACGGGATGATCTGGCCGACCACGCCCAGCGGCTCGTGGAAGTGATAGGCGGCGGTGTGTTCGTTGATTTCGGCGCTGCTGCCTTCCTGGGCGCGGATGCAGCCGGCGAAGTAGCGGAAGTGGTCGGCGGCCAGGGGGATGTCGGCATTGAGGGTTTCGCGTACGGCCTTGCCGTTGTCCCAGGTTTCGGTGATGGCCAGCAGCTCGAGGTTCTGTTCGATGCGGTCGGCGATTTTCAGCAGCACCAGCGAGCGGTCCTGGGCCGAGGTCTTGCCCCAGGCATCGGCGGCGGCGTGGGCAGCGTCCAGGGCTTTATCGATGTCTTTGGCCGTGGAGCGCGGGAATTCGGCGATAGGCTTGCCGTTGACCGGCGAGGTGTTGGTGAAATAGTTGCCATCGACCGGCGCAACGAATTCGCCGCCGATGTAGTTACCGTACTTGGCCTTGAACGAAACGATCGCGCCTTCAGTACCGGGGTGTGCGTAACGCATGGTGGCATCTCCTGCTTTTATGTTTATTGGAGTACATCGCGACAAGCGCGTGATAAAGCGTAGAGCAAAGGTTGGGCCACTGCAGCGCTGGCCAGCCAAATCAACGGGTTGGGCGTTGGCGCCATGCGTCGCTGTCACCCTTGCGGTACACGTGGTGTGACAGTTTGTGCCATAAACGGTACAGCCTGTGACCGGTGGGTCGTCCCGGGATTGCAATGGGCAGAGGGCTGGGGGATGCTGGGCGCTCTCACGCAGGGAGAATAATAAGAACATGCATAACGATCATTTCAGTCGCCATGCCCAGCAAGTCTTGACCGTCACCCGCGGACAGGAGCTGTCCCAGGGGCCGGGCAGCGATCCATCCATCGCTCGTTCCTGGCTGCGTTGCGTGGAGGATTATCACCTCGACCCTGCGCAGACCATCGCCCCCACGGTGCTTGAACACGGCCGCCTGCTGGAAAGCCGCGAGCGCTTGCGCCAAGTGCTGCATATCGCCGGCAGCGAGATGAACAGCCTGCATCAACAACTGTCCGGCGCCGGTCATGCGGTGCTGCTCACCGACGCGCGCGGGGTGATCCTCAACTGTGTCACCGCGCCCTCTGAGCGCAAGATCTTCGAGCGCGCCGGGTTGTGGCTGGGCGCGGACTGGAGTGAAGCCTGCGAAGGCACTAACGGCATTGGCACCTGCCTGGTGGAGCGCCAGTCCTTGACCATTCACCGCGATGAACACTTCCGTGGCCGCCATACCGGGCTGACCTGCTCGGCAAGTCCGGTGTTCGACCCCCACGGTGAGCTGCTGGCGGTACTCGATGTGTCCTCGGCACGCGAAGCGGTATCGCGCCAGAGCCAATTCCACACCATGGCGCTGGTGAACCTGTCGGCGAAGATGATCGAGAGTTGCTACTTTCTACGCCATTTTGAGCACCACTGGCTGCTGCGCTTTCACCTGCAGGCCGAGTCGGTGGGCCTGTTCAGTGAGGGGCTGTTGGCGTTCGATGGTGAAGGGCGCATTTGCGCGGTCAACCAGAGCGCGTTGAACCTGCTGGGGCAGCTGCGCGGTGGTTTGTTGGGGCAACCCGTGGAAGCATTTTTCGACTGCTCCCTGGACCAATTGCTCGGTCGAGCCAGTGCCAATGCCAGCGCCAGCTGGCCCCTGCGTACGCGAGAAGGGCGGCATTTATTCGCCGCGTTGCGCGGCCAACCGCGTAGCGTGACAGCGCCCGTGGTCAAATCACTTGAGGCACCACGACTGCCCGGCATCTGTCTGGGCGATCCGGCCTTGCAAAATGACTTTCGCAGGGCCGTGCGAGTGTTCGAGCGTGACGTTCCGCTGTTGATCAACGGAGAAACCGGTTCCGGCAAAGAAGCCTTTGCCAAGGCTGTGCATCAGGCCAGCCAACGTGCTGATAAGCCTTTTATCGCACTTAACTGCGCCGCCATTCCGGAAAGCCTGATCGAAAGCGAACTGTTTGGTTATCGCGCTGGCAGTTTTACCGGGGCTCTCAAGGAGGGCATGCGCGGCAAGTTGCAACAGGCCGATGGCGGTACACTCTTTCTTGACGAGATTGGCGACATGCCACTGGCTTTGCAGACTCGCCTGTTGCGAGTGCTTGAGGATCGCCTGGTGGTGCCCATCGGTGGCGAGGCTCAAGCCGTGAACGTGCGGATTATCAGCGCTACACACCGTAACTTGCTGGAGCGCATGCAGGACGGCAGTTTTCGCGAAGACTTGTACTATCGGTTGAACGGTCTGGAGATTGGGTTGCCGCCCCTGCGCGAACGCAGTGACAAGGCGCAACTGCTCGACTTTTTGCTGGCGCAGGAAGCCGGTAGGCTAGCGGTGGTACTGGACGCGCGAGCTCGCCAAGCCCTGCTGGGATACGCCTGGCCTGGAAATGTGCGCCAGTTGCGCACAGTGTTGCGCACATTGGTGGCACTGAATGAGAGTGGCAACGTCAGTCTTGAGGAGCTTCCCAGGGAGGTTCGCCAGGCTCGGCCTGAACCGGTCAGTGAGGCGTACCAAGGGGCCATTCTGGATGACGCAGAGCGACGTGTACTGCTTGATACGTTGGAGCAACAGTGTTGGCATATGACCCAAACGGCTAGCTGCCTGGGTTTAAGTCGCAATACACTTTACAGGAAGTTGCGTAAACACCGGATCTCGCGAGGTAGTGTTGTTTAGGCTACACCTGGTTTTTTCGATTTTTTTAAAAGGTAATAAATAAGTATGCTGGCAGGTTATAACGCGTCGGTATTATTTTGTTTGGAAATCACTGAGGCTATAAAAGTCGCGGGGTGTAAGTGCTTTCAGCGGTGCTTTTAAAGCATGCTTTATTTTTTGTTAAAGTTTAGGGGGGGCGATTTTTTCCTGGTGATCCACTAAGTGCATATAGAAAGGTTTCTTGTCAGGAAGCCTAACCTTTGCACCGAGGTGAACCCATGAATATCTCGCAGCTGACCACACCTCTGCTTGCGCCTGCTTTAACTTCTATTTTGGCACCCGCTGCAGACCCTATCCTCGCGTCTCACGATAAAGCGGCTACCGAGCAACCTAACGTTGGCCCCCGAGTCGATTACCCCGAGGGCGCCGCTGGGTCCACAGCCGTTTCAAGTACAGCCGCTGACGCTGAGGTGGCGAGGTCTTATGCCAAGACCTTGGCTGCCGGCGTCGACAAGACGCTTGGTCGCCCACCGTTGGTTGACGTACCTCAGCAATCCACGCTGGGGCGCTGGCGTTCACAATTAAATAGTGCATTTCAGAGCCCAGGCTTCCTCGCGTGGGCGAAACAGCAAAATATCAACACAGGTTATTTAAAGGTAAATCCATCTCGAGGAGAGATTTCTGGTTATGTAGGCAGCTCGATTAAAACGTTTTCGCTTACAGATGACTCTGGATGGTCTGATATTTCTCGAACCCTTTTGTCTATTTCCAAGGTGTTTGCACCAGAGCCCGGGCAAGAGTTTGTATACCCCTTTTACGGGCGTGATGGCCAAGTTCCGCTTAATCTAGTGGCGCAATTTTATGGCGAACCCACCCCGTCTACCTCTGCACAGGTGACGACTCGGGTCAGGCAACTGATCGGTAACCCGAGCTTCGAACTACCTGATCGGTATGTACCGGCGCGTTCTGATGAAGCGCTGTCTATTCACCAGCAGGCCTTGGGGGATGACGCTGATCGTCATGCCCTTATTACGGCACTGCGCTCCCAGGCAGGCGATGCCAGCGTGCGCGTTGATCTGGAAGCAGTCAGGGTCCCCATTGACCCTCGTTCGAGCCTGTTCGCCAGCGAGCAGCGCAGTGAGATGACTGTTGCGCAAATGCTCACGCTGCAAGGCAACCGGGTCCCTGTCAATGCCAAGGAGGCCGGTGAGACGGCGCAGGCGCTGTCTTTCGATCTTGCTCACCGGGCGCCGGGTGTTGAATCAGGTGGTGTAAAGCAGTGGGACATAAAGTTGGGCCGCACCTTGCTGCGCAAGAGGCAGGGCTTGGTAGATGAGTGGAAAAGGCAGCAACTTATCCAAGTCTCCGATACGCAGGCGGGACCTGGTGCGGGGAGTTTACTTAGCCTGCTGTTCAATGCGCTTCCCCAAACCACACAGAAGATGATTGGGGATAACCCTGCATGGGTCATGGACCAACTCATTCGCTCGCCCAAGGCGCTGGCGCTGGGTGACGACATTCAGACCTTACTCAAGTCGATCAAGACCCCGACCAGCGCGATTGAGAGCGTAAACGCGGCACTCGTACATGAACTTGATCCCAGTGCAGATAAATCACGTTTCAATGTGGCGGGCTATGACCTGTATCACAAAGATAATGTCGGCTTGCCCCCGGATGTAATCGTCAAGCGCTTTGTCGCTTACCTTGAAACGAAGGTTGGGGTTGTGTTGGCTCCTTTGGTTGCGCGCTTATTATTAGCAGCGGTAGCGCCTGAATTTCTGGTAAAAAACATACCGTTCGGCATTGTCTTCGGCTCTGCTGCCTGGATGAATTTCTGCATAAGCGTGATGCGTATTGAGCTGCAAGTACCTGGCGCAACGGCAAACATGACCTATAACCAAGTGATGGATTATGGTGCTGTACCTTCTGTTTCGTTCGAGGGCGAGAGTGAGTTGCTCGCGGCAATGCACGACTCTATTCTCGCTTGGGGTTTTGCAAACAGAATGACAGGGAACAGTTCGAAGTTCACTGTCGCAACGGATGAGTTAGAGCGGATAAGAAAAGCATCGATCAAGCAGCAAACAGAAATTTTATGGGCGCATGAAGTGTTGAAAACGCTCCCCATAACTCGAGAGGCGCTGGCCCTGGAGGAGATCAAGCGCGTTTTTCCCGATATCGACCCGACACTCAAAGTATTGCAGGATAGGGAGGTCAGACACACCCCGCTGTCCCTGCTTGATATTTACATGAGTGGCCCAATCAAGGTGGATAAATGGAAGTCGCTTGACGAAAAGAACTTTCCATGCAGCAAAATCAAGTCGCGTATTGGGGAGCTTAAGCCTGATATCAATAAAGTGTTTTCAGAAGCGTTCCTGGAGTTCAGGAAAACTCACGAAAGTGCATGGGCTATTCAATTCAAATATCTGTTTTCGTTGTTGCCCATTGCCGATCGAGAGAAGATCAGTCAATCGGATGTGAGCTTTTTCGAAGTGTCTCGACCTTTCCTGAATGGGTTTCCCTCTGTACTTGACGTGCTGACCACTAAAGTTTTTTGGCCTAGGGAACCCACTGATCAGGAACTCAAGGAGCTCAAGGGCACGCAAGGTTTAATGATGAAAGTGGTGGGCAGCGAGGGCGAAGTTTCTGCTTACAGCGTTTTGCCTTTCGAAGGGCGAATAGTCAAGGAGCATACTGTCCCAGGCAGCCAGGCTGGTTTCAATGACAGTTCGTATTTTAGCGACGCAGGCAAGGGCTATGTTCCCGGCTCGTTGCATGTGTATAACCCGTTTGGAACGCTCAATGAAGATCGTGATCCACCAGACCTGGCGGGTGAAATGCCGGGCTCCTACTTTTCAAAGAAAACCAATGCGCTTGCTCAGGCAGCGGGGCGTTTCGCCGGGCAGGTTTATGAGGACCTCAAGCTCAAGGCCGCAGGGGTGACAGAGGTTGAGAAAGGACGTGCGATTGATGAAAACCTCAAGGGTTTCTTCCTGAGCCTCGTGCCTTTTTATGATGGTGTTCAAGATGCGATCAAGGGGGATGTCAAAGGGGCAGTGTTTAATATCGGCTTCGATATTCTTGGTTTTGCCCTTCCTGCGGCCAATGCCGGTCGCAAAGCCTCCAAGGCAGGTAAAGGCATGCTGACTATTCTTAAACGCGGAGTATTTGCCGGCGTCGGCGCATCGGTGGGGTATACCGACACCGTAGATATTGCCAAAAACCTGAATAAGGGGGCACAGGCCGGATATCGGGATATCAAATACCTCGCAGGTAAAGGCGATGAGGTGCTGTCAAGACTGAGGGGCCATTATAAAAGTTATGATGTCTCCAAAGTCTATAAGGAGGGCGATATCGTAAAAGGGTTTTTCAAATCGGCGGACGACAACTTGTGGCGACCCACGGTGGCGATCCTGAAGAATGGGGCTTGGTACGCTTATAATGTGATCACCAAGACGCCATTTGGTGTTCAGGCTGCACAATTCGGTGTTATCAGCGCTCTGGAAAGTTAGTGCTTAGTTGGCGTAGGTGGTATGTATTTCTCGCGTTGCCAGTCGTTATGCTTCTGTATTTTAACAAAGGTGGAGTGGAACTTTTAGGCGTGGTTTGTCACTTATCAAGTGAAGGTAATGGATGGCTTTCTAATAATTATTAATCATCAGGTAACTCATTATGATACTTTCAAATTCAACACACACCCACCAGCGTATAAAGTGTTCAAGAATAGGCGGAATTCTAGAGAGCCTAACGGGTGGATCGCGAGTCGACATTCCAAATCGTACGTTAGAAGCCCCAAAAGCCGGCGACGTGCCTGCCAGCAGCTGGGCGGGGGCCACCGATGGAAAATTTGATCAAGCGTTCGTTGATTCCAAGGTCAGCGACTTCGCCGGGCCAGGGCCTGCGAGCGGTGCCCGGCTACCGGGAGAGGCGAGTCGGGGAGATGTTCATCAATCGCCCGGGGTGGATGAATACAAAGCCAAGCATCAAAAAGAATGGCAAGCCCGCAAAGATGCTGAAGCCCGCGACAAGTTGTTTGCCCAGCCCACGCCAGGACGAGTCGATGGGCAGGAGGTAGAACCTTTTTCTTCGTCCAAGCTTGAGAAAAATGCCGATGAACTGGTGAAAGCCAAGGAGACAGCGCTTCCGCCCACGACCAAGACGCTCATTAAGACCGCAGCCATCACCACAGCAATCAGCGCGCCCTTTAGTACGATGGGGTTGTTTATCGCCGGAAGCGCTAATGAAGCGCTCAAGCCAATCATCAATCCGCCACCCGTCACTGCCACTGTTCAAAGTGTGGAAGAAGGGCGGATCGTCGATCATATTCAAAACAGCGTATTTAAGATCGTCAATACCTTGGGCGAACTGCGTAATGAGGAGCCTGTGTCCATATCGCTGAAATGGCTGATGCTGGATAACGATACGCGTCTGGATGCGCTCGAAGCCATGCTTGATTTTGCCGAGGGCGAGTTCGCTAAAGAAGCACGCAAGCATAATATTTCGTTTCAGCCCGCTGTCACGGATGCTGACGAAGATGATATCAAGCCCCGCGCAATCGCCATGGAGGCACGGATGGCTACCCTTTCTGCATTGATGGGCTCGCTGAAATCGAAAATTGAAGCTAACCCCGGCTAAGGTCTGTCATGCCAGCAAAGCCCATCGAATCTATCGGTGGGCTTTTTTGTGTGCGCTAGGCAAGGGGGTCGCAGGTGACTGCGAATCTGAAGGAAGCCCGGGGCCATAAGATGGCTAACGTCATTGAGTGGATAAATCCCATGCTGCGGTGTCGGGAAGTTACTTCAGGCTAGAGCGAGCGAACTCTTGAGGAGCTGGACGGCCGGGTGCGGCACAACTTCATACGGAACCCTGCCTCCGGTGGCTTGAGAGGACAGCGGGGACAATCCGCCTCCTACTCGATACTCAGTTAAAAAATGTGGTCAATAGCCGGCCAGCTGGGTAAAGCAGAATTGCGTAAGGAACTATTTCTTATTTGGAAACCACGTAGGGAAAAGAAGCCTTAGGGCGTCGTGATGAAAATTATATCTGTTATTTTTGAGGTGAATAATATGGCAATTACTCCGAAACCCCCCGTTATACATCCTGTTACGGTACACCATGGCTCTGGGGGGGCGAATGGCACCTCCGGTGCGGCGAAGTTACCTCATTATGCGCCGGCGGGAAGTTATTATAATAGTCAAAATAAGCTAGTGAACCAACATGGGCAGCTTATCAACACTCAAGGGCATGCGGTCAATAACAAAGGTCAATTGATAAATGCTCAAAATCACCCCATTAATCATCTGGGACAAAAAATAAATACCAAAGGCCAAGCAGTAAATGATAAAGGGCAGTTGATCAATACCCATGGCAAGCCGATTAATGACAAAGGACACCTTATCGATTCCGAGAACCGCCTCGTGAATCCTCAGGGCCGCTTGGTCAACGCTGAAGGGCATTTGATCGATAGGGACGGCAAAAGGGTCGATAAAGAAGGCTTTCTAGTTGATAAGATCGGAAGGCCTCTCGATAAAAACGGCAAGGTTGCAAGGGATAAAGCCAGTGCCGCGAAAGGTAACAATGAAGCTCATAAGGACGTGCATACGCCGACAGCCAACCCGCACGTAAGCAATTGGCTAAACAAGGCTCCGACTCCCCCCAGCCAACCAAAAATGACCGTTGCGGATGCGGTAATCCGTTTGCAAGACGCGACAAGTCTGGTAAAGAATGGGGTCATTTCTTCTTCGCCGTCTGCGGCCGCTACTGCGCGCGAAGCTGCGATCAGCGCCGGGATCACAGGGCTGGTTTCCGCACCTATTAATATCGCTTCGTATGCGGGTTCCACTGCGGCCGGTGAACAGATCAAGGCTTCCTATTTACCTCAGCCGATGGTGCCACCCACTCCCATTGCGAAGTCATCGGTAGACCGGCCTTCGGGTTCAACAGAGCCTGATCTGGGGAACCTTTACCCTAGAATGAACGAGATTCAGGTTACTGGATTCGCGGTGGCCAATGGCGCGGCAGGGCTCCGATATGGGGATATCGAGATGGGCCTCCTTCCTAATGAGGAATGGCCGAAAGACCCGCTTGAGCGCATGAATCGACTTGAGCATTTATTGGATTATGCCGAAGAGCACACTGCGCCCGTTGCTGAACAATGGAAGGTCTTTTTTAAACCCCATCTCGCGGATAAACCGGCTGCTTCAGGAATGGAAGGATTGAAACAACGCATAGAAACGGCCGAGGCGAGAATAGCAGAGTTGGATCGGGCACAAAAAGAGGTAATGGATAAAATGAATAAAGCCGCGCCCAAGGCTGAAGCTAAACCATCGGAATAAGCGTACTCGTTATTGAGAACCCGAACTGCTGGGTGTATTGCTTATAGCGTTGCTGTACTTGTAAATTTTGCCAAAGGTGTTTTGTTGTCGTTTATCAGTGCCGGCCCTGACATGCACTGGATTGGCCATGGAAGGGCCATACTTATTTCACCGCGCCTGTTTTGCACAGGATTTTGGAACGTGAATATATGATTTCAAGCTTCAGCTCATTGGGGCGGGCGTCAAGCCGGATGGAGCTCTTTCAGCGAGACCAGATAGCAAAAAATAATGCTGCGGATGATACTGCCACGACAGACATATCAAATGCTCATGCGCCTTCGCGATCCCGACGTAGCACCGCATCCTCCTCCCCCTCTACTGCCACAGTTGATTATGGCGGGCTATTAACTAAAGACGCTCCGCTTACTGCTGACGCTCAAGATGAGTTACGAAAGGTCATTGCCACGTGGAAAGCGCGTCAGCAGCAGTCGGCTTCTGGCTCTGGCCACGATGCACCGAGTCTTATTGAACTTCTGCTTCGCACGATTCCTGAGGCGCAACGATCTGCCAAGGATGAGCCTGCCAAAATGCTCGATGCAATTCTCAACTCCCCAGAAGGTCAAGCCTTGGGCAAGTTGCTTCAGGACAGTATCGATGCGTTTGCGGGCGCAACCAGTGTCAGGGACGTTCTGCTGAGCGCTTTAGCACTGGATGTGGATCCTGCTGGAGGTCTTAATCGCAACGAGCTTGCTGGGTATCCGTTGCGTCAACAAGGTAACTGGGGCTACCACCCTGCTGAAATCGTGAAGCGGTTCGAAGCTTATTTGGCTACCCGGTTCGGCGAGGCATACGCCAAGGTCATAGCCTTTCAGTTGCTGTCGATTTCGGCCCCCGAGTTTTTGGTCAAGGGAATACCTTCGACGATGGTATATGGCAGCCATCAATGGGCAGCGTTCAGTGCCGCTGTAGCTCGGATAGAGGCAAGGCAGCCCGGTAGCACGGCAGGCATGACGTATCAGGAGATCATGACGCTCGATGAGACTACCCCCGTCTCCGAGGTAGAAAAGCGCGAGCAGCAATTCGCGCAGTTGGCAGCCATTATCGACTGGGCGATTGCCAATGGCGTCATTGTTCAAAAGAACGACGATGCATACTCTCCCGAAGAGATAGAGCTCGCCGTAAATGCTATGAAGGCACAACAGAAGGCTCTGGCGGATTCCGTGGAGGCATTGACTAAGCCGATGCCTACCCGGCGAGAGCTGGCGCTCACTCATTTGCGGCGAGTATATGGTGCCGAGAACGAGAAATTTTTTGAACAGCCGCTGCTTGCGCAGGAAGCACCAGGTTCTCCCGACCGTAAGCCTTACTCGTTGCTGGATATATATATGTCGGGCGACTTGGGTAAGCAGCCTTGGATATCCAGTGACCCGGTCTTCACGACGGCTATCGTTAGTCAGGGAATACCTAAGCTGCCGAAGATAAAAGAACTATTTGATGATAAGTTTGATGCCTATGCCCAAGGCCTGAAAGACGCAGCCACACAGCAATTCAAATATCAGCTTTCGTTGTTGCCGCTCGAAGATCGTAAAATGATCGAGTACGGCAAGGTCACAACCTTCAACTTGACGACACCCGAAGCCCATCAAGGGCAGGTAAGCCCCGATCATAAAATTCACCCGTATATAAACAGCGGCGCAATCCTCATCCGCGCCGAACTGAATGGGAAGACTGTCCATTATCTTTACTCCCCGTCCCAAGGACGCATCATTAAGGATGCCGATCCCACAAGGCCTGGCCTGCAGTTCCCAGGCTCACGTTTGTACTTCTCCATGCCCCGGCCTGACTCGCCAGAAGGCAAAGAGCCAGCAGTGACGATTTTGTGGCAGACAGTGGGCAGTTCATCACCGAAACAGGACCCTGTGGATTTTTTGGCTTTTTCTATTTATCCCAATAAATCGCTGGAAAAAGAGAAGCGGGGCGAGCATCCCGATATACCTGCGACCTTTTCATCAGCGAGAACCGAAGAGCTGGCGGGCTCTGTCAGTGCTTATTACACGCGGGGTATGGATGAGGCAAAAACTGAGGCCAATGGCAACACGCAGCAAGAACAGGAGGAACAACGTACAAAGTCGATCCACGCGTTTTTTTTGAGTTTGATCCCTTTCTATAACGCGGCAGAGAGCTTTGTTAATGGCAAGCCTGTCGAGGGAATGTTTCATCTGGCTCTGGATCTGTTTGGGTTTTTTATTCCCGCTTTAAAAGGCGGTATTCAAGGTGTCAAGTTTGGAGTCAAAACCGGGATGGGGGCGGCTTTAGACTTCATTAAGGGAGGGGGGACTGCGGCATTGAAGGCGGTTAATCCTCTTCAGGCTGTTTATGATGCGGGTCGTGGTGTGTTTAAACTTGGTAAAGCAGGGTTCAAGAAACTACGCGGTTTGGGCAGGCGCAGCGGCCATTTCGAACTTCCTCTTGCGGGGGGCAAAGACGATATCGCCAACGGCATCTACCGGCCACTCGGCGCCAATAGTGATGCAGTTCCTGTCAGCGCTGTAGAGCGCAACGGAAAGTGGTACGCATTTGATAGCGCCACTGGGACACCTTATGGCGCCCCGCTGCGAGGCTTTGTCCGTAGCCCTAGTTCCGCCGTTATTGACGTTACCACAAACATTGTTACTGACGTTCTGACTACCATCATTACCGACTTGGTGCAGATAAAGCTTAATGCGCATTTTGAACGCCCCGATGTCCGCGTGCCAGGCTGGAATTCTGGCGACGCGCTGGATCCGACGCAAGAGCCTGTCGAACCCGCTTTACGAGCTCAGCTTGAGACTTCCATGAAGGATGCGAAGACGGTTTCGCAATCGTTGCGGGAATTGTGGCCGGACCTGGAAATAGATGATGTTACATGGTCCGACCAACCTCAGGGAATGATAGGCCAGCTGGAAGACGAGTTGCTTATCCTGGAAAATCACACCAGCGAACTCGCTGACAGTTTCGGCGTTTTCTACAAAATATGGAACCCGGAAGAAGAACCTGACCAGCCTAACAAAGGGCTTGCGGAACGAGCAGCCTTGGTTAAAAAAAGGATAGCTGCCATGAACGACGCGTTGGCGCAGATGCAGGCGAAGCTGGGGCGCGCGGGGGTATAGAGGTAAGGCAGTCACCTAAAGAGTGCGATTTCGCCGTCCCTGCGCTAACCTGCCGCGATGTTTACGAGGTCAACTATGCACATTCATATTCTCGGTATTTGCGGCACTTTCATGGGCTCGATGGCGGTTCTGGCCAAGGAACTGGGCCATCACGTCACCGGTTCTGATGCCAACGTTTACCCACCCATGAGCACGCAACTCGAGGCACAGGGTATCGAGCTGACCCAGGGCTACGACCCGGCGCAGTTCGACCCCGTCCCGGACCTGGTGGTGATCGGCAACGCCATGTCCCGCGGCAACCCGGCGGTCGAGTATGTACTGAACAAGGGCTTGCCTTATGTCTCGGGGCCGCAGTGGCTGGCCGACCATGTGTTGCAGGGCCGTTGGGTACTTGCAGTGGCCGGCACCCATGGCAAGACCACCACCAGCAGCATGCTGGCCTGGGTGTTGGAACATGCGGGCATGAGCCCGGGTTTCCTGATCGGCGGTGTGCCGCAGAATTTTTCGGTCTCAGCGCGGCTGGGCGATACGCCGTTTTTTGTGATCGAAGCTGATGAATACGACAGCGCCTTTTTTGATAAGCGCTCCAAGTTCGTGCATTACCGCCCGCGCACAGCGATCCTGAATAACCTCGAGTTCGATCACGCCGATATCTTTCCCGACCTGCCGGCCATTGAGCGGCAGTTCCATCACTTGGTGCGTACCATCCCGAGTGAAGGCCTGGTTATCCATCCGACTACCGAGCCGGCCTTGCAGCGTGTGATCGACATGGGCTGCTGGACCCCGGTACAGACCACCGGTGCCGGCGGGCAGTGGCAGGCCAGGTTGCTCAGCGAAGATGGTTCGCGGTTTGAAGTGCTGTTCGAAGGCGAAGCTCAAGGCATCGTCGATTGGGGCATGACCGGCCAGCATAATGTGGCCAACGCCTTGGTGACCCTGGCCGCAGCTCGGCATGTAGGCGTGGTGCCAGCCATGGGCATTGCGGCATTGAGCGCATTCAAAAGCGTGAAACGCCGCATGGAGAAAGTGGCGGACGTGAATGGGATTACCATCTACGACGACTTTGCCCATCACCCAACCGCGATTGCCACGACCCTGGATGGCCTGCGCAAGCGCGTCGGCGACGCCCAGATCATTGCGATCGTTGAGCCCCGTTCCAACTCAATGAAGCTCGGCGCGCACCGCGATGGCCTGCCGGAAAGCGTCAACGATGCCGACCAGGTGGTGTGGTACGCACCGGCCAACCTGGGCTGGGACCTGCCGGCAATTGCCGCACTGTGCACCGTGCCGTCGACAGTGTGCGATTCCCTGGAATCCATCATTGAACAGGTCAAACATCACGCCAAGCCGGGCACCCACGTAGTGATCATGAGCAACGGCGGCTTCGGCGGCCTGCATGGCAAATTGGCCGAGGCGCTGAAATGAGCGGCCCGGAACGCGTCACCTTGGCGATGACCGGCGCGTCCGGCGCGCCCTATGGCTTGCGCCTGCTGGATTGCCTGGTGCGCGAGGACCGGGAGGTGCACTTCCTGATCTCCAAGGCGGCGCAGTTGGTAATGGCTACCGAGACCGATGTCGCACTGCCAGCCAAGGTGCAGACGATGCAGGCGTTCCTCACCGAGTACACCGGCGCAGCGGCAGGGCAGATCAAGGTCTACGGCAAGGAAGACTGGATGTCGCCCGTAGCTTCCGGTTCCGGTGCGCCTGCGGCGATGGTGGTGGTGCCGTGCTCCACCGGTACCCTGTCGGCAATTGCCACGGGGGCTTGCAATAACCTGATCGAACGGGCGGCGGACGTGACCTTGAAGGAGCGCCGCCAATTGATCCTGGTGCCCCGCGAAGCGCCGTATTCAAGCATTCACCTGGAACACATGCTCAAGTTGTCGAACATGGGCGTGACCATTTTGCCGGCGTCGCCGGGCTTCTATCACCAGCCGCAGACCATCGATGATCTGGTGGACTTCGTGGTGGCACGCATCCTGAACCTGCTGAACATCCCCCAGGACATGCTGCCGCGCTGGGGCGAGCACCATTTGGGCGGCGATGAATAAAACGCTGCTGCTATTACTGGCGCTGCAACTGACGGGCTGCGCCACGGCGCGCACCCTGGACGCCGCGCAACCTGGCGCGCCGGTGGTGTATGCCGGCACGCGCCTGGATTTGTATGCGATCAATGGCGGTTGCTGTGCCAAGGACCGCTTTGGTACCGAGGCGCCGAGCTATCCCCATGTTGACCTGCCGGCCAGTGCGTTGCTCGATACGCTGTTGTTGCCATTGTCGATATTGACGGTGCTGGGCGTCGGCTTCAACGCCACCGGCGGTTTGTAACGCAAAATCCACCAGCAACACAAAACAATGTGGGAGGGGGTTTGCCCCCGATAGCGGTAGTCCAGTCAACTATTTGGTGACTGACATACCGTAATCGGTGGCAAACCCCCTCCCACATTGGTTGTGTGTTTACATTTACTTGCCGAGCTTGCGCAGCTCATCTGACTCGACCACTCGCACCCCATCCTGCTCTTCCAGCGCCAGGCGCCACATGGCGCGGGCCAGTTCGCAGACTTCGATGCCGTGATACTTGCCTGGAATCAAACGCGACAACGGCCCGGCCAGTTGCTCGGCCAGGCGTGGTTCCAAGCGTTCGCCCAATAGCAGCGAAGGCCGCACGATGGTCAGTTGCGGCCAGTCCTGGGCCTTCAATGCCTGTTCCATTTCGCCCTTGACCCGGTTGTAGAAGATCGAGGATTTCGGGTCGGCGCCAATAGCGCTGATCACGATCAGGTGCCGCGCCCCCAGCTCCCGTGCGCGCTTGGCGAAGGCCACGACCAGATCCAGGTCGACAGCGCGGAAGGCCGCTTCGGTGCCCGCCTGCTTGATGGTAGTGCCCAGGCAGCAGAAGGCGATATCCACCTGGCCGCTCAGTTGCGGCAGGAATACGGCGGGGTCGCCTACGGGGTTTTCCAGGTGCGGGTGCTCAGCCAGCGGCTTGCGACTCGGTGCCAGTACGCGGGTTACGGTAGGTTCGTTGAGCAGGCGGTCGAGCAGGTGCTCGCCAGTCAGCCCGGAGGCCCCGGCCAGCAAGATGTGCTGAGGTGTCAGGTACATGGTGTTTCCCCCTTGTTACACGTTACAGCTTAGTTGCCTTTGGCTTCCTTGCTATTCATTGAGACGCTTTCGAGCGCCTTTCGTGCCTGCTGTTTGCGTAATAATTGCCAGCGGGCGATCACGCCTTTGGGGGCCCAGATCTGCGGTTCGGAGGCTTCGAAATTGTCCGCCTGTTCGCGTTCGGCCACGTGCAGTTGTGCCAGTTTGAAGGCGTGTTGCAAATCATCCGTCTGGTTAAAAGCTTGTGCGAAAAGGGCATCACCGAAGTAGGTGAAGTCCGCTTCTTCCGAGCAGCCAAACGACACGCGGTCTGCACGGGAGGCGGTCATGATCAGGGTGCGTTCATCCTTGAGTGCCGGTATGAAGCCTCCGGAATAGCATGCTGAGATCACGATAATCTTGTCGCGGTTTTTCAACGGTGCAAGCACCGCGGCCAGCTCATCGGCGGGCAGGTCGGCCAGTTCCATGCGCGGTTGGTCGAGCACCAGTTCGTGTTCGTGTGTGCCATGGCTGGTCATGTAGATGAAGATCAGGTCTTCCGGCCCGGTACGTTCGGCCAGGGTTTGCACGGCGCGTCGCAGGCTTTCGCGGGTGGCCAGCGGGCGGTCGGTAATATGGTCGCGGTGGTTGACCAGGCGCACCTGCCCGCGCGCGCCGAAGCGGGTGGCGAGCATGTTGCTGACGTAATCGGCTTCGCGCAGGAACACGCTTTGCTTGCCGTCGCCCGCCAATGCCAAGGTGTAGAGCTCCACGGCGGAGGTCGATGGTGGCACGGCGGCCAAGACGTCATCGAGCAAGCGGCCTTGGGCCAGCACGCCGGTTTCCAGTGGGTCGGGCAGCAGCTTGCCATCGGCATCGCGCACGCGCAGGCCGTTGACCCAGGTGCCGGCCTGCACGGTGCCGTCGGCGAGGACGAGGGTGCCGCGGCCCTGGTAGTTGTCGCTGTCGAAGCCGCCGATGTAGAAACTGCCATCGGTGAGATTCAGCCGGCCTTCGCCAGTAAAGCGCCAATCGCTGAACTGCCCGACATAGTGGCTGCCATCCACTCCGATCAACTCACCCTGGCCGCTGAGGGCGCCTTCCTTGAACTGGCCGATCCACACGTCGCCGTCGGCGTTTTCGTAGCGGCCTTTGCCGTTGAGCTGGTTCTGCTTGAATTGGCCGACATAGATATCACCCTCGGCGCTGTTGAAGGTGCCATTGCCTTCCAACTGGCCATCGACGAAGCGGCCACTGAACTGATTGCCGCTGTCGTCATTGCGCTGGCCTTCGCCATTGGGCTTGCCGTGGGCGAACTGGCCCTGGTATTGGCTGCCATCGGCCAGCTCGAGGCGGCCAAGGCCTGCGTACTGGTCGTCCTTGAATTCACCCCGATAGGTCATTTGCCCCTCTTTGAGGGTGCCTTCGCCGTTGCGTCGACCCTTTTTGAACCCCCCGACGTAACTGCTGCCCGCGGTGGTCAGGCTGCCCTGGCCATCAAACAGACCCTGCTGGAACTCGCCTTTATAGACTTCGCCATTACTACCGTGCCATTCGCCCTTGCCGTGCCACTGCCCTTTGTCGAACTGGCCGGCGTACCAACTGCCATTGGGGTAGTCCACGCGGCCCTGGCCTTGCAACAGGCCGTTGACCACGTCACCCCGGTAGCGACCGCCATCGGGCAGGCGCGCATCGGGCGGCAACAGCGATTCGCCGTCTCCGCAAGCGGTGAGCAACAGGGCAAAGGCGAGGGGGACAAATGGGCGCATAGCGGGATCCGGATAATTGAGCGCCGAGTATGCCGCAGCCGCAGGATTCATACATAAATTTACATACACTGTGGCAAGGTTTATCGCCTCACCACAGTCCGGGCCTTATACGAAGCAGAGCGACAACGACTCGGCAATGTAGGCGGGCTTCTCCTGGCCTTCGATTTCCAGGGTGGCGGTGGCCTTGAACAGCCATTGGCCCGGTTTTTTCTCGGTGACATCGGAGAGGGTGACGTTCAGGCGCACCTTGGAATCAACCTTCACCGGCTGGATAAAACGCACGCTGTCCAGGCCGTAGTTGACTGCCATCTTCAGGCCTTCGGGCATGATCAGGATGTCTTCCATCAGCTTGGGCATCAGCGACAGCGACAGGAAACCATGGGCGATGGTGCTGCCGAATGGCGTCTCGGCGGCCCTGACCGGGTCGACGTGGATGAACTGATGATCGCCGGTGGCTTCTGCGAACAGGTTGATACGCGCCTGGTCGATGGTGAGCCATTCGGAACGTCCCAGTTCCTTGCCGACATAATCTTTGAGCTGCGCTACAGGTACATAGGGCATTGCATCTCTCCTGGGTTCATCGTTTTTATCCGCCCGAGAATGGGTGCTTTTTATGGGTTACAGAGAACCAATGTAGATCATCATGGGCACCTCGCCTGGTCAACCCACCATGCTTTTGGCGAATGCCGGGGCATAGAGTGGGCATGCTTATAATGCGGGCGAGCTTTGAAGGGGAGAGAGCGAATGCTGTTACGTGGCCTGACCTGGCTGGTGCTGTTCCAATTGATCGGCACAGCGATCAATCATTTACTGTTGCCGGTGCTGCCGGGGCCGATTGTGGGCCTGTTGCTGATGCTGGGTTTCCTGGTCTGGCGCGGTGAAGTCGGCGAGCCCCTGAGCCTGGCGGCCAGCAGCCTGTTGCGTTATCTGCCGCTGCTGCTGGTGCCCCCGGCCGTGGGCGTGATGGTATACGCCAAGGACATTGCCGCCGACTTCTGGGCCATCGTTGGTGCGCTGGTATTGTCGCTGGTGATCGCCATGGGCTTTATCGGCGTATTGATGCAGTACATGGTCAAGCGCAAGGAGCGGGGGCAGTGATCTTTGACTGGCAGGGTGCCTGGACGGCCGTCATTCACCACCCGCTGTTCGGCATCGGCATCACCCTGGGCGCCTATCAACTGGTGCTGGCGGGGTTCGAGAAAACCCGCTGGGTCTTCCTGCAGCCGGTGCTGGTGTCCATGCTGCTGGTGATCGGCGTGCTGCTCACCTGTGGCCTGAGCTATGCCGAATACCGCAAGAGCACCGAGATCATGGGCATCCTGCTCGGGCCTGCAACAGTGGCCCTGGCGGTGCCGCTTTATCTCAACCTGCGACGGATTCGCCAATTGTTCTGGCCGATTTTTACTACGCTGGTGATAGGTGGGGTGTTGGCCACTGGTTTGTGTGTATGGCTGGGGTGGTGGTTCGGGGCCGAACATATGGTGCTGATGACCATGGCGCCCAAGTCGGTGACGTCGCCGATCGCCATGCTGGTCGCCGAGCAGATTGGTGGCGTTGCGGCCTTGGCGGCGGTGTTTGTGCTGATCACCGGGGTGGTCGGCGCGATGATCGGCCCGGCGTACCTGACGCGCCTGGGCGTACACAGCCCCGAAGCGCGCGGCATGGCGCTGGGTATGACTGCCCACGCCGTCGGCACCTCGGTGGCCCTGCAGGAAAGCGAAGAGTGTGGCGCCTTCGCGGCGCTGGCGATGAGCCTGATGGGCGTGGCCACGGCAGTGTTCCTGCCGCTGGCGGTATCGGTAATTGTTTAACCCAGGTTTAAGGAAACCTTTATGAGTCTGGCGCTGTTCCCGCTCAACACTGTGCTGTTCCCTGGCTGCACCCTCGATTTGCAACTGTTCGAGGCTCGCTACCTGGACATGATCAGCCGCTGCATGAAAAAGGGCGAAAGCTTCGGCGTGGTGTGCATCCTCGACGGCAAGGAAGTCGGCATGGCACCGGAGGGCTACGCGTTGATTGGCTGTGAGGCGCTGATTCGCGACTTCAAGCAACAGGAAAACGGCCTGCTGGGGATTCGTGTCGAAGGCGGTCGGCGTTTCCGTGTGCGTGATGCCGGCGTGCAGAAAGACCAACTGCTGGTGGCCGACGTGCAATGGATGGAAGAGCTGCCGGACCGGCCGCTTGAAGAGGAGGACGCCGACTTGCTTGCGTTGCTCCAGGCCTTGGCCGAGCACCCGATGGTCGCCTCTCTGGACATGGGCGGCCACGCTGAGGGGCAGCAAGCTCTGGGCAATCAGCTGGCTTATCTATTGCCGTTCACCGAGGCCGACAAGGTCGACCTGCTGCAACTCGACGACCCGCAGCAACGCCTGGATGCGATTCAAATGTTGCTGGATGAGCTGCAGGGCGAACTGTTCACCTGATTCAGATTTATCTGACGGAGCTTTCAGAGTTTGCTCGGCCATCTCAGCTGCGCCGCCTGCAATATTTTCCGATCACACTAATTGATCGGGGATGACCATGATTCGTCTGACACCATCGGAGCAAGTTGCCTGGGACGCGTACTTTGTCAGCGTGACCACACAATTGCTCCAGCAGGATGCAACGCGGGGCCCGGAGTACATCGCCGAGCGCGCCGCTGAAATTGCCGATGAAATGCTACTGGAGCGGCGCGAACGTTGTGTTGAGCGCCGCAGCGCTTCGGTGGACTGGATCGGCCCGGCCAAGGGTCAATAGGCGTACCTGAGCAGTGCGTGGGGCGTGCCGGTAAAAGCGATAAAGCCGAGTACGGCCACCACGGCCGGCAACACCAGCCACCAGGCTTTTTGCGACATCGCAGGCAATGGGCTGCGGTGTTCGCTGACGGTGAGGCTGAACGCGCACACGGTCATCGCCAGCAACGTGCCGGCCAGGATATCCGTGGGCCAATGGGCGCCCAGGTAAACCCGCGACAGGGCAATGAAGGCCGCGGGAATACAACCCAGCAACATCCAGGTCAGGCGTAGACGTGTGGGTTGGCCACGGCCGGCCAGCACCGCAAGCGCCAGGAAGAATGCAAAGGCGCCGGAGGCATGGCCGCTGGGCATGCTGAAGCTGGTCAACGGGTCTGTGAGGATTTCCGGGCGCCCACGGGCGAAAAACAGCTTGGTGCCGGTGTTGATCACCGCCGCGCCGGCTAGCGTGGCGCCGACAAACAGAGCGTGGCGCCATTGCCGTGCCAGTAGCAGCAAGCCGGTGAACACTGCGCTTGCTACAAACATCTTCCTGAACTCACCCAGTTGGGTGACCCGCACCATGACCTCGTCCAGCCAAGGGCTGCGATGCTCCTGCACCAGTGCGCTCAGGCCCTGGTCGAAGTCGTTGAGGTGGGGGTAGCCGATAAACAGCGCAATCAACAAGACCAGGCTGGCGCAACCGATCCACAAGGTGGCGCGACGATGGCCGCGCCAGCTGCTGTTCAAGCTCAGCCCCAGCAGGACCGCCAGGCAGGCCGTGATAACTGCCGCCTCCGGCCAGAAACCCTCCGGCAGCGGCAGGCGGAACGCGGCGCCGGCGGCCCAGCCCGGCATCAGGTAAGCCACCGACCAGCCCGCTGCGGCAATAATGCTCACGGCGGCGAAGCGCGGGAAGGGCATGTCGCACATACCGGCGACCATTGGCAGCATGGGGCGCAGCGGGCCGATGAACCGTCCGACCAATAGGCTGGCGATACCGTATTTGTGAAAGTAGGTTTCCGCGCCATTCATCCACTCAGGATGGTGACGAAGGCCAGGCAGGCGCCGGATGTTCTGATGGAAATGTCGGCCGAGATAGTAGGAAACCCCATCGCCCAATAAACCGCCGAGGAAGCCCAGCAAAAGCGTTTCACTTAAGGACAGCGCGCCGCTGCCGGCCAGCGCGGCAATCGCGAACAGCAATACCGTGCCCGGCACGATCAGCCCGGCGATGGCCAGGCATTCCACGCACGCCACGATAAACACCGCCGCTGCCAGCCATTGCGGGTTCAGGGTCAGCCAGCCGGTAATGCTATCGAGCCATTGGCCCATACAATCCACTCCATCTCTGTAATGCATATGCTGAAACGCTGATGATCAACTGTGGGAGGGAGCAAGCCCCCTCCCACATTGGATGTGTTGCGTGGGTCCGCCTGTTCAAATCAAGAAATAATCGCGGCCTTCGACCTGCCCCCGGCGCAGCGGGTTCCGCGTGCAATAAAGCGCATAACCAGCATCTACGAAGCGGTACATCAGGTGTTCATCGCGCCCGCTGGGGATGCCCAGCCGCGTGGTCTGGATAATCTGCGTAGGTACCTGGCCAACGTCCTCGACATACAGCAGCTCCTGGTCAAAGCGCTTGGCGTCCCACATCGGCACCTTCAGGCCCAGCGCCTTGCACAGCAAGGTCTGGCCGGCACAGAGTTTTTGCGTCGGGCGAGGGCTGCCATCGGCGTTCGGGTTGTTCAGCAGCATCTGGGCCAGGCTGGCCGGGCCGGAGATTTCATCGACCCATGGGTAGGCCGATTTGATCAATACGGCATTGCCCGGGCCATGGGCACTGAAGTTCAATGAATCGCCGCCACGGGCGTAGTACATATAGATATGGCCACCGTCCAGAAACAAAGCCTTACGCTTTTCTGTGTAGCCGAGGGAGGCGTGGCTGCCTTTTTCGGCCACGTAATAGGCTTCGGTTTCAATAATTCGCGCCGAGAGCCAGATATCACCGACGCGATGGCGAATGACTTTGCCGAGTAATTCTCGCGCAAGCAGTTGCGCATCGCGGTCGAAGAAGCAGTCGGGCAGGGCGCT
Source organism: Pseudomonas sp. rhizo25 (assembly GCF_031931935.1). Taxonomy (NCBI): domain Bacteria; kingdom Pseudomonadati; phylum Pseudomonadota; class Gammaproteobacteria; order Pseudomonadales; family Pseudomonadaceae; genus Pseudomonas; species Pseudomonas sp. rhizo25. Next base: position 45,335 of record NZ_JAUJXA010000007.1, read on the forward strand.
GGCGGGGAGCAGAGGGGTAAAACCGGACATGGCGTTCAGGGTTATTACGGCTAAATGTGACCGAATAATAACAACTCCCAGCTTAATTACGCCTGAACCGCAGGTTTTTACAGTTCATTTCGACCATCCGCCCCTCACCGCTGTCAGTCGTGCTGCGTCACAGCTATAATCTGCCGCTTTCCTCTTTGCCAAGACTCCCTGACCATGACTGAGTCCGTTCTTGACTACATGACCCGCCTGGGTCGCGCTGCCCGTCAGGCTTCGCGGTTGATCGCCCGTGCGAGCACCGCGCAGAAGAACCGTGCGCTGCTGGCGGCGGCCGATGCTCTGGATGCCTCGCGCTCCGAGTTGACCGCCGCCAACGAGCTGGACCTGGCCAACGGCCGTGCCAATGGCCTGGAACCGGCTCTGCTGGATCGCCTGGCGCTGACCCCGGCACGTATCGACGACATGATCGAAGGCCTGCGTCAGGTGGCCAAGCTGCCTGACCCCATCGGTGAAATCCGCGATATGCGCTACCTGCCATCCGGTATCCAGGTCGGCAAGATGCGCGTGCCTCTGGGCGTGATCGGCATCATCTATGAGTCGCGTCCGAACGTGACCATCGACGCCGCGAGCCTATGCCTCAAGTCCGGCAACGCTACCATCCTGCGTGGCGGTTCCGAGGCGATCAATTCCAACCGCGCCATCGCCGCCTGCATCCAGCAAGGCCTGGCCGTGGCCGAATTGCCGGCCGAAGTGGTGCAAGTGGTGGAAACCACCGACCGCGCCGCCGTTGGTGCGTTGATCACCATGCCGGAGTTCGTCGACGTGATCGTTCCCCGGGGTGGCAAGAGCCTGATCGAGCGCGTCAGCCGCGATGCCAAGGTGCCGGTGATCAAGCATCTGGACGGTGTGTGCCACGTCTATATCGACATCGCCGCTGACCTCGACAAGGCGATTCGCATCGCCGACAACGCCAAGACCCACCGCTATGCCCCGTGCAACACCATGGAAACCCTGCTGGTGCACGCCGGCATTGCCGAGCGCGTGCTGCCGCCGCTGGCTGCCATCTACCGCGACAAGGGCGTGGAGCTGCGCGGTTGCGAGCGTACCCGGGCGTTGCTCGGCGCGGGCGTGATCGAGGCGAGCGAGCAGGACTGGTACACCGAGTACACGGCGCCGATCCTGTCGATCCGTATCGTCGATGACCTGGACCAGGCCATCGAACACATCAACAAGTACGGCTCCAAGCACACCGACGCTATCGTTTCCGAGCACTTCAGCGATGCCCGGCGTTTCCTCAACGAAGTGGATTCCGCTTCGGTGATGGTCAACGCCTCGACGCGGTTTGCCGACGGTTTCGAGTACGGCCTGGGGGCGGAGATCGGTATCTCCACCGACAAGCTCCACGCGCGCGGCCCGGTTGGCCTCGAAGGCTTGACCAGCGAGAAGTACGTGGTGTTCGGTGACGGTCACGTGCGCAGTTGATGGCTAAACGCATTGGGCTGCTCGGTGGTACTTTCGACCCCGTGCACATCGGCCACCTGCGCAGTGCCCTGGAAGTCGCGGATGCCCTTGCGCTGGACGAGGTGCGGCTGCTGCCCAATTTCCGGCCGCCGCATCGTGATACGCCGCAAGTGTCGGCGCAACAGCGCTTGGAAATGGTGCGCCTTGCGGTAGAGGGCATAGCGCCGCTGGTGGTGGACGATCGCGAACTCAAGCGCGATAAACCGTCCTACACTGTCGACACCCTGGAATTGATGCGCGCCGAGTTGGCCGCGGATGACCAGTTATTTCTGCTTTTGGGCTGGGACGCATTTTGCGGCCTGCCCTCTTGGCACCGCTGGGAGGAACTCCTCCAGCATTGCCACATCCTGGTTTTGCAACGCCCGGATGCCGACAGCGAACCGCCGGATGCCTTGCGCAACCTGCTGGCCGCGCGGTCGGTAAGTGACCCCTTGGCCCTGACCGGGCCGAACGGGAATATTGCATTCGTCTGGCAGACCCCGCTTGCGGTGTCCGCCACCCAGATCCGTCAACTGCTGGCCAGCGGGAAGTCGGTACGTTTCCTGGTGCCTGACGCGGTCCTGGCCTACATCGATGCGCACGGGCTTTACCGTGCGTCGAACTGAAAAGGCGCGCTTGAACGCACGAGTTGTGCAGCAAGCGCCCGAACATACGAGCAAAACGAGTTTTATATGACGAACAAAGACGTAAGCAAAGTTAAGCGCAAAGGCACCTTCAAAAGCGCGCCGCTGCCGGTTGAAGCCCACGTTGGCCCGGAACTGGCTGGCGAAGAGCTGGTGAAAGTCGCCGTGGCCGCCCTGGAAGACGTTAAAGCCCAGGACATCCAGGTGCTCGACGTACGCGACAAGCAAAGCATCACCGACTTCATGATCATCGCTACCGGTACTTCCAACCGCCAGATCGGCGCGATGCTGGACAAGGTTCGCGAAGCCGTCAAAGCCCAAGGCGTCAAGCCACTGGGTGAAGAAGGCAAGGGCGACAGCGACTGGGTGCTGCTGGACATGGACGACGTGATCGTTCACATGATGACCTCCAACGCCCGCCAGTTCTACGACCTGGAGCGTCTGTGGAAAGGCGCTGAGCAGAGCCGTGCCGCCGATGGCAAGCACCACAGCCCGGAAGTGGGCCACGCGCACTTCGACAAGCTCAACAAAGATCAGGAATAAGGAACGGCTGTGCGCCTGCGTCTGATCGCTGTCGGTTCACGCATGCCCAAGTGGGTGGAAGAAGGCTGGCACGAGTATGCCAAGCGTCTGCCCGCTGAGCTGTCGCTTGAGCTGGTGGAAATACCGCTCAATACCCGGGGCAAGAATGCCGACGTGGCGCGCTTTATCCGTCAGGAAGGCGAAGCCATGCTGGCCAAGGTCGGCCCCAACGAGCGCATCGTCACCCTCGAGGTGCACGGCAAGCCTTGGAGCACCGAGCAGTTGGCGGTGGAATTGGACCGCTGGCGCCTGGATTCGCGCACGGTCAATTTCATGGTGGGTGGCCCGGAAGGTCTGGCGCCGGAAGTCTGCGCCCGCGCTGATCAGCGTTGGTCGCTGTCGGCCCTGACATTGCCGCACCCGTTGGTAAGGATCCTGATCGGTGAACAGCTGTATCGCGCCTGGACAGTCCTGTCCGGGCACCCTTATCACAAATAGTCTGCGCCGCCCCCGATGACCCAGCCGATCCGCATCAAGGACCACGAGAAAGACGCACGTCTGGTACGCGCGCGGGTGGTGTTCGGTGCCATCCTGGTGGTGGCGTTGATGGGCGTGCTGATTGCGCGGCTGTATTTCCTCCAGGTGATCCAGTACGACTATCACTCCACGCTGTCGGAAAACAACCGGGTGCATGTGCAGCCGATTCCACCGACCCGCGGGCTGATCTTCGACCGCAATGGCGTGGTGGTCGCGGATAACCGCCCCAGCTTCAGCCTGAGCATGACCCGCGAGCGTTCCGGCGACTGGCAGCAGGTGCTCGATGTGATCGTCGAGGTACTGCAACTGACGCCGGAAGACCGGGTGATCTTCGAGAAACGCATGAAGCAGGGGCGCCGGCCGTTCGAGCCGGTGCCGATCCTGTTCGAGCTGACCGAAGAGCAGATCGCCCGCATTGCGGTGAACCAGTTCCGCCTGCCTGGTGTGGAAGTGGTGGCACAGTTGGTGCGCCACTATCCACAAGGCCCGCACTTTGCCCACTCGGTCGGCTACATGGGGCGGATCAACGAGAAAGAGCTCAAAACCCTCGATCCGGTCAATTACAGCGGCACCCATCATATCGGCAAGACCGGCATCGAGCGTTTCTACGAGCCCGAACTGCACGGCCAGGTGGGTTACGAAGAAGTCGAGACCAATGCCCGTGGCCGTGTATTGCGCGTGCTCAAGCGTACCGACCCGATCCCGGGCAAGGACATCGTGCTGAGCCTGGACATCAAGCTGCAGGAAGCGGCCGAGATGGCCCTGGGTGGCCGGCGTGGTGCGGTCGTGGCCCTGGACCCGAAGACCGGCGAAGTACTGGCGATGGTCAGCCAGCCGAGTTTCGACCCTAACCTGTTCGTCACCGGGATCAGTTTCAAGGCCTATGCCGAGCTGCGCGATTCCATTGACCGGCCGCTGTTCAACCGGGTGCTGCGCGGCCTGTATCCGCCAGGTTCGACCATCAAGCCGGCGGTGGCGATTGCCGGCCTGGATTCCGGCGTGGTCACGGCCTCCAGCCGCGTCTATGACCCCGGCTACTACATGCTGCCCAACTACGACCACAAATACCGTAACTGGAACCGCTCCGGTGACGGCTATGTCGACCTGGACACCGCGATCATGCGCTCCAACGACACCTACTTCTACGACCTGGCCCATAAGCTTGGGATTGATCGCCTGTCTGCCTACATGGGCAAGTTCGGCCTCGGTCAGAAAGTCTCCCTGGACATGTTCGAAGAATCTCCCGGCCTGATGCCGTCGCGTGAGTGGAAGCGTGCGACCCGCCGCCAGGCATGGTTCCCGGGTGAAACCCTGATCCTCGGGATCGGCCAGGGCTATATGCAGGCCACGCCGCTGCAACTGGCCCAGGCCACGGCACTGGTAGCGAACAAGGGCATCTGGAACCGTCCGCACCTGGCCAAGACCATCGAAGGCGAAAAGCCAGTGGATGAAAACCCGATCCCCGACATTGTGCTGCGCGACCCGTCCGACTGGGCCAAGGTCAACCATGGTATGCAGCAAGTGATGCACGGCGCCCGTGGCACCGCACGCAAGGCGGCGGCCGGCGCGCAATACCGCATCGCCGGCAAGAGTGGTACGGCCCAGGTGGTCGCGATCAAGCAGGGCGAGAAATATGACCGCTCCAAGGTTCAGGAGCGCCACCGCGACCACGCTTTGTTTGTCGGCTTTGCCCCGGCCGAGGACCCGAAGATCGTGGTGGCGGTGATGGTCGAGAACGGTGAGTCCGGCTCCGGCGTCGCCGCACCTGTGGTGCGCCAGATCATGGACGCCTGGCTGCTGGCCGCCGATGGCAAGCTCAAGCCCGAATATGGCGGCCCCCCTTCAAGTCCCGAGGTTACGGCCCGTGAAGAGTAATTTTGACCGCATCCTCTCCAGCGAGGACGTGATGCGTCGCCGTGCGACGTTGCTGCAACGCATGCACATTGATGGGCCGTTGCTGATCCTCCTGCTGACCCTGGCGGCCGGTAGCCTGTTCGTGTTGTATTCGGCCAGTGGCAAGAACTGGGACCTGCTGATCAAGCAAGCGTCCTCGTTCGGCCTGGGCCTGTTGTCGATGGTGGTGATCGCCCAGCTTGAGCCGCGCTTCATGGCACGCTGGGTGCCCCTGGGTTATGTCGCCGGCGTGCTGCTGCTGGTGGTGGTTGATGTCATGGGCCACAACGCCATGGGCGCGACGCGCTGGATCAACGTCCCGGGGGTGATCCGCTTCCAGCCGTCGGAATTTATGAAGATCCTGATGCCGGCCACCATTGCCTGGTACCTGTCCAAGCGCACCTTGCCGCCACAGCTCAAGCATGTGGGCATCAGCCTGATCCTGATCGGCGTGCCCTTCATTCTTATCGTGCGCCAGCCGGACCTCGGCACCTCGTTGCTGATTCTCGCCGGCGGCGCATTCGTGCTGTTCATGGGCGGCTTGCGCTGGCGCTGGATCCTCAGCGTGCTGGCCGCGGCCATCCCCGTGGCCGTGGCCATGTGGTTCTTCTTTATGCACGACTACCAGAAACAACGGATCCTGACTTTCCTTGACCCGGAGAGCGACCCGTTGGGCACCGGCTGGAACATCATCCAGTCCAAGGCGGCCATCGGTTCCGGCGGAGTATTTGGTAAGGGCTGGTTACTGGGCACCCAGTCCCACCTGGACTTCTTGCCCGAGAGCCACACCGACTTCATCATTGCGGTGATGGGCGAAGAGTTCGGCCTGGTAGGCATTTGCGCCTTGTTGCTGATCTATCTGCTGTTGATTGGTCGTGGCCTGGTGATCACTGCCCAGGCACAGACGCTGTTCGGTAAATTGCTTGCCGGCAGCCTGACCATGACTTTTTTTGTTTACGTTTTCGTCAACATCGGTATGGTCAGTGGCCTGCTGCCGGTGGTTGGGGTGCCGTTGCCATTCATTAGCTACGGCGGAACTTCGCTGGTGACATTGATGTCAGCGTTTGGGGTTTTGATGTCGATTCATACGCATCGCAAATGGATCGCACAGGTTTGAATAAGGTGAAGATGTCAATGCAAGTAATGCGCGGCTGGGCGACTCGGCATGCGACCTGTGTGGGCCTGATTGGGCTCCTGGGCGCAACGCAAGAGGCGCAGGCCGGTGACTACGATGGTTCACCCCAGGTCGCCGAATTTGTCGGTGAGTTGACCCGCGACTACGGTTTTGCCGGTGAGCAACTGATGGGCGTGTTCCGCGAAGCCCAGAAGAAGCAGGCGATTCTCGACGCCATTTCCCGCCCCGCCGAACGTGTGAAGCAGTGGAAGGAATATCGCCCGATGTTCCTCACCGACGCCCGCGTAGCCCGGGGCGTCGACTTCTGGCGCCAGCACGAGGCGGTGCTGGCCCGCGCCGAGCAGGAATACGGTGTACCGGCCCAGGTCATCGTCTCGATCATCGGCATCGAAACCTTCTACGGGCGCAATACCGGCAGTTACCGGGTGATCGACGCCTTATCGACCCTGGGCTTCGATTACCCGCCCCGCGCCGAATTCTTCCGCAAGGAACTGCGTGAATTCCTGTTGCTGGCCCGCGAAGAGCAGGTCGACCCGCTGACCCTCAAGGGCTCCTACGCGGGTGCGATGGGTTTGCCGCAGTTCATGCCGAGCAGCTTTCGCGCCTATGCGGTGGATTTCGACGGTGACGGGCATATCAACATCTGGAGCAACCCCGACGATGCCATTGGCAGCGTAGCCAGCTACTTCAAGCACCACGGCTGGGTAGCCGGTGAGCCGGTGGTAATTCGCGCCGATGTCAGCGGTGAGCGCGCCGATGAGGGCCTGACCCAGGGTATCGAGCCGGTCAAGACCGTCGGGGAGTTGCGAGCGCTGGGCTGGTCGAGTCAGAATGCGCCACGCGATGACATGCCGGTGACGGCATTCCGCCTGGAAGGCGCAAACGGCCCGGAATACTGGATGGGCCTGAAGAATTTCTACGCAATCACGCGTTATAACCGCAGTGTGATGTACGCCATGGCCGTACATCAGCTGTCAGACGAGCTGGTCAAAGCACGGGGCAACAAGTAATGCGGGTATCGCCGTTCAAAAAACCGCTCAAGCTGGTGGCGTTCACCGCGTTGTGCCTGCTGGTCGCCAGTTGCTCCACCAGCCCTAACCGTGCGCCTGCCAAGAAGGCCGGCGGTGCGGTGGTCCGCGCCCAACCGGGCCTGGACATCAACCGCGCGCACAAAGACGGCGCGCCGTGGTGGGATGTGGATGTGTCGAAAATCCCGGATGCCACGCCGACCCTGCACACCGGCCCCTACAAGGCCAACCCCTATACCGTGCTGGGCAAGAATTACTTCCCGCTGCAGGAATCCAAGACCTACGTGCAATCGGGTACCGCGTCCTGGTACGGCACCAAGTTCCATGGCCAGAACACCGCCAATGGCGAAGTGTATGACCTGTATGGCATGAGCGCGGCCCACAAGACCCTGCCGCTGCCCAGCTATGTGCGCGTGACCAACCTGGACAACAACCGCACGGTGATCCTGCGCGTCAACGACCGTGGGCCGTTCTATTCGGACCGGATCATCGACTTGTCCTATGCCGCGGCGAAGAAGCTCGGTTATGCCGAAACCGGCACCGCACGGGTGAAAGTCGAAGGTATCGACCCCGCGCAGTACTGGGCCCAGCGCGGCAAGCCGGCGCCGTTGATGCTCAACGAACCGCAGGCTCCGCAACCGCAGGTGACGGCCTCGACCGGCAAGATCGAGCAGTGGACGCCGCCGCCGGCGCAGCATGCCCCGGATACCGTGGTGGTACCCCATGCAGCGCCGGGCGCGTCTACCGTGGGCGGGCAGTACCTGCAGGTCGGCGCTTTCGCCAACCCGGATGCGGCAGAACTGTTAAGGTCCAAGCTCAGCGGCATGGTCAGCGCGCCAGTCTTTATCAGCTCCATCGTGCGTAACCAGCAAACCTTGCACCGTGTACGCATGGGCCCGATCGGCTCGCCGAGCGAGGTAGCCCAAGTGCAGAACAGCGTACGCCTGGCTAACCTGGGGCAACCCAGCGTGGTCACCGCAGAATAAGCAGTATTGGTTTGATGGCTCAGGCGCGCATGCGCGCTCGAGCCCAGGTTGTTGGCTCGTGAACAATAAAAACCCAGGGGCAAGGGGTGAGCGGGCAACCGAATACGTGACAGCCTGGAAGCGGGCTGTCTGAATAGTTTTGCCCGCGAGGGCAAGTTTCCATAAGCAATTTCGAGAGACGGATGAACATCACCACCTTAGCCAAACGCACGTGCCTGCTTATCTCGCTGATCATCACCCCGGCCGCCTGGGCGGTTGAAATGGTGCCGGCCTCCCCGCAACTGGCCGCCAAGTCCTGGGTCCTCATGGACGCCGCCAGTGGCAACGTGCTGGTCGAAAACGGCGGTGATGTACGCCTGCCGCCAGCCAGCCTGACCAAGCTGATGACTGCCTATATCGCGACCCTGGAAATCCGTCGCGGCCAGATCGGCGAGAACGATCCGGTCACCGTCAGCGAAAACGCCTGGCGTACCGGTGGTTCGCGGATGTTCATCAAGGTCGGCTCGCAAGTCACCGTGAGTGACCTGTTGCACGGCATCATCATCCAGTCCGGCAACGACGCCAGCGTCGCCCTGGCCGAGCACATCGCCGGCAGCGAAGATGCGTTCGCCGACGTGATGAACAAGACTGCCGCCGACCTGGGCATGACCAACAGCCACTTCATGAACCCGACTGGCCTGCCGAACCCAGAGCACTATTCGTCGGCTCACGACATGGCGATCCTGGCGCGCGCGATCATCCGCGTTGACCCGGTGCACTACGCGATCTACTCCCAGAAGGAATTCTTCTGGAACAACATCAAGCAGCCTAACCGCAACCTGCTGCTGTGGCGCGACAAGACTGTCGACGGCCTGAAAACCGGCCACACCGACGAAGCCGGCTACTGCATGGTGTCGTCCGCTGTGCGTGATGGCCAGCGCCTGATCGCCGTGGTATTCGGCACCAACAGCGAACAGGCCCGTGCGGCCGAGACGCAGAAATTGCTGACCTACGGCTTCCGCTTCTTCGAAACCCAGACCTTCTATCAGAAGGGTGCTGAGCTGGCGACCGCACCGGTCTGGAAGGGGGCGACCTCCCAAGTCAAGGCCGGTCTGGCCGACGATCTGACACTGACCATGCCTAAGGGCCAGCTGAAAAAGCTCGCTGCCAGCATGACCCTGAACCCGCAATTGGTTGCGCCAATCGCCAAGGGCGACGTGATCGGTAAAGTCGAAGTCAAGCTGGAAGACAAGGTGGTGCACAGCGCCGACCTGATCGCACTGGACGCGGTCGACGAAGGTGGTATCTTCCGCCGCGTATGGGATAGCATCCGTCTATTCTTCTACGGCTTGTTCAACTGATTGTGTGCACCTGCAAAGCCCCGCGTTGATCCAGCGCGGGGCTTTGCCCGTCGCCACGGCTTAGCGCTTACGAGGCTGTTCTGCCATGACCGATAAAGACGTAGAAGTAAAGGCGCCAAAGATCGAATTCCCGGTGACGGATTATCCCGTCAAGGTGATCAGCGATACCGGTGTCGGCCGCAAGGACAAGATTCTCGAAATCGTCAGGAAGCATGCGACGATCAACGACAACCGCGTGGACGAGCGTCAAAGCTCCACCGGCAAGTACACCACGATTCAGTTGCACATCGTTGCGACCGATCAAGACCAGCTCTACAACATCAACAGCGAACTGCGGGCCACCGGCTTCGTGCACATGGTGCTGTGATGTCAGAAGTCCTGGGCTTTCGCGAGCTCGGCCGGATGGCCTACGAGCCGGTCTGGCATGCCATGCAGCGCTTTACCAACGAGCGCGGCACCTCGGCTCCGGATGAAATCTGGCTGGTGGAACATCCACCGGTATTCACCCAGGGCCAGGCCGGCAAGGCAGAGCATCTGCTACTTCCGGGTGATATTCCGGTGGTGCAGGTCGACCGAGGGGGTCAAGTGACTTACCATGGGCCCGGTCAGCTTGTCGCTTATCTATTGCTGGACGTGCGCAAGCTGGGGTTTGGCGTGCGCGACCTGGTCAGCCGCATGGAGGCTTGCCTGATTGAGCTGTTGGCCAGTTATGGCGTGAGCGCCGCAGCCAAGCCCGATGCCCCCGGTGTGTATGTGGATGGCGCGAAGATCGCCTCCCTGGGCTTGCGGATTCGCCATGGTTGTTCCTTTCATGGCCTGGCCCTGAACGTGGACATGGACCTGGCGCCGTTCCAGCGCATCAACCCGTGCGGTTACGCCGGGCTGGCGATGACACAGCTGAGTGACCACGCCACACCGATTAAATTTGCCGAGGTTAGTGCCCGGCTGCGTGCGCAGCTCGTCAAACACCTCGACTATGCTGAGCAGACGACCCTCACGGGCGGAATCGACTGATTATGACTACTGATGCAGTGCAAACCATGATCCCGACGCTGGACATCACCGAGCGTCCAGCCCCGGCCCCGCGTGCCAAGGTGGAAGCCGGCGTCAAGCTGCGCGGCGCCGAGAAGGTTGCACGCATCCCGGTCAAGATCATCCCGACCACCGAACTGCCGAAGAAACCCGACTGGATCCGCGTGCGCATCCCGGTATCGCCGGAAGTCGACCGTATCAAGGCGCTGCTGCGCAAGCACAAGCTGCACAGCGTGTGCGAAGAAGCGTCCTGCCCGAACCTGGGCGAATGCTTCTCCGGCGGCACCGCCACCTTCATGATCATGGGCGACATCTGCACCCGTCGTTGCCCGTTCTGCGACGTCGGCCACGGCCGTCCGAAGCCTCTGGACGTCAACGAACCGGAAAGCCTGGCCATCGCCATCGCTGACCTGAAACTCAAGTATGTGGTGATCACCTCGGTTGACCGTGACGACCTGCGTGACGGCGGTGCCCAGCACTTTGCCGACTGCATCCGCGAAATCCGCAAGTTGTCGCCGAATGTGATGCTCGAAACCCTGGTGCCGGACTACCGTGGGCGTATGGACGTCGCGCTGGAAATCACCGCCGCCGAGCCGCCGGATGTGTTCAACCACAACCTGGAAACCGTGCCGCGCCTGTACAAGGCTGCGCGTCCGGGTTCGGACTACCAGTGGTCGCTGACCCTGCTGCAGAAATTCAAGCAGATGATGCCGCACATTCCGACCAAGTCCGGCTTGATGCTCGGCCTGGGCGAAACCGACGAAGAAGTCATCGAAGTCATGAAGCGCATGCGCGAGCATGACATCGACATGCTGACCCTTGGCCAGTACCTGCAACCGTCCCGCAGCCACTTGCCAGTGCAGCGTTTCGTGCACCCGGACACCTTCGCCTGGTTCGCCGAGGAAGGTTACAAGATGGGCTTCAAGAACGTGGCGTCCGGCCCGTTGGTGCGTTCTTCGTACCATGCCGATGAGCAGGCCAAGCTGGTCAAGGCGAGCCTGGTTTCCTGATAGAGGCCTTTGCAACACCGCAAGTCCAATGTGGGAGGGGGCTTGCCCCCGATAGCGGTGTATCAGTTCTTCATGAATTGACTGTCACACCGCCATCGGGGGCAAGCCCCCTCCCACATTTCGTTCCGCGTTGACTAGGGAGAGTTGTATATGACGCCAGCCGTTCCAGCCCTTCGTTCTGAAGGCACCATCGCCCTGATCGCCCCCGCCGGCCCTGCTGCACTGGACGTTGAAAAAGCCGGGCAATGGATGCGTGCCCGTGGCTACGACCTGCGCATTTATCCCGGTGTATACGAACGCGACGGCTACCTGGCCGGCAGCGATGCAGTGCGCCTGCGCGACCTGCACGCCGCCTTCGCCAACCCCGACATCGATGCCATCCTTTGCCTGCGCGGCGGCTACGGCACGCCGCGCTTGCTCGACGCGCTGGACTTCGACCTGCTGCGCGCCAACCCCAAGCCATTCGTGGGCTACAGCGATATCACCGCCTTGCACCTGGCAATCAACCGTTATGCCGGTTTTGTAACGTTCCACGGGCCGATGCTCAATGCCGACCTGCTTGGCGGCAAGCAACAACCCACCGAATCCTCATTGCTCAGCCTGCTGCGTGGTCAACTGGGCGCCGGCAGCGTGCTTGCGCATCCTGCGGCCTATCCATTGACCACGATCGAACCAGGCATTGCCTGTGGGCGCTTGCTGGGCGGTAATCTGTCGATGATTGCCGCAATAATGGGCACGCCGTATGAGATAGACGCCGAAGGCATCATCCTGTTTATCGAGGACGTCAACGAGCCGCTTTATCGTATCGACCGCCTGCTGATTCACCTGCGCCTGGCGGGCAAGCTGGCTCAGGTTGCCGGTGTGCTGGTAGGGGACGTGGCGGGTGTGGATAACGTCGCGCTGGAGCGGTTGCTCAAGCAGACCTTCGAACCGCTGTGCATTCCGGTGCTGGCAGGCTGGCGCAGTGGTCATTGCGACCCGAACCTGACGTTGCCGATGGGCGCTTTGGTGCGCCTGGATGCGGGGGAGCAGCAGTTGGTGCTGGAGCAGGGCGTAGTGTTCAACCACTAAGTTTTTTACAGTCTGCTAAACCGCAATCGGGGGCAAGCCCCCCCACATTTTTGGAATGCACTCCAAGTGTGGGAGGGGGCTTGCCCCCGATTACGGTAGTCGCCATAAGTCAATCTACCGGCCTTGCAGGGATTCCAGCAACTTCACCGTCGGATACCCATCCGCCGGCCAGCCCAATGCCTGCTGCGCCGCACGAATCGCCTTGCGCGTATTGGCGCCGATAATCCCGTCCGGGTTGCCCGCGTCATAACCCTTGGCGCTGAGGGCCGTCTGCAGATCCATACGCTGGGAACGACTCAGCGGCAGTTCATCCTTTGGCCAACTGCCACGAATCACACCGCCGCCGCCAAATCGCTCCGACAACAGGCCAACCGCCAGCGCATAGGATGACGAATTGTTGTACTTGAGGATCGCGCGGAAGTTATCCAGTACCAGGAATGCCGGGCCGCGGTAGCCGGCCGGCAGCAGCAACGCGGCGGACAACTGATCGACATTGGCCGGCAGGCTCACGCCTGGCGGCAGTTGGATCCCCAGTTGCAGCCATTGCGCAACAGTTTTGCGTATGCCCCCATCGGCCAGGCTGTAGTCGAAGCCCGACGGCAGTGGCTGCACCTCAACCCCCCAAGGCTGGCCTTTCTGCCAGCCGGAGCTTTGCAGGTAATGCGCAGTGGAGGCGAGGGCGTCGGACGGGCTGTTCCAGATATCACGGCGACCGTCACCGTCGAAGTCCACGGCGTGGGTGTTATAGGTGGTCGGGATAAACTGGGTTTGGCCCATTGCACCGGCCCACGAGCCTTTCATCTGGTCGGCCTGAATATCGCCATGCTGGATGATCTGCAGTGCTGCCAGCAGTTGCGCCTGGGCAAAGGCAGGGCGACGGCCTTCGTAGGCCAGAGTGGCGAGGGAGCGGATCACCGAGTTGTTGCCCTGGAACGCGCCGAAGTTGCTCTCCATGCCCCACACCGAGACCAGCGCCTGGCGGTCGACACCATAGCGCTGCTCAATGCTTTGCAGGATATCGGCGTACTTGACCAACAGCGCCTGGCCATTACGCACGCGCACCGGTGACAGGGCGCCGTCGAGGTATTCCCACACTGGGCGGGAAAACTCCGGCTGGCTGCGATCGGCGCGGATCACCGCCATATCGGGCGTGACGCCGGCAAAGGCGTTATCGAAAACGTCGGCTGTGATCCCGGCCTGCAGGGCTTGCGCACGAAAGCCCGCCTGCCATTCGGCGAAGGTCTGGGTCGGTTGGATGTCGAGGTTGTCCACTGCCAGCGGGGCAACCACGGCTGGCGCGATGGCCGGTGCGGTCTGGAGCTTGGGCAGGGGTTGCGCATCCGCGGCGGTAGGTTTTTCCGCGCAGGCGACGAGCAGAATGAGGCTGGAGGCAGCGATCAATTGGCGAAGGTGCCAACGACGAGAAAGACTAGAGGGCATGCACAGGTCCAGGGGGTTACAAATCAGGTATAGACCTTATCATGCCAGAGGGGCGCTTGCCTTCAGGCAGCCAGAAAGTAAGAAGCCTCCCAGCTATTAGACTGGAAGGCTTCGCGGCGGTAGCTGCCTTTGCCCTTGCCGGCGCGTTCCTGGCGGCTGCGGAACAAGGGCTGGGCGATGATGGATTTGGCCTTGTTGGGGCCATGCTTGGATGGCTTTTTGCTCATGATGGTTCTCTCGCTAGGGTGTGGAATGGAGCGGTGCAAATCATCTGCCGAAGTTGCCCGGCTGTAAAGCCTGACGACATGTAGGAAAGGTACGCGGTCAAATGTGGGAGGGGGCTTGCTCCCGATCGCGGTGTGTCAGCCACTGAAAATGTCGACTGATGCACTGCAATCGGGAGCAAGCCCCCTCCCACAATTGGATCGGTGGGTTATTCAGCGGGCAGGGTGAGGCGCTGGCCGGCCATCAACAGCGACAAACGGCTCAGGCTCATCCACGGTGAGCCGGTGGCCTGGCCCTTGATCTGGGCGTCGATGCGCTGGGCTTCCAGCAACAGTTGTGCCCAGCGTTGCGCCGAGTGCCGTTGCAGGGCTTTGCTCATCAGCGGTTTGCGCTTGTCCCACACCGGAGGCCTGGCCTGGCTGAAACATTTGTCCAGGGGGGTGCCCTGGCTGTATTGCAGGGCGATGTTCGCCAGTACCCGTAACTCCCGAGCCAGGGCCCAGAGAATCACGGGCGGTTCCACCCCTTCGCCACGCAGGCCTTCGAGCATACGCAGGGCGTGGGCGGGCTCGCCGTTGAGAATCGCATCCACCAGGCCGAACACATCGAAGCGAGCGCTATCGGCGACCGCGCCTTGTACGGTTTCGACAGTGATCTGCCCATCTTCGGCCATCAGCTTGAGCTTTTCGATCTCCTGGGCGGCGGCAAGCAGGTTGCCCTCGACCCGGGCGGCGATCAACTCCACGGCATCTTGTGTCGCCGCCAGACCCGACTGTGACAGGCGCTGACGAATCCACTGCGGCAACTGGTTGCTGTCCACTGGCCAGATCTGGACGAACTGGGTTTGCGGACCTTCTACCAGCGCCTTGCCCCACTTGGTCTTCTGGGCGCTGCCGTCAAGCTTGGGCAGGCTGACCAGCAAGATCGTGTCTTCGGCAGGGCGCGAGCAGTATTCCATCAATGCCGCCGCGCCTTTGTCGCCCGGCTTGCCCGAAGGCAGGCGCAGTTCCAGCAGGCGTTTTTCGGCAAACAACGACATGCTGGCGCCGGCCTGCAGCAATGTACCCCAGTCGAAACTGGCGTCGGCGCTGAAGACCTGGCGTTCGTCGAAGCCTTGCTGACGTGCGGCGGCGCGGATCGCGTCGGCCGCTTCCTGGCACAGCAGCGGGTCATCGCCGCTGACGATATAGACAGGCGCGAGTCCACCTTGCAGGTGCTTGGCGAGTTGGGCAGGGGCAAGTTTCATAGGCGGGTCGAACGGGGCGCCAGGGGCGCCCCGCCTGGCTTACTCGACTGGGACTTCAACAGGCGATTGTTTCGGCGTGTTGTCTTCATACTCTTGCGCGGCTTTCAGGGCATCGGCATCAGCCTTGGCCTTGTTGTCGGCGGTTTGCTGCAGGGCGGCGAGCTTTTCCGGGGTCAGCATTTGCAGGCGCGTCATCATGCGCTGGATCAGCTCGCGACGCATTTCCTTGCGCACCTGGAGGGTCTCGGAGTCTGAACCCACCAGGTTGTTGCCGTCGTGGCTGACAACCTTCTGCACCTGGATCTTGTCACCCATCAGCGGCAAGTTATCGCGGCCTTGTACTTCGAAGTAGAGCGCAGTGTTCAACTCGACGTCGGATGCACGGCCGGCACTGGCGTAGCTGATATTGCGCTGGGTTTCTTTTTCATCCGTCAGGATCAGTTTGTAGGTCGCGCCGTTGTACACGTGCACACCGCTGTTTTCCAGGGTCTGGCGCAGCTGGGTCACGGTGTCGCCATAGGCGTTGCGGGCGCTGACGTCGAGTTCCTTGAGCGACAGCTCATTGGTACCGGTGCCACGCAGCTGGAAGCCGCAAGCGCTCAATAGCACGGCAAGGCCCATAACCAGCAGATTGCGTTTGATCATTTTGTTGCTCCCCTTGAAACCATGTGGGCCGTATCGAGGCCCTAAAGGTTTAGTTCGGCGCAGGGCCCAAGCCCCGCGCCCGATCCGATTTAGCTGGCGACGATGTTGACCAGTTTACCGGGCACCACGATCACTTTGCGGATCGTCAGGCCTTCGGTAAAGCGCAGCACGTTTTCGTTGATGCGTGCGGCGGCTTCCACGTCCTCACGACTGGCGCTGGCCGGCATGTCGATCTGGCCGCGCAGTTTACCGTTGACCTGGATGACCAGTTGCAACGTGTCCTGTACCAGGGCGCTGTCATCCTGCACTGGCCAGGCGGCATCGATTACGGCGCCGCTGTGGCCCAGACGGCTCCACAGTTCATGGCTGATGTGCGGCGTGATCGGCGCGAGCAACAGAGTAACTGTTTCCAGACCTTCCTGGATCAGCGCGCGGTCAAGTTCTGTAGCCTGCGGGGCTTTTTCCAGCACGTTCATCAGCGTCATCACCTGGGCGATGGCGGTGTTGAACTTGTGGTTCTGCCCTACGTCCTGGCTGGCCTGGCGGATGGCCAGGTGCGTGCTGCGACGAATGGCTTTCTGCTCGTCGTTCAAGGCTGCGACGTCCAGCTTGCCCGGCAAGCCCTGGCTGACATGGGCGTGGGCCAGGCGCCAGACGCGCTTGAGGAAACGGTGCGAACCTTCGACGCCGGAGTCGGACCATTCGGCGCTCATGTCAGGCGGCGAGGCGAACATCATGAACAGGCGGCAGGTATCGGCGCCGAACTGATCGATCATCGACTGCGGGTCTACGCCGTTGTTCTTGGACTTGGCCATCTTCTCGGTGCCACCGATTTCCACCGGCAAACCGTCGGATTTCAGTTTGGCGCTGATTACCTTGGCCTTGCTGTCACGCTCGAGTTCGACATCCGCCGGGTTGAACCAGGTATAGGCACCATTGGCTTCACGGCGGTAGTACGTCTCGGCGATCACCATGCCTTGGGTCAGCAGGTTCTTGAACGGCTCATTGGAGCTCACCAAGCCTTCGTCGCGCATCAGCTTGTGGAAGAAGCGCGCATAGAGCAGGTGGAGAATGGCGTGTTCGATGCCGCCGATGTACTGGTCCACTGGCAACCAATGGTCGGCTGCGGATTTTTCCACCAGGCCGCCTTCATAGTGCGGCGAGGCGTAGCGGGCGTAATACCACGAGGACTCCACGAAGGTGTCCATGGTGTCGGTTTCACGCTTGGCCGGTGCACCGCATTTCGGGCAGCTGCACTCGTAGAATTCGGGCATGCGCGCCAGGGGCGAGCCAGCGCCATCGGGCACCACGTCTTCCGGCAGGACAACGGGCAGTTGATCTTCCGGCACCGGCACGTCACCGCAGCTTTCGCAGTGGATGATCGGGATCGGGCAGCCCCAGTAGCGTTGGCGGCTGATGCCCCAGTCACGCAGGCGGAACTGGGTGCGCGAGGCGCCGAGATTCTTCTTGATCAGCGCGACTTCGATGGCGTCGAAGGCGCCTTGGAAATCCAGGCCGTCGAACTCGCCGGAATTGATCAGGGTGCCGTGCTCGCCATAGGCGTCCTGCCACGGGGCAGGGTTGGTGTCACCGGAGCTGGTGCGTACTACCGACTTGATCGGCAGGTTGTACTTGGTGGCGAATTCGAAATCGCGCTCATCGTGGGCCGGCACCGCCATGACGGCGCCGTCGCCGTAGTGCATCAGCACGTAGTTGGCGACCCAGACCGGCAGTTTGTCGCCCGTCAGCGGGTGCTCGACGAACAATCCGGTCGGCAGGCCTTTTTTCTCCTGGGTGGCGACGTCTGCTTCGGCCACGCTGCCGCCTTTGCATTCGGCGATGAACGCCTGCAGCTCGGGGTTGTTCTGTGCTGCCTGGGTGGCCAGCGGGTGTTCGGCGGCCACTGCGACGTAGGTCGCGCCCATCAGGGTATCCGGACGAGTTGTGAAGACCTTGAGTGCACCGGCTTCGCCGATGGAATCGACGTTGTACGGGAACTGTACTTCCATGCCCTTGGATTTGCCGATCCAGTTGCGTTGCATGGTCTTGACCTGTTCAGGCCAGCCCGGCAAGTCATCGAGGCTCGACAAGAGTTCATCGGCGTAGGCGGTGATCTTGAAGTAATACATCGGGATTTCGCGCTTTTCGATCAGCGCGCCGGAGCGCCAGCCGCGACCGTCTATGACCTGCTCGTTGGCCAGTACGGTCTGGTCGATCGGGTCCCAGTTCACGGTGCCGCTCTTTTTGTAGATCACGCCTTTTTCGAACAGGCGAGTGAATAGCCATTGTTCCCAGCGGTAGTAGTCCGGCTTGCAGGTGGTCACTTCGCGGGACCAGTCCACCGCCAGGCCCAGGCTGCGCAGCTGGGTCTTCATGTAGGCGATGTTTTCGTAGGTCCACTTGGCGGGGGCCACGTTGTTTTTCATCGCGGCGTTTTCCGCCGGCATGCCGAAGGCGTCCCAACCCATGGGTTGCAGGACGTTCTTGCCGAGCATGCGCTGGTAGCGGGAAATCACGTCGCCGATGGTGTAGTTACGCACGTGCCCCATGTGTAGCTTGCCGCTGGGGTAAGGGAACATCGACAGGCAGTAGTAAGTCTCCTTGCCTGGCTGTTCACTGACTTCAAAGGACTTCTGCTCGTCCCAGAACGTTTGGGCGGCATTTTCTATTTCACGGGGCTGATATTGTTCGTGCATGGCTACTTTTGAACTGGATAGGGGTGGCCTAATCCTCTTCGGTGCACTGTCCGGGTTGTTCGACACCAAGAAGCGGCGCGTCCGTGCCCAAACCCTGCGGGAAGTGGAGTTACAGGAAGCGCCGTAGCATACATGACCCCACTCTATCGAGGGAAACCCTGATTGCGCGGCAAGGGCCGTCTGTCGCGGCAGCGGGCAGGCGCAGCAACGGGGGCTACGCTGTTTAGTGGGGAGCAAGTATTTCTTCAATGAGGTGAGGGGATGGTTGAATCGCAGCGAACTTTAACGAAACCGCAGTTGTATGAGGGATTGATCGACCGTTTGGGTCGGGCATTGGATGCCGCAAGAACCGCAGGCCGATTGCGTGATGAACGGCCTCTGGAGCTGGAGTTGCGAGGCTTGAGCCAGGCTGAACTTGAACTGATCAAGAACTACCTGGAGTTGAATCACCACCGCGCCTCTCATGGACAGGCCTCCCCGCCTATCCAAGAGCCTCCTCGTTCGGCCAAGGTTGTCTGGCTGAAGGATCTGGCGGCCGGTCGCGGGCCGGAAAAAAACCGGTCCGTGCGGCGCAAGTGAAGCACAGCGTCATGCGTTAACTTTCTCGAAACAGGCTGGTAAAGATTGTCGCTCAACCCCGTTGCATTTAGGCTTCGGGCATCTTAGGAGATGCCCGATGCCTTTTCGTTATTTCATTAAACAATTGTTGTTGCCGCCCGGTATTTTTTTACTGCTGTTGGCCTGTGCCTGGTGGTTTCGCCGTAGCCGCCCACGCCTGGCTGGCTTGTGTTTTGCCTTGGGGCTGGGTGGGATGTGGTTGATCAGCCTGCCGGTGATGGTGCAATGGGGCGCCCGTGCCCTCGAGACTGAACCGCCTTTGGCTCGCGAAGACTGGGCCACCCTGGCCCAGCGTGCCGATGCAATTGTGGTGCTGGGCTCGGGACGTGAACGTGGGGATATTGCCTGGGGCAGCGACCAGCCCACCGGCATTGGCTTGGAGCGTGAGCGTTATGCGGCGCGATTGGCGAAAGCGTCCGGGTTGCCAGTGCTGACCAGTGGCGGTTTGCACTACGGCACGCCACCCAGTGAAGCTGAACTGATGGCCGTGTCGATGCAGGATGACTTCGGTGTCAGCGTGCGCTGGAAGGAAGAGCGCAGTCGTACCACTTGGGAAAACGCCCAGATGAGCGCTGAGATTCTATTACCGCAAGGTATCAAGCGTGTGGTGGTGGTGACTCAAGCCTGGCACATGCCGCGTTCGGTGTGGAGCTTTGAGAAGGCCGGTTTCACTGTGGTGCCCGGGCCGGTGGGCTTTCTGGGCGTAGACCACGGCCGGCCGCTGGGCGGCTGGATGCCGGACGTCAAGGCGGTGTGGCAGAGCGGGCAGTTGATCAATGAAGCGGTGGGGCAGGTTGGGTATCGGTTGTTCTACCGCTGATCCTGCTGATTAAAATGCGGGTCCAAATGTGGGAGGGGGCTTGCTCCCGATAGCGGAGTGTCAGTATCAAATGTACTGACTGACACTCCGCTATCGGGAGCAAGCCCCCTCCCACATTTGTTTGGTGTTTGTCCGGTTAGACGGTTTTGGACATCCGGCCAGCCAACAGCGCCCAGCCGAACAGCAGCAAACACACAATGATCAACGGCCACGAACGCCATTGCAGGTACGGCGTGAGGTTATGCATCGGCACCACTTCGCCGTAGAGAATGCCACGCTCGAATTGCGGGATCTGTGCGGTGATCTGCCCGAACGGGTTGATCAGCCCGGTCACGCCATTGTTGGTGGCGCGGATCATCCAGCGGCCCGCTTCCAGCGCACGCATCTGTGCCATTTGCAGGTGCTGCAACGGGCCGATAGAGCGCCCGAACCAGGTGTCGTTGCTGATGGTCAGCAGCAGGTCGCTCTGGGCCGACAGGCCGGCAGCGAATTCCGGGTACACCACTTCATAGCAAATGAACGGCGCTATCTGATAACCCTTGGCCTGGAGCATGGCTTGGTCCGATGGGCCGCGGGCAAAGTCCGACATAGGAAGGTCGAAGAAGGCAATCAGCCCGCGCAGCATGTCCTGCAGCGGTACGTACTCGCCAAACGGCACCAGTTTTTGCTTCAGGTACGTGCCGTCGCCTTCACCGACTACGGTGATGCCATTGTAGTAGCGCTTCTGGTGGTGCACTTCCTGGCGAATCGGCACGCCGGTGATCAACGCGGTATTCCGATCGGCGGCAAACTTGCCCATCATGCCCAGGTAGCCCTCGACGGACTCCTTGAGTACAGGTACTGCGGTTTCCGGCCATACCAGCAGGTCGACCCGCTTGGAGCTCAGGCTCATGTCGCGGTACAGCGCCAGTTGGGCATTGAGCTGCTCGGGGTCCCACTTCATGCTTTGTTCGACGTTGCCCTGGATCGCGGCCACGCTCAACGGGGCGCCCGAAGGCGAGGTCCAGGCGTGATGCTTGAGGGCCAGGCCGATGGCCCAGGGTGCTACCAGCAACACCAGACCCGCGCCGATGAAGGCATTGCGCTTGCTCGCCAACAGGCGCGGCAGGTTACACAGCAGCGCGGCAGTCAGTGCCAGGGCGAAGGAAATCAGCCACATCCCGCCCAGCGGCGCCAGGCCGGTCAACGGGCCGTCGAGTTGACTGTAGCCGGAGTACAACCAGGGGAAACCGGTGAGGAACCAGCCTCGAAACGCTTCCTGGCCGACCCACAGTGCTGCGAACGTCAGTGCATCCGCCAATGGCGCCTCATTGCGGCGCAGCCAGCGCGCCCATAGCCAGGCGGGCAGGGCGAAGAACCAGGCAATGGCGGCGGTGAACAGCAGCATCAGGAACCCCGCCAGCAGCACCGAAGCGCCGCCGAAGTGGTGGATGCTGTAGTAGATCCAACTGGTGCCGGCACCAAACAGGCCGAAACCGAAACACCAGCCACGGCCCAGGGCCTGGCGGGGCGTCAGTTCGCGCAGGCCGATATAGAACAAACCGACCGCTACCAGCGCCAGCGGCCAGATATCGAACGGCGCCAGCGCCAGGGTAGTGATGGCGCCGGCCACCACGGCCAGCAGGTTACCGGGCCAGCCGGGGCGGTTCAGGCGCTGCATGTCATTCCTTAGCGGGCAATAGGTGTCAAACGGATCAGATGGATACGACGACTATCGGCATTCAAAATGCGGAAGCGATAGGCGCCAATCTCGGTGGTTTCGTTACGCTTGGGCAGATGCCCGAACGCACTCATCACCAGGCCGCCGACCGTGTCGAACTCGTCGTCGGAGAATTCGCTGTCGAAAAACTCGTTGAAGTTCTCGATCGGCGTCAGCGCCTTGACCAGGAAGTCACCGCTGGGCAGCGGCTTGATGTAGCTGTCTTCTTCGACGTCGTGCTCGTCTTCGATGTCGCCGACGATCTGTTCCAGTACGTCCTCGATGGTCACCAGGCCCGCCACGCCGCCGTATTCGTCGATCACAATGGCCATGTGATTGTGATTGGCGCGGAATTCACGCAGCAGCACATTCAGGCGCTTGGATTCAGGCACGAATGTGGCCGGACGCAGCAGGTCCTTGATGTTGAAGCTGTCGCCGTTTTCCTTGAGGATCAGCGGCAGCAGGTCCTTGGCTAACAGCACACCCATGACGTCGTCATGGCTTTCACCGATCACCGGGTAGCGCGAGTGCGCCGAGTCGATCACGGCCGGGAGGAATTCCCGTGGGGTCTGGGTCGCCTTGATGCTGATCATCTGCGAACGCGGGACCATGATGTCCCGTACTTGCAGGTCAGCCACCTGGATGGCGCCTTCGACGATGGCCAGCGCTTCGCTGTCCAGCAACTTGTTCTGGTGGGCCTCGCGCAGCAACTCCAGCAGCTCCTGGCGGTTTTTCGGCTCGTGGGCAAAAGCCTGGGTCAGTTTACCCAGCCATGACTTCTGCCCGTTGCTCGATCGGTCTTCGCTCATAGCGATTACTCTAAATCCTTTGATATGACAGTTGAGTGTTGATCAGCTTTCGTCGTCTGCGTACGGGTCGCGATGACCCAGTTCGGCAAGCAACGTTCGTTCCAGTGCTTCCATTTCCTCGGCTTCGTCATCGTCTATATGGTCGTAGCCCAAGAGATGCAAGCAGCCGTGGATGACTAGATGGGCCCAATGGGCCTCAAGTTCCTTGCGTTGTTCCTTCGCCTCGCGCTCGACCACTTCGACGCAGATCACCAGGTCGCCCAGCAACGGGATATCCAGCAGCTCGTCGGGTACGTCGGCAGGAAAGGACAGCACGTTGGTCGCGTAGTCTTTCTGGCGCCAGGTATGGTTCAGCTCGCGGCCTTCGGGCTCGTCCACCAGGCGAATGGTCAGTTCCGAGTCGGCGCTGCGCTGGCGCAGGGCCAGGGCGCACCACTGGCGGAACTGGGCTTCGCTGGGGGCGGGCGCTTCGGTGGCCAGCTGCAGGTCAAGCTCAAGCATCGCGGCGAACGTCCTTGGCCGGTGCGTCGTCCTTGTGGTCGAAACGCTCATAGGCTTCGACAATGCGCTGCACCAGAGGATGGCGCACCACGTCCTTGGGCATGAAGTGCGTAAAGCTGATGCCCGGCACGTCCTTGAGCACCTCGATCACCTGCGCCAGCCCGGACTTGGTGCCCTTGGGCAGGTCGACCTGGGTGACGTCACCAGTGATCACGGCGGTGGAACCGAAACCGATGCGGGTGAGGAACATTTTCATCTGCTCGACCGTGGTGTTCTGGCTTTCGTCGAGGATGATGAAGCTGTTGTTCAGCGTCCGCCCACGCATGTAGGCCAGCGGGGCGATCTCGATAACCTGGCGCTCGATCAGCTTGGCGACGTATTCAAAGCCGAGCATCTCGTAGAGTGCGTCGTAGAGCGGGCGCAGGTAAGGGTCGATTTTCTGGGCCAGGTCGCCGGGCAGGAAGCCAAGCTTTTCGCCGGCCTCGACCGCCGGGCGCACCAGCAGGATGCGTCGCACCTGCTCGCGCTCCAGGGCATCGACCGCACAGGCCACGGCCAGGTAGGTCTTGCCGGTACCGGCTGGGCCGATGCCGAAGTTGATGTCGTTGCCGAGGATTTCCTTGACGTACTTCTGCTGATTCAAGCCGCGTGGGCGAATCATGCCTTTTTTGGTACGCAGGGCCACGCTGGCTTCGGCCACCGGGTTGTTGGCCAGGTCTTCCACGGCGGACTCCTGCAGGTACAGGTGCACCGTTTCCGGCGACAGCTCACTGCCCTTGGTCTCGCGGTAGAGGCGACGCAGCAGGTTTTCTGCAGACGTGGTGTGCTGGGGTTCACCAATGAGTTCGAACTGATTGCCGCGGTTGCGGATCTCGATGCTCAGGCGTTGTTCGATCAGGCGCAGGTGCTCGTCGAACTGTCCGCACAGGTTGGCGAAACGGCGAGCCTCAAAAGGCTCGAGGAGAAAACGATGGGGTTCTGCTATGGGTGCGTTCAAGGTTGCTTTTAGCCGCCCTTTGGCTGATGAGGTGAGAGAGAGAATAACGCCAGTGGCGCGGGTACGAAAGCACTTACGTCATCGGAATGTTGCATTAGGCCCCTCCCACATTTTGATCTGCAAATTATTACACCAGAGACCCGCGCAGCGAGTGCGGTTGCGCCGCATCGATGTGCACATTGGCAAACTGGCCGATCAGGGTGGGGTCATCGCAACGGAAGTTGACGATGCGGTTGTTCTCGGTACGGCCCTGCAATTCACCCGGGTCCTTTTTCGAGTAATCCGTAACCAGGATGCGCTGGATCGAACCGACCATTTGTCGGCTGATCTCGAAACCCTGTTGGTTGAGGCGATGTTGCAGCGCGTTCAAACGCTCCTTTTTCAGCGCTTCCGGGGTTTCATCCAGTAGGTCCGCGGCCGGTGTACCTGGGCGTTGGCTGTAGACAAACGAGTAGGAGAAGTCGAAACCGACGTCCTCGATCAACTTCATGGTCTGTTGGAAATCTTTCTCGGTTTCGCCCGGGAAGCCAACGATAAAGTCCGAACTGATGCAAATGCCCGGTACTGCGGCGCGCAACTTGCGCAGCTTGGATTTGTATTCCAGCGCCGTGTGGTTGCGCTTCATCGCCGACAGGATGCGGTCCGAGCCCGATTGCACCGGCAAGTGCAGGTGCTTGACCAACTCCGGCACTTCGGCGTGGGCCTGGATCAGGCTGTCGGAAAACTCCAGCGGGTGCGAGGTGGTGTAGCGAATGCGCTCGATGCCGTCGACGGCGGCGACCACGCGGATCAGCTCCGCCAGGTCGGCCAGGCGCCCGTCGTGGGTCAGGCCACGGTAGCCGTTGACGTTCTGGCCCAGCAGGGTCACTTCACGCACGCCGTTTTCAGCCAGGTGGATGATTTCCGATAGTACGTCGTCAAACGGCCGGCTGACTTCTTCACCGCGGGTGTAGGGCACCACACAGAAGGTGCAGTACTTGCTGCAGCCTTCCATCACCGACACGTAGGCGCTCGGCCCGTCGATGCGCGGTTCGGGCAGGTGGTCGAATTTCTCGATCTCCGGGAACGACACGTCCACCTGGGGCAGCTTGGTGATGCGTGCGGCGTCGATCATGTCAGGCAGGCGGTGCAGGGTTTGCGGGCCGAAGACCACGTCGACATAGGGCGCACGATCACGGATCGCAGCGCCTTCCTGGCTGGCCACGCACCCGCCGACGGCGATCACCATGTCCGGGTTGGCCAGTTTCAATTCGCGCCAGCGGCCCAGCTGGGAGTACACACGGTCCTGGGCCCGCTCGCGGATCGAGCAGGTATTGAGCAGGATCACGTCGGCATCTTCGGCGCGGGCGGTGACTTCCAGGGCCTGGTGTTCGCCCAGCAGGTCGACCATGCGCGAGCTGTCGTACTCGTTCATCTGGCAACCGTGGGTTTCGATATAAAGCTTCTTGGCCATGGGAATCGTCAACTGGTGGTAAAGAACCGCGCATTATAGGGGGCATGCCCATCGGTTCCTAGCGCTGTGCATCGGGTGCCATGCTATAGTTCGCGCCCTCTTTTATATCCCCATGTGTTCCGCGCCCACCATGACCAAACGTGAAGCTCCAATCTACAAGGTGATTTTCCTCAACCAGGGCCAGGTGTTCGAAATGTACGCCAAGCAGATCTATCAAAGTGATCTGTGGGGCTTCCTGGAAGTGGAAGAATTCGTCTTTGGCGAGCGCACCCAGTTGGTCGTCGACCCGGGCGAAGAAAAGCTCAAGGCCCAGTTCGAAGGCGTGGTGCGCAGTTTTGTGCCGATGCATTCGATCGTACGCATCGATGAAGTCGAGCGCCTGGGCACGCCGAAGATCAGCGAGGCGCGGGGCACTAGCAATGTCATGCCGTTTCCGATGCCGATGCCTGAGAAGTAGGGCGTTAGACCGATGGCAATAGAAGAAGGGGCTAGCCGAAATCAGGGCAGGGGTGAGAAGGGCGAGCGCCCATCGGCACTCTGCAGTTCCTGCAGGTAATTGCGGAAAATCTGCCCCAGCACCTGGGTAGCCACTTCCAGCTCATCGCGCTGCATGTGCTCGGCGACTTCGTCGGCAGTATCCAGTGCGTCTTCGGCGCCGTTGACCGCGGCCATTTTCAGCACGATGTACGCCTGCACGTTATTGGCCGGCACGCCTTCGCCGCGGAAGAACATGTTACCCAGTTGGAACTGCGCCTGGGCATGACCCTGCAACGAGGCTTTCTCGAAGTAGCTCAACGCTTTGTTGAGGTCGACGGCCGGGTTCTTGCTGTCGTGGTAGTACTCGCCCAACTCGTATTGTGCCTGCGCATCCCCGTCATCAGCCTGTTTCTGGCACGCGCTCAGCGCTTCGGCCTGGCTGTCTGGCTGGGTATTGAGGGTGCAACGACCCATCGCTGGGATTAACAACGAGTTGCCGCCTGCCTGGGCATGTGCCAGCAGTGGCTGAAGGAGCAACAGGCAGCCCAGAACCAGGGTGCGGCCGGTGCGTTTCATGGGAATCGACTTACCTCTGACGGGGCACGCGGACTCTCGGGGGAGTCCAATCAGCGCGCATTATGAAATAAGCAGGCCCCTGCTTACAAAGTCTTTACTCGTTTTTCTGCTGCTTGGGCAAGTTATCTGCCGGTTTGCAGGATAATTCTCGAAAAATGTAGGGAATATCTGTAGGCAAAGTAGCAAATCTGACGCCGCCCGGGGCAACGTCAGAGAGTGCCGTTACTTATTTCAGGGCCGCGAAGGCGCGTTCGGCAGCATCGAGGGTCAGTTTCAGCTCGGCTTCGCCATGGGCGATCGAGGTGAACCCGGCTTCGAAGGCACTCGGCGCCAGGTACACGCCGCCTTCCAGCATCAGGTGGAAGAAGCGCTTGAACAGGTCGGCATCGCTGCCCATTACGTCATCAAAGGTGACGATATCGTCGGCGCCGCTGAAATACAGGCCGAACATGCCGCCAGCCTGGGTGGTGACAAACGGGATACCGGCGGCATCGGCGCGTTGTTGCAGGCCGTCGAGCAGGCGGGTGGTGTAGTCGGTCAGCTCGGCGTGGAAGCCCGGGCGGCTGATCAGGCGCAGGGTGGTCAGGCCGGCGGCCATTGCCAGCGGGTTACCCGACAAGGTGCCGGCCTGGTACACCGGGCCCAGGGGGGCGATGTGCTGCATGATTTCGCGCTTGCCGCCGAAGCAGCCCACCGGCATGCCGCCGCCGATGATCTTGCCGAAGGTGCTCAGGTCCGGCGTAACGCCGTAGTGCGCCTGGGCGCCGCCGAGGGCGACACGGAAACCGGTCATCACTTCGTCGAAGATCAGTACCACGCCGTGTTTGTCGCACTGCTCGCGCAGACCCTCAAGGAAACCCGGGGCCGGCGGTACGCAGTTCATATTGCCGGCAACCGGCTCGACGATGATGCACGCCACGTCCTGGCCGACTTCGCTGAGCATCTGCTCGACGGCGGCGATGTCGTTGAACGGCAGGGTCAGGGTGTGCTTGGCAAAGGCTGCCGGCACACCGGCAGAGTTCGGCACGCCCTGGGTCAGCGCGCCGGAGCCGGCTTTCACCAGCAGGCTGTCGGAATGGCCGTGGTAGCAGCCTTCGAACTTGATGATGTTGTCGCGGCCGGTGAAACCCCGGGCCAGGCGGATGGCGCTCATGGTGGCCTCGGTGCCGGAGCTGACCATGCGCACCATTTCCATCGACGGCACGATCGAGCAGACCAGGTCGGCCATCTCGGTTTCCATGGCGGTCGGTGCGCCGTAGGACAAGCCGTGTTGCAGCTGCTGGCGCACTGCGTCCAGTACGTCCGGGTGGCTGTGGCCGAGGATCATCGGGCCCCAGGAGCCGACGTAGTCGACATAGCGCTTGTCATCTTCGTCGGTGACATAGGCGCCTTCGGCATGCTTGAAGAACAACGGCGTGCCGCCCACGCTCTTGAACGCACGCACGGGGGAGTTCACACCGCCGGGGATGTGCTTCTGGGCATCGGCAAACAGGGTTTCGGAACGGGACATGATCGGGCTCTCTAAGCTGAATATTTAAGAAGGTCGTTGAAGGCGCGGGCGCGGCGCGTGACGTCCTGGGTGCTGTCGGCACCGAACAGGCCGTGCACCACCGCCAGCAGGTCGGCACCGTGGGCCACCAGCGGTTCGGCGTTGTCCAGGGTGACGCCGCCGATCACGCAGATCGGCAGCTGCAAGCGCCTGCGGGCCTGGGCCAGCATTTCAACGGTGGCGGCAGGCGCGCCGGGTTTGGTCGTGGAATTGAAGAAGCGACCGAAGGCGACATAACTGGCGCCTTCCTTGGCGGCCTGTTCGGCCAGTTCGATCTGGCCGTGGCACGTGGCGCCGATGATCGCCTTGGAGCCCAGCAGTGCACGGGCCGGGGTCAGTGGGCCGTCGGTCTGGCCTAAGTGCACACCAACGCCCAGGCGCGCCGCCAGCTCGGCGTCGTCGTTGATGATCAGTTGGGTCTTATAGCGGGAACACAATTCGTGCAGTTTTTCCGCTTCACGCAGGCGCCGCGCTTCGTCGCTGCTTTTGTCACGGTACTGCAACAAGGTCACGCCGCCGTCCAGTGCTGCCTCGACGTAGGCGAGGAACTTGCCGGCCAAGAGCTGGCTGTCGGTAATGGCGTAAAGGCCACGTAGTTTCATCGGGCAAGCCCCTTGCTGTGAAAGGCGATAGGTTACGAGCAGAAATCCAGCGGCAACCGACGCGGCACGTACTGGCCCTGGCCGAGTTGCTCGGCGTCACGCAGGGTGCGCCAGGTGTAGTTGAGGGCCGATTGCACGGCGCTGGCCAACGCCTCGCCCTGGGCAAGGCGACCGGCCAATGCACTGGCCAAGGTGCAGCCCGAACCGTGATAGCTGCCTGGCAAGCGCTGGCAGGTAAAGGTGCGGCGCGTGCCGTCGCGGCTGTACAGGCGGTTGTGCACTTCATGCTCGTCGCCATGGCCACCAGTGATCAGCAGGTGCTTGATGTACGGCAACAGCTTCTCGGCGCACTCGTCCGCGCTGCCGTCGGGCAACTCGGCGAGGATGCGGGCTTCCGGCAGGTTGGGCGTGGCGATCAACGACAGTGGCAACAGCCGTTCGCGCATCGCGTAGCCGACTTCGTCCTTGCCCAGGCTACCGCCGCCGCCGGCGCGCAGCACCGGGTCGCAGACCACCGGCAGATGCGGGTGCGCCTGCAGCAGTTCGACCACGGTATCGACCATCGCGGTGGAGCCGAGCATGCCCAGCTTGACTGCCGCCACTTCGGAGTCACTGAGCACGGCATTGGCCTGGGCCATGACCCACTCGCGGTCAAGCACGCGGAAGTCACTGACATTGACCGTATTCTGCACGGTCAGGGCGGTGACGGCCGCAGCGGCGTGGCAGCCCTGGGCGAGCAGGGCTTCGATATCTGCCTGCAGGCCGGCGCCACCACTGGGGTCGTGGCCGGAGAGACAGAGGACAACGGGGCGAGAGCTGTAGATATTCATGGTGCGCGAGCTTACCACCAAACGCTTTTGGCGTGGCCGTCTGGCGATGGTTGAAGTCTGCCCGCAGTTACGACGTTTTTCTGCGGCTCGAACCTGCGGTTTAAATGCTGAAAGCCTCGATCCAGAGCCTTTCAAAAAAATATTTCAATGCTGTCCAATGGCCTTTAATGGCTATGCTAAAGTGCATCCAAACAACTTACTGTATCGCCGGTGTACGTCTTCTCAAAAGGAATGGGGGGCTTTTGACACAGCCGGACAGGCCACGCTGGGGCTTTATGCGCTATTTGCTGATCTTTATCTTGTGCGGGCTGCCGATGCTTGCCGGCGCCGTCGAGTTCAACCCGGACACGCGAAGCCTGCCGCTTGGCCAGGTCATGCAAGTGCTCGAAGATCCCACCGATACCCTCACCATCGCCGATGTCAGCTCCCCCGCCTACGCCGCACAGTTCAAGACCCATGACAAAGTCACCCTCAACGCCGGCTATTCGCGCTCGGTGTTCTGGCTCAAGGTCAACCTGCATTACACCGCCAAGGATCCCCGTGCACCACGCGCCTGGTTTCTGGAGCTGGCCTACCCGCCGCTCAATCGCCTGGACCTCTACCAGAGCGACAGCGCCGGTTACTACCGGCTGACCGCCCGCACCGGCAGCGCCTTGCCGTTTTCCAGCCGTGAGGTGAGCCAGAGCAACTACTTGTTCAAGCTCAACTTCCTGCCCGACCAGCAACAGACCCTCTACTTGCGCCTGCAAAGCCAGGGCTCGATCCAGGCGCCGTTGACGTTATGGGCGGGTACGGCATACCTGGAAGAACAGCCGCTGCGCTTGTATGTGCTTGGGGCGATCTATGGTGTGTTACTGGGCATGTTGATCTACAACCTGTTCATCTATCTGAGCGTGCGCGACACCAGCTACCTTTATTACATCCTCTATATCGCATCGTTCGGTTTGTACCAGCTCTCGGTCAACGGCGTCGCGGTGCAGTACTTCTGGCCCAACAACCCGTGGTGGGCGAACGCGGCGGTGCCGTTCCTGATCGGTTCGGCGGCGTTGTTCGGCAGCCTGTTCGCCCGCAGCTTCCTGCATACCGCGCAGCACAGTCGCTGGATCAACCGGATGCTGCTGGCGCTGGCGGCCTGTGGTGGGTTGGTGATGGCGCTGGCGCTGCTGACCAGCTACGCCGTGGCCCTGCGCCTGGCCACGGGCCTGGCGCTGGTATTTACCGTGACCATTTTTGTCGCCGCCATCAAGGCCTGGTACTGCGGGCAGCGTATGGCGCGCTACTTCATCATCGCCTGGTCGGCGTTCCTGCTTGGCGGGGTGGTCAACACCCTGATGGTGCTGGGTTACCTGCCTAACGTGTTCCTGACCATGTATGCCAGCCAGATCGGCTCGGCTATTGAAGTGGCGCTGCTGTCCCTGGCCCTGGCCGACCGCATCAACGGCATGCGTGAGCAGCAGGCGCAAATCCTCCTCGACGCCAGCCAGAAGCTGGAGGCGCTCAACCAGCAACTGGCCCGCAGTAATCGCCTCAAAGATGAATTCCTCGCCACCCTGACCCACGAACTGCGCACGCCGATGAACGGTGTGATCGGTTCTCTGGAGCTGATGCAGACCGTCCCCCTGACCGATGACCTGGCGCAGTACCAACAAACCGCCGCCGGCTCGGCGCGGGACATGATGCGCATGGTCAACGGCATCCTCACCCTGACCGAATTGCAGGCCGGCCGCCTGGTGGCGCAGCCCCAAGTGTTCAGCCTGCGTGGGGCGCTTGATACTGTGCGCCAGCAGTTCACCGCCAGTGCCCAAGCCAAGGGCCTGGAGTTTTCCATCGACGTCGCGGATGAACTGCCGGACCGGGTCATCGGCGATGCGGGCAAGCTGCTCCAATGCCTGGATTGCCTGTTGGACAATGCGTTCAAATTTACCCACATCGGCGTTGTGCGCTTGCGTGTGGTCGGTGTGCCTCAAGCGGATGGCGGATTGCACCTGAGCTTTATCGTGACCGACACCGGTATCGGTTTTGCCTTTCTCGACGAGGCCACGCTGTATCAGCGCTTCTTCCAACTCGACGGCTCGACGACCCGCGAGTACGGGGGCCTGGGCATTGGCTTGGCGATTTGCCGGCAGTTGATTGAACTGCAGGGCGGGCGTTTGACCCATCATTCGGAGCCGCGCAAAGGCAGCCGCTTCCAGTTGGAAGTGGACGTCGGCCTTGCGCCTGCGCAACCCAAGCAGCGCGCGCCGGGGCACCACGCCCAACGTTTGCCCCATGAATGCAAGGTGCTGCTGGTGGACGACAACAGCGTGGGCCAGTTGGCGGTGCGTGGCATGCTGCTCAAACTGGGCTACCAGGTCAAAACCGTGGATAACGGCCCGGCCGCACTGGCAGAACTGCAAGGTGAGCGTTTTGATGCAGTACTGCTGGACGTACCTGAAGGTGGTTTCTCGTTGTGCTGTCAGATTCGTGCTTTGCCCGGCTGCGGTGAGTTGCCGGTGATTGCCCTGACTACCTCGCCCGATGGGCCGGAACGTGAGCGTTGCCACGGTATCGGCATGACTGATCGCCTGGCCAAACCCCTGCGTTTCGACGCCTTGCAGGCCGTGCTGGAGCGCCATGTGCTGTGCACGACAGAGGGCGAAAGCGCCGAACATTCGGCGGGTATGCCACTTTTTTGAGCGTGAGGTCGGTGCTTAACTGAAATAACCGGCCTCAATCGAACGGTGCCTTGTGTAGGCGCGAGCAAGCTTGCTCCTACAGACAGCCTGAAATCGATGTGGCCTTATCTCCAAGAGGCCCGTCATGAACCTGCATCAGTTTGCTGAAACCCACGACGTCACCAACCAGCCACCGTCCCTGGACGGCACCAACCTTTACCGCATCGATCTGCCCCTGCAAGAATGGTCGCGCCGCTTTGGCGCTGGCTGGGCGCAATCGCGTATCGATGCCTACGGTGCACTGGCCGGTGGGCCGTTGATGGAAGCCGGGTTCCTGGCGAACCAGAACAAACCGGTGTTCAGCAGTCATGACCGTTATGGTCATCGCATCGACCTGGTGGAATTTCACCCGGCCTATCACGAGCTGATGCGCACCGCCGTCGAGCATGGCCTACCGTCGTTGCCCTGGGCTGATCCGCAATCCGGCGCCCATGTGGCGCGTGCGGCGATGACCTACCTGCACAGCCAGGCCGAAGCCGGTACCGGTTGTCCGTTGACCATGACCTTCGCCTGCGTCCCGGCCCTGCGTTTGCAACCGGAGCTGGCGGACCTCTGGTTGCCGAAGATCCTCAATACCCAATACGACCCGCGCAATGTCGGTATCGCCCACAAGGCCGGCGCCACCATCGGCATGGCCATGACCGAGAAGCAGGGCGGCACCGACGTGCGCGCCAACACCACTCGCGCTTACCCCGTGGGCGCGAGCGGCCCCGGCCAGGCCTACGAACTGGTGGGCCACAAGTGGTTCTGCTCGGCGCCGATGTGCGATGCCTTCCTGACCCTGGCCCAGACCGACAAGGGCCTGACCTGTTTCCTGCTGCCCCGGCATCGCCCGGATGACACGCGCAATGAGTTCTATATCCAGCGTTTGAAGAACAAACTCGGCAACTGCTCCAATGCCTCCAGCGAAGTGGAGTTTCGCGGCGCCCTGGCCTGGATGGTCGGCGAAGAAGGCCGAGGCGTACCGACCATCATCGAAATGGTCGCCATGACCCGCTTCGATTGCATGGTCGGCTCCAGCGCCTTGATGCGCCAGGCGCTGACCCAGGCCAGCCATCACTGTGCCCACCGTTTAGTCGGTGGCCGCGTACTCGGCGAACAACCACTGATGCAAAACGTCTTGGCCGACCTGGCCCTGGAAAGCGAAGCGGCCCTGGCCTTGAGCCTGCGCATGGGCCGCGCGCTGGATCATCTTGATAATGAGCAGGAAGCCAAGTTCGCCCGGCTGGTCACGGCGGTGGGCAAGTATTGGATCTGCAAGCGTGCGCCCGCGATGATCAACGAAGCCGCCGAATGCATGGGCGGTGCCGGGTATGTGGAGGACAGCATCCTGCCGCGCCTGTACCGTGAGGCACCAGTGAATTCAACGTGGGAAGGCTCAGGTAACGTGCAGTGCCTGGACGTGTTGCGCGCATTGTCGAAAGAGCCGGGCGTGCTGGAGGCGCTGTTTGTCGAACTGGGCGATGGGCATGGCGACCAGCTGTTGACGCGGCATATCGAGCAACTGAAGTCGGCTTTTATGGACACCCAGGACATTCAGTACCGCGCACGGCAGCTGACTGAGGATATCGCCGTGGCGTTGCAGGCCAAGTTGTTGTTGGAGGCCGGGAATGCGGCGGTCAGCGATGGGTTTATCGCCAGCCGGTTGGGCGAATCGTCGGGGCGTGTGTACGGTACCTTGCCGCGAGGGGTGGATGTAGACGCCATAGTCGCGCGCTCAACCCCGCCATCCCCCTGAATAAACACGGTCAACTGTAGGAGCGAGCTTGCTCGCGAAAAACGTCAACGATAACGCGTACTTTCTGAATAAACGCGGCGCCTATGGGTTTCTCGCGAGCAAGCTCGCTCCTACATGGTATTAGGGCTTGTCACCTTCACATTTTAAAATGCATTCCAATCCTGGTGTTTCGGTGAAGCCTGGATACAGGCAAGATAAAGGTCTGCAAGTCCAGAACACAGGATGCTTACCGTGACCGAAGCTTTTGTTGTCGTTAAAACCGCCGAAGAGGCCGTGGACCGGCTGGCGGCCCTGCATGAGCGTGCTACCAGTGCGCTCAATCAAGCCCTCAAGCAATACCTCAAGGATCGCATCGAGCCCGACGCCGCACAACGCGCGCTGTTTCGCTACCCGGAACTGCGCCTGACCTACCACTGCCATGGCGAAGTCCCACAGACCACCCGGGCATATGCCAAGGTCCAGTTACCCGGCACCTACAGCGTCACCGTGACCCACCCGGCCGCGTTCCGTAAGTACTTGCTCGAACAATTGGTGCCGCTGATGCACGATTTCACCGTGACGGTGGAAGTGGGCGTCAGCCAGCAGAACATCCCTTACCCCTACGTGGTCGAGCAGGGCGACGAACTGGCCGGCTCCGGCGTAACTGCCGCGACCCTGGCCCGGGTCTTCCCCAGTACCGACCTGTCCGCCGCCACCGATGGCATCGCCGACGGCCTCTACGACTGGGAAAACACCGACCCGTTGCCCTTGGCGCTGTTCGATGCGGCCCGCGTGGATTTTTCCCTGCGTCGCCTGGTGCATTACACCGGCAGCGACTGGCGCCATGTACAGCCGTGGATCCTGCTGACCAACTACCACCGCTACGTTGACCAGT
This sequence comes from Pseudomonas sp. rhizo25, assembly GCF_031931935.1. Taxonomy (NCBI): domain Bacteria; kingdom Pseudomonadati; phylum Pseudomonadota; class Gammaproteobacteria; order Pseudomonadales; family Pseudomonadaceae; genus Pseudomonas; species Pseudomonas sp. rhizo25. Next base: position 80,530 of record NZ_JAUJXA010000007.1, read on the forward strand.
TCATCCTGCACGGCCTGGAGCAACTGCGCAGCGACCCACGGTTTATCCGCATGGTGTTGCCGGGCAACGTGGTGATCGACAAGAGCATGGACCACGGCGAGGCCTCGGCGATTGCCGCAGGCGTGGTCTGGCACCGCTACCAGATGCCGGCCTACCACCTGCAAGCCAGCGATGGCCACGGCGTGACGCTGGTGAATATCGGCGTCGGCCCATCCAACGCCAAGAACATCACCGACCACCTGGCGGTGCTGCGCCCGCATTGCTGGCTGATGATCGGCCACTGCGGCGGCCTGCGCCAATCCCAGACCATCGGTGACTACGTACTGGCTCACGCCTATATGCGTCGTGACGGCATTCTTGATCGTGTGGTGCCGCCGAACATCCCGATCCCGGCCCTGGCCGAGGTGCAGTTGGCCCTTCAGCAAGCCGCGGCGAATGTTACTGGCGAAAAAGGTGAAGAACTGAAAAAACGCCTGCGCACCGGCACCGTGCTGACCTACGACGATCGCAACTGGGAACTGCGCTGGGCCCAGGAACGTCCGTTGATCAACCTGTCCCGTGCCGTGGCCGTGGACATGGAAAGTGGCACCATCGCTGCCCAGGGTTACCGTCTGCGCGTGCCCTATGGCACCTTGTTATGCGTATCGGACAAACCCTTGCACAGCGAGATCAAGCTGCCGGGTTCGGCCAACGCGTTTTATGAACGTGCGGTCAGCCAGCACCTGAAAATCGGCATCGAGGCGGTCGATCTGTTGCGCACCGAACTCAACTCGTTGCACTCGCGTAAATTGCGCAGCTTCGACGAGCCGCCGTTCCGCTAAGCGGTTGGGATGGTCATTTGGCGGTCAGGCCACTAGCATTGTCGGTCCTGACCGCTGGATGTTCCTTTTGCCATGCCCCGTCCTACCCGACCTGATTCACGCCGCCCTGGCGTGAAACCTCCACATGCCGCTGCCCGTCGTGTCGCCAAGGCGCCACCGTCCGAGCCGAAGCTGATCCTGTTCAATAAACCGTTCGACGTGCTGACCCAGTTCAGCGACGAAAGTGGGCGTGCGACCCTCAAGGACTTTATCGACATTCCCGGCATTTACCCGGCGGGGCGCCTGGACCGTGACAGCGAAGGCCTGCTGTTGCTGACCAATGACGGTCAGTTGCAGGCACGTATTGCCGACCCCAAGCACAAGCTGGCGAAAACCTATTGGGTGCAGGTGGAAGGCGAGCCGACGCAAGAACAGCTGCAACGCCTGCGCGATGGCGTGGAACTCAATGACGGCATGACCTTGCCTGCCGAGGCGCGGCTACTGGATGAACCCGCGTTATGGCCGCGCAACCCGCCGGTACGCTTTCGCAAAAGTGTGCCGACCCATTGGCTGGAGCTGGTCATTCGCGAAGGGCGTAACCGCCAGGTCCGGCGCATGACCGCGGCGGTGGGCCTGCCGACGTTACGACTGGTGCGCGTGCGCATTGGTGATTGGTCTATCGATGGCCTGGATCAGGGCCAATGGAAGGCAGTACCGGCGCGTTTATAGAGCGCCGGACTCGATCAGGCCGATCACCACGCTCTTGATGATGAACGCGGCCACGCCCAGGCCCAGCACGAAGAACAGGATGAACGAACCAAAGCGCCCAGCCTTGGATTTCTTTGCCAGGTCCCAGACGATGAAGCCCATGAAAATAATGAGGATGGTGACCAGGCCGGTCATCATCCATTCTTCAAACAGGGCGGGGTCGATGTTGTTCATGGGACTCTTCCAGCAAGACAAGCGAGCAGTATACGGCAGCGTCACAGACGCAACATTGACTTGAGTCGTACGCGGTCAAAATGTGGGAGGGGGCTTGCCCTGATGCCATTGTAGGAGCGAGCTTGCTCGCGAAAAACGTTAACGATAACGCCTACTTGCTGAATGAACGCGGCGCCTGTGAGTTTTTCGCGAGCAAGCTCGCTCCTACAGAAGGCGGAGCAAGCCCCCTCCCACATTTGGCCTTCACCGACCTTAAGTGCGCAGGTGGGTCAGGGGCAGTTCGGTGCTGTTGAGCACCTGGTTGAGCACAAAGCTGGAACGCACGCTGGTCACGCCTTCAATGCGGGTGAGGTGGCCCAGCAGCAGTTTCTGATAGTGGTCCATATCCGGCACCACGACCTTTAGCTGATAGTCCGCATCCATGCCGGTCACCAGGCTGCATTCCAGCACCTGGGGCAAGGTGCGGATGGCGGCTTCAAAATTCTCGAAGCGCTCAGGTGTGTGCCGGTCCATACCGATCAATACGTAGGCCGTGAGGCTCAGGCCGAGCATCTTGCGATCCAGCAGGGCAACCTGGCGCGCAATGTAGCCGTCGTCTTCCAGCTGCTTGACCCGGCGCGAGCAGGGCGAAGGCGACAGGCCGATACGCTCGGCCAGCTCCTGGTTGGAGATCCTCGCGTCGCGCTGCAATTCCGCCAAAATACTCAGGTCGTATCGGTCAAGCTTGCTCATTGGGTTGGCCTTTGTCGTAACTATTGCGTTGAATTATCCATGAAGGGTTAAAAATTGCGCAAGCACTGTTTATTGACGCAATCTTCGCAATCATCCGTCGGGCGTTGGCGGGTATCTTTATCAACAGAATCACCGCCTGGACAACAGTCCACAGCAGCGCGCCCAATCAGGCCCGCTGCGGCCGCCGCCCCAGCAGGGTTGAGCCGGCCTCCAGGCTGCACACTGTCCACAAGACGGCGTGAGGTGAGCCAACGTCAAAAGCGTTGAGCATGGACGAAGTTCTCAAGGGGTGGCCGACGGGTCACCCCTTTTCTTTTGCCTTGAGAAAATACTGCCCGCGACTGATAACCTGCCTGAGAACCGGGTGGGGCTTTTCCAGTCTCATCTGTAAGGCCCTAATCCGCAGTGAGGAATAGCATGAAGCGCATCTGGCGTATGGCAGGTGTTGGTTTGCTGGTGGTCAGCGTCGGCACGCAGGTAATGGCCGACGAGCGCGATAACTCACCGGGCCCGGCGCAACGGCCTGAAAACAATCAACCACGCCCACAAAACCCGCATTTTGATCGCGGCGGCCAGCACGAGGGTCAATGGCAAGGTCGCCCTCAAGGTAATGAGCCAGGGCGACCGGCACCGCAGCCGCAACCCTCCAATAACCTGCCGATCCAGGGCAGGCCCGATACCGTGCGTCAGACCCAGGAGCCGCGCCAGGGGTATTACCGCGATATTCCTCGACGCAACGATGACAACCGGCATTGGGAGGCTGGCGGCCCAGGTTCGCGGCCTGGTTATGATCGTCCTGGTGATAACCGCTGGCCAGGCCGCCCCGACGGGCACGGCAACGGCTGGGGCCCAGGCCCGCAGCACCGTCCCGGCTATGTGGTGGACCGCTTCCCCGACCGTAACTATCGCGTGCCTTACCGTGGCCAGGACTACTTCTACTCCGGCGGCTATTGGTATCGCCCCCAAGGTCCGCGCTACGTGGTAGTGACGCCGCCGTATGGCATTCGTGTGCAGTACCTGCCGGACTATGCGCGTGAAGTGTGGGTAGGTGACTCACTCTTGTTCCTTGCCGCTGGCGCCTACTACGCCTATGAGCAAAGCACCCAGCAATACGTGGTGGTGCAGCCGCCGGCGCAAGTGCCATCGCCCCAGCCGGCGCCGCAAGGCAATGGCTATGATGTGGTTGCCTATCCCGCCAACGGCCAGTCGCCGGCCCAGGTGCAGCAGGACGGCTACGACTGTTATCGCTGGGCCGTGCAACAAAGTGGCTTCGACCCGCGCACCGTTACCTACGCGCCTGACCCGGCGGTGGTGCAAACCTACCGCCAGGCCCAGGGCAACTGCCTGGGCAGTCGTGGGTATCAGGTGCAGTACTAGGCCTTGTTGCCGGTGACCACTTCCAGCGGGTCGGCGTGCACCAGCACTTCGGCACGCGGGTAGGCCTGGTGAATGGCGTCGGCGGCCTGGTCGCTGATGCCATGGGCCACCGACAAGGTCAGTTCCCCCGGCAGTTCCAGGTGCAACTGCACAAACCAGTGGCTGCCGGAGATGCGCGTGCGCAAGTCATGGGCACCCAGTACCCCGGGCACGCCACGGGCCAGTTCCAGCATGTGCTGGCTGACGTCCGGCGGTAGCTCTTCATCCATCAACACCGCGAAGCTTTCCCGGGCAATCTGGATCGCACTCCACAGGATGTAGGCGGCGATGCCCAGGCCAAACCACGCATCGACCTGATGAAAGCCAAAGCCCGCCAACACCAGTGCGATGAGGATGCTGCCATTGAGCAGCAAGTCTGAGCGGTAATGCAACGAGTCGGCACGCACGGCGTTGGAGCCGGTTTCGCGCACCACGCGGTGTTGCAGCATCAGCAGGGCCACGGTCAGCGCCAGCGACAGGATAATCACGCCGATGCTCAGCCACGGTGCGCCGACCGGCTCAGGATGCTTGAGCCGTTCAAAGGCCTGGAGCGCAATCAGCACCGCACTGCCGGCAATAAACAAGGCTTGCGCCATGCCCGCCAGCGACTCCGCCTTGCCATGCCCATAACGGTGATCGTCATCGGCCGGGCGCAGGGCGTAATGCACGGCCAGCAGATTCAACAGCGAGGTCACGCCGTCGAGCAGCGAGTCGGTCAGCCCGGCGAGCATACTCACCGAGCCGCTGAGCCACCAGGCGATGGCCTTGGTGATAATCAGCACACAGGCCACGCCCACCGAGGCGCGAGTGGCCAGGCGCAGAAGCCGGGCGTGTTCGGGGCTGCTGGTCATGGGCTGTCCTTACGCGGCGGGTTGCAGGCCCAGGGACGCAAGTTGCTGCACGCTGCCCTTGAACTGGATCAGCCGTGGGTCGTCCAGCGGCAAGGTACGGCCGGTTTCCTTCTGGATGATGCTCTGCAGCTTGGCGTTGTCGACCTGGCCGTCGGCGCCGATGGCTTCGCGCAGTTTCTCGGGGGCGACCTGGGCGGTCTTGCCGGGTTCGTAGTAGATCGCACCCGTGGCGAAGTCGACCCCAAACGCGATCAAGCCGGGGATGACGTAGAACAGCAGGCCGACGGCATCGAGGACGGCAATGGCCGGGTCGATCTTGCCGTCGATCTGGCCACGGCGGTCGGGATAGAAAATCGACCCGCAGGCGGTGAGTTGGCTCAGCAGGGTGACGGCTAATGCAGCGCCGATGACACGGGAAGCGATACGCATGAAAAGTCTCCTGAACATGTTTATGGGTGACTATAAGCCAGATCTGCCGGGCGCCGATGATCGAATGTGGGAGGGGCGGGTGTTGTTGAGACCACAGCCGGCTTTCAGCAGTTCGCCGTTATACTCGCCGCTCTGCTTTGGAGCCAGTATGAATTCGTTGCCGATCGATGATGTTTTACCCGCCCTGCGTGACGCCTTGGCGCATCGCCATGAAGTGGTGCTGGAAGCGCCACCCGGCGCCGGTAAAACCACCCGTGTGCCCTTGGCCGTATTGAACGAGCCCTGGCTCGCCGGGCAGACCATCCTGATGCTCGAACCCCGGCGCCTGGCCGCGCGGGCCGCTGCTGAGCGGCTGGCCAGCGAGCTGGGCGAAAAGGTTGGTGATACCGTCGGCTACCGCATCCGCCTCGAGAGTAGAGTAGGCCCTCGCACCCGGATCGAAGTGGTCACCGAAGGGATCCTGGCGCGCCGCCTTCAGGCCGATCCGGCGTTGGACGGTGTAGGGCTGGTCATCTTCGATGAGTATCACCTGCGCAACCTGGACTCCGATCTTGCCTTGGCCCTCTGCGTGAGTGCGCGTGAACTGCTGCGTGATGAGCCGCCACTCAAGCTGCTGCTGATGTCTGCAACATTGGAAGGCGCTCGGCTCTCGAAGGTTTTGAATGACGCGCCGGTGATCACCAGTGAAGGGCGGATGTATCCGGTCTCCACCCTCTGGGGAAGCCCTTATCAGCCAGGCCAGCCTCTCGACACACGGGTCACTGACACCTGCCTGGCCGCCCTCCATGAGCAGCCGGGAAGTATCCTGGTGTTCCTTCCGGGTCAGGCAGAGATTCGGCGCGTGGCCGAGTCCCTGAAGGAGCAACTGGGCAGTCGTCCAGACGTCATGCTCTGTCCGCTGTACGGTGACCTCGATCTGAACGCACAACGTGCTGCCATTGACCCGGCACCCGCAGGCTCGCGCAAGATCGTGCTGGCAACCAACATTGCCGAGACCAGCTTGACCATCCAAGGGGTCAGGGTGGTGGTGGACAGCGGTCTTGAACGGGTGCCGAAGTTTGATCCGCGTAGTGGCATGACCCGGCTTGATACCCAGCGTATCTCCAGGGCCAGTGCGACTCAGCGGATGGGGCGAGCCGGGCGCCTGGAGCCGGGTGTCTGCTACCGACTATGGTCAGAGTCGCAACACGAGCAAATGGCGGGTTACAGCACCCCCGAAATTCTACAAGCCGATCTGGCTGGCCTCGCGCTGCAATTGGCCCGGTGGGGCATGAAGCCAGATGAAATGACCTGGCTCGACCAACCACCCTCGGCGCCTTTTGCCCAAGCCAGGGACCTGCTCAAGCGCCTGGGCGCGCTGGATGATAAGGGTCAGCTCACACCTCACGGGTCGGCCATGAGCGAGCTGCCGGCGCATCCGCGCATCGCTCATCTGCTCATCAAGGGCCACGCCATGGGCCTGGATGACCTGGCCTGCAACATCGCAGCCCTGCTGGGGGAGAAGGACATTCTGCGTGGCGCAGGTGCTGATCTTCATACCCGGCTCAGTGCATTGTCTGGCGAGCAGAACGCACGCCGTGGCAGCGGCGCCTTCCAACGCGTTAAGCAGTCTGCCCGGCAGTATCGATCCCTGCTGCGAGGATGTGCCTCCAGCCCGGTCAGCGCGCCTGATCATCCACGCTGGGTCGGTTGCCTGTTGGCATTTGCCTACCCTGATCGAATTGGCCTGCAACGGCGTGCAAGCGTAGCGGAGTATCGTCTTTCCAACGGGCGCGCGGCAGTCTTCGCCGAACCCGATGCGCTCACCAAGCATGAGTGGCTGGTAGTGGCAGATCTGGGCAGTCGGCAGGGCCAGCGTGAGGAACGGATTTACCTGGCGAGCGACCTGGACCCGGCACTGTTCGAGGATCAGCTAAGCGACCTGGTAAGGTCAGTCGATGAGATCGATTGGGATGATAGGGAAGGGGTGCTCAAGGCCGAGCGGCAATTGAGGGTGGGGCAACTGGTGCTTTCCACAACGCCGCTGCCCAACCTCGACGAGCACGCCCGTTCGCTCGCGCTGGTCAACCTCGTGAGGCGCAAGGGCATTGAACTGCTGCCCTGGAACCCTGAGTTGCGTCAGTGGCAGGCTCGAGTCGAGTTGTTGCGTCAGTTCGATATCCAGAATGGCCAGGGCACCAGTCAATGGCCCGACCTCAGCGATGCCAATCTGCTGGATACGCTCGAAGAGTGGCTCACGCCCTATCTGGGCAAGATCACCCGGCTCAGTCACTTCAGTCAGTTGGACCTGTCTTCGATCATCAGGAATCTGCTGCCCTGGCCGCTCAAGCACACATTGGACGCTCAAGCGCCCCAGTCCATCCAGGTGCCCTCGGGCTCGAGCATTCGCATTGACTATTCGCAACACCCTCCAGTGCTTGCAGTGCGGCTGCAGGAGCTTTTTGGGCTGTCAGAAACACCGACAATTGCCCAGGGAAAACAGCCACTGACCTTGCACTTGCTGTCACCGGCTCGCAGGCCGGTGCAGGTGACCCAGGATCTCGCCAATTTCTGGCGCAGTACCTATGCCGAAGTGAAGAAAGACCTTAAAGGCCGGTACCCAAAACATTATTGGCCCGAAGATCCATTGGTGGCCGAAGCGACGGCCAGGGCGAAGCCCAGGAAGCCATGAGCAGCCAACGTCACTGTATAAGGCCCACTTAAATTTATGTGGGCGCACCACGTCTTGACCTTATGGGGCTGGATAAGAGAGAGACTGTGGTGCTTATGAACGAACACACAAATCGAGTCACAAGGGTTGGCCAGATTACCGGGGCAGCAGCCCATGTCATCGTTGATCGCTCAGAAATCGCCGTGCATCTTGAGTCCGGGACTGTCTGTTTCGAATTACAGAGCGCGCACGGCGATTTTAAAATGATTGACCCCTCTTGCTCAGCCAGCAAACTGGCCATTGAGAAATCAACCTCTCCAAGTCACGTGCTCGCGGCGCTGGAGGCATGGTTTGCTGATAACCCTCTGCGCGACAGGGTCGAGGTGCTGTTGCCTGATCCATTGAGTGCCCAACTGTGCGAATTGGGCATCGCCCTCTTTCAGAACGAAAAGTGTTGGGTACTGGCCGAGATGTTTTGGCAGTTGTCATTGCCTTGGTGTTCCAAGGGCATGATCAACAGTTACCCACTTTGTTATGCAGGATCGGGTGAGCCCAGCATCCCGGTTCGCCCTCGGCAGCCTACCGGTGATGTTTATGCCCGGTATATTCCCTGGCTGGGGAAAACCCTGAGTTTCAAAGTGGCTGATATTGACAGGGACCTGGTCCAGTTCAATCGCTGGATGAATGATCCCCGGGTTTCATTTTTCTGGGAGGAGGAAGGGGACCTGGACTATCACCGGGCGTTCCTTGAAACGCAACTTGCCGACTCTCGGGTTATTCCTCTCATCGGCTTTTTTGATGCGCAGGCATTTGGCTATTTTGAGGTGTATTGGGCCAAGGAGGACAGGCTCGCGCCGTTTTGCCAGGCGACGGACTTTGATCGTGGCTTCCACCTGCTAGTGGGCGAAGAGGCCTTCAGGGGGCGCCAATGGTTGGAGGCCTGGTACCCGTCCTTGCTCCACTACATGTTTCTTGATGACGTTCGCACCCAGCGCGTTATGGCAGAGCCCCGCGCAGACAATGAACGTTTGTTGCGTTGCAGCGAAATGCTCGGCTTCGAGAAACTCAAGGAGTTTGACTTCCCGCACAAGCGAGCGGCGCTGATCAGTCTGTCCAGGGCCACCTTCTTTGGCTGTGCACAACAACTCTCGGGAAGTCGACTTTCAGATTGAGTTCGGCGTTTAAAACGTAGCGGGCAGGAGAAAACGAGCGATCACTGGCATATGGTTGGAAATACGCAATGTATCTTCCTGCCGTACTTTCGCCTCCACTCGCTTGATCCTTGGGCTGAAGAACAGGTAATCCAAGGTGCGGTCCGGGCCGTCCAGGCTCGGATCATTGGGGTAATAGGTCAACCATTGCTCACGGTTTATTCCGCTGGATTCACTGTTACTCGGGATCATCGGGTATTTGTCCCACAGCAGGTGCAGCTCACTGTCCGGCGAATACTGCCCGCGTTTTTGCGCATCCAAACGCAGGAACTGCCCCAGTGGCAATAAGTTGAAATCTCCCCCGATCAGCCATGGCGTGCCGCGGCCTTCAAACTTGTCCAGCAGCTTCACCGTGGCCTCGACTTGCTCTTGCATGGCACCGCGTCCGGGTATGCCGGCCTCTAGCCGCGTATTGAGCACCGCCAGCTGGCCACCGTCGCTCAGCGGCAGGTAGGTCAACAGCAAGGCGGGCTTGGGCTGGAACTGGCGGCTGATGAAGTTGGCGTCGGCGGACGGCAATTGCAGGCGCTCAGCATGTTCGATCTGGTAGCGGCTCAGTGTCGCCAGCTTGCGACCGACGCTGCCGAAAATGTGCAGGTTGGGCACAAAGTCGGCTTTCCAGTCGAACGCCTGGGCGCTGCAGGGGTAGAGGTCGACCAGGCGCTCTTGCAACAGCGCCAGCTGGTCCTGGTAGTGAGAGGGTTTGGCGCCCTCGTCAATCTCTTGCAGCAACAGGATATCGGGCTGTTCGTCGCGGATCACCCGTGCTACTTCGTCGAGGCTGAACGCCATGTCTTCAACGGTGGGGCGGTCATCCGGGCCGCTGCCGTCGGGGGTGTCGTACCAGAACACGTAGTTCTTGCCGGCCAGGTATTGCACGTTCCAGGTCATCACCTTGAGCGCCTGCCCCGGCAGCAGAGTCGGGGCGCGGGGCGCCACGCAACTGACGGGCAAGGTCTCTTTATCGGCGGGGCGCCAGGTCAAGCTTTGGATCAGCGCCGCCAGCAGGCCGGCGACGATCAACAGGCTCAACAGGGTGATGCGCAATAAACGGGTCATCGGCTCGGCTTATTTGCGTGTCAGAAGAGGCACGGAGCATATCACCGCGCGTCGGCGTCGCCACCGATCAACATGAATAAACGGAACAGCACCACGCTGGTGAACAATTGCAGGAAGCTGTGCGCACTGTCCATCAGCAACCCCAGCAACGGCGCGGGCTCAGGATAGGCCGCCACGCTGGCGCCCTTGAGCAGCCACAACGGGGTCATCACGCACAGCAGGCACACCAGGATTCGCCAGAAATGCCCGCGGGTCAGGCGAAAACTCTCCTTCATCGCCTCCAGGGCCGGCATACCGCGCAGCACCAGCAGGTATTCGGCAAACGCCAACACCACCATCAGCCACAAGCCCGGCAGGAAATACAGCGACAGGCCGAGCAATATCAGCAACGTGCTCATGGCCGTCAGCAAGGCGAAGCGCGGCCACAGGCTCAGAGCCATGGCCCATACATCCTTGGTGCGTGGCGACTCGCCACGGGTGCGGGCGTCGAGAAACAGGATCAGGGCGCCGGTGTACAGCGGGTACACCAATAAACCCACGACCACGCTGTAGCCGGGAAACGCATCCGGGCCCAGCGTGTGGTCCAGTATTTGTTGCAGCAGGGCTTCGAGGATCACCAACGGCAGGCACAACTGCACGATGGCGCCCAGGTTGCGCTGGGTAAAACGCAAGGAGTCGCGCAAAACGTCTAACGGATTCATCAGGATCATCACAGGCCTGGAAGCAGAGGGCGACACTTTAACCGATCGGGGTCCAAGGGGCACAAACGTAAACCTTGAGTAAAGACCATTGAAACAACTCGTAACATCCCCATAACTGGAGGGCACCCGGCCTGACCACAGGCGGGACCAGAATTTTTTATCGGCAATCTAACGAGGTCGCCATGAACAGCGAAGAGCAAACCCTGATCGATGGACTGTTTTCACGGTTGCAGCAAGCCGAAACGGACTCAGCCCCCCGCGACGCCCAGGCCGAAGCGCGGATCAAGGAGCACATGACTCGCCAACCCGCCGCCGGGTACTACATGACCCAGTCGTTACTGGTGCAGGAACACGCGCTTCAGGCTCTGGATGCGCAAAACAAGCAGCAGGCGCTACAGATCCAGCAATTGCAGGACGAACTGCAGCGGGCCAAGTCCGCGCAACCGGCGCCGGCCAGTGGTGGTGGGTTTTTGTCGAGCATCTTTGGCGGTAGCTCCCGTGAGCCACAGCCTGCGCCGAACAACTCCGGTGGCGGCTGGCGTGAGCCGGCACGGCCGTCGTTCAACCCGCCTGCACCGCAGCAGAACTATCAGCAACCGCAAGCACCGGCAGCCTCCGCGCCAGTGGGCAGCGGTTTTCTCGGCGGCGCCATGAAGACCGCCGCTGGTGTGGCTGGTGGTGTGTTGCTCGCCGAAGGCATCAGCAGCCTGTTCCATCACAACCAGCAGCCGCAGGTGGTGGAAGAAATCATTGAACAACCGGCACCGACCAGCGACCAGGGTGACTGGGGCAACGATGACCAGAAGTTTGCCGGCAATGACAGTTGGGGCAGCAACAATGCCGACGGCTTCGCTGACAGCGATTATTCCGACGATTCCTCTTCCTTTGGCGACGACGATTCTTTCGTCTGACACCTCTTGGCCCGGGGCGCCACGGCGCTCCGGTCTGATTTTTTCCCGGAAACGCTCCCTTGGCTGGCATACTGGCGCCCTTTCCGGGCGCTGGCGCCTGGCTGTCTATGAGCCTGGCTGTCTATGAGGAAGTGCGGTGAAGAAAATTGCAGTGTTCGCCGATGTACAAAACCTCTATTACACCGTGCGCCAGGCCTATGGCTGCCACTTCAACTACGCCGCCCTGTGGGCTGACATCAGCGCGCGCGGGCAGATTGTCGAGGCGTACGCGTATGCCATCGACCGTGGCGACAGCAAGCAGCAGCAATTCCAGCAGATCCTGCGTAACCTGGGCTTTACGGTAAAACTCAAACCGTATATCCAGCGCAGCGACGGTTCGGCCAAGGGCGACTGGGACGTAGGCATCACCATCGACATCATGGACGCCGCCGACCATGTCGACGAAATCGTGCTGGCCTCCGGTGATGGCGATTTCGACATGCTGCTCGACCGTGTCATTCACAAGCATGGCGTCGAAGCCGTGGCCTATGGCGTGCCCGGGCTGACGGCCAATTCATTGATCCGCGCCGCCAGCCGCTACGTGCCGATCGAAGGCGCGTTGCTGCTCAAATAAATTGTTAGACGGAGTGGGAACAGGTTTGGAACGTATAGCGGTCATCGACTTTGAAACCACCGGCATCACCCCCAGCAGCCACTGCCGGGCTACGGAGATTGGCGTCGTCATCCTCGAGCGCGGACAAATCGTGGACCGCTACCAGAGCCTGATGAACGCCGGCGTGCGCGTACCGGCTTTTATCGAACAACTCACCGGCATCAGCAACGCCATGCTGCGCAGTGCACCACCGGCTGAGCGGGTGATGAACGAAGTCAACGAATTCGTCGGTACCACGCCCTTGATGGCGCACAACGCCGCCTTCGACCAGAAGTTCTGGGACTTTGAACTGGGCCTGATCCGCCGCACCCGCCTGCAGAAATTCGCCTGCTCCCTGCTGCTGGCCCGCCGCCTGATGCCGGCTGCGCCCAACCACAAACTCGGCACCCTCAACGCCTACGCCAAACTGCCCCACACCGGCCAGGCTCACCGGGCGCTGGCGGATGCGGAAATGGCCGCCAACCTCACGGCGCACCTGGCCCAGCAACTGCGCCAGACCCACGGCCTGCGCGAACTGTCCCATGACCTGTTATGCACCTTGCAGAAAGTGCCTGCCGCCAAAATCAATGAGCACCTGAAAAAGCATCGCGGGTTCTAAACCAGCCACCCTCTCAAGCACACCAAAGATCCAAATGTGGGAGGGGGCTTGCTCCCGATAGCAGTGTGTCAGTCAGCTCATCTGTATCTGACCCACCGCCATCGGGAGCAAGCCCCCTCCCACATGGGTTATGTGTCGCCTATCGAGGCTGTGTGCACTCCAACGCCTGGTCCACTACGCCTTTCGCCATTTCCACCAAATGCATCACCGCCCGCTGTGGCGCCTTCATCACCTCACCCGAGGCATGTGCCGTCTCCACCGCGCAATGCAACAAATCCGCCGCATGGGCCAGGGCGTCTTCGAAGCTCAGGTTGTCATTCAGGATAAAGATCGGCGCATCCGGGGCGGATGCCTTGAGGTAGTAGTCGATGGCGCGACGGTGGAGCAGGGCGTCTTCGCTGAGGAAGTCGGTTTTGGATTTGGGTGGATCGGGGGTGACTTTTTTGGCCATGGTGAAACTCCTTGCTGGAAGAAGTCGACACCGTTCGCTTGCACGCGAATTAGGGTGGCAACTGTGCGTAGGTGTGCAAGACCGGGGCAAGGATCCAAACCCAGCAGGCCCGAAGGCCTCCCACGCACAGCCGCCATAACAGGCATATCGGCTGAAGGTTTATTTATGATCTTGCTTGCCATCGGACTTGCACGTCCGGTCACCGAACATTCGATGACAGGGCGAGACTAGCTACCGAATCCGACGGAAACAAGGCCGTGGGATTCTCTCGGAAACGTCCCGCAAATGAAAGGGATCGATCTTGCTTGCCACTGAAACACCGCGCGGTTGATGGCGTTTTTATGTGTCGTCGGAACAGTCAGTAGGTTAAGTCCTGCGTTGCTGTCGGAGCGTTCCGGTTTTCCTTTTGCTCAAGAGGATTTCTCAACAGACCTTTAATCTCCGGCTCTCGTGACCATAAGGAAAATGAGTTTGATGCGAGTCGAAATCAGCGAAAAAGTCATCCAGCTATTCGTCGATATCATCGGTTTTATCGACCGAAGCGAAGTGACGGAGCAAACCGATTTCATCCATGACTACGACATCATTGATGACGACCTGACCTGCTTTGTCATGCAGATCAAGTGGCAGTTCAAGCTGCAAGCGACGCAGGAGGATTGGGATCGCATTACGACCATCGAGCAGATCGTTGATTTGATCGTCCAGCGCAGATCAAGCCCTTTGTAGGAGCGAGCTTGCTCGCGAAGAACGTCAACGGTGACGCTGGCGTCCTGAATGCACGCGGCGCTCTCAGGTCCTTCGCGAGCAAGCTCGCTCCTACAGTGCGCGGTAGGTCAGCCACCATTTTTCCCGTTGGCTTCCAACTGCCCCAACGGCACCCGCCGCTCTATGGCGCTGGACAAAATAATCGAGGTCTTGCTGAACCCGAACTTCGCTACCCGATTAATCAGGTCTTCCAGCTGCGGCATGGTGCCTACCGCCGCTTGCATGATCACGCACGGGTCGCCCGTGACCCGGTGGCATTCGGTCAGTTCGGGAATTTGCGCCAGGGCGTCGTACACCTTCTGGCTGCCGTGATTGGTCAGCCGCAGTTCAATTACGCACTGAATCGGCAAGCCGACTTTGGACAAATCCACCTTGGCCTGGTAGCCGGTGATCACGCCACTGGCTTCCAGTTTGGCGACCCGCTCGGCCACGGCGGGGGCGGAGAGGTTCACGGTGCGCGCCAGTTGCGCGTAGGAGGCGCGGCCGTCTTCGAGCAGAGCGCTGAGGAGCATGCGGTCGTATTTGTCCATGGTAAGGCTCCAGTTGCGTGTGGCTTTCGAAAGCACGGGTTATAGCCTTCATAACCATGTTTTGAAAAGTGTATGGGCGGTTTAAACAGGTTTTGTAACTTATGTTTAGCCACCTGCCTTTCTAGAATAAGCCTCCCATCTCCTGCCATAGAGCCGCCCAATGCCTGGCCCACGTCGCTTTCCCTTACCGTTGATCGCCGCCTTTTTTGCGTTGTATGTGATCTGGGGTTCTACTTACCTGGTGATCCGTATCGGCGTGGAGTACTGGCCGCCGTTGTTGCTGGCGGGCATTCGGTTTTGCACGGCAGGCGTGTTGATGTATGGCTTCCTCCGGTGGCGCGGGGTGCCGGCGCCGACATGGCCGCAGTGGAAGGCGGCCGGGATGATCGGCATCTTGTTGCTTACCGTGGGCAATGGCGGCGTCAGTGTGGCCGAACACATGGGCGTGTCGTCCGGCGTGGCCGCGCTGGCGGTGGCGACGGTGCCGCTGTTCACCTTGCTGTGTGGGTTTTTCTGGGGCGCGCGTAATACGCGGCTGGAGTGGGCCGGGGTGATCCTGGGCATCATCGGTATCGCCATGCTCAATATGGGCAGTACCCTGCAATCAAGCCCATTGGGGGCGGTCTTGCTGTTGGTGGCGGCGGCCTCCTGGGCCTTCGGTTCGGTGTGGAGCCGACACTTGCCGCTGCCCCAAGGCGCCATGGCCAGTGCCGCGGAAATGCTCGTGGCCGGCGTGGCGCTGTTGATCGTCAGCGCGCTCTCCGGTGAGCACCTGCAGGCCATGCCACCGCTGGAAGGCTGGCTCGCCCTGGCCTATCTGACGGTGTTCGGCTCGATTATCGCCTTCAACGCCTATATGTATCTGCTCAAGCACGTGCGCCCGGCGGCGGCGACCAGCTATGCCTACGTGAACCCGGCGGTGGCGGTGTTGCTGGGGATTGTGTTCGTTGGCGAGACCATTGGCCTGGAAGAAGCCCTGGCGATGCTGGTGATCATCAGCGCCGTGCTATTGATCAGCCTGCCCCAGTGGCGCAAGCCCAAGGCGGAAATAAGGTAAACTGCCGCGCATTACGCCTTTGCGCTGAATTTTTCCTACGGTAAACACATGACTTTCGCCACCCTTGGCCTGATCGAACCCTTGCTGCGCGCCCTTGAGACGCTTGGCTACCAGACCCCGACGCCGGTGCAGGCGCAAGCCATTCCGGCGGTGCTGGCTGGACGCGACCTGATGGCTGCGGCCCAGACCGGCACCGGCAAGACCGCAGGCTTCGCCTTGCCGCTGCTGCAATTGCTGACCATGGAAGGGCCGAAAGTCGCCGCCAACTCGGCGCGTGCGCTGATCCTGTGCCCGACCCGCGAACTGGCCGAGCAGGTTCACGCCAGCGTCGCCGAGTACGCCCAGCATCTGCCGCTGACCACTTACGCGGTGTACGGCGGCGTGAGCATCAACCCGCAGATGATGAAGCTGCGCAAGGGCGTCGACATCCTGGTTGCCACCCCTGGCCGCCTGATCGACCTATTCCGCCAGAACGCGCTGAAACTCAACCAGCTGCAAACCCTGGTGCTCGACGAAGCCGACCGCATGCTCGACCTGGGCTTCTCCGAAGAGCTTGCCAACATTTATCGCATGCTGCCGAAAAAGCGCCAGACCTTGCTGTTTTCCGCGACCTTCTCCGATGACATCCGCCTGCTGGCCGGGCAGATGCTCAACGACCCGCTGAGCATCGAAGTGAGCCCGCGCAACGTCGCCGCCAACACCGTCAAGCAGTGGGTGGTGCCGGTGGACAAGAAGCGCAAGGCCGAGTTGTTTGTGCACCTGATGCGCAAAGGCCGCTGGAAGCAGGTGCTGGTATTCGCCAAGACCCGCAACGGCGTGGACGCACTGGTGGATAAGTTGCAGGGACTGGGCATCAACGCCGATGGTATCCATGGCGACAAACCTCAGGCGACCCGCCAGCGCGCACTGGACCGTTTCAAGGCCAGCGAGGTGCAGATCCTGGTCGCCACCGACGTGGCAGCCCGTGGCCTGGATATCGAAGATCTGCCGCTGGTGGTCAACTTTGATCTGCCAATCGTGGCCGAGGACTACATCCACCGTATCGGTCGTACCGGTCGTGCGGGCAACACCGGTGAGGCGATTTCCCTGGTGTGTGCCGACGAGGTCAACATGCTCTCGGCCATCGAGATGCTGACCCGCCAGACCTTGAGCCGCAAGATGGAACCGGACTTCGAACCCGAGCACCGCGTGCCCGACACCGATGCCAGTGGGCAAGTGGTCAAGAAACCGAAAAAACCGAAGAAGCCTAAAACGTCCGGTAGTGGCGGCAAGCGCAACCTGGGTAAGTGGGTGGACAGTGGTGATGTGGCGCCGGCTGAGCCGTCGATCAAGCCGGTGCGCAAGGTGCCAGTGTTCAATACCGGGCCGCGCAAGAAGAAGTAAAGGTTTTATAAGGGTTGGCGCACAGAGTGGGCGGGGCAATCCCGTCCACTGCGGATGGAATCTTCTTGTAATTTTTTTCCGCGTGGTAAAACTGAACTCAAAACGCTCGATCACCACTCAGGTAGGCGTCAGGAAACTGACCGTTAATCAGCAGCCTTTGAGTGGAGGTAATTGATATGGAATTTGCGGCTTCTTTTGCATCGCTATCCTTCAGGCCGGGAGAGGAAACCTTCGGGCAGTACATGAGGCGCGCAGCACAAACGCATAGAGACACTGCTGCCGCGTCAGAGAGGAGTCATGAGGCGCGTATCAGCGCGCTGGAGAAAGAGCTGACCGATATTAAGAAAACCCAACCAGAGGCTTATGCGCACCAAATCAGGTTGTATAAAGAATTGGCTTCTTTGCAGCAGCATCATGTCGGCGTAAATTCTCACGAAACCTTGCCGCTGAATCAGGTTATCAAAGAGGTTGAATATAAGAGCCAGGACAAGGGGCTAGCTCTCAGTCGCGGCTTCAAAGTTGAGCAGGAGAGTTTGAAAGATCAACCCGTGGCGCTTGAAGCTGCGCACCGCACTTATATAGACGCACTGTCGGTAGCCCTGCCAGAAGGTGACGAATTTTTACGAAGGGAACTGGAAGGGTTTGAGCAGAAGTACCCCGATTCCCAAGCTATTTAAGTGCAGCAAATTAAAACTATAGAGAAATGCTTCAACGTAAATTGCGCGGCTCTAAAATATGGTTGAGCTACTAATTAAAGATTTTTCATAGAAGGCTGTCAGAGTTTTCGGCGTTTTAGACATATCTGCCAAGGGGGGAAGTACGTGTTGGAGAATATCCGTAGAACTTATGGTGTACTGCAAGAGTTGCCCAGTGAGCTCGAAGTGCCTGAGCTCGACAGCAAAGCGAAGGACGACAATACCTCATGCCGCGTTTCAAATAAGAAAGTTGTAGAGCGACTTTCAGCGCAGGAGCAACTCACCACCTCCTTGCTAGCCTTGCAACGCGCCGCGCAGTCGATAGAAAATGATCTGTCCAGGCGACAGACCAGTTATCAGCGCCATATTCATGGCAGGCTGAGAAGCCAGTTTTTATAAGCATTAAGGCAGGTGGCTGAAGGACGAGCCTTCAACTCAAGTTAATACAGGTTCAGCCACCTGACGCCTCCAGCCATGCCAGTATTCACTGTCCGCTCATGTACCCACTGGCAAAGCACCCCGTTAACAAATACCCACCGGTCGGCGCTTCCCAATCGAGCATTTCCCCGCACAAAACACGCCAGGCACTTGCTTGAGCATCAGTCGTTCATCCAATGCTTCAAAGGGCACGCCGCGCCCTTTCGTTGAGGCTGAGACATTTTTTTTATGATTTGCCCGGAAACTTTTCGTAATGAGTAATTTCTTCTTTCTTGGAACTGCCTTTCGCTGGTTCCCACATATAAAAGGCAAAAAGGCTGTATGAAAATAAACTTCTAATTAGGTGGTGAATATGGCATTTCCAGTACTTCCGGTTGTATTTGCAGCGCTAGTGGCAACGGGGCTTGTAGTTGATACTCTCAATGTAGAATCAGCAAAGTCCGACGCCGAAAAAGAAGCAAATGCCAAAGCGAATCAAGAGAAAATTGATGAATTGACGTCAAAGGTAATGGAGCACGCTGAAGCAGGGCGGCTTTTTCCTGCTCATAGGGCCAATAGGGATTATGTGAACTATGTGAAGGATAATTACAATTTATCGCCAGAGCTCGAGCAGCAGCTTGATGCTGTTCTTGACGATAGCTTGAAAGCCGCTCAGGCTAAATATCAAGAATTGAAGGCTGAGTATCAGGAACGGTCAAAAGAGCTTGAGTTTGATGATGACGGTCATAATCTTTTTAAGCTTCAAGAGGAGATGCTTGGCAAGTTTGAGGGGTTGTTAGGTGCAGGCGCGCCGCAACTTAAAGTTATTGAGGAGTCCTTTGGCGTGAACTACTCGTTTCACAAGTATGGGTGGGCAACTAATTAAGGTTTTTGATGTGTGTGCAAGGGGAAGGATGACGTATTGAAGAAGGTCCCTAAAATGTACCATGTGCGACAAGAGCTTCCTGATGAGCTTGATGTTCCTGAGCCCGAGAGTATAGCGAAGGACTATGGTGCATCGTTTCGCGTTTCAAATAAGAGTGCCGAAGAGCGGCTTCCGGTTGATGAGCATCTCCTCAACTCCCTGCGCGTCTTGCAACGGTCTGTGCAGCCGGTAGCAGTCGATTTATCCAAGCGCCAGAGCCGGTATCAGCGTTACGTTCATGGCGGGCTGAGAAGGCAGTTTTTATAAGTATCAAAGCAGGTGGCTCAAGGAGGAGCATCCTTCAACTCAAGTTAAAAACAGATTCGGTTACCTGAAGCATTCAGCCATGCCAATATTCCTTGCCCGCTCATATGCCCACTGGCAAAACACCCCGTTAATAAATACCCACCGGTCGGCGCTTCCCAATCGAGCATTTCCCCCGCACAAAACACGCCAGGCACTTGCTTGAGCATCAGTCGTTCATCCAATGCTTCAAAGGGCACGCCGCCAGCGGTGCTGATCGCTTCATCCATTGGTCGCGTCTTCACTAACGTCAGCGGCAGCGCCTTGATATCCACAGCCAATTGCGCCGGATCATTGAAATGTTCAGTCGGCGCCAACTCGCGCAACAGCGCCGCCTTGACCCCGTCCAAGCCCAACTGACTGTGCAAATGCTTGCTCATCGACCGCGAGCCCCGTGGCTTGGCCAATGCCGCCTGCACCTTGTCCAGCGGCTTGCTCGGCAGCAGGTCGATATGCACCGTGGCCGAACCGTTGCGGTTGATCGCTTCACGAATGGGCGCCGACAACGCGTAAATCAAACTGCCTTCGATGCCGGTGGCGGTGATCACGCATTCACCCAGCCGAGGCGGGTCATCGGCCAGGCCAATGGCGACGTTTTTCAACGGCGCACCAGCAAATTTGCTGACCAGCAGCTCACTCCAGGTCGACACGTCGAAACCGCAGTTGCTCGGTTGCAAGCGCACATAGGGCACGCCTTTATCTTCCAGCAGCTTGAGCCAGGCACCATCAGAACCTAGACGCGACCAACTGCCTCCGCCCAGGGCCAGCAACACCGCATCGCTGTGGACAACTTTGTCGCCGTCCGGGCTGTGGATAAGTAAACCGCCTTCGGCATTCCAGCCTAGCCAACGATGGCGCGTGTGGATAACCACGCCTTGATCGCGCAGGCGTTTAAGCCACGCTCGCAGAAGGGGAGCGGCTTTCATGTCGGTAGGAAACACACGCCCGGAAGTGCCGATAAAAGTTTCGATGCCCAGGCCATGAATCCATTCGCACAACGCTTGGGCCCCGAACGCCCGCAGCAACGGCGCCATATGCGGCGCGCGTTCGGCGTAGCGGGAGACAAACGCCGGATAGTCCTCGGAGTGGGTAATGTTCATCCCGCCCACGCCCGCCAGCAGGAATTTGCGCCCCACCGAGGGCATGCCGTCGTACAGATCCACACCCACGCCTGCCTGGCTCAAGACTTCGGCGGCCATCAGCCCGGCAGGGCCACCGCCGATAATGGTGACATGTTGAGAAGAGGTCTTGGGCATGGCAGGGCTACGGTCGCTTGAATAGGCCAAGCATTCTACCCGACGACGGCGCAGCTGCCTGATCAAAAAACGTACACTTTCCTACAGGCTATACGGCTACTAGCTTGCAGGTGCTTACGCTCAAGTTATCCACAGGCCATTCCACAGCCATTGTGGGTAACGCTCACGGTTCAGTGACAACCTGATGACGTCCATACCCGCTGGGCGCTGTGATGCAGGATGCCGTGGCGGCGAGCCAGGGCTGGGCGGTCCTTGCTATAGCCGCCGCCGATTACGCCCATCACTGGAATGTCACGGCCCAGACAGTGGCGCATCACGCTTTCATCGCGGGCGGCGACACCTTCATCCGTCAGCTTGAGGTACCCGAGGGCGTCATCCTTGTGCACATCCACGCCAGCGTCGTATAGCACCAGGTCGGGCTGGTAGAGCGGCAGCAGGTAGTTGAGCGTATCGTCCACCACTTTGAGGTAGTCGGCATCGCCCATGCCCATAGGCAACGGGATGTCCCAGTCGCTCTGGGCCTTGCGCGCCGGGAAGTTCTTTTCGCAGTGCAGCGATACGGTGATGGCGTCCGGCGTGTCGTGGAGGATGCGTGCGGTGCCGTCGCCCTGGTGCACGTCGCAATCGAAGATCAGCACGCGATTGACCCGACCGCTGGCCAGCAGGTAATGGCTGATCACTGCCAGGTCATTGAAGATGCAGAAGCCCGCAGGGTAATCGTAGTGGGCGTGATGGGTGCCGCCGGCCAAATGGCAGGCCAGGCCATGTTCAAGGGCCTGCTCTGCAGCCAATATCGAGCCGCCAACCGCACGCACGGTGCGCCGCGCGAGGGCTTCGCTCCAGGGCAGGCCGAGGCGGCGTTGATCTTCGCGGGCCAATTGGCCGCTCATGTAGCGTTCGATATACCCAGGTTCATGGGCCAGCGCGAGGATGTCCGCTGGGCAAAGCTGCGGGCGTAGAAGATGGCTGTCCTCAGTAAGGCCAGTATCCACCAGGTGGTCGCGCAGCAGGCGAAACTTGTCCATGGGGAACCGGTGGTCTGCCGGGAACTCAGGGCTGTAGTCTTCGTGGTAGATCAATGGCAAAGGCATGGGATTTTCTGACGGGAACCTGCGAAGGATCTTAACAGCGCTGTACACTCACGCACATGGCAAGGGAGGGGGACCCATGGAGCCGATATTGCAATTGGAAAGTGCACGCCTGTTGATGCGCCAGTGGCGCGACAGCGACCTGCCGGACTTTGCGCGCATGTGCGCCGACCCGCAAGTGATGCGCTATTTTCCGGCCAGGTTGAGCCATTTGGAAAGCGCCGCATTGATCGGCCGCATTCGCGGGCATTTTGCGGAATACGGCTTCGGTTTTTGGGCGTTGCAGCGCAAGGATACGGGTGAATTTATCGGCCTGACAGGCCTGCAAAATGTCAGCTTCGAAGCCGGCTTTACCCCCGCGGTGGAAATCGGCTGGCGCCTGGCCCGCGAACACTGGGGCCTGGGCTACGCCAGTGAAGCTGCATGGACCGCGTTGCGTTGCGGCTTTGACCGCTTGCAACTGGATGAGATTGTGGCCTTCACCACGCAAGCCAATCTGCCCTCACAAAAAGTCATGCAGGCCATCGGTATGCATTACGATCCGCAGGCAGATTTTGAACACCCCAAGGTCGCAGCCGATGACCCGCTGCGCCCTCATGTTTTGTACCGCATCACCCGCGCCCAATGGTTGGACACGCTGCATGGATAAGCAGCCCGGAATGCCCTATTGATTGCAGGAGTTGCTCTATGAGCCAAGTATTGGAAGATCTGGTGGACTTGCTGACCCTGGAGCCGATCGAGGAAAACCTCTTTCGCGGTCGCAGCCAGGACCTGGGCTTTCGCCAGTTGTTCGGCGGCCAGGTGCTCGGCCAGTCGTTGTCGGCGGCCAGCCAGACGGTAGAAGAGGCGCGGCATGTGCATTCCCTGCACGGTTATTTCCTGCGCCCTGGCGATGCAGCCTTGCCAGTGGTGTATTCGGTGGACCGCGTACGCGACGGCGGCAGTTTCAGCACTCGGCGGGTAACGGCGATCCAGAAGGGCAACCCGATCTTTACGTGCACCACCTCGTTCCAGTACGACGAACAAGGCTTCGATCACCAGACCACCATGCCGGTGGTGGTCGGCCCGGAAAACCTGCCCTCGGAGCTGGAGCTGACCAAGCAACGTGCGCACCTGATCCCCGAGCATATGCGCGACAAGTTGCTGTGCCCCAAGCCCATCGAAGTGCGCCCGGTCACCGAAAAAGACCCGTTCAACCCGCAGCCGTCCGACCCGGTCAAGTACGTGTGGTTTCGTGCCGACGGCGCCCTGGCGGACTCGCCGGCGCTGCACAAGTACCTGCTGGCCTACGCCTCGGACTTCGGCCTGTTGACCACCTCGTTGCTGCCCCATGGCAAGACTGTGTGGCAGAAAGACATGCAGGTCGCCAGTCTCGACCACGCGCTGTGGTTTCACGCTGACCTGCGCGCCGATGACTGGTTGCTGTATGCCATGGATAGCCCGTGGGCCGGCAACTCCCGGGGCTTTTCCCGTGGCAGCGTGTACAACCGCGCTGGGCAACTGGTGGCCTCGGTAACCCAGGAAGGTTTGATCCGTCATCGCAAGGACTGGGCATGAGCCTGTCGGACGTTAAGCACTGGGTGTTCGACATGGACGGCACCCTCACGGTGGCCGTGCATGATTTTGCTGCCATTCGCGTGGCGTTGGATATTCCGCCTGAGGACGACATCCTCACGCACCTGGCGACCTTGCCGGCGCCGGTCGCTTCGGCCAAGCATGCCTGGTTACTGGAGCACGAGCGCGAGCTGGCACTCGGTTCGGTCGCGGCACAAGGCGCTGTGGAACTTGTGCGTGAGTTGGCCGGACGCGGTTATCGACTGGGTATCCTGACCCGCAATGCGCGCGAGCTGGCCCATATCACCTTGGAAGCCATCGGCCTGGCGGACTGCTTTGCCATCGAGGATGTGCTGGGGCGTGATGATGCGCCGCACAAACCTGATCCGGATGGTTTGTTGAAGTTGGCAGCGGCGTGGAAGGTAGCGCCGAGCGAGATGGTGATGGTCGGGGATTATCGTTTTGACCTGGACTGTGGCCGAGCAGCGGGGACGAAGACCGTGTTGGTGAACCTGCCGGAGAACCCATGGCCGGAGTTGGCGGATTGGCATGCCAAGGATTGCTCGGTATTACTCCAGATGTTGCAATCCAGAAAATAGAGATCAAATGTGGGTTTATTCAGTGATTATTGGGAAAACAACACCTTCTCTCCCTCTGGCGAGGTAAACATCTTATCCCCGTCATGCCCCACCCCCGGCACTTCCACCAGCTTGTGAGTCAGTTGCGGATGACGCTGCCTGAGGTAGTCAAAGTAGTTATGCCCACGAATCAGTCGGTACGCGCCCTGGGTCTCGGCCTCGCAGCCTTTATCCAACGCCGGGTGGTTGGGGTCGGTGTCTTGTTGGCCCAGCAGGTAGGTGATATCGCGTGAGACGTAGGCTCGTTCCAATTGCTGTGCGCCTTGCTGACCGACGTAGGCCGGCAGGTTTTGCATGCCGTATTTCCAGTCGTTGAAACCTGGGCAGCGGGTGACATCGAACGTCACCGGCCGCTGCGGGCTGAAGTAGGCGTAGGAGGAGGGGTTGGCCACCACATACCGCAGGCTGATGCCTTCGGTTTGCAGCAACGGGTGGTCATGGCCGGTGAGGGCGAAGCGCTGTACCACCTGGCCACCGCCGGAATGGCCGGCGACCACGATCTCTTTCAACGCCGGGAACAACTTGCGATTGCCCAGGTGCTTGATGATCTGGTCGAGGGCGCCATAGGCGCTGAGATGGCCAGGGCCGGTGGAAGGTTCTCCAGCCATCCAGTCGTTGCCCTGCCAGCGCAGTACCTGGTTATTCAGGTGGTTGCCCTTCACATCCGACTGGTTGAGAAATTGCGGCGCAATCACCAACGTGCTTGCACCAACCCCGGCATGTGCGGCGGCACTTTCGCCACTGTGCAGATAGGTCTGCGCATTGCGCAGGCGCCCATGCACGATGATCAGCGCGCGCGTTATCTTGGGCAACGGCTGGCGCCAGTCCTGGCTCACGCCGACACTGAGGTCGCCGGCCTCCAGGTGAAAACGATCAGGGCTGACCACCTTGACGCCATGGGCTTTTTCGACAGCCCAAGTGGCGGTGGACCAGCTGGCCAGCAACCCCAGCACTAACCCAAATCGCCTATTCATTCAGAGGCTCTTGGCGGTAAAGGTGTCGCATTGAGAGATCTGGCCCTGGGCGAAGCCGGTCTTGAACCAGCGCACGCGCTGGGCCGAGGTGCCGTGGGTAAACGAGTCCGGCACTACGCGCCCTTGGCCCTGTTGCTGCAAACGGTCATCGCCAATGGCGTTGGCCGCGTTCAGTGCCGCTTCGATATCACCCGGTTCCAGCCAGTTAAGCCGTTTCTGTGCGCGGTTGGCCCACACCCCGGCAAAGCAGTCGGCTTGCAGTTCCTGGCGGACCAGCAGGCCGCCATCGCCTTGCATCTGTCGACCTTGCTGGCGTGCGGCCTGGATCTTGGATGAGATACCCAGCAACGTTTGCACGTGATGCCCGACTTCGTGGGCGATCACATAAGCCTGGGCGAACTCGCCGGAGGCCTGAAAGCGCTGGGACATTTCCCGGAAGAAATCCAGGTCCAGGTACACCTGTTGGTCAGCCGGGCAATAGAACGGGCCGCTGGCGGAGGTGGCGCCACCGCAAGCGGAGTTCACCCGGCCACGGAACAGGATCAGCTTCGGGTTCTTGTAGGCCAGGCCGTTTTCCTGGAACACCTGGCCCCAGGTGTCTTCGGTGTCGCCCAGCACGGCCCGCACGAAATCGGCCTGCTGGTCATTGGCAGGCGGCGCCTGGCGCGGCTGGGTGCTGACCGACGGCGCCTGTTCCATCTGGCCGCTCAACTGGCCGAGGATCTGCATCGGGTCCTGGCCGGTCAACCAGCCAATGCCTACGATCAGCACGATGGCCGTCAGGCTCAGGCCCTTGCCGCCGCCAAAGCGCATGCCGCCACCGCCACCACCACTGTCATCGCGGGCATCCACCACGTTGTCGCTGCGTCGGCCTTTTTTCCATAGCATGGGAGCAATCCTCTGTGTGCTAACCGTGAGTGATTATGGTCGGTATTAACGGCAATAGCCTTCACCGGTGGCGACGATCAGGCAGTCTTTTTTATCCGCCAGCCATTTCAGGCCGGTGGCAGCACCGTCGCCAGCGCGCAACAGGTGTGGGCCGTCGGGGCGGGTGAAGGCGATACCGTCTTCGGCGGCTTCACCTTTGAAGGTGCCGGAGGCATCGGCATCGAGGCCGTATTGCATGGTGAGCAGGTAGTGACCGCGGCCAACGCTGTCGTCCTTGGCAATGGTCAGGTTCAAGCCTTCGACGCCGATCCACTTGCCGACCCATTGATCGGTCGGGGGCGTTTCCGGCACCAGGGTCGCCTGTACAGAGGGTGGCGCAGGTTTGGGCGCTTCCTTGGCTTTATCGCAGGCGGTAAGCAGGGCGACAGCAGACAGAACAAAGAAGATTTTTTTCATAGCGGCAAGGCCTTGATTAAAAAGTGTGCAACGCCGGGGCGCGCGTGCAGGGTTGGACTCGATTGCGGTGATTTAGTGCGCTGTTCGCCCACTGTTTGGTTATGCTCTTGGGGCAGACCCATGCCCGGCTGCTAGATTACTCGGTTGAGTGCTACCGCGTTGAACTCGCCACGCAAGAGAATTCCATGACTGTCAGTACCCCGCTTTCCGGCGTCAACCATCCCTTCAAAGGCATTCTGCTGATTGTGCTGGCGACGTTTCTGTTCTCCAGCCATGACGCCTTGTCCAAATACCTGGCCGGGTTCTACCCCATCGTGATGGTGGTGTGGGCGCGCTACCTGGTGCACACCTTGCTGATGGCCGGGATCTTCCTGCCGCAGTCGGGCTTGCGCGTACTGCGCAGCAAGCGGCCGGGCATGCAGGTGGTGCGTGCCTTGTGCCTGTTGGGCACCAGCTTGTTTTTCACCGCGGCGCTGCACTACATCCCGTTGGCGGAAGCCACGGCGGTCAACTTTCTCGCGCCGATCCTGGTGACGGCGCTGTCGGTGCCGCTGCTCGGCGAGCACGTGACGCGCGGCCAATGGCTGGCAGTGATCTGCGGGTTCGTCGGGGTGCTGGTGATCATCCACCCGGGCGGCGAACTGTTCACACCAGCGGTGCTGTTGCCCTTGTGTTCGGCGATGTTCTTCTGCTTCTACCAACTGCTTACGCGCATCCTCAGTAAGTTCGACACGCCCACCACCAGCAACTTCTTCGCCGGGCTGTGCAACACCTTGGTGATGAGTGCCATGGTGCCGTTCTTCTGGCAGGTGCCGAGCCTGTGGCATGCTGTATTGATGCTGGCGCTGGGGACCTGCGGGATGACGGCGCACCTGATGCTGACCCAGGCCTTCCGCTTCGCGGCACCGGCCTTGCTGGCGCCGTTCGGCTATTGCCAGATCGTGTTCGCGGGGTTGTTGGGCTGGCTGGTGTTCAGTCATACCCCCGATACGACCACGGTGGTCGGCATCGGGGTGATCTGCATGAGCGGGTTGGCCGCTGCCTGGCAGCAGCGGCGGCGTTGATCAGACGTCTACCGTCGGAATCTTGCGCGGCGCCATGAAGTACATCCACACCAGCGCGATGAAGTACATCGCCGGGATCAGGGTGAACAGCACGGTGTAGTTGTTATTGGTCACCGTGAGGATGTGACCGACGATCTGGGTCATGAACATGCCGCCAATGGCCGCGCACATCCCACCGAAACCGAACACCGTGCTCATCATGTGCTTGGGCGTGTAGTCCATCACCAGGCTCCAGATGTTGGCGGTCCAGGCCTGGTGCGCGCCGATGGCCAGGGAGATGGCGAACACCGCCACCCACAGC
Source organism: Pseudomonas sp. rhizo25 (assembly GCF_031931935.1). NCBI lineage: Bacteria > Pseudomonadati > Pseudomonadota > Gammaproteobacteria > Pseudomonadales > Pseudomonadaceae > Pseudomonas > Pseudomonas sp. rhizo25. Next base: position 108,227 of record NZ_JAUJXA010000007.1, read on the forward strand.
TGGCTGGAACCGGCCGCCATGACCACGCCGACAATGCAGCAGGCAAACAGCAGCATCGACAGCAGGCGGGCCTTGATCGAGTTCATTCCTCGGCCGATCAGGAATGACGATAGGATCCCACCCCCCACGCTACCGAAGTCGGCAGTCAGATAGATGATGATCAGGGGTATGCCCATCTGCGTCACGTTGATGCCCAGGTTGTATTGCTGGTTCAAGAACGGCGGCAGCCAGTACAGGTAGAACCAGAACACTGGTGCGGTCAGCGAGTAGGCAAGAGCGAAGGCCCAGGTACCACGCATGCGCAGGATGCGGCTGAACGGCACGCGCGGCTGTTCTGGCTCGACTTCCTGTTGCACGTAGTCCAATTCGGATTGTTTTACGGTGGGGTGGTCTTCCGGGTTGTAGTATTTCAAACCCCAGAACAACAGCCAGATGCCTCCGAGCGCCGCCATGCACAAGAACGCCGCCTGCCAGCCCCACACGTGCAGGATCAGCGGCAGCAGCATTGGCGTCATCATTGCGCCGACATTGGTGCCAGCGTTGAAGATACCGGTGGCAACCGCACGCTCGCCGGCGGGGAACCACAGGCGGGTGGTCTTGACGCAGGCCGGATAGTTGGCGGCTTCGGTCAGCCCGAGGATAAAGCGGCAGACCATAAAGCCCACCGCCGAGGTGGCCAGGCCGTGGGCGCCCGTGGCCAGGCTCCACAACAGCACGGCGCAGAAGAACACGCGCTTGACGCCGACCCGGTCGATCAAGCGGCCTTGCAGCACAAAGCCGATGGCGTAGCCGACCTGGAACCAGAAGTTGATGTTGGCGTAGTCCATCGCCGTCCAGCTCATTTCCTTGGCGAGGATCGGCTGCATGACGCCGAGGGCGGCGCGGTCGATGTAGTTCAGAGTAGTGGCGAAGAACACCAGGGCCAACATGCCCCAGCGCGTTTTACCTACGGCCAGGGCGCCGCGGATCTTGTCGCCGATGCCGGCGTGCGGGTTACCCGGGCGTGCGGCCAGGGTTGGGTTTTGCAGAGGCATGAGGTCGTACCCGTTTTTTGAAATTTTTATGGTGTGTTCTGGGTCTTGTTACTTGAACGAGTTGCCCGGTCGATGGTGCGCAGTGGTTAAAAAGTCGTCAATTCGCCAAAGGGGCATAGTGTTCGATAATCGCACCAAAAACTAACCGGTTCGTACATTTTAATTGCTGGGTGTAGGCTGGGGGCGAATAATTTGCCACAAATAACAACTGCCGGGAGTCATCCATGCAACGTTCCATCGCCACTGTTTCCTTGAGCGGCACCTTGCCGGAAAAGCTCGAAGCCATTGCCGCCGCCGGGTTTGATGGGGTGGAAATCTTTGAGAACGATTTGTTGTATTACGACGGCAGCCCCCGCGAAGTTAGGCAGATGTGTGCAGACCTCGGCATCGCCATCACCCTGTTCCAGCCGTTCCGCGATTTTGAAGGCTGCCGCCGCGACCGCCTGGCGCGCAACCTGGAGCGCGCCGAGCGCAAGTTTGACCTGATGCAGGAACTGGGCACCGACCTGGTGCTGGTGTGCAGTAATGCTTCGGCCGATTGCGTGGGCGACGAAAATATTATGCTCGATGACCTGGGCCTGCTGGCCGAACACGCCGGCAAGCGTGGCCTGCGCATCGGCTATGAAGCGTTGGCCTGGGGCAGGCATGTGAACACCTGGCAGCAGGTATGGAACCTGGTGCGCCAGGTCGACCACCCAAGCCTTGGTGTGTTGCTCGATAGTTTTCACACCCTGTCGCTCAAGGGTGACCCGAGCGGCATCGCCCAGATCCCGGGCGACAAGATCTTTTTTGTGCAAATGGCTGACGCGCCGATCCTGGCCATGGATGTGCTGGAGTGGAGCCGGCACTTCCGTTGCTTCCCGGGCCAGGGCGAATTTGACCTGGCCGGTTTTCTGGCACCGATTATCCAGAGCGGCTACACCGGGCCATTGTCCCTGGAGATTTTCAACGATGGCTTCCGCGCCGCGCCGACCCGGGCGAATGCGGCGGATGGCTTGCGTTCACTGTTATACCTGGAAGAAAAAACCCGCCAACGCCTGGCTGAACAAGGCCCCGCTGCGCCCGTGGACATCCTGTTTGAAACCCCGGCGGCCAGCGAATACGACGGTATCGAGTTTCTTGAATTTGCCGTGGATGAAAGCCTCGGCGCCAAACTGACTCACTGGCTGGAGCGCCTGGGTTTCGCCAAGGCCGGTCAGCATCGCTCGAAGAACGTGAGCCTGTTGCGCCAGGGTGATATCAACCTGATCCTCAACTGCGAACCCTATTCTTTCGCCCACAACTTTTTCGAGGCCCATGGCCCATCGCTGTGCGCCACCGCGATTCGGGTCAAGGACAGCGCCAAGGCCCTGGAGCGGGCGGTGGCCTACAAGGGCCAGCCGTATCGCGGCCTGGTCGGGCCCAATGAGCTCGAGCTGGCGGCGGTACGTGCGCCGGATGGCAGCCTGATTTACCTGGTCGACCCCAGTGAAGGCGGGCTGTACGACACTGATTTCAACCTGCAACCGGCCTCTGTCGCCAGCGGCGGCTTGCTGCGCATCGACCATATGGCCATGGCCTTGCCGGCCGACAGCCTCGACAGTTGGGTGCTGTTCTACAAGAGCCTGCTGGATTTCGAAGCCGATGACGAAGTGGTGTTGCCCGACCCGTACGGCCTGGTGAAAAGCCGTGCGTTGCGCAGCCGTTGCAGCTCAATCCGCCTGCCGTTGAATATTTCCGAAAACCGCAACACCGCGATTTCCCACGCACTCTCCAGCTATCGTGGTTCGGGGGTGCATCACATCGCCTTTGATTGCGCGGATATTTTCGCCGAGGTGCGTCGGGCGAAGGAGGCCGGGGTGCCGTTGCTGGACATTCCGCTCAACTATTATGACGACTTGGCAGCACGCTTCGATTTTGACGATGAGTTTCTTAGCGAGTTGGCGTACTACAACGTGCTGTACGACCGTGACGCACAGGGCGGTGAGTTGTTTCACGTGTACACCGAACCGTTCGAAGGGCGGTTTTTCTTCGAGATCATCCAGCGCAAGAACGGCTATGCCGGCTATGGCGCAGCCAACGTGGCAGTGCGTTTGGCGGCGATGGCCAAGTCACGCAGCGGTGCGGTGCGTCAGGCGCGTTTATAACTGCCGGCCGAGTGCTTCCTTCGGCGAGCGCCGCGGCCCATAATCAGCGCCTGCACAACAATGGCTGTGAGCGCCCCATGACCTCGAGTCCCGATCTTCCCGCGGTGTCAGACGCACCGCGCAAGAGTCGTAAGAACAACCCGGAAAAGACCCGCGAGAATATTCTCCAGGAAGCCATTGTCGAGTTTGTTCAGCAGGGTCTGGCCGGCGCCCGGGTGGACGCCATCGCCGAGCGTATCCATACCTCCAAGCGCATGATCTATTACTACTTCGGCAGCAAGGAGCAGTTGTACGTCGAGGTGCTGGAGAAGCTCTACGGCGATATCCGCAACACCGAGACCCGCATGAACCTCACCGCCCTGGAACCGCGTGAGGCGATTCGCCGGCTGGTGGAATTCACCTTCGATCACCACGACCAGAACGTAGATTTCGTGCGCATCGTCAGCATCGAAAATATCCACAACGCCGAGTACGTCAAACGCACCAACACCATCAAGGCGATGAACAGCAAGATCCTTGAGGGGCTGGGTGAGACCTTGCGCCGTGGCGCCCAATTGGGGTTGTTTCGTGAAGGGCTCGAGCCGTTGGACGTGCACCTGCTGATCAACTCGTTCAGCTTTTACCGGGTATCCAACCGGCATACCTTCAGTGAGATCTTCCAGATCGAACTGTCGGACGAGGCGATCAAGCAGCGGCATCGGGAGATGATTTGCGAGTCGGTGTTGCGTTACCTGCAGGCCTGAGTTCAGCGCAGGACCAATGTGGGAGGGGGCTTGCTCCCGATAGCGGTCTGTCAGCCAAGCATGTGCTGACTGATACACCGCAATCGGGAGCAAGCCCCCTCCCACATTTGAACTCTGTTTCGGCAGTCAGCCATTCATGCTCTGGAAGTGCGCCAGCATTCGATCGGCGTCTGGCACTTGACCACTGAACAACTCAAACGCCTTCACCGCCTGAAACACCGCCATATTGCCGCCATCCAGGGTACGGCAACCCAAGGCGCGGGCATCGCGTAGCAACTCGGTTTCCAGTGGGAAATATACGATTTCCGCGACCCACAGTTCTGTACGCAACAACGCAGCTGGCACCGGTGTCCCGGGCAGCTTGGTCATGCCCATCGGCGTGGTATTCACTAACCCATCAGCCTCGGCCATCGCATTTTCCAGATGTGTGCCGACCTGGGCGCGACCGGGGCCGAAACGCTGCGTAAGGTTATCCACAAGGTCGCGGGCGCGGGAGACGTCCACGTCGAAAATGCTCAGGTGCTCAACGCCTTCTGCCAGCAGCGCATGGCTCACCGCTGCCCCTGCGCCACCGGCACCCATCTGCACCACGTGCCGACGGGCGACGTCATGCAAGTTGCGGCGAAACCCTTCAGCGAACCCCAGGCAGTCGGTATTGTGGCCGATCCGTTTACCGTCCTTGAACACCACCGTGTTGACTGCACCAATGCCTCTGGCTTCGTCGGATAAGTCATCGAGCAACGGTAGGATCGCCTGCTTGCACGGGTAGGTAATGTTCAGCCCGTTGAAGTGCATCAATTCGGCGGCCCGCAGCAGGTCGGGCAGGGCATTGAGGTCCAGTCGCAGCGGCTCAAGGTCGATCAGTCGATACAGGTAGCGCAAGCCCTGGGCGTCGCCTTCCTCTTCATGCAAGGCCGGGGTGCGGGAGGCCTGGATACCGGCACCGATCAGGCCGGCGAGAATGCGTGTTTTCATCAAGCGCGTCCCTTCAGCGTATGGCTGAAATGCTCCAGGGCCAGGTGGTAGCCGTGGCTGCCAAACCCGGCCAGCACCGCCTGGGCGATAGGGGATACAAACGAGTGATGACGAAAAGCCTCGCGGGCATGCACGTTGGATAAATGCACTTCGATCACTGGTACTTCACTGGCCACCAGTGCATCGCGGATCGCGACCGAGGTGTGGGTCCAGGCTGCCGGGTTGATCACGATACCAGCGCAGCGGGCGCGGGCGCCGTGGATCCAGTCGAGCAGTTCGCCCTCATGGTTGGTCTGACGAAACTCGATTTTCAGCCCGAGCTTGTCCGCGCTGCGACCACACAGGGCGGCGATGTCGGCCAGGGTTTCGTGGCCATAAGTAGCGGGCTCGCGGGTGCCAAGCAGATTGAGGTTGGGGCCGTTGAGCACCAGCACGATGGGCGGCATAGAGGGTTCTCCACAGTTTCTTATTGGTTGTGGAGACAAAATGTACTGGATGGTTAATTTGGTCAATTGTCGGCAGCGGTTCCGTTCGATTATCGAACCGTTAATCAATGATACGGCACATGGCAATCAGATTAGATATCAATTGAAAATCATTCTCGACAATGCTTAAGATGCCCGCCTGTTTCCTTAACATTCCAGGGAGTCGGTTTGTCGGACGTGGATCTCAAGGGCTTGTTTCTCAAGCATGCCGATACGCTGCGCGGGTATCTGGCCCGCAAGGTACGGGACCCGCAATTAGCCGCTGACCTGGTGCAGGAGAGCTTCCTGCGCCTGGCGCAAAAGCCTGCCAGCGAGCGCATCGACAACTCCCAAGGCTATCTCTATCGAACGGCGAGCAATCTGCTGATCGACCATATTCGCCAGGAAGCACGGCGCAAGACTGACACCGTGCCCCACGAGGCGCTGGCCGAGATTGAAGATGACGTGGCCGGGTTGGAGGCTCAGGCAATGGCGCAGCAACAGCGACAGGCATTGAAGCAGGCACTGGCGGAGTTGCCGGAGCGCACCCAGCAAATTTTCCGCTTGAACCGTATCGAAGGCATGACCCACGCCCAGGTCGCCCAGCACCTGGACATCAGCGACAGTTCCGTGCAAAAGCACCTGGCCAAGGCCCTGGCGTATGTGATGCAGCGCCTGCAGGAAGGCGAGGTGAAGCCATCCGACGAATGAATTACCGAAAAATGCCAGGCCAGGCGTCACAGCGTCTATATAACGAAAATTCGAGATTCACACGTGAATAGCCAAGGTCCGCAACAGCACAGCATTACCGAGGAGGCGGCCGAGTGGGCGGTGCGCCTGCACGCCGGTGCCTTGAGCGAACAGGAACAGGCCGAGTTGCGCCAATGGATCGCCCGCGACAGTCGTCACGAAGCGGCCTTGCGCTTTGCCGAGCAGACTTGGGCGGCGCTGGGCGAGGTGCACAAGGACGAATCTGTATACCGTCAGCGGCCGCCGACAGCGGTTTCACCGGTACGCCGCTCCACGCGCCGAAGGCCGTGGCAGCGTGTGGCCGCCGCGGCGCTGGTCGCAGTGGTAGTGGGTGTCGGGTGGGTGCGCGGGCCGGATGTGTTGCTGCGCATGCAGGCTGACTATGTCACGGGCAAAGGTGAAGTGCGCACGGTGCACCTGGCTGACGGCAGTACGGTGGAGCTGGATTCCGCCAGTGCTATTCGCCTGGATTTCGATGGGGTACAGCGGGGCATCAGCCTGCTCCAGGGCTCAGCGGTATTTGACGTGGCGCCAATGGCGGGCGAAGAGACCCGGCCCTTCGTGGTGCACAGCGCCGCGGGCCAGACCCGGGCATTGGGCACGCGGTTTGTGGTCGAGCGCGAGGGCGACAGCCAAGCCTGGGTCGGCGTGTTGCAGCACAGCGTCGAGGTGTCTGTGCAGGCTTCGCCAGAAAATGGCACGGCCAAGCGTATCCTCGAGCAAGGCCAGGCTGCGCGTTACAGCCCCAAGGATGGTGTGCTCAGCCTTGATCAGCTTGATGTTGATCGCGCCACCAGTTGGCGGCGCGGTATGTTGATCTTCGATCGGCAGCCGTTGGCCAAGGTTATCGAGCAACTCAACCGTTACCGCCCCGGGCGTGTGGTATTGACCAACCCGGCGCTGGGCGAGCGTGAAGTCAGCGGGGTATTCCGCCTCGACATGCTCGACACCGCCCTTGGCACCTTGACCCGGGAGCTCCAAGTGCAACGCCTGGATCTGGCCGGCCTCAGCCTGATCTATTGACCCTCTCCCGTTAGAAACCTGCTGCCCTTGTAGGAGCGAGCTTGCTCGCGAAAAAGCCGAGGGCACCGCGTTTTCGTTGCCGTTCTTCGCGAGCAAGCTCGCTTCTGCAAAAAAATATTACTGACTTCCCGCGCCTCGCACGTCTTGCTAGGTGAGAAGCATTCGCATAAACAAAAAACGCTCAGCGCAGGGATCACACACATGTCAGCACTCACCAAGGGGCGTATCACCGGCAGTCGGTTGGCCCTGGCCATTCACCTGGGGGTGTTGGCCGTCGCCGCGCCGGTCCATGCCGTGGAACCTGCGGCCGGTACCGCCCAATCCGCGGTGCTGCGGTTCGATATCCCTGCGCAATCGCTCGGCAGTGCGGTGTTGGCTTTCGCCGACCAGGCCGGGCTGCAAGTGCTGTTCGACAGTCAACGCCTGCAAGGCCTGAGCAGCACCGCGCTCAAGGGTAGCTTTGGCGTGCAGGAAGGGCTTGGCCGCCTGCTGGGTGCCGCGCCGGTTGAATACCGCTTTACCGGGGAGCGCCAGGTCACCTTGAACCGGGTTGAGCAACAGGCCGGTGCCCTGGCTTTGGCGACCACTACAGTCACCGGCCTGCATAAGCAGGACTGGGTGTATTCAACCCCGCGCTCGGTCAGCGTGGTCGGGCGCGAACAGCTGGACCGCAACCCGCCCCGGCATGCCGCCGAGATGCTTGAGGAGGCGCCTGGGGTCTACTCCGCCGTCAGCCAGCAAGACCCAGGGCTGTCCGTGAATATCCGCGGTATCCAGGACTATGGCCGGGTCAATATGTCTGTCGATGGCATGCGCCAGAATTACCAGCAGAGCGGTCACCAGCAACGCAACGGCACGTTGTATGTGGACCCTGAGTTGTTGTCCGAAGTCGTGATCGAAAAGGGCGCGACCTCCACCCAGGGCGGTGCGGGCGTGATTGGCGGGGTGGCCAACTTTCGTACGGTGGAGGCCGCTGACCTGCTCAAGGGCGGCAAGGAAATCGGCGGGCGCATTCGCCTCACCTCAGGGTTGGGTGGGCGCAGCAACGGTACCCATTTCATCGGCAGCTCGGCGTTTGCCGTGGGCACCGATGTGTGGGATATGTTGGTGGCTGCCAGTGAACGGCACCTGGGTGATTACAACCCTGGCACCAAGGGCAGCATTGGCGAGTTGCGTACCGGCGCGGCGTTCATGCCGGCCAGTGAAGAGCGCATCAAGAACACGACCGTGGCCTATTCGGGTTCGGTGATGCGTTCGCGCCTGCTCAAGCTGGGGCTGAACCTGCCGGCTGACCAGCGTTTGCAACTGAGTTACCTGGCCACCGACGTCGACTACGACGACGTCAACATGATGACCGCCGAAAAGGCGCAGTTATGGGAAAAGCTCGGTAGCAGCGACGTCAGAGCACAGAACGTTGCGCTGGATTACAGCTATGCGCCGGACAACCCGCTGATCGACTTCAAGGCCAAGCTCTACTACGTAGACACCCGCAATGAGCAATCCACCCTGGCCCGGGGTATCAACAAGGCTTACGACGTCACCTATCAAACCAATACCTACGGCTTGCAGGCGCAGAACATTTCGACCTTTGCCCTGACGGAACTGGCCGCACTCAAGGCCAACTATGGGCTGGAGTTTTTCTACGACAAGGTACGGCCGGATTCCAATCAGGCCGTGGAAGCTGGCTCTGCGGTGAAGGCCTCGGCAGCCGAAAGCATCACGCCCAAAGGTGATCGTGCGATGGGCAGTGTGTTCGGGCGCCTGGATTTCGACTACGACGGTTGGCTGAACCTCAACGCCGGCTTGCGTTATGACCGCTATCGGCTGCGCGGCGAAACCGGCTTGAACACCCGCACGTTCATCATCGGCACCACCCGCCAGATCGGCGTGCCGGTGAACTACGACGTGGATCGCGAGGAAGGTCGCTTCTCGCCGACCTTCGGCCTGTCGATCAAGCCAGGCGTGGATTGGCTGCAACTGTTCGCCACCTACGGCAAGGGCTGGCGCCCGCCAGCGGTGACCGAAACCATGGTCAGCGGCCGGCCCCATGGCGGTGGTTCGGAGTCGATTCTGCCCAACCCCTACCTCAAGCCGGAGCGATCCACCGCATGGGAAGTGGGCTTCAATGTGCTCAGGGAAGACCTGCTGTTCGCCGAGGATCGCGTGGGCATGAAGGTGTCCTACTTCAACACCCGGGTCGATGATTTTTCCTATATGGCCCTGGGCGTACAGCCGCCCGGTTATGGCAACGTCAATATCGGCAGTGCAGCGTATGTGAACAACCTGGAGACCACACGTTTTCGTGGTCTCGAATACCAGCTCGATTACGACGCCGGGTTTGCCTACGGCCAGTTCAACTACACGCGCATGCTCGGCAGCAACAAATTCTGTAGCAAGACCGCCTGGCTCGGCGGCGTGACCAAGACCCAGAAACGCCCGGGCAACCGTGCGCCGGTGGACGCGATGGTGCCGGACGACGCGGCCAATGCCGGCGTGGGCTGCAGCGCGATCCTGGGCTCCTCCGAACACATGCCCATGGACCGCGGCACCGCGACCCTGGGCGCACGGTTCTTCGAACGCAAGCTGGATGTGGGCGTGCGCGCCCGCTATAGCGCCGGTTATTACGTCAAAGGCGGCGCCGGGGTGACCACTTCGCAAACCGGCGTCTACCCCGCCGACTGGAAGCCGTACACCGTCTACGACCTGTACGGCAGCTATCGCGCCACCGACCAGTTGACCCTGCGCCTGGCCATGGAAAACGTCACCGACCGCGCCTACCTGGTGCCGCTGGGTGATGTGCTGGCCTTCACCCTGGGGCGTGGGCGCACCTTGCAGGGCACCGTTGAATATCAGTTCTGACCGCTTTTGCCCAGTGACGGGCAAAACCACAGCAGGCATTGGCTTGCTGCGGAGTGACCACCCCATGACTTGGAGTTTTGCATGAGCATTTCTATTTCATACAGCACGACCTACGCCGCTAACACCGTCGCCCAGTACCTGAGCGATTGGTCGGCCTACTTCGGTGATCTCAACCACCGTGAAGGTTCGGTCAAAGAGGGTGTGAACACCGGTGGTTTCAATCCTGGGCCGTTCGACGGCACTCAATACGGCGTTTCGAGCAGTGTCAGTGATGCCGCCGTGGTCGCCGAAGGCAGCCTGCATTACACCCTGTTCAATCCGCCGACTCACACGCTGTGGGGTTCGCTCGACGCTCTGACCCTGGGCGACACCCTGGCCGGTGGCGCAAGCAGTGGAGGCTACAGCATCGCCAACCAGGAAGTCAGCTTCACCAACCTGGGCCTGTCGAGCCTGCAGTCCGAAGGCCGTGACGGCCAGGTGCACAAAATCGTGTACGGCCTGATGAGCGGTGACAGTTCGGCATTGGCCTCGGCCATCGATACCTTGCTCAAGGGCATCGACCCAAGCCTGTCGGTCAATTCCACCTTCGATCAACTGGCCGCGGCCGGTGTGGCGCATCAGGACTCGGCTGCGCTCGGCGCAGCCGATGTGGGCCTGGTCGGCATTCAGGACGCGCCTCAAGACTTCGCCATGGCCGCCTGATGCAAAAGAGCCGATGGAGGGTCACGCCTTCATCGGCCTTGCGAATCCTGTGGGCACGCCGCAGGTGCCGTCAACGCACCGGGCGGGCCCTTGCTCGACTCTTCAATGGAACAACCACCATGACTCGGCCCGGTGCCAAGCGCACGAATGAGATGCTGGCTGCACTGACGGCCTATAAAAGTGCCTTCTTCAACATCGGCCTGTTCTCGGCGGTGATCAACCTGCTGATGCTCGCCCCGGCGCTGTATATGTTGCAGGTGTATGACAGGGTACTGGCCTCGGGCAACCAGATGACGCTGTTGATGCTGACGCTGATGATCCTCGGCCTGTTCGGCTTGATGGGGGCGCTGGAGTGGGTGCGCAGCCAGGTGGTGATTCGCCTCGGCACGCAGATGGACATGCGCTTGAACCAGCGTGTATTCGACGCCGCCTATGAAGCGCAGCTCAAGGGCGGCACCCAGGCCGCGGGCCAGGCCCTGCACGACCTGACCACCTTGCGCCAGTTCGCCACCGGCCAGGCGTTGTTCGCTTTTTTCGATGCGCCATGGTTTCCGGTGTACCTGTTGGTGATCTTTCTGTTCCACCCCTGGCTGGGCCTGCTGGCGCTGGGTGGTGCGCTGCTGCTGATCGCGCTGGCGTGGGCCAACCACCATGTCAGCCAGGCGCCGATGGCCCTGGCCAGCCAATTGTCGATCAGTGCCAGTCAGCAGGCCACGGCCAACCTGCGCAATGCCGACACCATCGAGGCCATGGGTATGCTCGCCACACTGCGCGGGCGCTGGTTCAGCCAACACCAGGCATTTCTGGTACAGCAGAACCTGGCCAGTGAAAAGACTGCCGTGGTTACCGCCTGGTCCAAGGGCGTACGCCTGGCCCTGCAATCCCTGGTACTGGGTTTGGGCGCCTGGTTGGCGGTCAACGGCGACATCACCCCGGGGATGATGATTGCCGGGTCGATCCTGATGGGCCGGGTGCTCAGCCCCATCGACCAGTTGATCGGCGTGTGGAAGCAATGGGGGGCGGCGCGCCTGGCCTATGAGCGTTTGTCGTTGATGCTGCAAGATAACCCGGCGCGACCGGCGCGCATGAGCCTGCCCGTCCCCAAGGGCCAGGTAAGCCTGGAGCAGATCAGCGCCTGCGCCCCCGGCAGCCGTCGGCCCGCGCTGGCCAACCTGGGCTTCAGCCTGCCGGCGGGTGACGTGCTCGGTGTGATCGGCCCCTCGGGCTGCGGCAAGTCCACCTTGGCGCGGGTGCTGGTGGGGGCCTGGGTACCGCTGGCCGGCAAGGTGCGCCTGGATGGCGCCGACCTGGCCGTGTGGGACAAACAGCAACTGGGCCCGCATATCGGTTACTTGCCCCAGGATATCCAGCTGTTCGCGGGCAGCATTGCGCAAAACATCGCGCGTTTTGAAACGGTGGAGGCCGACAAAGTCCTCGCTGCGGCGCAAATGGCCGGCGTGCACGAGCTGATACTGCAACTGCCGCAAGGCTACGACACGCAACTGGGCGAGGGCGGCGCAGGCTTGTCCGGCGGGCAAAAACAACGGGTGGCCCTGGCGCGTGCGCTGTACGGCCTGCCGGCGCTGATTGTGCTGGATGAGCCCAATGCCAACCTCGACGAAGTGGGCGAGCAGGCGCTGCTGCAAGCCATCGCCCAGCTCAAGCAACAGCGCCGCACCCTGATTCTGATCACCCACAAACCCAACGTGCTGAGCCTGACCGACCAGTTGCTGATCCTCAAGGACGGCCAGATGCAGGCGTTCGGCCCGACGGCGCGGGTGTTGGAGGCGCGGCAAAAACCTGTGGTCAGCAAGCCGGTGTCGAGCATGAGCATGAGCTACCGCTTCGGTGAGGGAAAACCCGCATGAGCCAGAGTAAACCCACATTAGTCAGTGACCAACCGCACAACGTGCTGGCGCTGGATGACCAGAAATACTCGCGCCTGGGCTGGTGGCTGGTGCTCGGGGGCTTTGCCGGGTTCCTCGGCTGGGCAGCATTGGCACCGTTGGACAAGGGCGTGGCCGTGCCGGGCAAGGTCATGGTCTCGGGCCATCGCAAGACGGTGCAGCACCCGGCGGGCGGGATCGTCGAGCGTATCGAGGTGCGTGACGGTGACCGGGTCAGTGCCGGCCAGGTGTTGTTGCGCTTGAAGGAAACTCCGTTGCGCGGGCAGATGCAGTCGCTGCGCAGCCAATACCTTGCGTCCCTGGCCAGCGAAGCGCGCTTGAGTGCAGAAAGCGAAGGTTTGCCGGCCATCGAGTTTGCACCTGAGCTGCTGGCCGATCCTGAAGCAGCCTCCACCCTTAGTCTGCAACGCCGGCTGTTCGAAAGCCGTGCCCAGGCTCTGGCCACCGAACAGGCGGGCCTGCGCGAAACCATCGCCGGCTTTGAGGCGCAAATGCGCGGTACGCGGGATTCCCAGGCAAGCAAAGTGCAACAGCGGGCGGCGTTGAATGAACAACTGCAGGGCCTGCGTGAGTTGGCGCGCGACGGCTACATCCCACGCAATCGCCTGCTTGACAGCGAGCGGCTGTACGCGCAAATCGATGGTGCCATCGCCGAGGATGCTGGACGCATCGGCCAGTTGCAGCGCCAGGTGCTGGAATTGCGTTTGCGCATCCGCCAGCTCGGTGAAGACTTCCAGAAAGACTTGCGCGGCCAGTTGGCCGAGACCCGCACTCGCAGCGACGACCTGCGCAATCGCCTGGCCTCGGCTGAGTTTGAACTGGCCAACAGCCTGGTACGCGCACCGGCATCCGGCGTGGTGGTGGGGCTGGAGGTGTACACCGAGGGCGGCGTGATCAAGCCCGGCCAGGCCCTGATGGACATCGTGCCCCAGGGCGAGCCGCTGCTGGTGGAAGCACGGGTGCCGGTGCAGATGATCGACAAGGTGCACCCAGGGTTGCCGGTGGAATTGATGTTTTCGGCGTTCAACCAGTCCACCACGCCACGGGTGACGGGTGAAGTCACGCTGGTGTCCGCCGACCGTCAGGTCGATGAGCGCACCGACGAGCCGTACTACACGTTGCGTGCCCAAGTCAGTGCGGCAGGCATGCAGCAACTGGACGGCGTGCAGATCCGTCCGGGCATGCCGGTGGAAGCCTTCGTCAAGACGGGCGAGCGCTCGATGCTCAACTATCTGTTCAAGCCCTTGCTGGACCGCACCCATATGGCCCTGGTGGAAGAATGAAGGCGTTGCTGTTCACCCTCTGTTTCAGCTGTACATCGGCCGCGCAGGCCTTGGGTTTGTTGGACGTTTATGACTTGGCCCTGCGCAATGATCCAACTTTTCAGGCCGCGATCCAGGAGCGTGAAGCCGGTGAAGAAAACCGCGTGATCGGGCGGGCGGCCCTGCTGCCGAACCTGTCTTGGAGTTACAACAATTCGCGCAATGAATCGGAAGTGACCCAGAGCACCGCGCTCGGCAATGTCACCAGCGACCGTAACTATCGCAGCTACGCCTCGACCCTGACCTTGCAACAACCACTGTTGGATTACGAAGCCTATGCGCGCTTTCGCCAAGGCACGGCCCAGGCGCTGATGGCTGATGAGCGCTTTCGCGGCAAGAGCCAGGAACTGGCGGTGCGGGTGCTGGGCGCCTACAGCCAGGCGTTGCTGGCCCAGGAGCGCATCGAGTTGAGCCGTGCGCAGAAGCGTGCCTATGCCGAACGTCTGCAACTCAATGATCGCCTGCTCAAAGGCGGTGAAGGCACGCGCACCGATGTGCTCGAAACCCAGGCGCGCCTGAGCCTGGCCCAGGCCGAGGAAATCGAGTCCCTGGATGCCCAGGACAGCGCTTTGCGCGAGCTGGAGGCCATTGTCGGCCAGCCGCTGCAGATCGAAGCGCTGGCGCCCCTGGCCCGCCAATTCGATATTGCACCGCTGGAACCGAATCGCTTCGAAACCTGGCGTGAACTGGCCATGGCCAACAACCCTGAACTCAAGTCCCAGCACCACGCACTGGATGTGGCCTCTTATGAAGTGGAACGCAAGCGCGCCGGGCACTTGCCTAAGGTCAGCCTGTACGCCAGCAGCCGCCAGACCAGCTCCGACTCAGAAAGCAGCTACAACCAGAAGTACGACACCAACAGCGTCGGCATCCAAGTCAGCCTACCGCTGTTTGCCGGTGGCTCGGTGTCGGCCTCCACGCGCCAGGCGGCCAACCAACTGTCCCAGGCCCAATACGAGTTGGACGCGCAAACCGCCGCCACGCTGGTGGAGTTGCGCAAGCAATTCAACCTCAACACCAGCGGCGCGGCGAAGGTGCGCGCCTATGAAATGGCGGTGAGTTCTGCGACAGCGCTGGTGACCGCCACGAAGAAAAGCGTCAGTGGCGGCGAACGGGTCAACCTCGACGTGCTCGACGCCGAGCAGCAACTCTTCACCGCCCGCCGCGACCTGGCGAATGCGCGGCATGCCTACCTGCTGGCGCGCATTCAACTGAAGTATTACGCGGGGTTGCTGAGCGAGCAGGACTTGCGGGCACTGGCCGGGTATTTCCAGCCGTCGGCATGAGTGGTTACAACCCGGCGTTCGCCGGGTTTTTTGTGGTTACTAATCTGTGAAACAGCTTCGGGAATAAGGAGCCGGTTGTCGGGTGACAGAGGGAAATTGTTACTTGGCGGAAAATAACCTAACGGATGGGTTACGATGAGAGTAGGTGCTTACAAAGGCTACGTGATTTCGGTGTTTGTCAGGGATGAGCATTGCCCGCCCCATGTGCATGTCAGGGGCAAGGGATGGGATGTACGTTTTCGTTTCAGTTTTTTGGATGGGGATGTCGAGTTGTGGGACGTGGAGCCTGAACGGAGGCGGCCACCCATGGCGGTTTTGAATGAGATACGCGGGGCGATCATGCAGCGGCACTACCTGGCGCGGGCACGCAGGATTTGGTGGGAAAAACTGCAGACGGTTTGCCTGGAGAATCATTCCTGGAATTGGGACGCAGGTGAATTGGTTCCAGGGTTGGTCATTCGACCGGGTGTCTACGTCATTGCAAGCGCACGGCACGACGTTGTCGAGCAACGGACTATTTTGAATCTGATAAGAGCGCCAGATTGTGTGGGGATTAATTTATGAAGATCGTAAAAGCTAAGGTCAAACCTTATGTACCTCTCACTGAAGCTGACGTTGACAAGGCAATCGTCCGAGGGCGCAGGTTGAAACGCCTGTACGCCAACGCCAGCAACGTACGTTATGAAAACGACTGTCTCTCCATTGGCTTCAGCGACGGCAGCCGCATCATGTTGCCGGTGGCTGGCCTGCCGGAGTTCGAAGGCTTTTCAGAGAAAGATTTCCAGCAGTTGGAGGTGACTTTCGGTGGCAAAGCGATTAGCTGTGAGGCTCAGGGCCTGGATGTTTCGATCACCGGCCTGATCGCCACAAGCCAACCGCTGATGGAACTGGCAACCAGCCTGGTGGCATCGCGCAATGGTCGCAAAAGCAGCGCGGCCAAATCCGCCGCCGCCCGCGCCAATGGCAAGAAGGGCGGGCGGCCGCGCAAGGAAACACCGGATACCTCAGACACATGAATAACCCATGTGGGAGGGGGCTCAGGGATCTGGGCAATTACCTGCGGGTCAGCAACACACCCGATTCCATATGGTGCGTCCACGGGAACTGGTCAAACATCGCGCACTGGGTAATCCGGTGCGTGTCATGCAGTTGCGCGATATTCGCCGCAAGCGTCTCCGGGTTGCAGGAGATGTACAGGATGTTGTCGAAACGCCGGGTCAGTTCGCAAGTGTCCGGGTCCATGCCGGCGCGGGGTGGGTCGACGAACACGCTGCCAAACTCGTAGCTTTTCAGGTCGATGCCGTGCAGGCGGCGGAACGGACGTACTTCATTCAGGGCTTCGGTCAACTCTTCGGCGGAGAGGCGCACCAGGGTGACGTTATCCACCTTGTTTTCATCGAGGTTGCTCAAGGCCGCGTTCACCGAGGTCTTGCTGATCTCGGTAGCCAGCACGTTACGCACGCGCGTGGCCAGTGGCAGGGTGAAGTTGCCGTTGCCGCAATACAGCTCCAGCAGATCGTCCGGGCGATCGCCCAGGGCTTCATAGGCCCAGTTGAGCATCTTCTGGTTCACCGTGCCGTTGGGCTGGGTGAAGGCACCTTCGGGTTGGCGGTAGCTGAAGGTGCGGCCACCAACGTCAAGTTTCTCCACCACGTAGTCCTGGCCGATCACATCGCGCTTGCCCTTGGAGCGGCCGATGATGCTCACGTTCAACTCCGCCGCCAGCTTGTTTGCGGCGGTGTGCCAATGTTCGTCCAGGGGGCGGTGGTAACACAGGGTGATCATCGCGTCGCCGGCCAGGGTGGTGAGGAACTCCACCTGGAACAGCTTGTGGCTCAGGGCGGCGCTGGCTTGCCAGGCGGCCTTGAGTTGCGGCATCAGTTGGTTGATACGCTGGCTGGCGATAGGGAATGCTTCGATCAGGATCGGCGTGCGCTTGTCGTCCTGGGAAAACATCGCGTAGTGGCGCTCGCCACCCTCCCGCCACAGGCGGAACTCCGCGCGCAGGCGGAAGTTCTGCAAGGGCGAGTCGAAGACCTGCGGCTCGGGCGCGTCGAAGGGGGCCAGCAGGTCACGCAGGCGCGTGACCTTGTCTTGCAGTTGAACGGTGTAGGTTGCGGCGTCAAAAATCATGCGTTGAACCAGCCCAGCTTGATCACAAACAGAATCGACAGGATCACCAGTGCCGGGTTCAGCTCACGGTAGCGGCCCGAAAGCAGCTTGATGGCGGTCCAGGCGATGAAACCGAAGGCGATGCCGTTGGCGATGGAGTAAGTGAAGGGCATCGCCAGGGCGGTGATCACCACCGGCGCTGCAACAGTAATGTCATCCCAGTCGATTTCGGCCAGGCCAGAAGTCATCAACACCGCAACGAACAGCAGCGCTGGCGCGGTGGCGAAGGCCGGCACACTGGCCGCCAGAGGTGAGAAGAACAGCGCCAGCAGGAACAGGATCGCAACCACGATGGCGGTCAAGCCGGTGCGACCACCAGCACTCACGCCCGCAGCGGATTCGATGTAGCTGGTGGTGGTCGAGGTGCCCAGCAAGGAGCCGGCCATGGCGGCGGTGCTGTCGGCGATCAGCGCACGGCCCATTTTCGGCATATGGCCGTCCTTGCCCATCAGGCCGGCCCGCTTGGCGACGCCGATCAGGGTGCCGGAGTTATCGAACAGGTCGACGAACAGGAAGGCGAAGATCACGCTGACCAGGCCGATATCCAGGGCGCCTTTGATATCCAGCTGCAGGAAGGTCGGGGCGAGGGACGGTGGCATCGAAGTCACGCCGCCGAACGGAGTGACGCCCAACAGGATCGAGACAATCGTCACCGCCAGGATGCCGATCAACACGGCGCCACGTACCGCAAGGGCTTCCAGCGCGACGATCAGCACGAAACCGAGGGTGGCGAGGATCGGCGCGGGTTGCTTCAGGTCGCCCAGGCCCACCAGGGTCGCCGGGTTGGCGACTACGATACCGGCGTTGTGCAGGGCGATCAGCGCCAGGAACAGGCCGATACCGGCGGCAATTGCCGAACGTAGGGGCAGGGGGATGCTGTTGATGATCCACTCGCGGATACGGAAGATCGACAGCAGGAAGAACAGCACCGCCGAAATGAACACCGCGCCCAACGCCACCTGCCAGGTATGGCCCATGTGCAGAACCACGGTGTAGGTAAAGAAGGCGTTGAGGCCCATGCCCGGTGCCAGCGCAATCGGGTAGTTGGCGATCAGGCCCATCACGGTGGAGCCGATGGCGGCGGCCAGGCAGGTGGCGACAAACACCGCGCCCTTGTCCATGCCGGTCTCGCCGAGGATGCTCGGGTTCACGAACAGGATGTAGGCCATGGCCAGGAAGGTAGTGATACCCGCGAGAATCTCGGTGCGCACATTGGTGTTGTGTGCTTTGAGTTGAAACAGCTTTTCCAGCATGCCGGCTCCCTGTGACGCTATCTTGCGTCGTTATTTGTTGACCTCTAAGTCAAAGCACAAACTGCGCCAAGCGCCTGTGGTTTCAGAGAGGATCGGAAAAAGCGGCGCATCATACCAGCAGCCGAGGCTGTGTGGCGCATGGCCTTGAGGCATACTGCGCCGACGTTCAATACCGGGTCATTGCCAGCATGAAAAAAGCCAACGCGTGGAGTCTAGCTCTGATCGCCAGTATCAGCCTGTGGCTGGGTGCAGCACCGGCGTGGGGCGCGGCTGCACCGGCCTTGAGCGAGGTGCGGGTGTTCAAGGTGGAATCGGCCAAGTGCAGCGAAGCGATCCCGGAACGGGTCAACACCACCCAGATGTGCGAGCACCGCGGGCCCACCAAGGTTTCGGTCATGGAAGTCGGCCTGGGCAACAGCCCGATGGGGCGCTTCAACGGCGCAGAGTTGAACGGGCAACGCACGGCGGTGTGCCAGGTCGGCAACATCAGTGAGGCCTGCAACGGCGTGGGCACATTGATGGGCTACATCTATGTGTTCGACCTGAATGTGCAGGCCCAGGGCTGGTTCGAATTCACCAACACCTCGATCAACCCGCCGCAAAACACCTTGAAAGCCCAGCTCAATATCCGCTGATCAATCATCTTGAACGCTCAAAACCCCGGGAAGTCGTACCCCTGAGACGGCGATTTTCCTGAACGCCGCGGATGTACACCAACCCGTGAGGTGTTTTATGAGCGCGACCCCTAATGGCGCGGCGGCCCAACCGTTCGTCGCCCACTCGATTCGATTGACCCTCAATGGCCAGGATCGCCAATTGGACGTGCTGCCCTGGACCACCTTGCTGGACCTGTTGCGCGAACAACTGGACCTGGTTGGCAGCAAAAAAGGCTGCGACCACGGCCAATGTGGCGCCTGCACGGTATTACGCGATGGCAAGCGCGTGAATGCCTGCCTGACCCTCGCCGTGATGTGCGATGGCGCCGAGCTGACCACCATCGAAGGCTTGGCCGAAGGCGACCAACTGCACCCCATGCAGCAAGCCTTTATCAAACACGATGCCTTCCAGTGCGGCTACTGCACCCCCGGGCAGATCTGTTCCGCCGTGGGCCTGGCCAATGAAGGCCGCGCCTATGACAGTGCCCAGATCCAGGAATTGATGAGCGGCAACCTCTGCCGTTGCGGCGCCTACACCAATATCCGTGATGCCATCGAAGAGGCGCTGCCAGCGTGCCGCACCACGGGAGGTGAGCAATGAACCCTTTCCAGTACAGCAAACCTGCCGATGTGCACGAAGCGGTGCAGTCGAGCAGTGCGGTATCGCGCTTCATTGCTGGCGGCACCAACCTGTTGGATTTGATGAAAGAAAACATCAGCCGCCCCGAGCACCTGATCGATATCACTGGCCTGCCACTGCATGGGATTGAAGAAACTGCCGAGGGCGGTGTGCGTATCGGCGCGCTGGTGAGCAATGCCGACCTGGCCTGGCACCCGCTGATTGAACAGCGCTACCCGTTGCTGTCCCAGGCGATCCTGGCCGGGGCTTCGCCGCAACTGCGCAACATGGCCAGTACCGGCGGCAACCTGTTGCAGCGCACCCGTTGCTACTATTTCTATGACGCGACGGTGCCGTGCAACAAGCGCGAGCCCGGCAGCGGTTGCCCGGCGCGCAGCGGTTTGAATCGCATCCATGCGATCCTGGGCGCCAGCGAGCACTGCGTGGCCACCCATCCTTCGGACATGTGCGTGGCCCTGGCGGCGCTGGAGGCGCGGGTACATGTCGAGGGGCGCGGCGGTGCGCGAGTCATCGAGTTTGCCGACTTCCACCGCCTGCCCGGTGATGCGCCGCAGCGCGATAACCAGTTGGCCGACGACGAGTTGATCACCGCCATCGAGTTGCCCGCCGACCATCTGGCCCGGCACAGCCATTACCTGAAAATCCGCGATCGGGCGTCCTACGCTTTTGCTTTGGTGTCGGTCGCCGCAGCCCTTGAGCTTGATGGCGAGACCATCATCGATGCGCGCCTGGCCCTGGGTGGTGTGGCGCACAAACCCTGGCGTGACCGTGCGGTAGAAACTTCATTGATCGGCCAGGCCGTCAGCCGCGAAACCTTCAGCAACGCCGCCGACGCCCTGCTGCAAGATGCCGAGCCGCTTGAACACAACGGCTTCAAGGTCAAGTTGGCGCGTCGCGCAATCATTCGTGCCCTGAGCGATGCAGCGGTCGCAGGAGAACAGCCATGAGTGCCATCGGTAAACCCCTGGACCGTGTCGACGGCCTGCTTAAAGTCACTGGACAAGCGCGTTATGCCGGTGAGTTTCCCGAACATGGCCTGCTGCATGGCAGCGTGGTCTCCAGCACGATCGCCAAGGGCCGGGTCGTCAGCATTGATACTGCCAAGGCCCTGGCGTTGCCGGGCGTGGTGGCGGTGATCCATCACCTCAATCGACCGAAGATCGCCAGTTACGACGATGCCTTTGCCGATGACGATGCCGCCGATGGCTCGCCGTTTCGCCCGCTCTACAACGATCGTGTGCTCTACAGCGGCCAGCCCCTGGCCCTGGTGATCGCCGATAACCTGGAACTGGCGCGGCATGCCGGCTCACTGGTGCAGATCGAATACGAACGCGAAAGCTTCGAGACGGATTTGCTCACCCAACAGGAGCAGGCCCACCCCTCGCCACAGACGCCGCCCAAGCCACGCGGCAACTTCCAGGCCGAATGGGCGGGCGCCGCGGTCAGCCTCGACTTGCACTACAGCACCCCCATCGAGCACCACAACCCGATGGAACCCCATGCCAGCACCGTGCTGTATCAGCCGGACGGCACTTTGCATATCCACGACAAGACCCAGGGCCCGCAGAACTGCCAGGCCTATGTGCAAAAAGTCTTCGGCCTGGATAAAACCCAGGTGCGCATTTTCGCTGCGTTCGTAGGTGGCGCCTTTGGTTCGGGCCTGCGCCCGCAGTATCAATTGCCACTGGCCGTCATGGCATCCCTGGCACTCAAGCGTTCAGTGCGCGTCACCCTGACTCGCCAGCAGATGTTCACCTTCGGCTATCGCCCGCGCACTTTGCAGCGTTTGCAGATGGGCGCCGCCGCCAACGGGCGCTTGCTGGCCCTGGGGCATACCGCGATTGGCCAGACTTCGCGCTTCGAGGATTTCAGCGAGCACGTGGTGGAATGGAGCGGCATGCTCTACCACTGCGACAACGTGCAACTGACCTACAAGTTGGCGCCGCTGGATGTGTTCACGCCTTTGGATATGCGTGCCCCCGGCGCCGCGTTAGGCGTGATCGGCCTGGAATGCGCCATGGATGAACTGGCCTGCGCCCTGGCTATCGATCCGGTGCAACTGCGCCTGATCAACTACGCCGAGCGCAACCAGAACGAAGACAAGCCCTGGTCGAGCAAGGCTCTGCGTGAGTGTTACAGCGAGGGCGCCGAACGCTTCGGATGGAGCCAGCGCAACCCGGAACCGCGTAGCATGCGCGACGGCCGCCAGTTGATCGGCTGGGGCATGGCCGGCGGCGTGTGGGAAGCCATGCAGATGAAGGCC
Organism: Pseudomonas sp. rhizo25; assembly: GCF_031931935.1. Classification (NCBI taxonomy): domain Bacteria; kingdom Pseudomonadati; phylum Pseudomonadota; class Gammaproteobacteria; order Pseudomonadales; family Pseudomonadaceae; genus Pseudomonas; species Pseudomonas sp. rhizo25. The sequence goes on from NZ_JAUJXA010000007.1 coordinate 130,402, forward strand.
AGCGCCAAGGCGCGCATCGACGCCGATGGCAAGCTCACGGTCAGCAGCGCTACCACGGATATCGGCACCGGCACCTACACGGTGATGACCCAGATCGCGGCACAGGCCAGTGGCGTGGCGCTGGCCGATATCAATTTCCTGTTGGGTGATTCCTCCCTACCCACGGCGCCGCTGCAGGGTGGTTCGTTTACCGTGTCCTCCGTCGGCACCGCCGTGCAGCAAGCGTGCGAAGCGCTGAACGCCAAATTGCTGAAAATCGCCCGGCAGACTTATCCGGTGTTCAAGGATGTCGAATCCGTAAGGTTCGAGGACGGCAAGTTGCATGCCGGTGACGTGAGTGTGGCGTTGGCCCAGCTCGTCAAGGACAGTGGTGAGGACGTCCTGGAGGTGCAGGTCGACAGTGAGCCCGACAAGAAGCGCGAGGGTTATGCCACCGCCACCCACTCTGCGGTATTTGTCGAGGTGCAGGTGGATGAGGACCTGGGCACTATCAAGGTCAGCCGTGTCGTCAGCGCGATTGCCGCCGGGCGCGTGGTCAACCCGAAGATGGCCCGCAGCCAGATACTCGGCGGCGTGGTATGGGGCATCGGCATGGCCCTGCATGAAGAGACCCAGGTCGATCACCAACTGGGGCGCTACATGAACCACAGCCTGGCCGAGTACCACATCCCGGTGAATGCCGATATCGGCGAGATTGACGTGGTGTTTGTCGAAGAGCACGACGAGATCGTCAATGCCCTGGGGTCCAAGGGGGTGGGAGAGATCGGGATCGTCGGGGTGGCGGCGGCGGTAGCGAATGCGATTTACCACGCCACCGGCAAGCGGGTGCGGGAGTTTCCGATCACCCTGGACAAGGTGCTTTAAAAAAACACCTCATCACCCATGTGGGAGGGGGCTTGCCCCCGATGGCGTCAGGTCAGTCACGGCATCGTCGCCTGACACTCCGCTATCGGGGGCAAGCCCCCTCCCACATTAGCTATGCGGTAGTTTTTTGAATGGGCTCTTCCACCGGCACATGCATACGGTCGCGATTAGCCAGGGTCGGGAACAGCTTGATCCACACCCCAGTCACCACCAGCGTGCCGATACCACCCATGACCACCGCCGGCACAGTGCCGAACCAATGAGCAGTAATCCCGGATTCGAACTCGCCCAACTGGTTCGATGCGCCGATAAACAGGCCATTGACCGCACTGACCCGCCCGCGCATTTCATCCGGCGTTTCCAGCTGCACGAACGACGCGCGGATCACCATGCTGATCATGTCCGCCGCGCCGAGTACCACCAACACTGCCAGGGAGAACCAGAACGAGGTCGACAGACCGAAGGCGATGGTTGCCACGCCAAATACGCCGACGGCGGTAAACATCACGCGGCCGACCTGGCGGTCGACCGAGAACCGCGCCAACCACAATGACATCAACAACGCCCCCACCGCCGGTGCCGAACGCAGCAGGCCCAGGCCCCAGGCGCCGGTCAACAGGATGTCCTTGGCGAACACCGGCAACAGCGCGGTGGCGCCGCCCAGCAGTACGGCGAACAAATCCAGGGAAATGGCGCCGAGGATGTCCGGACGGCTGCGGATAAAACGAATGCCGGCCAGCAACGAATCCAGGGTGGCCTTGCCTTTGTTCAGCGGGGTCTGGCGGGCGGGCAGGTTCAGGGTCAGCACACAAGCGATCAGGTACAGCGCCACGGTCGGGCCGTACACCCACACACTGCCAAACGCATAGAGCAAACCGCCAAGGGCAGGGGCGACGATGGTCGCCAATTGCTGCGCCGATTGCGAGGAGGCCACGGCCCGCGGGAACAGGGCGCTGGGTACGATGCTCGGCAACAGCGCCTGGGTAGTAGGCATTTCAAATGAACGCGCCGCGCCGAGCAGGAACGCGAGAATAAAGATCATCTCGCGGGTCACGTTGCCGGTCAGGCCGCCGATGGCCAGGGACAAGGCAATCAGCGCCTGCAGGGTCTGGCAGATGGCGGCGACTTTGCGTCGCTCATAGCGATCAGCCACATGCCCGGTGTGCAGCATGAACAGCACACGCGGTACGAACTCCACCAGACCCACCAAGCCCAGGTCCAGCACATTGCCGGTCAGTTGGTAGAGGTTCCAGCCGATAGCCACGGTGAGCATCTGGAAGCCGCTGGCAGTAAAGATGCGCGCCAGCCAGAACGCGATGAAAGGGCGGTGGTGACGTAACAATAACGCGGGTTCACTGGGCATCGGGAACTCAGGTCAGGTTGTGGGAATGGCGAGATTAGCACCAAGCTGTAACAAATAGTTGCGAGAACAGGACTGAGGCAAGCTGTCACGCGGCAAAAGACCACACAGTCCTAACGCGAAAATGAGACTACTCTTTTGAGCAATGCTTGATCCAGATCAAAACCTGCCCCGGGATTGTTCTGGCGGTCGCAAGACCAGATTCCCCGCGAGATGGGTAAAAAAAGAAACGAATTGAAATTCGCCACACTCCATATCCGTGGGGGCAGTGGTTGCAGGCTCCCAGCCAGCGGCCGGTATTACCTGACAGAGGAAGACTTATGTTCGGTTTGGAGGCGCTAGATCTCGCCCGAATTCAATTCGCGTTCACCATCTCGTTTCACATCCTGTTCCCGGCGATCACCATCGGCCTGGCCAGTTACCTTGCGGTGCTGGAAGGCTTGTGGCTCAAGACCCACAACGACACCTACCGTGATCTCTACCATTTCTGGTCGAAGATCTTTGCGGTCAACTTCGGCATGGGTGTGGTCTCGGGCCTGGTCATGGCTTATCAGTTCGGCACCAACTGGAGTCGCTTCTCCGACTTCGCCGGCGCCGTCACCGGGCCGTTACTGACGTATGAAGTGCTCACGGCCTTCTTCCTCGAGGCCGGCTTCCTCGGCGTGATGCTGTTCGGCTGGAACAAGGTGGGGCGCAAGCTGCACTTTTTCTCCACGGTAATGGTGGCCGTCGGTACATTGATTTCCACCTTCTGGATTCTCTCGTCCAACAGCTGGATGCAGACGCCCCAGGGCTTTGAAATCATTGACGGTCGCGTGATTCCTACCGATTGGTTCGCGGTCGTCTTCAACCCTTCGTTCCCCTATCGCCTGGCGCACATGGCCACGGCGGCCTTCGTGGCGACCGCATTCTTTGTCGGCTCCTCGGCGGCCTGGCATTTGCTGCGTGGCAAAGACAACCCAGCTATTCGAAAAATGCTGTCGATGGCGATGTGGATGGCCCTGATCGTCGCGCCCATCCAGGCGGTGATCGGTGACTTCCATGGCCTCAATACTCTCAAGCATCAACCGGCAAAAATCGCCGCGATTGAAGGCCACTGGGAAAACATCGGCAACGAGCCGACGCCACTGATCCTGTTCGGCTGGCCGGACATGAAGGCCGAGAAAACCAAATACGCTGTCGAGATCCCGTACCTGGGCAGCTTGATCCTGACTCACTCCCTGGACAAGCAGGTGCCGGCCCTCAAGGAGTTCCCGCCTGAGGACCGCCCCAACTCGACCATTGTGTTCTGGTCGTTCCGGGTCATGGTCGGCCTGGGCTTCCTGATGATCTTCACCGGTCTATTCAGCCTGTGGCTGCGCCGTGGCGACAAGATGTACACGTCCAGGCCGTTCCTGTACCTGGCGTTGTGGATGGGCCCATCCGGCCTGATTGCGATTCTCGCCGGCTGGTTCACCACTGAAATCGGTCGCCAGCCTTGGGTGGTCTACGGGCTGATGCGTACGGCAGATGCTTCGTCCGGGCATAGCCTGGCGCAAATGACCATTACCCTGGTGTTGTTCGTGGTGGTGTACTTCGCGTTGTTCGGGGCCGGTTTGGGCTACATGATGCGCCTGGTGCGCAAAGGGCCTCAGACTCACGAAGGTTCCGAGCCTACCCACGGTGGACCTGGGCAGAAACGCACCCCGGCGCGGCCGTTGTCTGCCGCCGACGATGGCAGCGATAACGACCACGACCACATCCAGCACAAGGGGAATTGAGATGGGTATTGATCTTCCGCTGATCTGGGCCGTGATCATCATCTTCGGCATCATGATGTACGTGGTCATGGACGGCTTCGACCTGGGTATCGGCATCCTTTTCCCGTTTATCCCGGGCAAGGTCGATCGCGACGTCATGATGAACACCGTGGCCCCAGTTTGGGACGGTAACGAAACATGGTTGGTACTCGGCGGCGCGGCGTTGTTTGGCGCGTTCCCGCTGGCGTATTCGGTGGTGTTGTCGGCGTTGTACCTGCCGTTGATCCTGATGCTGATCGGGTTGATCTTCCGTGGCGTGGCCTTCGAGTTCCGCTTCAAGGCCAAGGACCACAAGCGCCATCTGTGGGATAAGGCGTTTATCGGCGGCTCGCTGGCGGCGACCTTCTTTCAGGGCGTGGCGCTGGGCGCCTTCATCGACGGCATTCCGGTGGTCAACCGTCAGTTTGCCGGTGGCTCACTGGACTGGCTCACACCCTTCACGATGTTCTGCGGTGTGGCGTTGATCGTGGCCTATGCCTTGCTCGGCTGCACCTGGCTGATCATGAAGACCGAAGGCAAGTTGCAGGAGCAGATGCATAACCTGGCGCGGCCGTTGGCTTTCGTGGTGTTGGCGGTGATCGGTATCGTCAGCCTCTGGACGCCGTTGACCCACCCGGAAATCGCCTCGCGCTGGTTTACCCTGCCGAACCTGTTCTGGTTCCTGCCAGTGCCGATCCTGGTGCTGGTGACCATGTACGGGTTGTTTCGCGCCGTGGCCCGCCATGCGCACTACACGCCGTTCCTGCTGACGCTGGTGTTGATTTTCCTCGGCTACAGCGGCCTGGGTATCAGCCTGTGGCCGAATATCATCCCGCCGTCCGTGTCGATCTGGGATGCCGCCGCGCCGCCGCAAAGCCAGGGCTTCATGCTGGTGGGAACGTTATTCATCATCCCGTTCATCCTGGGCTACACCTTCTGGAGCTACTACGTGTTCCGTGGCAAGGTCACCCACGAAGACGGCTATCACTAGGAGGGTCGAAACATGTCCGGCAAACCTACGTTGCACGAGATTGAACAGGCCGAGAAGCAGCCGTTGTGGCGGCGCCTGGGTTGGCTGGCGATGATCTGGACCGCCAGCGTGGTGGCCCTGTTCATTGTGGCCAGCCTGATGCGCATGTTCATGAATGCCGCCGGCCTGACCACCCACTGACATCCCCATCCGGGCTTTGCAGCCCGCTTCCTGCTGACTTGAGGGGCAAGCCCTGCTTTTCTTTTTGGAAGGGCAGGGCTTTTTTATTTGCGTGCCTTGAGAATCACGAACTTCGGCGTGGCCGCCACTTGCTCGACACCGCGGAACAAACGCGCCAGCTTGCTGTGGTAGCCCAGGTGACGGTTACCGACGATATACAGGGCGCCGCCGACGACCAGGGCTTCTCGTGCCTGCTGGAACATGCGCCAGGCGAGGAAGTCACCGACAACCTGTTGCTGGTGGAACGGTGGGTTGCACAGCACCACGTCCAGCGATTGTGGCTCCTGGCCGGCCAGTCCATCGTCGGCGCGCACCTGCACGTCACGCGCGCCTAGGGCGGCTTGCCAGTTTTCAGCGGCGGACTGCACGGCCATGTAGGACTCATCTACCAGGGTGTAGTGAGCGTCGGGGTTTTGCAGGGCGCTGGCAATCGCCAGCACGCCATTGCCGCAGCCCAGGTCCGCCACGCGGGCACTGCCGAGGTCTTTGGGCAGGTGTGGCAGGAAGGCGCGAGTGCCGATGTCCAGGCCTTCGCGGCAGAACACGTTGGCGTGGTTGAGCAACTCAATGGCCGGTGCTTCCAGGGTGTAGCGGGTCGGGTAGGGAGAGACCGCCACGGGGCGTTCGGCAGCAGTGGCGATCAGTAACCGTGCCTTTTTTACCGCCAATGAGGCGTGCATCGGCCCGATGTAACGCTCCAGCAACTCGCCTGCCGCCCGTGGCAGATGCTTGACCATCGCAGCGGCGATCACTTCGGCGCCAGGCGCCAGTTGCCCCTGCAGGCGGATAAGTTGTTCCTCCAGCAGCGCCAGGGTTTTCGGGACACGCAGCAAGACGCGATCAAACGGCCCGGTCGCGACCTGGCTGGCCGGCATATACCTCACTGCATCAAAGGCCTTGCCGTTGCGCACGAGGTTTTTCTCCAGCCCCTGTGCGGCGAGGAATGAGTCACCGCTGGAGGTCACCTGCACCTGGCCCTCAAGGCTGGCTGCCAGGGCGCCGAAGCTGTCATTGAGGATCAACACGCGGGTGGCAGCAGGGGGCTGTTGTTCGGCAAGGTAGCTCAGCAGGTACTCGTCGGCGGCATCGAAGGCTTGCAGCGGATCATTATGCTGCTCTGGCTGGCGAATCAGATCGAGCTGGGCGAAGGGGCTGTCGAGCAGGGGCATGGCAGGGGAGGCTCTGGGTAATCGGCGGGCCGTCTGAGTGAACCGCGAAGCAATACCTGCAAGGGCTGCGTCAACACTCAGAATTGACCACAAATGTTACTTTTTTTTGAACCCGATGACATGCAGTGTTTCTTGCGCCGGTTAAAACAGCCCCGCTTTGGAGGCACTGAGTACGGCCGCAATCTTATTGTTGACCCCCAGTTTCTTGAACGTACTGCTGATATGAAAACCTACCGTGCGCTCCGACAGGCAGAGGATGGTGGCGATATCCGAGGCAGTCTTGCCCATGGCTGACCATTTGAGGATTTCCGTTTCCCGTGGAGTCAGTTTGCTCGGAGAATGCACGTCGGAGTTATCGGCATATTTTTGCGCTACCACCGCGTGTAGCGCATGACATAGCCACAAGGCCTGCCCTGCCTTTTCATATAATTCCTGCGGGGTGATTTCGCCAGTACTGCGGCCCAAGGTCAGCATGCTATAGACGCCCTGGAAGTCATGCACCGGTTGTGTCCAAGCCAGATGCACGCCGTAGGATTGGGCCATCGCCCACAACTCGGGTGCGGTTTCAAACGCTTTTTCCTCCCAGACGATAGGCAGTACGCAGCGCTTGCAGTGGGCCACAATCGGGTCTACGTCGAAGTAGTGCGCTCGTTGATAAAGCTTGCTCCATTCATTTGGGTAGTTATTCATCTGAACGGGTTTTGCTTGAGGGCTATGCGATTGACAGCCCATCGTGAATGAACAGTACTGGAAGCCTAGTTCATAGGTATGGTTGAGCACCATCTCAAAGACACTAGTGATCTCGTTTTCCCCTTCCAGTTTGGGGAGGCGAGTAGTGCGCCAGTTTTCCATCAGTGAATCTCCATGGTTTGCAGTTTTACCTGAGTACGTCCTGATCCCGGTGCTTGACGGAAATGAGTGTAGGACACTGCCTACGGATGCGCGTGAAAAGATGCTATATCCAGTTGGATCTAACGGTTGTTTGATTTTGTACAGGGGGGGTTATTTTGTATAAAAACCCTGGCGCAGACAGGTTTTTTTATTTGATTTAAGGGGTTATAAGTGCTGCCAGAGTGATGGCACCTTTAATGCGATGTGCTCGGCGGTAGTAGCTTGGCATTCGATTGATAGCGAAATATTTAGTTTGCGTTCAGTGGCCCCGAGCTTGTGCCGCCAACAGGTCCTTTTGTTCGGCAGGTGATCCAGGGGTTGGCGCCCTTGGCAATGCCAGTACAAATCAACGGTGTTTGCGCGGCCTGCTTTGAGGGACACTAGGCGCCTGTGCAAAACGGAGCCCCCCATGACGGCCAGTGCTGAGAAATTTACCCGCCAGACCTTGCTCGACGTGCAATCGCTGACACCCAGCCTCTTCACCCTGCGCACCACTCGCGACCCCGGTTTTCGTTTTACCGCGGGCCAGTTCGTGCGCCTGGGCGTAACCAAGGCAGACGGCAGCACGGTATGGCGCGCCTATTCCGTGGTGTCGTCGCCGTTCGACGATTACCTCGATTTCTTTTCCATTGTCGTCCCAGGCGGCGAGTTCACCAGTGAACTGAGCCGCCTGCAGGTGGGCGATACCTTGCTGGTGGAACGCCAAGCCACGGGTTTCCTGACCCTGAGCCGCTTCGTGGATGGGCGTGATCTGTGGCTGCTGGGTACCGGTACTGGCGTGGCACCGTTCCTGTCGATCCTGCAGGACTTCGAGGCCTGGGAGAAATTCGAGCGCATCATCCTCGTATACAGCGCACGGGAGGCCAAGGAGCTGGCCTACCAATCGCTGATTAAGGAGCTGGGGACACGTGAGTATCTTACGGAGTACGCCCACAAGCTCACCTATATCCCCATCGTTACCCGTGAGCAGCATCCGGGTGCGTTGAACGGGCGCATTACGGCCTTGATAGAGAACGGTGAGTTGGAGCGTACAGCCGGCGTCGAGCTGACGGCGGAGCACTCGCGCGTATTGATTTGCGGCAACCCGCAGATGGTCGATGACACCCGTCAGTTGCTCAAGCAACGGGACATGCAATTGAGCCTGAGTCGACGTCCGGGCCAGGTTGCAGTAGAAAACTACTGGTAGAAAAAAGGCGCCCTAAGAGGCGCCTTCTTTCTGCAGCCGCTGGTTACAGCGGCTTGTCATTCTGTGCCTTGAGCAGATCGCGGATCTCACCCAACAGCACTTCTTCCTTGCTCGGCGTCGGCGGCAAGCTCGGAGCCACGGCCTCTTCTCGCTTCAGGCGGTTGATGGCCTTTACACCCATGAAGATCGCAAACGCGACGATCACAAAGTCGATGATGCTCTGGATGAACTTGCCATAGGCCAGGACCACTGCGGGTACATCGCCTTGAGCGGCCTTGAGCGTTACTGCCAGGTCGCCAAAGTCCACTCCCCCGATCAGAAGGCCGATAGGCGGCATGATCACGTCGCCTACAAACGAGGAAACAATTTTGCCGAAAGCGGCGCCGATGATGATACCGACGGCCATGTCGACCACATTACCTTTGACCGCGAAGGCCTTGAATTCACTGATCACGCCCATAGGTTATTCCTTGTTACAGTTGAAAAGGGTGGAGGTCAGTGTAATTCAGTCGGTCAAGGCTTGCTCGACACAACTGTTAACACTGTCGATTTTAATCGACACATTAAATCGCAAATAGTTTGCAAAGTGCCACCAGTCGCGCGCGAATTACCCGTCATTTCAGCGAGTTACCAGATTATTTTCTTAATCGGGCCTGTGGTGTTTTTCTATTTATCTTCTGACTCCCAGGTCACTAGCCTCTGACAAGCACAATCGAATGTGCACTAAAAAACCAGAGGAAACCTCAATGAACACTTCACTCAGCCGCAGGCCGGTGTCAGCGCGCCATGCGCTGGCACTGGTAACCGCCAGCCTGCTTTCCCTCTCGGTGCAAGCCGCCAACCTGACCCGCGATAACGGCGCCGCCGTGGGTGATAACCAGAACTCGCAAACCGCCGGTGCCAACGGCCCGGTGTTGCTGCAGGACGTGCAACTGATCCAGAAGCTGCAACGCTTCGACCGCGAACGCATCCCAGAGCGCGTAGTACACGCCCGCGGCACTGGCGCCCATGGCTCGTTTACCGTTACCGACAACCTCAGTGACTTGACCAAGGCCAAGGTGTTCGCTGCTGGTGAAACCACCCCCGTGTTCGTGCGTTTTTCGGCGGTGGTCCACGGTAACCATTCCCCGGAAACCCTACGCGACCCACGGGGCTTCGCCACCAAGTTCTATACCGCCGAAGGTAACTGGGACTTGGTCGGCAATAACTTCCCGACTTTCTTTATCCGTGACGCCATTAAGTTTCCGGACATGGTTCACGCTTTCAAGCCGGACCCCCGCACTAACCTGGATGATGATTCACGCCGTTTCGACTTCTTCTCCCATGTTCCAGAGTCCACTCGTACACTGACCGAGTTGTATTCGGACTCCGGCACGCCAGCCAGCTACCGCGAAATGGACGGCAATGGCGTGCATGCCTACAAGTTGATTAACGCCAAAGGCGAAGTGCACTACGTCAAGTTCCACTGGAAGAGCCTGCAAGGCATCAAGAACCTTGATCCCAAGCAAGTCACCGAGGTTCAGGGTCGTGACTACAGCCATATGACCAATGACTTGGTAACGCACATTAACAAAGGCGACTTCCCTAAGTGGGACTTGTATGTGCAAGTGCTTAAGCCCGAAGACTTGGCCAAGTTCGATTTCGACCCACTGGACGCTACCAAGATCTGGCCGGATGTGCCGCAGCGTAAAGTCGGGCAAATGGTGCTGAACCGCAACCCGGCCAACGTCTTCCAGGAAACCGAGCAAGTCGCCATGGCCCCGGCCAACCTGGTACCGGGCATCGAACCGTCGGAAGATCGCCTGCTGCAAGGCCGGGTATTTTCCTACGCCGATACGCAGATGTACCGCCTGGGCGCCAATGCCCTGCAATTGCCGATCAACGCCCCACGAGTGACCGTCAACAACGGCAACCAGGACGGCGCGATGAACTTCGGCAAGACCACCACCGGCGTGAACTACCAGCCAAGCCGCCTATTGCCACGGGAAGAGCCGCAGACCGCGCGCTACAGCCAGTCGGCGCTGTCGGGCAACACCCAGCAGGCGAAGATCCAGCGTGAGCAAAACTTCAAGCAGGCCGGTGACCTGTACCGCTCCTACTCCAAGAAAGAGCGTCAGGACTTGATCGATAACTTCGGCGGCTCGTTGGCCACCACCGATGACGAGAGCAAGCACATCATCCTGTCGTTTCTCTACAAGGCTGATCCGGAATACGGCACCGGCGTGACCAAGGTCGCCAAGGGTGACCTGGCTCGCGTGAAGGCGCTGGCTGAAAAACTGACCGACTGATCCGTTGGTTGTGGTCGGCGCCCTGATGGGGCGCTGACCTTTTGCAGGAGAAACCCCTATGCGTATTTCTATCGGTTTGCTGATGGCCATGCTGGCCTTCGTCGCCCATGCCGAATCCCCCGACCCGATGGCGCTCAAGGCGCAGTTACAGGATTACTATTTCGATGCTGCCCGCCGTGGTGACCTCGACATGCTCAACACCTTCATCGAGTCTGGCTACGGCCTCAACACCCAGGACGATAAAGGCTACACCGCGCTGATCCTCGCCGCTTATCACGGCCAAGGCCCGTATGTAGAGCGTTTGCTCGGCGCGGGTGCCGACGCCTGTGTGCAAGACAAGCGCGGCAACACGGCGTTGATGGGCGCCATCTTCAAAGGCGAGCTGAAAATTGCCCAGCGTCTGCTGGCAGCCGACTGCAACCCCGATCAACGCAACGGCGCGGGGCAGACTGCCGCTATGTACGCCGGGCTCTTCAAGCGTGTCGAGCTGCTGAGCGAACTGCAAGCCAAAGGCGCCGACTTGAACGCCGAAGACCCCATCGGCAACAGCGCTTCACGTTTGGCTAACGGTGAAATCCGGACCCCGGCGTCGCGCTGAGCTATCATCGCGGTTTTTCGGTTGGAGGTTCTCATATGGCAAAGGCCAAGCGCATGTACGGCTGCACAGAGTGCGGCGCGACCTTTCCCAAATGGGCAGGCCAGTGCTCCGAGTGTGGTGCGTGGAACACCCTGACTGAAACCATGATCGAGAGCGGCGGGGCGGCAGCGCCTACTGGCCGCGCCGGCTGGACCGGGCAACAGGCCCAGATCAAGACCCTGGCCGAGGTCAGTGTCGAAGAGATCCCGCGTTTCTCCACCGCCTCCGGTGAGCTGGATCGCGTACTCGGCGGTGGCCTGGTGGACGGTTCGGTGGTGCTGATCGGCGGTGACCCGGGCATCGGCAAGTCGACCATCCTCTTGCAGACCCTGTGCAGCATCGCCAGCCGCATGCCGGCGCTGTATGTCACGGGCGAAGAGTCCCAGCAACAAGTGGCCATGCGCGCCCGGCGCCTGGGCTTGCCCCAGGACCAGCTGCGGGTCATGACCGAAACCTGCATCGAAAGCATCATTGCCACGGCGCGGATCGAAAAGCCCAAGGTCATGGTGATCGACTCGATCCAGACGATTTTTACCGAGCAATTACAATCGGCACCGGGTGGCGTGTCCCAGGTACGGGAAAGTGCGGCGCTGTTGGTGCGTTATGCCAAGCAGAGTGGCACGGCGATCTTCCTGGTGGGGCATGTGACCAAGGAAGGCGCGTTGGCCGGGCCAAGGGTGTTAGAGCACATGGTCGACACCGTGCTGTATTTCGAAGGTGAATCCGATGGTCGCCTGCGCTTGCTGCGGGCGGTGAAGAACCGTTTTGGCGCGGTGAACGAGCTGGGTGTGTTCGCCATGACCGACCGAGGGCTGAAAGAAGTCTCCAATCCATCGGCGATTTTTCTGACCCGCGCCCAAGAGGAAGTCCCGGGCAGTGTGGTGATGGCCACGTGGGAAGGCACCCGGCCGATGCTGGTGGAAGTCCAGGCGCTGGTGGATGACAGCCATCTGGCCAACCCGCGAAGGGTCACGCTCGGCCTGGACCAGAACCGCCTGGCGATGTTGCTGGCGGTATTGCACCGCCACGGCGGTATCCCGACCCACGACCAGGATGTGTTCCTCAACGTGGTCGGCGGGGTCAAGGTGTTGGAGACCGCCTCCGACCTGGCGCTGATGGCGGCGGTGATGTCCAGCCTGCGCAATCGGCCGTTGCCTCATGACCTGCTGGTATTCGGTGAAGTGGGCTTGTCGGGTGAAGTGCGCCCGGTGCCCAGCGGGCAGGAGCGATTGAAGGAGGCAGCCAAGCATGGCTTCAAGCGTGCGATCGTGCCCAAGGGTAATGCGCCGAAGGAAATGCCCCAGGGGTTGCAGGTGATTGGGGTGACACGCCTGGAGCAGGCGTTGGATGCACTGTTCGAGTAGCCAGCGACACCGCAAAACCAATGTGGGAGGGGGCTTGCCCCCTCCCACATTCAGAGCTCTGTTGGCTTCTAGATTTCCAGCAATGCCGCCAGCTCTCTGTGTAGCTCATCCTCATCCCCCAGATTCAACTCAACCAACCGCCGTAAATGGCTGATCGAATCCAGATCGATGTATTGGCACACGAAGCCCAGTTGCCCGGGATCTTCATGGCTCAACCGTACCTGCATCTTGATATGTGCCTTCGGATCCAGACGTATGTCGACGTCGAACGGCAGCGCTTTATTTCCCTTCCAGCCTTCGGGGCGCTCTATCAGCAGGCCCTTTAACGAGAGATCTACCAACTTAACCGGCAATTCCCATCCGTTTTGCCGAAGTTCGGTCTTGGCGTCAAAAGCTATCCGGCGAAAATTGCGGCGGTCAGGCGCTTGCTCGATCATGGTGAGGCCCTCTTTGGATAGGAGCAGTGTAGCCCTGCGCCACCCTCCAGCGTTTATTTCCACTTTTTTTGGCCATGGCAAGGCTCTAGACCAACGTAGGGGGCTGGTCTTTGATGCCAGTAGCGCTAAACTCCGGATGGCTGTCCTTTCTGTCCACCCTGGCTGGAATATAAAAATGAAAAATAATAATAGCCTGCTACGCCACTTACCCTGGCTGGTGCTGGCAATCGTAGGAGCGTGCGCCCTGGGCGTAGTGGCCTTGCGCCGCGGCGAGGCGATCAACGCCTTGTGGATCGTGGTCGCTGCCGTGGCCATCTATCTGGTTGCGTACCGTTACTACAGTCTGTTCATCGCCAATAACGTGATGCAACTCGATCCGCGGCGGGCCACCCCCGCAGTGGTCAATAACGATGGTCTGGACTATGTGCCGACCAACAAACATATCCTGTTCGGTCACCACTTTGCGGCGATTGCCGGCGCGGGGCCCTTGGTAGGCCCGGTACTGGCGGCGCAAATGGGCTACCTGCCCGGCACCCTGTGGCTGATTGCCGGGGTGGTACTGGCCGGTGCGGTGCAGGACTTCATGATCCTGTTCCTGTCCACCCGCCGCAACGGTCGCTCCCTGGGCGACATGGTCCGCGAAGAGATGGGCCGCATTCCCGGGACTATCGCGCTGTTCGGCTGCTTCCTGATCATGATCATCATCCTCGCGGTGCTGGCGCTGATCGTGGTCAAGGCCCTGGCCGAGAGCCCGTGGGGCATCTTCACGGTGATGGCGACCATCCCGATTGCGATGTTCATGGGCATCTACATGCGCTACATCCGCCCGGGCCGCATCGGTGAAATTTCGATCATCGGCGTGCTGTTGCTGCTCGGTTCGATCTGGCTGGGCGGGCAGATTGCCGCCGACCCGTACTGGGCCAAGGCCTTTACCTTCACCGGGATCCAGATCACCTGGATGCTGATTGGCTACGGCTTCGTGGCTGCCGTGCTGCCGGTCTGGCTGATCCTGGCGCCCCGTGACTACCTGTCGACCTTCCTGAAAATCGGCACCATCATCGCCCTGGCGATTGGCATCCTGGTCACCATGCCTGACCTGAAAATGCCGGCACTGACCCAGTTCATCGACGGCACCGGTCCGGTGTGGAAGGGCGGCCTGTTCCCGTTCCTGTTCATCACCATTGCCTGTGGCGCGGTCTCGGGTTTCCATGCGCTGATCTCCTCGGGTACAACGCCCAAGTTGCTGGCCAGTGAAAGCCACGCCCGTTACATCGGCTACGGCGGCATGCTGATGGAATCGTTCGTAGCCATCATGGCGATGGTTGCCGCTTCGGTGATTGAGCCAGGCGTGTACTTCGCCATGAACAGCCCGGCTGCAATCGTCGGCACCGACGTGGTCACCGTGGCGCAAACCGTTAGCAGCTGGGGCTTTGCAATTACCCCTGAGGCGCTGTCAGCCGTCGCCCACGATATCGGTGAAACCACCATCCTGGCCCGTGCCGGTGGTGCGCCGACATTGGCGGTGGGGATCGCGCAGATCCTGCACAGTGTACTGCCGGGTGAAAACACCATGGCGTTCTGGTACCACTTTGCGATCCTGTTCGAAGCGCTCTTCATCCTCACGGCCGTCGATGCCGGTACCCGTGCCGGTCGCTTCATGCTGCAGGACCTGCTGGGCTCCTTCGTGCCGGCGCTGAAACGCACCGAGTCGTGGACTGCCAATCTGATTGCTACCGCAGGCTGCGTGGCGATGTGGGGATACCTGCTGTACCAAGGCGTGATCGACCCGCTGGGTGGCATCAACACCTTGTGGCCGCTGTTCGGTATCTCCAACCAGATGCTGGCGGGTATCGCGCTGATGCTGGCCACCGTTGTGCTGATCAAGATGAAGCGCCAGCGCTACATCTGGGTAACCATGCTGCCGGCGGTCTGGCTGCTGATCTGCACCACCACCGCAGGCTTCATCAAGCTGTTCGACGCCAACCCGGCGATTGGCTTCCTGTCGCTTGCCAAGAAATACAGCGATGCCTTGGCTAATGGCCAGATCCTGGCCCCGGCCAAGAACATCGACCAGATGCAGCACGTGATCTGGAACGCCTATACCAACGCAACGCTGACGGCGCTGTTTTTGTTCGTGGTGTTCAGCATCCTGTTCTATGCGCTCAAGGTTGGCGTCGCCGCCTGGGGCAACAAAGAGCGTACGGATAAAGAAGCCCCGTTCCAGGCTGTACCGGACGCGTAAACGAGGATTGCAAACATGTTCAATGACATCAGTCGCCTCGGTAAATACCTCGGTCAGGCCGCACGCCTGATGGTCGGCATGCCCGACTACGACACTTACGTCGAGCATATGCAAACCAAGCACCCGGACAAGCCGGTGATGGACTACAAGGCGTTCTTCCGGGAACGCCAGGAGGCCCGTTACGGCGGCAAGGGTGGGCCCAAGTGCTGCTGACCCGTTAATTCGGGCTGGCAGTGGATCTACTGTGGGAGGGGGCTTGCCCCCGATAGCTTTGTGTCAGTGACCTATAAGTGCCTGACACACCGATATCGGGGGCAAGCCCCCTCCCACATTTGTTTTGTGTTCCTTCAGTTATAAGGAGATTTTTTTGTCCTCTCCCATCCCTGTCACCATCCTCAGCGGCTTCCTCGGTGCCGGCAAGACCACCTTGCTGCGCCATCTGCTCAAGGCCGAGCACGGCTTGAAAATCGCCGTGATCGAAAACGAATTCAGCGACGCCGGCATCGACACCCAGCTCTTGGGCGCAGAGCCGGTACAAGTCATGACCCTGTCCAACGGCTGCGTGTGCTGCACCATCCACACCGACCTGACCAAGGCCCTGTACCTGCTGCTCGAGCGCCTGGACAGTGGCGAAATCGCTTTCGACCGGTTGGTGATCGAGTGTACGGGCCTGGCGGATCCAGCCCCTGTCGCCCAGACGTTTTTCATCGACGAAGAACTGCGTGAGCGCTACATTCTCGACGGCATCATCACCCTGGTGGACGCGGCCCACGCCGAGCATCACCTGACCCAAACCATCGCCCAGGCCCAGATCGGCTTTGCCGACCGCCTGCTGGTGAGCAAACGCGACCTGGTGGACGACGCCACATTCGACGCCCTGAGCCAGCGCCTGACCCGTATCAATCGCCGTGCGCCAATTCGTGTGGTCGATCACGGCCAGATTGACTTGGCCGAGTTGCTGGATGTGCGCGGCTTCAACCTCAATGCCGGCATGAGTCTGCGCCCAGTCAGCGCTGCGCCGTCGGTTGACCGTATTTCCAGCCTGGTGCTGCGCACCGAGCAGCCGCTGGATATCGACCGTCTCAGCGAGTTCATGAACGAGTTGCTGGAAGACCACGGCAAGCAACTGCTGCGCTACAAGG
This sequence comes from Pseudomonas sp. rhizo25, assembly GCF_031931935.1. NCBI lineage: Bacteria > Pseudomonadati > Pseudomonadota > Gammaproteobacteria > Pseudomonadales > Pseudomonadaceae > Pseudomonas > Pseudomonas sp. rhizo25. The sequence goes on from NZ_JAUJXA010000007.1 coordinate 146,970, forward strand.
GCGTGCTGAATATTGCCGGGGAAGATCGGCGCATGGTGTTTCAGGGCGTGCTGAAACTCTATGGTTTCGACTGGGATACCGAATGGGCCGAGGGCGAGGCGCGGGAGAGTGTGATTGTGTTTATTGCCGATGAATTACCCGAAGACAAAATCCGCGAGGGTTTTGAGCGGGTCTATCAGGCATAAAAAAGCCCACCTGTAGGAGCGAGCTTGCTCGCGAAGAACTCACAGGCAACGCGTGCACCCAAGATGCACGCGTTATCGTTGACGTTTTTCGCGAGCAAGCTCGCTCCTACAGTGGGCTTCTTTGTATTACGCGCCGTATACCGGCAGCTTCTTGCAGATGGCCTTGACCTTCTCACGTACCGCGTCGATCACGGCTTCGTTGTTCAGGTCTGCCAGGATGTCGCAGATCCAGCCGGCCAGTTCCTTGCACTCGGCTTCCTTGAAACCGCGAGTGGTCACTGCCGGGGTGCCGAAGCGCAGGCCGGAGGTGACGAACGGCGAACGTGGGTCGTTCGGTACGGAGTTCTTGTTTACGGTGATGAAGGCTTTGCCCAGGGCAGCGTCAGCATCTTTACCGGAAATGTCCTGCTTGATCAGCGACAGCAGGAACAGGTGGTTTTCAGTACCGCCGGACACCACGTCAAAACCGCGCTCGATGAACACAGCGGCCATGGCCTGGGCGTTCTTCACCACTTGTTGCTGGTAGGTCTTGAACTCAGGCTGCAGTGCTTCCTTGAAGCAGATCGCCTTGGCGGCAATCACGTGCTCCAGCGGGCCACCCTGGGCGCCCGGGAATACCGCGGAGTTGAGCTTCTTCTCGATCTCGGCGTTGGCGCGAGCCAGGATCAGGCCGCCACGTGGACCGCGCAGGGTCTTGTGGGTAGTGGTGGTCACCACGTCAGCGTAAGGCACCGGGTTCGGGTACACGCCCGCTGCTACCAGACCGGCCACGTGGGCCATGTCGACGAACAGGTAGGCACCGACCTTGTCGGCGATTTCACGGAAACGTGGGAAATCCAGGACCTGCGAGTAGGCAGAGAAACCGGCCACGATCATTTTCGGCTTGTGCTCGACCGCCAGGCGCTCGACTTCGTCGTAGTCGATCAGGCCGTCGGCATTGATCCCGTACTGGACGGCGTTGTACAGCTTGCCGGAGGAGGAAACGCTGGCACCGTGGGTCAGGTGGCCGCCGTGGGCCAGGCTCATGCCCAGGATGGTGTCGCCGCCTTGCAGCAGGGCCAGGTACACCGCGCTGTTGGCTTGGGAGCCGGCATGCGGCTGGACGTTGGCGTAATCGGCGCCGAACAGTTGCTTGGCACGGTCGATAGCCAGCTGCTCAACCACGTCGACGTACTCGCAACCACCGTAGTAGCGCTTGCCTGGGTAGCCTTCGGCGTACTTGTTGGTCAGAACCGAACCTTGAGCCTCCATCACCGCAGGGCTGGTGTAGTTTTCCGAAGCGATCAGCTCAATGTGCTCTTCCTGGCGCACGGCTTCTTGCTCCATGGCGGCGAAGAGATCGGCGTCGTACTTGGCAATAGTCAAATCACGGCTGAACATGGCGGTCCTCAAGGATCGGGGGCAGAAAAGGAGGGCATTCTAACCCAATGGGTTTTGGATGGCATATGAAAGGACATCATGTCGCGGACAAGTGGGGCTCATCTGGAGATGAGTGGTGACTGTGCTGGCCCCATCGGGAGCAAGCCCCCTCCCACATTTGAAGGTATTCACAGTTCAAAATGTGGGAGGGGGCTTGCTCCCGATGGGGCCATTAGCCTCACAACAGCAGCTCAGTCGAACATGAACAGCGCATCATTGCTGAACTGCGCCTCGAACCGATTCGCCGGCATCGGTCGCCCGAACAGGTAACCCTGTACCTCATCACAACCATGTTCGCGCAGAAAATCCAGCTGCTCATGGGTTTCCACACCTTCGGCAATCACCGCCAGGTTCAGGCTGTGGGCCATGGCAATGATCGCCCGGGCAATCTGCGCGTCCTGCTCACCCGAGGGCAGGCCATCGACGAACGTACGGTCGATCTTCAACACGTCGATGGGGAACTGCTTGAGGTAGTTGAGTGATGAATAGCCGGTGCCGAAGTCATCCACCGCGATGCTCAGGCCCAGGTTCTTGAGGCTGGCAAGGATCTGCATGGCTTCGTTGACTTCGCGCATCAGGATGCTTTCGGTCAGTTCCAGCTCCAGGCACGCCGGCGGCAAGCCGGTGTCCTTGAGAATGGTGGCGATGCGCGTGCCCAATTGGCCATCGGAGAACTGCCGCGCCGAGATGTTCACCGAGACTTTCGGCACCCGCACCTTGTTCTGGTGCCAGGTCTTGAGCTGGCGACAGGCTTCGCTGATCACCCAGTCGCCCACGTCCACCACCAGGCCCAACTCCTCCAGCACAGGAATGAAATCACCCGGCGGCACCAAGCCGCGACGCGGATGGCGCCAGCGCAGCAGGGCTTCGGCGCCGGTCAGGCGTTTGCCGTCGCCGCTGAACTGCGGCTGGTAATAGAGCACGAATTCGTTCTGGTCCAGGGCGTGGCGCAGGTCGCTTTCCAGCTCCAGGCGCTCCAGGGCGCTGGCGTTCATGTCGGCCTGGTAGAACTGGAAGTTGTTCTTGCCGCGTTCCTTGGCGTGATACATCGCGGTATCGGCGTTTTTCATCAGTTGGCTCAGCTCGTTGCCGTCTTGCGGGCTGAGGGCGATGCCGATACTGGCGGTGACGAAGAACTCGCGGCCTTCCAGTACAAACGGCTTCACCAGGCTGGCGAGAATCTGCTCGGCCACATGAATCGCGCGGTTCAACGCCATGTCGCGGCTGACCCGCGGTTGCAGGAGCAAGGTGAACTCGTCGCCGCCCATGCGCGCCACGGTGTCGTCCTCGGCCACGCAGCCGAGCAGGCGCGTGGCCATTTCCTTGAGCATGCGGTCGCCGGCGGCATGGCCGAGGGAGTCGTTGATCGGCTTGAAACGGTCTAGGTCGAGGAACATCAGTACCACCCACGACTTCTGCCGCTCGGCCGACTGCAACGCAGTGTGCAGGCGGTCCTGGAACAGTGTGCGGTTGGGTAGGTGGGTCAGGGCGTCGTAGTAGGCCAGGCGGTGGATGCGTTGTTCGCTGGCTTTGCGCTCGCTGATGTCGCTGAAGAAGCAGACGTAGCTGGCCAGATCGCCTTCATCGTCGAACACCGCTGTAATACCGACCCAGGCCGGGTAATGCTCGCCATTGCGCCGCTTGAGCCACACCTCGCCTTCCCAGGTGCTGTGCTGGTGCAGTTGCTTGAGCACATAGCGCAAGTGGGCTTCCTGCTGCTCGTCGACCGTGAGCATGTTCGGCAGTTGGTCGAGCACATCGCTTACGGCATAGCCGCTGACCCGGCTGAACGCCTCGTTGGCCTGCACAATGTAGCCCGCCGGATCGGTGATCAGAATGGCCGAGGTGGAATGCTCGAAAACCGTGGCCGCCATGCGCAGGTCTTTCTCGGCGCGGCGTTGCTGGCTGATATCGCGGCCCACGCCGAGGATGCCTTCAAACGCCCCGTGTTCATCCCATACCAGTACCAGGCGCAGTTCGATCGGCACCTTGCGCCCATCGGCGCGCAGGCAGTCAAACAGGAACAACTGGGTCTGAACATCATCGCGCAGCGTGTTCAAGGCCTCTGGGTTGCCCAGAGCGCGGCTGACCTGTTCCATCAGGCTATAGATGCCGGTCAGCTGTTGTGGGTTGGCGATGATCGACTGCCAGCCATTCTTGAACACCCAGTCCACGTCATAGCCGAGCACGGCGTTGACCGATGGGCTGACGTAGTTGAGGGCCAGTTGGCTGTCGGTGGAGCAGATTACGTCGCTGATGCTTTCGGCCAGCATGCGGTAGCGCTGTTCACTGTCGCGCAGGGATTCGCTGGCCTCGATCTGGTCGGTAATGTCCTTGGCCACGCCGATGATCCGCGTGACCACCGCGGACGTGTCCCGGGCCAGGGCTTGTTCGCGGATATCGAAGCGGCGCCATTGGTTATTGCGGTGGCGAAAACGCAGCTGGCAGTGCAGTTGCGTTGTATAGCCGACCCGGCGCTGCTGTTGGCGCAAGTCGTGGTAATGCTCGGCGTCTTCGGGATGCAGCAGGATTTCCCAGAAGTACTCGCCCATTTGCTGCAGTTCGGCCTTGTTGTAGCCGAGGGTGTGGCCCAGGTGATGGTTGCTGAAAATCATGCGCTGGCTGATCACGTCCTGCACATACAGGTGGTCAGGCACGGTGCGCACCACGTCCGACCAGAAGCTCTCGCGTTCCACCAGTGACAGCTCGATCAGCTTGCGGCTGGTGATGTCGCTGATGCTGAGGATCACCGCCTTGAAGTCGTCCTGTTGCTCCGGCAGGCGCATCACCAGCCACAGGTATTGCTCGTTGCCGGCTACATCGTTGAGCTGGATTTCCAGCTCCAGCTGTTTCTGCTGGGCCAGTACCGCTTCCAGCACCGGGTAGCCGATGGCGGTGGCGTTGCGTGGGCAATCATCGATCAGGCGTTCCCAGGCTTGCTCACATGAGTTTACGTTCAACAGGCGTACCGCCACCTGGTTGACCTCGGTGACCCGCAGTTCCTTGAGCAGTTGCTGGCGTTCGCTGGGGTTGGCCTGCAACCAGGCATGCAGTTGCTCGCGGCTGTGCACTTTGGTTTTGTCGAAGAATGTCTTGAGCCCCGACAGGTCAAGCACGCACAAGGCCACGCCCGTGCCTTCGAAAATGTCCTGGTAGCGCCGCCGGCCCTCGTTCACCTGGCGCTGGCGGCGACGCATATTCAGCAGCACGATCACCGGTATCAGCGAGAACGCCAGCCCCAGCAGGCATTTGCCGATAAACGCCGGCAGCAGTTGTTCAAGCACTGCGCTGCGGTCGAACAGCCCGCGCAGTTGCCAGTCGCTTTTGCTCAAGGGCGTGACCAGCACGCTTTTGTTCAACTCCTCCGGGGTCAGGGCGCCGGCCCACTGCGCCGGCATGCCGCTGTCCCGGCTGACCACGCGGTGGTTCAGGCGGTTCTCGATCGCCCACATCGGGCGCTGGCCCTGGACATCCTGGCGTGTGAGGCCGGCCAGGTAGCTGGGTGCCAGGCGTAATGCCCAGTACACCTTGGAGCCACCGCTGGGCTGGTGCAGCAACAGATAGATGACGGTGCCGTCGTTGTCGTTGCTCAGGTAAAAGGACTGGGAGTGGCTGCGCTTGACCAGCTCTTCAAGCCAGGCGCTGTCGCGGCTGTCGTGGTCGGTGTCGCTGATCAGCGCGCCGCTGGGCGCCAGCAGGGCGAAGCTGCGCAGTTCTGGTAACGAGCGCTGCAAGGTGCGCATCAAGGCCTGCTGCTGTTCGGCATTGCGCGGCGGTTCGACGATGGGCAGCAGGTTCAGGGCGATCTGCGCGCTCAGGGCCATGCTCTGGCTGATTTGCTCGGCCAGGTCGGCACTGTAGTCGATGGTGTATTGCTGCTGGTTTTTCTGGTTTTGCTGCAACTGGTCGAGCAGTTGCCAGAACAATAACGCGAGCAGCAGCAGGACAAGCGTCGCCAATGCGCCCTTCAAGGTGCCGTGCAGGGGCGCTCCCGGCGCAATATGAGCGGCGCGCAAGGGAGTTGGCGGCGTGACTTTGGACAAGCTGTGATCCTGCGGTTGGCTGGACTGGCGCGCGACGTGCACTATAAGCCGGACGCCCGGAGGGCGGCTAGCATGCCTTGAGTTGTGGCAAAGTGCCAGTCCTGCCTGGCTGGACTGCCCCAGCGCATTCAGGTAGCTTTGCCGGTTACGCGGGGGCGTTCCAGCCCCAGACACTCAGGCTCTTCCCCACGCAGGCATTGATCACCGTCAACGGCCCGCGCGGCGCATGGCCTGGCACGGGCTTCGCCCGCTTAATTCATCAGTCACTGACGCTAGGTTCACCATGGCTCAATACGTCTTCACCATGCATCGGCTGGGAAAAGTTGTTCCGCCGAAGCGGGAAATCCTGAAAAACATTTCATTGTCCTTCTTCCCCGGCGCCAAGATCGGCGTGCTCGGCCTCAACGGTTCGGGTAAGTCCACGCTGCTGAAAATCATGGCTGGCGTCGACACCGAGTTCGAGGGCGAAGCCCGTCCGATGCCGGACCTCAACATCGGCTACCTGCCGCAAGAGCCGATCCTGGACCCGACCAAGACCGTGCGCGAAGTGGTCGAAGAGGCCGTCAGCGTGATCAAGGACGCCCAGGCACGCCTGGACGAGGTCTACGCCGCCTACGCCGAACCGGATGCCGACTTCGACAAGCTGGCCGCCGAACAGGCCAAGCTCGAAGCGATCCTGCAGGCCGGCGACGGTCACAACCTGGAGCGCCAGCTGGAAGTCGCCGCCGATGCGCTGCGCCTGCCGGCGTGGGACGCCAAGGTCGAGCACCTGTCCGGTGGTGAGAAGCGTCGCGTGGCCCTGTGCCGCCTGCTGCTGTCGGCGCCCGACATGCTGCTGCTTGACGAACCGACCAACCACCTGGATGCCGATTCCGTCGCCTGGCTGGAGCACTTCCTGCACGATTTCCCGGGCACCGTGGTTGCGATCACGCACGACCGCTACTTCCTGGACAACGTTGCCGGCTGGATCCTCGAGCTCGACCGCGGCGCCGGTATCCCTTACGAGGGCAACTACTCCGGTTGGCTGGAAGCCAAGTCCGACCGTCTGGCTGCCGAATCCAAGCAGCAATCGGCCCACGAAAAAGCCATGAAGGAAGAACTGGAGTGGGTGCGCAAAGGCGCCAAGGCCCGCCAGTCCAAATCCAAGGCACGCCTGCAACGCTTTGAAGAAATGCAGTCGCAGGAATTCCAGAAGCGCAGCGAAACCAACGAAATCTACATCCCGGCCGGCCCGCGCCTGGGTGACAAGGTCATCGAGTTCAAGAACGTCTGCAAAGGCTATGGCGACCGCGTGCTGATCGACAACCTGTCGTTCTCCATGCCAAAAGGCGCGATCGTCGGCGTCATTGGTGGTAACGGCGCGGGTAAATCCACGCTGTTCCGTATGCTGATGGGCAAGGAAACCCCGGACTCCGGCAGCATCGAGATCGGCGACACCGTGCAGCTGGCATGCGTGGACCAGAGCCGCGAAGACCTCGACGGCAGCAAGACGGTGTTCCAGCAGATTTCTGACGGTTCCGACCAGATCCGTATCGGCAACTATGAAATTCCGTCGCGCACCTATGTCGGCCGTTTCAACTTCAAGGGCGGCGACCAGCAGAAGTTCGTCAAGGACTTGTCCGGTGGTGAGCGTGGTCGCTTGCACCTGGCCCTGACCCTGAAAGAGGGCGGCAACGTGTTGCTGCTCGACGAACCGTCCAACGACCTCGACGTGGAAACCCTGCGTTCCCTGGAAGAAGCCCTGCTGGACTTCCCGGGCGCCGCCATTGTGATCTCTCACGATCGGTGGTTCCTTGACCGCGTCGCGACCCACATCCTGGCGTACGAAGACGACTCTCAAGCGGTGTTCTTCGAAGGTAACTACACCGAGTACGAAGCAGACCGTAAAAAGCGCCTGGGCGAAGCGGCTGCCCAGCCGCACCGTGTGCGTCACAAGAAACTGGCCTGATTCAGGTTGGTTTGAAAAAAAACGGAGCCTTCGGGCTCCGTTTTTTGTGTTTTTAATGCGGTCGAATGTGGGAGGGGCTTGCCCCCGATAGCGGTTTACCTGCTGGTGCACTCCCTTGATTTGAAATCCTCTTTTAAGTGCATAAAGCTCGGTAAAACTGGATACAGTTATATCCAATGCACCATTTAATTTCACAAAGGCGACATTTTGCCCTGTCACGGTGCGAAACGAATTGATAAAGTCCGGCTCAATCTCTGTTTAACAACAATCAATTTGCCGAGACTTTTCATGATCGAATCCGTCGAATCCTTCCTGGCCCGCCTCAAGAAACGCGACCCGGACCAACCGGAATTCCACCAGGCCGTAGAAGAAGTCCTGCGCAGCCTGTGGCCTTTTCTTGAAGCCAACCCCCATTACCTGACCTCGGGCATCCTGGAGCGCATTTGCGAACCGGAACGCACTATTACCTTCCGGGTGTCGTGGGTGGATGATCATGGCAAGGTCCAGGTCAATCGCGGCTTTCGGATCCAGATGAACAGCGCCATCGGCCCCTATAAAGGTGGCCTGCGCTTCCACCCGTCAGTGAACCTGGGTGTGCTGAAATTCCTCGCCTTCGAGCAGACCTTCAAGAACTCCCTGACCTCGTTGCCCATGGGCGGCGGCAAAGGCGGCTCGGACTTCGACCCCAAGGGCAAGAGCGACGCCGAAGTGATGCGCTTCTGCCAGGCGTTCATGAGCGAGTTGTACCGCCACATTGGTGCGGACGTGGACGTACCGGCCGGTGATATCGGCGTGGGCGCACGGGAAATCGGCTTCCTGTTTGGCCAGTACAAACGCCTCAGCAACCAATTCACCTCAGTGCTCACCGGCAAAGGCATGACCTATGGCGGCAGCCTGATCCGCCCGGAAGCTACCGGTTTCGGCTGCGTCTATTTCGCCGAGGAAATGCTCAAGCGCCAAGGCCAGCGCGTTGAAGGCAAGCGCGTGGCGGTGTCCGGTTCCGGCAACGTGGCGCAATACGCGGCGCGCAAGGTGATGGACCTGGGCGGCAAGGTGATTTCCCTGTCGGACTCCGAAGGCACCTTGTACGCCGAGAGTGGTTTGACCGAGGCGCAATGGTCAGCCCTGCTGGAGCTGAAAAACGTGCAGCGCGGGCGCATCAGTGAGTTGGCCGAACGCTTCGGCCTGGAGTTCCGTAAAGGCAAGACGCCTTGGGAGCTGGCCTGCGATATCGCCCTGCCATGCGCGACCCAGAACGAACTCGACGCCGACGCCGCCCGCACCCTGCTGCACAACGGCTGTATTTGCGTGGCCGAAGGCGCCAACATGCCGACCACCCTTGAGGCTGTGGATATCTTTATCGACGCGGGCATTCTGTTCGCGCCGGGCAAGGCATCCAATGCCGGCGGCGTGGCCGTTAGTGGCCTGGAAATGTCGCAGAACGCTATGCGCCTGCTGTGGACCGCAGGGGAAGTGGACAGCAAGCTGCACAACATCATGCAATCGATCCACCATGCCTGCGTGCACTACGGTGAGGAAAACGGCCGGGTCAACTACGTCAAGGGCGCCAACATTGCAGGTTTCGTAAAAGTGGCTGACGCGATGCTGGCTCAGGGCATCGTTTAAACCTCAGGTTCGATGCTTAACACTTCGATCAACTGATCGCCGACGGGGCGCTTCCACAGCACCTCGTCACCCACCTGGGCACTCAGCAGGGCGCGGCCAAGGGGCGAGCCCCAGTTGATCAGTCCGGCGTTGGCGTCGGCCTGGTCTTCACCGACCAACTGGATGCGCTGCTGCTCGTCCTGCTCGTTGGCGAACGTGACCCAGCTGCCGATCTGCACCTTGTCGGTGGACGAGGCAGGCGGCACAACCTGGGCGCTTTGCACTCGCTGGTTGAAATAACGCAGGTCCCGCTCAAGATCCGCCTGGCGCTGCTTATCGGCCTGCTCACCCTTGGCGGACTCGGCGCTGTACTCAAGCTGCAATTGCGCAACCTTGGCTTGCAACTGCGCCAACCCTTGCGCGGTCAGGCGGTTGGGCTGTTCGCTGACCTGACGCTCCACCGGCTGATCGGCCTGGGCGGCAGCATTGTCTTCATTTACAAAAGCTCGGCTCATGGCGTTCTCCCTCTATGGCGTTTGGGCCATATTCGCCGTGCTTTAGTTTCAAAGGATGTCTGCAAACGACCTATTGCGAGCGATAGGCCTTGGCCGCATCGCGGTCTTTTTCTTGCTGCCACTCGTGCTCGCGGTCGTTGTTGCGGTTGTCCTGGTAGTCGCGCAGCTCTTCGCTCTCGCGCATAGCCTTGCACTGACGGAAACCATCCTCCCAGCCCTCGGCGTAGTGCTTTTCTTTCAGGTAACGCGGCACGTTCTTGCGAAACTCCCCGGTGATCACCCCAGCAGCCTGGCGACCACTGCTGCAACCGTCGTCAAAACCATCGGCAAAGGCAGGTGGATAACCCTTGGCCAATAAATCCTGATGGGTTGTTTGGCAACCCGCCAGCCACACCACTGCACACAGCATTAGCGCATACCGCCACATGGCGTACTCCCTGGCCGGTTCACGGCTGTTAAGGAGAGTCTAGAAGGGGTTTTGTCAGCTGTATGTGAAAGTGGTGTCAGAGGGATGTGCAGGACTTTTGGCCAAGTACAAAACCAAGTGTGGGAGGGGGCTTGCCCCCGATGGCAGAGTGTCAGTCAGTCTATTTGTTCCTGACCCACCGCTATCGGGGGCAGCCCCCTCCCACAGTTTTATCCACAACTCCCGTCTCCCGCTGCAGGCTTTATTCGTAGTAACCCACTGTCTTTTTTAGCTGATCGGCGTATTCGTAAATTTCGTCAATGGATGAAATGGCGTGCCGGGTCTCATTCTTTTCCTCGTCGAATATCCCGAGGTACTTTTGGCTACGATTGAAGTGGAGCCGGCAGATGGGCTTACGATTGTTGTCGTCCAGTAATATTCCAAAATAGCTTTGGGTATCTCGTTGAACGATTCGTTTGGCATCGACTACGGAGCGAACGACAGCGCGGACGATGTGATAACCCTCCATTTCCTCAAGGGTCGTCAGAATTTTATCTTCTGCCTCTTCTCGATCCTGCAAGTCTGCATTCGCGCTATTCGCGACAGTCAATGATGTCATCGTCGGCTGAATTGCACCGCTCATAGCAGACTTAAGTCGCTCATTAATTTGGTCATTCAAAAATTGAGCTAACGCTTTTCGGGTTAGTTCAAAAAATTGCTCACGGACTCTTTGCGTGATCACTCCTTCATAAACGCGGGATGCGAAGAATTTCACGAAGTCGTCTTCTGGTTTACTGACTTGAGCGCCAAAGAGTTTCTTGAGTTGGCTAACGTATTTCAATTCTCCCGCTGCGCTGATGATTGAGTCCACATCGAAGGCCGACTTGGTAAGTTTTATCAGCTCTGGTACGGAGTATTCATCAATGTCCAGTAGATCCAGTTCTAAAAATGGCTTTTCATCCATTTTATTAGGGGCGTCCAGATCAGTAAAAAATCTGTAGACCTGGCCGTTGGTAAGAATTGAGATTCTTGCACTTGTAACGTGAAAGTACCGAAAGAGCTGCGACGCGTGATTAATGCTCAACGACTCGCCAATCTTTTTGCATTCAATGAGTATCTGAACTTCGCCATCTTTCATGATTGCGTAGTCGATTTTTTCACCCTTTTTCGTCCCTACATCGCAGACAAATTCGGGCGTCACCTCCTGCGGGTCAAACACGTCATAACCCAACACGGTGTTGATAAAAGGCATTACAAAAGCATTTTTTGTAGCTTCTTCTGTTTGGATGGCGGGGCCTTGCAGGCGAACTTTTGCTGCCAAACTGGTGAGTTTTTCAAGAAATTCCATATAAGCCTCTTACCCTATTCGGATCCGTGTATAGAAGTGGTGGCAAATTGATGCCGTTCGATACTAGACACAAAACCTCACAAAGAGAATGAAGTGAGAGACGGTTTATTTCGTCTGAAAAAAGCTAAAAAGTCGTCTGAAATTTCCTGTTTATTTTTCAATGGGTTGCAAGGGTGCTATGGATTTGTGCTTGCAGGCAAAAGGCTGACAAATTCTGAGTAGGTAAGATGGAGGGATCAGGCTCGTGGTTTGTCAGCTTTGTCCAGCGCAGCATATTCAGCCATTTCTTGTCTGATAAACGCCGTAATCATCGCGCGGTACACCTGCTCAGTGACCTCAGGATTGGCGCCGACCACCTGCGATAAGCCCCGCACCTTGGCAATCACCTGTTCAACCCGTTGTGGCGCCTTGACGCCATCGGTGTTTTTTTTGAAGCGTGCGGCTTGGGATACGTAGTGGCCGCGTTCGGCCATCAGAGCGACGATTTGCTGGTCAAGGACGTCGATTTTATTGCGGACTTCTTCGAGGGTAGTGCAGTGAACGGCCATATAAGTGGGCTCCTGTTTATGTGAACAATGCTAACAAAATGTGGGAGGGGGCTTGCTCCCGATTGCGGTGGGTCAGTCAAAAATACTGAGACTGACACTCTGCTATCGGGAGCAAGCCCCCTCCCACATTTTGAGTTTCACCAGGCTTGAGTCAGTAGTGGTACCACTTCACTTCGAGCATCACTTCATTTACCGGCGTGGACAAGTGGCTGTATTCGCGCTGCGCACTCAGGCGCAGGCCCAGGTTGCGCGACAGTTCCCACTGCTGGTTGAGGCTGATGCTGCGCCGCACTTCGCCGTTGGTGAAGAAATCGCCCTTGGCTTCCAGGCTCAGGTTGCCCAGCGGGTTCTTCCATAGCACGCCGGTGTTGAAACCGGCGGCGGGGGAGATGGCTTCGCTGAAGTCGTTGTTGTGCTCAACGCGCACGGTGCCGAGGGCGAAGCCGAGCATGTCGTCGCTCAACTGCCAGGTACCGCCCGCGCCGCCGTTGACGTGGGCGACCAGGGTTTCGTCGTCGTGCTTGCCCGGCACGCGCTCCAGGCCGCCGGTGACTTGCCATGACCAGGGTTGCAGCAGTGCATTGCGCGGGGTCAGGGAGCGGATGGTGGCCAGGTCCAGTTGCTGCAGTTGCCAGTGGTTACCTTCGTACTGGCGCAGTTTCATTTGCAGGATTTCGATCTGGGCGCCCAGGGGGAAGCCTTCGGCGTTGTCGTTGAGGTCGTGATAGGCCATGCGCAGGCCGTATTCGCCGAAGGCTTTGTCGCCTCGGGTGCCGATGCCGGCTTGCCAGGTGCGTGATTGGTGGCCGTTCTCGGGCAAGCCTGGGGGCGTGATCTTGAGGTCGGGCGCAGGGTTCTGGTTGATCGCTCGCAGCAGCTCGAAGCTGCGCTGGGAGCGTGCACTGTCGCGCTCCAGACCGTTGGCGCGATAGCGGCCCAGACGGTAGGCGGCGTCGATGATCAGGGCCTGGCGCTCACGGGGCAGGACCTTGAAGGCTGGTTCCTGCAGTTGTTTCTGGTCATCGCTGATTTTCAATACCCACTGTTGCTCATCGCCATCCAACGGCTTGGCGCGTTCCAGCAGTTCGCGCTCACGGGAGGGCCGATAGTCGATCTTCTCCACCAGGCCCTCGTCCTTCACGGCCTTGACCGTGTCGGTAGGGATCGCTGTCAGCGGGAATTGCTCGGTCAGGCGCAGGCCGGGGCGGGCCACCTGCAGCAGCTCCAGCAGGCGATAGGAGCAGTTTTCATCGAAGAAGAAATAGTCGAACTGGATCTGCTTGAGTTCCCACACGTGCTCGACCATGCGCTTGGTCTCGACTTCGGTGAGGTTCAGGCGGTATTCCCACAGGTCGCGGTTTTCCAGGCTACGGTATTCGGAGAGTTTCTCCTGGTAGGGCACCAAGGCGAACAGACCAGGGTAGCCCCCCATCAGGCCCTTCCAGGCGTAGAGGATGCTGTTATCGGAGCCTTCGATGTAGGCGCCGAAGTTGATCGCATAGCTGAGCAACGCGGTGTTGTTGCTTTGCACATCGGCCTGGTCGATGCGCAGCAGGGTGTGGCCGAACATCGACGACGGGCTGTTGAGATAGGCCGCCGGGAAAATCATCACCGCGCTATGGGGGGCGACGTCCTTGAACCATTGGGTGAATTCTTTGCAGTCCAGAGCGGGCAGGTCGGTCAGGTGCAACTGATCCTTGAGCCAGCGGGTGCGTGCAGGGTAGACGCATTGGGCGTGTTTTTCACCCAGGCTGGCCGGTTCGTACAGCGCATCGACGGTGGCCTTTAGTTCGGCATCCGGATGGTGGGCGCCATCGGCGGCAAGGAAGAACTTCTTGTCGCTGACATAGCTGCGCCAGCCGCTGATCTTGCCGGCTTCGTAATGCCCAAGCGAAAGCCAGAACGGGTCATTGGCCAGTTGCTGCAAACGTTGATCGTCGAGGTGCGGGGCCGCATGCAGCGGGGCGCAGGCGAAGAGAGCCAGGCAAGCGAGGCGTTTGAGCATGGGGGCTACTTAAGTCGGACTGAAAAAAAGACCCAAGGGGGGCAGGTCGAAAAAATAAAACCCGCGCCTCGAAAGACGCGGGCGGGTCGAGCTTAAGCCTGGGTTGCGTATTTCGCCAGACGGGCATCACTTTTCAGTACTGCGATGGTGTTGTTGTGCACGTCGTCAGCGGTCACGTCAGCCTTGCTGAAGATCTGCTGGAAGTGCTCGTGGGTCACGGCCGCGAAGTGATCGCGATCTTCCGGGGCAACACCCAGTACCACCGCGTAGGTGGTCAGTGCTTCGCCGTTGCCTTTGGCCATGTCTTCGGACAGCTCGTTCATCATGCCATTCATGGCAATCCAGGACTTGCCGCCGTAGGTCAGGGCGCTGTTGGTGCTGCAACCGTTGGTGCCCGAGGTCATGCCGAATGTGGCGTTACCCGAGGTGCCGTTGGTGGTGGAGGCCAGGAAGTGGGCCGGAGTGCCGCGCTGGCCTTCGAACAACATGTTGCCCCAACCGCAGTTCGGGCCACCTGGTGCTTCTGCCATTGCATTGAGGGAGACGACGGTGAAGAGAGTACCAAGAAGGATCCGTTTCATAGCTTTGTTCTCTTTGTGTGCAAACCAATGGACAAGGGTTCAGGCGCTTCGCAACGCCCTAGGGGCCAGTTATTAGTCCAACCCGCGCAATTTGGAGTTTAGGCACGTTCCCGGGGTTCCGTGTTTTTTTATAAACATTCAATCTCTGGCGATTTTTTTGTAGGACGCGTGCGGTGGCTATGCTTTCCCGAAAGCGCGCCTTGCCAGAGCGCTCAACCGGGAGCCAGAATGCGCCCATCTGCCCCGCCTGATGTAAGGAAGCCCGATGCCTGATCCTGTTGCTGCCAGCTTGCGTCTAGCGCCCGAAGCGCTGACTCGCCCTTTCTCCGCTGAACAGTTCAGCTTCTCGACCACCAATGATTTGGAGCCCTTTCGCGGTGTGCTTGGCCAGGAACGTGCGGTTGAAGCCTTGCAGTTCGGCGTGGCCATGCCACGCCCCGGTTACAACGTGTTTGTCATGGGCGAGCCGGGCACCGGTCGCTTTTCGTTCGTCAAACGCTACCTGAAAGCCGAAGGCAAGCGCCTGCAGACCCCGGCAGATTGGGTCTATGTGAATAATTTCGATGAACCGCGCGAACCCCGCGCCCTGGAATTACCGGGGGGCGGCGCTGCGGCGTTTATCGCCGATATCAACGGCTTGGTCGACAACCTGGTCGCGACCTTCCCGGCAGTGTTTGAACACCCGACTTATCAACAGCGCAAAAGCGCCATCGACCGGGCGTTCAACCAGCGCTACGACAAGGCGCTTGATGTGATCGAGCGCCTGGCCCTGGAAAAGGACGTGGCGCTGTATCGCGACAGCTCCAACATCGCCTTCACGCCGATGTTCGATGGCAAGGCGCTGGACGAAGCCGAGTTCTCGCAACTGCCTGAGGCCGATCGGGAGCGTTTCCACACCGATATCTCCGAGTTGGAAGAACGTCTCAACGAAGAACTCGCCAGCCTGCCGCAGTGGAAGCGTGAGTCCAACAACCAACTGCGCCAGTTCAACGAAGAAACCATCACACTGGCCCTGCAGCCTTTGCTGGCGCCGCTGTCGGAAAAATACGCAGAAAACGCCGGGGTCTGCGGCTACCTGCAAGCCATGCAGGTGTACCTGCTCAAAACCGTGGTCGAGCAATTGGTGGATGACGCCAAGACCGATGCCCAGGCGCGCAAGCTGCTCGAAGAGCAGTACTGCCCGAGCCTGGTGGTGGGCCATCCGCTCAACGGTGGCGCGCCAGTGGTGTTTGAACCGCACCCTACCTACGACAACCTGTTTGGCCGCATCGAATACAGCACCGACCAGGGCGCGCTCTACACCACTTATCGCCAACTGCGCCCGGGCGCCTTGCACCGCGCCAATGGCGGCTTCCTGATTCTTGAAGCCGAGAAAATGCTCAGCGAGCCGTTCGTGTGGGATGCGCTCAAGCGTTCCCTGCAATCGCGCAAGCTGAAGATGGAATCGCCCCTGGGCGAGCTGGGCCGCCTGGCTACCGTGACCCTCAACCCGCAAATGATCCCGTTGCAGGTCAAGGTGATCATCATCGGCTCGCGCCAGCTGTACTACGCATTGCAAGACGCCGATCCGGACTTCCAGGAAATGTTCCGTGTACTGGTGGACTTCGACGAAGACATCCCGATGGTCGACGAAAGCCTGGAGCAGTTCGCCCAGTTGCTCAAGACCCGCACCTCGGAAGAAGGCATGGCGCCACTGACCTCGGACGCGGTGGCGCGCCTGGCGACCTACAGCGCCCGCCTGGCGGAACACCAGGGCCGGTTGTCGGCGCGGATTGGCGATTTGTTCCAGTTGGTCAGCGAGGCGGATTTCATTCGTCACCTGGCCGGCGACGAAATGACCGATGCCGGGCATATCGAGCGCGCCCTCAAGGCCAAGGCCACGCGTACCGGCCGCGTGTCGGCGCGGATTCTTGACGACATGCTCGCCGGCGTCATTTTGATCGACACGGCTGGCGCCGCCGTGGGCAAGTGCAATGGGCTGACGGTGCTGGAGGTCGGCGACTCGGCATTCGGTGTCCCGGCGCGGATTTCCGCCACGGTATACCCGGGCGGCAGCGGGATTGTCGACATCGAGCGCGAAGTTAACCTCGGCCAGCCGATCCACTCCAAGGGCGTGATGATCCTCACCGGTTACCTGGGCAGCCGCTATGCTCAGGAATTCCCGTTGGCCATCTCCGCTAGCATCGCCCTGGAGCAATCCTACGGTTATGTGGACGGCGACAGTGCTTCCTTGGGCGAGGCCTGCACCTTGATCTCGGCCTTGTCGAAGACGCCGCTCAAGCAGTGCTTCGCCATCACCGGCTCGATCAACCAGTTTGGTGAAGTGCAGGCGGTGGGTGGGGTCAACGAGAAAATCGAAGGTTTCTTCCGTCTGTGTGAAGCACGCGGCTTGACCGGTGAGCAAGGCGCGATCATCCCCCAGGCCAACGTGGCCACGCTGATGCTCGACGAGAAGGTGTTGCAGGCCGTGCGCAACGGGCAGTTCCATATCTATGCAGTACGCCAGGCGGATGAAGCCTTGAGCCTGTTGGTGGGTGAGGATGCCGGTGAGCCGGATGCCGAGGGGCAATTCCCGGAAGGCACCGTGAATGCGCGGGTGGTTGAGCGTTTGCGGGCGATTGCCGAGATGATCAGCGAGGAAGATCTTAAGGAGGCGGAGAAAGAGCTGGCGCAGCAGGCGTTGGCAGAAGCCAAACCAACCTGATCCCTCAAGCTCGATGGAGATCAAAATGTAGGGGGCTTGCTCCCGATAGCAGTGGGTCAGTCAAAATTGCTTAGACTGGCACGCTGCAATCGGGAGCAAGCCCCCTCCCACATTTGCTCCTGCGTATGTCATTAAATTGACAGTTGTCCCGGGAAAACGTCCGTTGGTCCCTACGACCTTGGTTTGGCGCGTTTTTCTTCTATTCTCAATTCAGGGATATCCACAGGAGTCGCAGGATAGAGACAGCCTCGCCTCGCGCTGGGGCTGAACACCGATCTACCGAGGGTCGCCGCCATGTCGCGCAACCTTTGCCTTACCCGCCAGTGCCTGGGCCTGGTCACCCGTATTGAATGCTCCATTCGCCCACTCGCCGGGGACAACGGACTGTGGACGTTATTGTTTGCCGCTGGAATGTCGGGCGAACAGCCTTCCACCGTCAAGTCCGAGGGCCCGTTTAACGGGCCCTGGGTGGCTGAAACAATGCTGGGCTCCATCGTCGATAACCTGACCTTGCATGGCTATGAGCAGATGGACGAACCGCAGATCTGGTGCCTGCACCTGCAAGCCCATCTGCGCCACCTCAATGGCAGTCAAGAGCGGCTGGCCCTGTAGCGCCGGCTATTTGCTCTCAGGCTTGTCCAGCTTGACCTCAAAGCCGTATTGCACGGTGCTGAGGTCGGTGCGCTGGTAACTTTCCAGCGTAGTCGGCTGGCCGTAGAAATAATGCACGTCAAACAACGCCGTGCCGTATTCCTCGGCACGGTGGCTGACGCTGAGGACCTCCTTGAGGTACTTGCCGCTGGCGTCCTTGGCATAGAAGCGCCAGCTATCGGATGGAAAATCCTTCTGGTCGACGATCAGTGCGTTGTCCTTGAGCGACAGGCCCTTGGGCAGCTTGGCCACGTCAATCGTGGTTTTTTCAATGCTCGCCAGGAAGAGCGGTACGGAGCCCACTACAAACGCCGGAGTCTCAGGGAACAGGTTGAGGTCGTAGGTGAGCGTGCCGCTGGCGGCGTTCAGCTCAAACGCCTCGGTCGGCAACTCGATAGGCTCGCCGCGTTCGCCCTTGTCGTCGGCGGTGAAGAAGGTGATAGGCGCATCGCTGTTGTTACGCTCGGCGCCGACCAGGTCATCATTGAACGTATAGGGGTGATCAAACACGATTTTCGCCGCACTGGCGTCTTCGGTCGATTGGCTGATGGTGACGCTGCGTTTGAGTTGGTCTTCGCTCATCGAGGCATCTTTTAGCCAACTGGCGGCGCTGTCGTCATACACCGTGACCGGCATCGGCAGAGCCTGAACGGTTTGCTGCAGGCTGTTTCTGTCGAAGCGCAGCACCGGCAGGTTCAGGTCTTTGTGGGTGACCGTAGCTGTAGAAAAATCCAGCACATTGACCTGCAGATTGTCGATCAGCCCATTGAAATACACTTTGGCGTAATGGCTGCTCTGCTTGTGTTCGAAGGCTTTTTGCTCGTCGGTAAGCTGTTTCTCGAGGGCCTCGGACCAGGTCTTTTGTTTCTGCATTTCAGCCAATTGTTTCTCATAGAACGCCACCTGCGCGGCGCTCTCGTTGATCGAGCCTGAGCGCGTGAGAAATTGCCCGGTGCTGTCCCGTGCCTGCAACAGCAGCGGGTTCGGCGACTCGTCGCCCAGTTCGGCGGCGAGGGGGGCGCTATTGGTCAGTTCGATCTCGGCGTAGTTCTTTTCCAGCACCAGCAGGTTGAGGGTGATATTGCCCTCGGTGCGTTTATGGCCGACGTCTTTTTTCGTCAGATCGAAAGTCAGCACCTTGCCCGGGGTGACCACTTCGACTGCGCCTTTGAGGCTGACTGGCTGTGGTTGGCTTTTGTTTTCCGTCTCGATGCCTTCGATAAACGGATACGTGACCGTCAGGTCGTCGGGGTTGGTCAGGTTGGAGCTGCTCGGGCTCAGTTGGATGCCAGGGTCGGTTTCCGACCACTCCGGCTGGAAAGGAATGACTTTATTGTTGCTCAGGGTGACCGATTGCCATTCCAGGCCATGGGGGAAGGGGAACTGGTCGGGGGCGTTGAAGTTGAAAGGGAAGACCGGCTGCAAATCCGTCAGGTAGTCCGAATGGGAGGTCTTGCGCAGCACGAACAGGCCGTTGATATAGGTGTCCACCAGGGCCTGCGGGGTAGGGTAGTGCTTGAGCAGGGCCAGGCTGTCTTCGCCGTACTCGGCTTCGATGGGCTTGCTGGCAAGCTTGAGGCGCGCACGCTCCAGCAACAGCAGCGAGCCGCCGAGGTCGGCGATGGCGTCGCGCAGCTTGGGGTCTTGGATGTCGTCCAGAGACTGTTCGAATTGGGCGGTTTTCTCTTCGAGGGTGGCCTGCTTCTGCTCTTCTTTGGGGGAGCAGCCGCTGGCCATCAGCAACGCCGCGCACAGGCCGAGAGTGGCCAAAGGGGATCGCACATCCATCATCTGAGTTTTCCTGTCCGACATCATCGAGCCGAGTTAATGGTCTCGACACTAGCAGAAAAACTCTCTTACAGATGCCACTTGGGTCAGTTTTCTAGCGGTGACAGTGGCCGGGTGGCGGCTGGTATACTCGGCGCCATTTTTAGCCAAGCTGTGTGAGATTCAATGGAACGCTTTATCGAAAATACGATGTACGCCTCGCGTTGGCTGCTGGCGCCGATCTATCTGGGGCTGTCCCTGGGCTTGCTGATCCTGGCGCTGAAATTCTTCCAGGAAATCATTCACGTGATTCCCAACATCTTCACCATGTTGGAAGCGGAAGTGATCCTGTTGCTGCTGTCGCTGATCGACATGGCCCTTGTGGGCGGCTTGCTGGTGATGGTGATGATTTCCGGCTACGAGAACTTCGTCTCGCAGCTGGATATCGATGAAAACAAGGAAAAACTCAATTGGCTGGGCACCATGGACTCTTCGTCGCTGAAGATGAAAGTGGCGGCCTCCATCGTGGCGATTTCCTCCATCCACCTGCTGCGCATCTTCATGGACGCCAAGAACGTCGATCCGCAACACCTGATGTGGTACGTGATCATCCACATGACCTTCGTGGTCTCGGCGTTTGCCATGGGCTATCTGGACAAGCTCACCAAGCACTGATGCCCCGCGCCGGCCTTACTGCTCGACGAAGTAGTAAGGCTGGCGGTTGATCGCCATCTGCTTGATGACCGTGACCTTCTCGTTCAGCCGGTCGGTATGATCCATCAGCGCAACATTGCCGGGCTTGGCAGTGAGGAAGGCGCGCAGCTCGGTTTCGGTCTTGAGGATCGGCAGGTAGGCTTGCAGGTAGAACACGCTGGCGCCGGCGATCCGCTCGTTGGGCTGGAACATCGCCACCGCTTTCCCTTCGTCCTGCAGCGTCTGGATCTGACTCATCACCGGTACGAATGAGTGGCGCACGTCGGCTTTAGGTGCGAACCAGAATGCCGCGCTCAGGTAACAGGCGATGGCCAGGCTGAAAACCCCGGCGATGATGCGCCGGTGGTAACGGTACAGCGCCGGCTTGTGTGCCTTGGCCCACTCCAACAACACCCGTGCATATTCGGCGGCCAGCACGGCAGCCGCCGGGGTGAGTGCCATCAGGTAAACCGTGCGTTTGCTCGAAGCCAGGGTCAGCAAGGTGAACTGCGCCATCAGCCACACGCTGAAAAACAGACGGTAACGGTTGCGCACCAGGCTCTTACGGAAGTGCCACAGGCCTAGGTACACCAGGATATTCCAAGGCAGGAAGGCCTCTGGCAGCTTGGCGATGTAATAGTAGAACGGCTCGTAGTGCCCGGCTTCGACAAACGAGCCGCTGAAGCGTCCGACGCTGTTGGTCCATAACACTTCCCCCACGGCCTGCATCCCGCCGCGTTGAAACAGAAACCCCAGCCAGATCAGCAAGGGCACCAAGGCCAACAGTGTGAACAATGCCGGCTTGAGCCAGTCGCCGATGCGCAGGCGTTTATCCATCAGGCTGGTGCTGAGCAGGTAGACGAAGATCACGATACCCGGCATTGCCAGGCCCAACACGCCTTTACTCAGGGTGGCGATGACCATGCCGGCGGTAAACAACGCCCAGGCCCACGCACTGGAGCCTTCGCGCTCGGGCCGCACAGCCTGGTAAAACCCCAGCAATGCCATGGTCACGCCGAGGCTGAGCAACGAATCCTCACCCACCCCCCGCACATTGCCCCAGTAACTGGCCATGGTTGCCAGGATCAGCGCAGCACTGAATGCCAGCGTCTGCGGCCGCCCGAATCGGCGCAGCATGCCGTACAGCATCATCACGCTGAACAAACCGGCAAACGCCGACGCCAGGCGCACGGCCCCGGTGCTGGCGCCAAATAGGCGAATCGCGCCGGCATCCAGCCACAGGCTCAGGGGCGGTTTTTCCAGGAAAGGCTCGCGAAACAGGCGCGGCACCACCCAGTCATCGTCCAGGTGCATGGCCATGGCGATCCCGGACACCCGGGCTTCGGTGGAGCCTTGCAGCTCATGGTTGCCAAGGGCGAAGAAGAACAGCAGACCAGCAAGCAGGAGCAGCAGGGGAGCGGGACGCGTCATGGAATCTGGCTACCGGGGCATGAGACCGATCGGGCGACCGGTCATGGGTAGTCAGGGAGTATACGAGCGCGATTCTTAACCTTTGGTGAACGACAATAGGGTTTTATCAGCCTGGTTCAGGGTAGTTTCAAGCTGGGCAATGCCGCTTTGCCTTGTTCGGTCAGCACCGGTTCCAACTGCTCCCAGGTGAAGCTCAAGTCGTTGTCGCAACCGTCACCATTGGCAGGAGTCGAGAGTTGCAGGCCCTGGGTGTTGAAGCTGAGGTGAAAGTTGGAGTAATCGGTGATCGCGGGGCAGCCCTCGTCGGTAGTGGTTTGCTTGGCCAGCCAAGTGCTGAAGGCGGCGGGTAGCTTCAAATGGCCGGAATAGGCGTCATGCCATTGCTGATGGCCGCCGAGCCAGGTCCATGGGTCCACACTGTCACCGGTTTGCAGGTTCCAGGAGTGCAGGCCCCAACTGATGCCCATGGCGCCTTGGCCTGCGGCCCAGCGGTAGAACCGCACGGTGAGAAATTGCGATGACCAATAGGCGGGTTCAACCTCGATTTCACTGGTATAGACCGACCCGTTTCGACCCAGGTATTCACGCCGTTCATAAAAATAGTCGGTTAGATCTTCGTCATTGACGGCCAGGGCGGCGAGTTGCTGGTTGATCTTCTGCACTGCCGGGCTGTCACCTTCCAGCTTGAGCGTGACGCGGGGGCCTTGGGTCTTGAGCTGGTAGGTGTGGTTTTGGAAAGTTTTCTTCTCAGTCTTGATCGGCAGCGGCGCGGCTTCCATAGGCGCGTTGTAGGCATCGCTGCCGCAGCCGTCCGCGCCAATGCGGCGCAGGGCCAGTGGCAGCGGCGTGCCGCCATCTGTTTTGCTCCAAGCACCAGAAAGGGTATCGCCCTGAGGTTTTTGCAGGGCCCAGAAACCGGTATTACCTTCCTCTACCCAAGGGGCGTTGTCGTTGGCCTGGGTCAACTGGATAGGGGTACGGATGCGCTGGTAGTAATAACTGCCATGCTCCCCGTCGGCGCCATTGAAACAGACGGTAATAGCGGACTTGCCCAAAGTACCTTGCCAAACCCCGTCCAGCTCGGCAGCGGTTGCGAATGAAGGGATGAAGGCGAGGGCGATGACGGCAAAGGGCTTGAACACGGGTATCTGACTTCCGGTTGTCTGATAAAGGCCGTCAGGGTAATGGGAAGTGTGAGGGGATGCCAGCGGGCGAGGTGCGGTGAGGCGTCTCGCCCTTTTTCGTGTTTTAGGGCTGTGGTGTCTGGCTAGTGAATGGCTGGGTGTTCAGGACTCGTTCTACGAGTAACTCACCCAGAACGATCAATTGCTGAGCGGCCAGCAACTTGTGGCGGTGCGCGCCTTCAAGCTCGAAAGCCAAGTCGGTAGTCATGGCGTTGAGAGAGGCGAGGGTTTCGCTGGCTTGGATTAGCAGGGTTTCGGGGTGGATGTCTTCGGCGAGGATGAAGAGGGTGGTTGGGGGATTGGGGGTGATTTTTTTCATGATGAAGCTCCCACACTGTTTAAGGAGCTGCCTCTCCCTGCTGTCAAACAGGAATGGGTGGCAGCTGTACGCGGGTTGACAGACCGGAAGTGTAGGAACCCGGCGCACCCGAAGATGCCCCACGCACAGCCGCCATGAACGGGGCGGAATGCGTAAGCATGCCGCCTTATCACGGGGTGTGAAAGGTTACACTTTTCGGCCTGTCAAAGCCGGTCGCTGATCATCAGCGACGCAAAGAAGTTAGCGTTGTGAGGTGGCTTGCGCTAGTTCACCAACAGCGCGGCAACTTGCGGGAAAATTCCGAAGCTCGGCCCTGTTGGCGTCCCCCGTCGTCAGGCTCTGTTAAAAGCTCCAATCCTCAGCCTGAACCAACTGGCAGAACGGCCCATTGAGCGTGGCATTGTGATGAGCCACGATGGCCTCGGCTTTCATCAAGGGCGTATCAGAACAGGTATGACCGTCGGCGATAAGTACCGCATCGAAGCCAAGATCACGTGCGGCGCGGCAGGTGCTGTCGACGCAGTATTGCGTTTTCATCCCAGTGATTACCACGCCGGTGGCGCCGCTGGAGCGCAAATTATCAGCAAGGTCTGTCATCGCAAAAGCGTTGGGCCGCCGCTTTTCGAACACCACTTCTCCACCTAGCAACTTCAGTTCCTCTGCAACCAGCGTAAGCGGGCTACCCGATTCGATTGGCGAGCCAGCGGGGCCGATGTGACGGGCGAGAAAAATCGGCGCGCCTGCGCTGCGGGCCTTGTCCATCAGGGTATTGAGCGTTTCCAACAGATCGTCGCAGCGCCAGGGTTTTTCCGGGCCGTGGATGAGTCCAACTTGGATATCGAGTATCAACAGGGCGTACATAGGTGCATCTCCTTGCGTGTGAACCAGCGACACAAGGGCATAAAAAAAGGCCCTGTCCATCGCTGGCGGGCCTTTGAAGTTCGTTGGCTAATGGCTCACGACACCTCGCACGCTCCGCTTTCGGCGGTCGTGGTGGTGGTTGTCGAGGTGAGGCCATAGGTAGTCATGACCTGACACTAGCAATATCGCCGACGACTGGCAACCCAGCATCCAATGTCGCCTCAGTGCGCAAAACAGTCGTCTGGGTTCAAGTCACCAGCGCCCACCTATTGCATGCTTGAGTTCAAACGCTGGCATAAAGGAGGCCACGCTGATGCAATCACAAGAAAAGGACCTGTCTCTTGTTAACAACCTCTCGTTCAGCAGCGATGAAATCGAAGCATTTCGTCGCCAGGGGTTTATCAAACTCAAAGACTTCTTATCTGAGCACGCCATTCAATCCTTGAAGCAGGCGGCGCGTTCAAAAGTGATCTCAGCTCGGGAGTCGCAGTCCGCCTATGGGGATTCTTTCAGCCGGTTGACCTACGATCTGGGGACAACCGATGCGGTGAAAAACATCTATTCCTCGATCGCGTTCAGGACGGCCTTGGTGACGTTGATCGGGCATCCGCTGATCATGACCGAGTCGCAGAGTTTCGAGCTAACCCCGCATAAAGAAGGTTTTGCCTGGCACTACGACTCCCTGAGTTTCAGGTACATCCGCCCTCAGGACGCCGCCTTCAGCGTGTGGATCCCGTTGGACCCTATCGACAATTCAGGCCAGCGCGGGGGCATGGCTTATTTAGCCGAAGACATCTATAGCGCAAAAGCGAATTTCCAGATGGCCAGCCTGATTTCCAAAAGGATGGATGCCGGCGTTGCCGTGGAGGATTTTTCCGCGCATTTGAGAGCGGTGTTCCAAACCCCCAGCCTGCTCACCGACCTGTTTGAAACGTATAAAACCCAGGACGATTTTGCATTGGGCGACGTACTGCTGTTCACCAAATCGATGTGGCACCGCTCTGAACCGCTCTTGCCAGGACCGCTCGCGACTCGCCTGGCGGTGACCATGCGTTTTCTCGATTGGCGTTCACGATTGGACAAAACGATGTTCGAAGGCGAGTCTGAAAGCGGTGGCGGCGTAGGGATGGGGGTCAACTGGGGCAGGCCTACCCAGACCGCCTATGGTTCGCAATTTACCGACATCAATGACGGCGAGGAAATTCGCACTTCCACGTATTGCGGCCCTGTCATCTGATGTTCTCGGAAAAATCGCCTGCTGAGGAGCGCTAATGTCCAGATCCTACATGCTGGGGGTGGCAGCTGCGGTATTTGCTACTTTCAGCTGGGCGCTTAATTTTCTGTCGCCCTACATGATGGGCGCGCTCGGTCCGATTGACTTCATCACTCTGCGGTTCATCGTATCCGGCGGCATCGGCCTGGTGATGCTGCGCATCTATTGGCCTGGCGACCCCGTTTTAACCAGGCGCTCAATCCTCAACGCCGGGCTGCTGGGCGTGCTTGGCTATGCGGTGTACATCGGTTGCATCATGGGCAGCGTGCTCAATGGCGGCGCTATCATCGCCCCGGCATTCCTGAGCGCTACACCGGTCATCATCGCGGTGGCGGGCAATATGATCGAGCGCACCACCACTTGGAGCAGCCTCGCTGTTCCCATCATGCTGGCGGTTTGCGGGTTGGTCGCGGCGAACTATGGCACCTTGGTCGGGGTTTTAGACAATGACCTGACCTCCTACCTGGCCGCAGTCAGCTACGCCGTGGGGGCGGTGCTGACTTGGCTGATGTTCAGCATACTCAACCAGAAGATGCTGGCGAAAATCCCCAGGGTACACGCAGGCCTATGGACCGGTCTGATGATGGTCGGCGCCGGTCTGAGCGTGGTTGTATTCGTGCCGTTCGGGCTGGTATTGGACATGTACACCTATCCGCACCTGGACCTGCACTTGGGCAACACCCTGCCGGTGCTGGCTGCCGCAGCGGCGCTGGCCTGTGTTGCCTCCGTTGGCGGCGCATGGGCCTGGAACTTTGCCAGCCAGCGGCTACCGATGGCCCTGTCCGGGCAGCTTATTTCAGTGGAAACCATATTCGCAGTCGCCTTTGGGCTGATCGCCGAGCAGCGCTTGCCTACCGGCCTTGAGGTTCTGGGCATCGTTGGGCTGCTGGCAGGTGCTTCGATTGCGGTAAGGGTGATGGCTCAAGGTAATCGCGAAGGGGTGAAGGTGCAGGCTTGAGTGATCGAGCTGGCGGGTGCGGCGGGGTATGGCGATAGCTGAACAACAGCGTTGATCAGAATTTAATCAACCTGAAACGATAGGCCACGACCAGCACCGTTGGCCAGAACAGTGTATTGACAATGTCATGGAGGCTCGCGCCCCACCGCCAGTATCCCAAGCTCGCCTTATCATCCATAAGATCGAACAACTCGATGAGGCTCGCCCCCGCCAACACCACCAACCAACTGCTGAGTGAGCCCAAGGATTTTCGAGTGATGCAGCTGGTAGCGATCAGCAAACCCAGACCTACATAGATATGCAGGGCGTCCCTCGAGAGACCGGTGGCTGAGATGATGCCAAGCTTGAGTGATTGCAGTGTGGAAGGGTCCATTGAGTGTTTCCTCGTTTACCGGGGCTTAGGTCCATGATAGTTACCCGTGGTTTGATGGGTTGTCACGCTCAATAGCCGGGGTTGAAGCTCATTCGTTTCAGGGCTGCGGTTGCTGCCTGGCTTACGATGGGCTGGGGGAGTGGGCATTGCTTTCGTTTGGCAGGACGCCGTAGAGGGTGTTGCTGAAAAGCGGCTCAATCTTGCGATAGTCCGCATAATCGATAACCACTTGTCATGCGTCCAGATGCAGAAAAACCCGCACTGGGCGGGCTTCTCTGGTGTGTCGATTGGTGGAGCCGGGGGGATTTGAACCCCCGTCCGCCAGTACTCCGCTGTCGGTACTACATGCGTAGCCGTTTCTATTAAGTTAACCCTCAGCGACCCGAAGGGCAGGGTGCTTTGGGCGAGTTGTGTAAGTTTTAGCCGCTTCGTCCACAACGTACTGCACGGCGATTCTGTTCTATATGACAATCACTTTGGGTTTACAGACATCCCCTGGTGATTGCTGGACCCGAAGGTACCAGAAGCTCAGGATCTAAGGCTGCTTACGCAGCGAAAGAGAGTTCCTGGCCGTAGTTTTCGTCATTGGCAACTATAAGAAGTTGCAACAGTGGATTTACGAGTTCTGTTACCAACTCGGCATGCACCTAAAGTTTCGCAACCGGCGTCGAATCCTAAACGGCCCCGTGCTTGTAACTCGTTGTTTCTTAGTGAGTGACAAGCCTGTGCAGTGTACGCCAAAAGGTCAGCGAAGGCCAACCCGAAGGTTGGCCCTATCGCTTACTGGCCGCCTTTGTCGCTGTTTTGCAGGTCCTGCAGGGCCTTGGAGGTGATTTCGATGCACTTCTTCTCATCACCGGCCGCGAGGGCGGCCTTGGCCTGGGAAACGGCGGTGTCGATTTCGCCGCTTTTGCCGCTGGTGTCGGTGGCCAGCAGGGCCTTGCCGTTGTTGATTTTGTCCAGGTTGATCTGGCACAGGTCTTTGTCACCGGCAGCGAAAGCAGGGGAGGCGAGCATCGCAGCGGTAATAAACAAGCCAGCAAGAGCGGAACGCTTCATAGGGTATCTCCTTGCGCAAAAGGGCTCGACGCTGCTGGCGTTCAACCGCTGCCAGCGACATCACTGATGAGCCTCGTTTGTCGAGGCCTATGCAGATGACTGCGCTGGCGCGCCAGGGTTCTGTTTTTTTGCAGGGTTAGTGAGCGCGTGCGCGGGTGACCCGGTCCACCAGGTACACCAAACCGTGGTAATCAATGCCGCCATGCTGGCTCAGGCCGATCTCGCAGGTGCGGCTGGTGGAGATACCTTCGCTGCAATGTTGCACGGCGTCCTTGAGCGAACGCAGGGAGTGGGCGTTGAGTTCCGGCGTGGTAAAGCCTTTGTCGCCGGCAAAGCCGCAGCAATGAATGCCTTCGGGGATTACCACGGTTTTTGCGCAGCGCCGGGCCAGTTCGATCAGCGCCTGGCTTTCGCCCAGGTGTTGGGTACTGCAGGTGACGTGTACGGCGATGGGCGCTTCCTGGGGGGTGAAGTCGAGGCGGTCCATGAGGTGGGTGCGGATGAAGCGCACCGGGTCGTAGAGGTCCAGGCGAGTTTCGCCCAGGTCTTGCACCAGTCGCAGTGTGCATGGGCTGGTGTCACAGTAGATCGGGTCAAGGCCGCCACGGCTGGCGTGGAGCAGGGCGCCGATCAGTTCCTGGCGCTTGTGTTCAGCCTGCTCGGCGTAACCTTTGGAGGCGAAGGGTTGGCCGCAGCACAGGCTGTCTTGGTTGTCGGGGAAGACGACTTGGTAACCGGCTTTTTCCAATAAATTGCGGGTTTTATCGTACAGCGACATCTGCTCTTTATCCCCGGCTGCCGGACCCATGGCGCGTGAGACGCAGGCGGCCAGATACACCACTCGCGGGCGCTCGTCCGACACCGCTGGGCTGAAGCGAATGGCTTTTTCCGGTTGAGGCATGGCGTTGGTCCACTGCGGAACCTGGCCTTTGGACAATTTGGTCAGCGTGGCCGACCACTTCGCCAGGCGCGGTGCTCCCAGTAGCATGCGTGCGCCATTGGCGACGTGCAGGGTAAAGCGTGCGCCTTGCAGCGCCAAGGAGAAATGGCTGGCAAGCCATTCGGCGGTTTTCGTACGGTCGGCCTCGCGGCTGCGCAGCTTTTTCACCAGGTCACCGGTGTTGATACCGACAGGGCAGCGTTGGGCGCAGAGCCCGGTCGCGGCACAGGTCTCGATGCCTTGGTAGTGGTAGGCCGCTTCCAGCTCGGTGGTGTCGACCCCCGCGCGTTGCTTGGCCTGAATATCGCGCCAGATCACGATGCGTTGGCGTGGGCTCAACGTAAGGCCCTTTGACGGGCACACCGGCTCGCAGAACCCACACTCGATGCACTTATCCACAAGCTCATCGGCGGCAGGCAAGGGCTTGAGGTGTTTGAGGTGAATCTGCGGATCGTCGCTGAGTACTACATCCGGGTTGAGAATGCCGTTGGGGTCGAGCAGACGCTTGAGTTGCCACATCAGCTGGTAGGCGTCGCTGCCCCATTCCAGCTCGACGAACGGTGCCATGTTGCGGCCGGTGCCGTGTTCGGCTTTCAGCGAGCCACCAAATTCAACCGCCACCAACTGCGCGACATCATCCATGAACGCTTGATAGCGTGTGACTTCTTCGCGGCTGTTGAAGCCCTGGGTGAACACAAAGTGCAGATTGCCTTCCAGGGCGTGTCCGAAAAGGATGGCTTCGTCGTAGTGATGTTTGTCGAACAGTTCGATCAAGCGGTTCACGCCAATCGCCAGTTGCTCTACGGGGAAGGTGACGTCTTCGATGATCACGGTGGTGCCGGTCTTGCGCACGGCGCCTACGGCGGGGAAGGTGTCTTTGCGGATCGCCCACAAGCGAGCGTTTTCCACGGGGTCTTCGGTGAAATCGACCTGTTTCTCTACGGGAAATGCCGCCAGGGACGCCATGATCAGCGTCAGCTGTTCGTGCAGCAATGCCGGCGAGGCCGCGCGGGATTCGATCAGCAGTGCGCAGGCGTTTTCCGATAAGTGTTGTACGAATGCGGGCATGCCCGGCTTGTTCTGCACCGAGCGCATGCTGCGTCGATCCAGCAGTTCAACCGCTGAGACCGGCTGGGTTTTCAGTACCGTTACCGCGTTGCAGCAGGTCTCGACATCCGGGAATACGATCAGCGCCGAGGCTTTGTTCGGGTGATCGACCACCGTGTCGTAGGTGACGGCACTGATAAACCCCAGGGTGCCCTCGGAGCCCACCAGCAGGTGGCTGAGAATATCCAGCGGGTCATCGAAATCCACCAGGGCATTGAGTGAAAGGCCGGTGGTATTTTTCAGACGGTATTTGTGGCGGATCTTTGCCGCAAGCTCAGTATTTTCCCGCGTCTCACGGCCTAATGTGGCCAGGCGCTCAAGCAACGCGCTGTGGGTTTGGCGGAAGGCTTGCACGCTGGCGGCGTCTTCCGTGTCCAGGCGGCTGCCATCGGCCAGTACCAGGCGGATGCCCGCCAGGGTGTAGTAGGTATTCTGCGCCGTGCCGCAGCACATGCCACTGGCATTGTTGGCGACGATACCGCCAATCTTGCAGGCATTGATCGACGCTGGGTCCGGCCCGATCTTGCGCCCGAATGGCGCGAGCCAGGCGTTGGCCTGGGCACCGATGACGCCCGGCTGCAGGCGTATCTGAGTGCCTTGCCCGCGGATTTCGCGATGGTTCCAGTTGTCGCCCAGCACGATCAGCACCGAGTCGCTGATGGCCTGCCCGGACAGGCTGGTGCCGGCGGCGCGAAAGGTGACCGGCACGTGATCACGCTGGGCCAGTTGCAGCAGTGCGACCACTTCGTCTTCTGACTCCACGCGGATCACCAGCTGTGGGATCAGGCGGTAAAAGCTGGCGTCGGTGCCGAAGGCCAGGGTGGAAAGTGCGTCGTCGAAACGACGATCTTTCGGGATCAGTTGTGCGACGTCGCTGATAAAAGCAGCAGGCAGGCTCATCGGTCCTCCAGAAATAGCAGACGCCGGAATCGTTATCCGGCGTCGATTCTTACCCTATTACGTGCAGGTCTCAGTGCACCAGCATACCGGTGAACCAGTAGGCCTGCGCCAAGGTGATCAGCCCGACGATGGTGGCAAAAAACAGGCTGTGCTTGAGGGTAAAGCGGAACAGGTCGGATTCCTTGCCTACCAGGCCGGTGGCGGCGCAGGCCACGGCGATCGATTGCGGCGAGATCATTTTGCCGGTCACGCCGCCGCTGGTGTTCGCCGCTACCAGCAGGGTGTCATTGACACCGATCTGGTGGGCAGTGGTGGCTTGCAATGAGCTGAACAGGGCGTTGGATGAGGTATCGGAGCCTGTCAGGAAAACCCCCAGCCAGCCAAGGAATGGCGAAAAGAACGGGAAGGCTGCGCCGGTGCCGGCCAGCACCAGGGCCATGGTCGAGGACATGCCCGAATAGTTGGTGACGAAAGCAAACGCCAGCACCATGCCAATGGACAGGATCGGCCAACGCAGCTCAAAGAAAGTTTCTTTTAAAGTGGTAAGACCAGTTTTGACGTCAATTTTCAACACCAGCATGGAGACTAGTGCGGAGAAGAAAATCGCGGTACCGGTGGCCGAAATCGGGTCGAGCTTGAATACGGCCGGGATGGCGGTCGGGTTGGTCACGATGGGGGCGACTTTGATCACCAGTTGATCCAGGTGAGGGATCGCAAAGTTGAAGACCCAGCTGTACATCGAACCGCCCGCGGCGAACATGGCCTTGAAGGGCTTGAGGGTCCAGATGGTGACCAGCACGGTCAGGATCAGGAACGGTGACCAGGCCTTGAAAATCTGCCCCAGGCTGTAGGGCGAAACCACGGTGCTGCGTGGCAAACCGAAGCCGCCGATGCTGGAAGTGACCGCTACGCTGGAGGTGGCGCCGGCAATCTGTGCGCCTGCGGTGCGCTTGGGCTGCCAGACCTTCAGGAACAGCGTCAGGGCAATCAGGCTGGCGAGCGCCGAGGTGATGTCAGGCAGTTCCGGGCCAATGAAGTTGGAGGTGAAGTACTGGGTGATGGCAAAGCTCAAACCAGCCACCAATGCCGCTGGC
Organism: Pseudomonas sp. rhizo25; assembly: GCF_031931935.1. Lineage (NCBI taxonomy): Bacteria > Pseudomonadati > Pseudomonadota > Gammaproteobacteria > Pseudomonadales > Pseudomonadaceae > Pseudomonas > Pseudomonas sp. rhizo25. The sequence goes on from NZ_JAUJXA010000007.1 coordinate 178,887, forward strand.
CAGGTTTCGCGAACACCGCGCAGGCCGTCCATCATGAACACCAGCCAGAAGGGTACGAACAGCGACAGCAAGGGCAATTGCCGGCCGGTCATGGCGCCGATCTTGAACGCATCAATGCCGGTGACCTGGCCTGCGACGATGATCGGAATGCCCAATGCACCGAAGGCCACTGGCGCGGTGTTGGCAATCAGGCACAGGCCGGCGGCGTACAGCGGGTTGAAACCCAGGCCGACCAGCAGCGCGGCGGTGATCGCCACGGGCGCACCGAAACCGGCGGCGCCTTCCAGGAAAGCACCAAAGCAAAAGCCGATCAGCAGTACCTGCAGGCGCTGGTCGTCGGTGATCGACAAGACCGAGCTGCGGATGATCTCGAACTGACCGCTCTTGACCGTCAATTTGTAGAGGAATACTGCCGCCACGATGATCCAGGCGATGGGCCACAAGCCGTAGGCAAAGCCATAACCGGCTGCAGCCAGGGCCATGTCTACTGGCATCTGGAAGGCGAAGATGGCGACCAGGATCGACAGCGCCAGGGTGATGCTGCCAGCCACATGACCTTTAAGGCGAAACACAGCCAGGGCCAGGAAGAAGAACACGATGGGAATGACGGCGGCCATTGCGGACAAGCCGAGGCTGCCGAGAGGGCTGTAGAGCTGTTGCCAGGTTTGCATATGGGGTGGCCCCTGATTTTGTTGTTGTTTGTGTGCTTGGATAATTGGTAATACCAATTTACACTCGCTGTGGGCTAGATTAAGAGGCATTGCAGGGGTGTGTCAATTTGCCGCTCGCGAAACTTTGGTCTTAGGGCGTGATGGGAGGTGCTCTGATCGGATGAATCAAAGGCGTTCTGATAGGTGCTGCAAGCGCAGCGATAGGCCAGAATAGAAGGCCCGGCGAGTGGTCGGGATCGTGGAGAGTGAGTTATGGGGTTTGATCAGGTGCGTCAGCGCCGTTTGTCTGATGACATTGTCGAGCAGCTTGAGGGCATGATCCTTGAGGGCACGTTGAAGTCAGGCGAGCGCTTGCCGGCCGAGCGCGCTTTGGCTGAACAGTTTGGTGTGTCGCGCCCGTCATTGCGTGAGGCGATCCAGAAACTGGCGGCCAAGGGGTTGCTGGTCAGTCGCCAGGGCGGTGGCAACTATGTGGTGGATTCCTTGGGGTCGACCTTCAGCGATCCGCTGCTGCATTTGTTGGAAAACAATCCCGAGGCACAGCGGGACCTTTTGGAGTTTCGCCAGACCCTGGAGGCTTCCTGTGCCTATTACGCGGCGTTGCGTGCCACGGAGGTCGACCGTGAACGACTGACGGCGGCTTTTGAGGCGCTGCAGGATTGTTATGCGCGAGCCGATGAGGTGAGCCGAGTGGAGGAGGGCGCCGCGGATGCAAGGTTTCACTTGGCGATTGCCGAGGCCAGTCATAACGCCGTATTGCTGCACACCATTCGCGGCTTGTTCGACCTGCTCAAGCGGAACGTGGTGACCAACATCGGCGGCATGTACCAACAGCGTACAGAGACCCGCGACATGCTGATCAGTCAGCATCGGGATTTGTACCTGGCAATCATTGAGGGGCGAGCCGAGCAGGCGCGCGAAGTTTCGACACGTCACCTGTTGTATGTGCAGGAAGTGCTGGAGGAAGTACGTCAGGAGGTTCAGCGTGTAGCGCGGGCGGAACGACGCAAGGGCATGTAGCCCCGGGCAAGGTGCCCGAGGCTACATCGTCGCAAGGGTTATTCTTCCTTACCCTTGTTGCGCACGGCGCGATGCAGTTCACGATTGGAATCGCGCTCGCGTTCGGTATCGCGCTTGTCGTATTCCTTCTTGCCCTTGCCCAGTGCGATTTCGCACTTGACCAGGTGCTTGCTCCAGTACCACGACAAGCAAACGCAGGCGTAACCTTTTTGCTGCACAGCCGCGGCGAGCTTTTCCAGTTCGCGGGCGTTAAGCAATAGCTTGCGCGTGCGCACCGGGTCGGCAATCACGTGGGTGCTCGCGGTGGTCAGCGGGGTGATATGACTGCCGAGCAGCCATGCCTCGCCATCCTTGAGCAGCACATAACTGTCGACCAGCTGCAGTTTGCTGGCACGCAGACTCTTTACTTCCCAGCCGGCCAGGACCAGACCAGCCTCGAACCGATGTTCGATGAAGTAATCGTGTCGCGCCTTTTTATTTTGCGCGATGGTCCCTGTGGGGTGTTTCTTTTGTTTAGCCATAGGGGCGGCATTATAGGGAGTTGCGAGCGTGTCGGCTACGGTCAACCTGCGTGCTTGAGCGTGTTGGACGAATCCCGGACAATACGGGCAGTTCTTAGGTTTTTTTCTCTCGCGGATCGGGCTGTACTTTCGCGATGTTTGCCGCTCAGCAGTGGAAGTAACGCTCACATGACGACGCATATTCAACGTTCGGCCCTGTTGCCCTATCCAGCGCAGGCGCTCTATGACCTGGTCAACGACGTGGCGCGTTACCCGGAATTCCTGCCTTGGTGCTCGACTGCCGAGGTCTTGGAGAGCAGTGACGAGCACATGGTTGCCAGTGTCGGGGTCGCCAAGGGCGGTCTTAGCCAGCATTTTGTGACGCGCAATGTGCTGGTGCCTGGCAAATCCATCGAAATGAATCTGCAGGAGGGGCCTTTCACTCAGTTGCATGGGGTGTGGGTATTCAAGGCGCTGACGGATAAGGCCTGTAAGATCAGCCTGGATTTGTCTTTTGATTATGCCGGGCCCATTGTGCGTGCCACGCTGGGGCCTTTGTTCAATCAGGCCGCTAATACGCTTGTGGACGCGTTCTGCCAGCGGGCCAAGCAACTGCATGGTTGAGATTGAAGTGGTGTATGCCGCGGTGGATCGCCAGGTTCTGTTGGCGGTGACAATGCCCGTGGGCACCAGCTTGAGGGCGGCGGTCCTGGCGTCGGGAATCGCACGGCAATTTCCGGATCTGGTGTTGGCCGACTGCCCGTTGGGAATCTTCGGTAAGGTGGTGGCGGATGCTGATGTGCGTGCTGTGCAGCCCGGTGATCGAATTGAAATCTACCGGCCGCTGCTTGCGGACCCCAAGGAAGTACGCAGGCTGCGTGCGGCTAAAGCTGCGATGAGCAGACAGCAAAATTTATAAGCCGGCCAAATGGCAGACAACAAAAAGCCCGGCATGCCGGGCTTTTTATCGAGCGCCGCAAAATTACTGCGGGTCGGTGTCCAGAGGTTGTGGCGTCGGGACGGGAACAGTTTCCACGCCGTCGACGTCTTTCTGGATCTGGTCCAGCAGCGAGCCTGGCTTGGCCGGCACCTCGGATTTCGGCTTTTCAGCTTCCTGCACAGGTGCGGTCACGTTGGTGCCGCTGTCTTTGCCCAGCAGCGCTTCATCGCGGCTCACGCCGGGCATGAAGTCACCGGACAGGCTGACAAGCTGGTCATTGCCGTTGAAGACGACACTGACGCGCTCCTGTTGGCGTTCACCGCCACCTGGCTGGAGGCTATAGAGATAATCCCAGCGATCGGCATGGAAAGTGTCGGTCAGCAGGGGGTTGCCCATGATAAACCGTACTTGCCGTCGGGTCATTCCCGGGCGTAACTGGTCTATCATGTCCTGCGTGACGACATTGCCCTGCTGGATGTCGATTTTGTAAACCCCGGGGAATGAACAACCGGCGAGTGCGAGCAGTCCCACAAAGGTGAAACTGGTTAGCAAGAGCTTGGTGTTTTGCATCGGTGGGCGACTTCCACTATCTTGGCTGGGACAACGTAAACGCCGATCATACCCGTATTAAGAGAAGCTGCGAAGCAGCATCCGCGAGAAAGCTAACCATGGTTGAAAATAGCGAACTACGCAAAGCCGGTCTCAAAGTGACTCTGCCACGAGTCAAGATTCTACAAATGCTCGATTCTGCTGAGCAGCGCCACATGAGTGCCGAGGATGTCTACAAGGCGCTGATGGAGTCTAACGAGGACGTCGGCTTGGCCACGGTTTACCGTGTGCTGACCCAGTTTGAAGCCGCAGGGCTGGTGGTTCGTCATAATTTCGACGGCGGTCATGCGGTGTTCGAATTGGCCGACGGTGGTCACCATGACCACATGGTTGACCTGGATACCAATGAGGTTATCGAGTTCACCAGTCCTGAAATCGAGGCGCTGCAGCATAAGATTGCTGAGGAGCATGGATTCGATTTGGTCGATCATAATCTGGTGTTGTACATCCGTAAGAAAAAGTAAAAATCGACGCAGATTTGCTCTGTGAAACGATTGAAGGCGACCCCAGGGTCGCCTTCGTGCTTTCTATAAGAAGGGAAATATCAGTTCAGGCCTTCGCCGCCACGACCATTTTTTTCGCGTGAGCCAAGGACTCCTTGGTCAAGTCGATACCGCCGAGCATCCGCGCGACCTCTTCTACCCGCTCCGATTTGTTCAGCTTGGAGACGGCCGTGTGCGTCGCGTCATTGCCTCGCACCTTGTGCACAAATAAATGCTGATGACCCTGGGCGGCCACTTGCGGCAAGTGAGTTACCGTAAGCACTTGGCCGCGATCCCCTAGGCGACGCAACAACTGGCCGACAATCTCTGCGGTCGGCCCGCCAATGCCAACGTCTACCTCGTCGAATACCAGCGTCGGCACTCGTGAGGTTTGGGCGGTAATCACTTGGATCGCCAGGCTGATTCGCGACAGCTCGCCGCCGGACGCGACTTTGGCCAGGGCCTTGAGTGGTTGCCCGGGGTTGGCGCTGACCAGCAGTTCTACTTGCTCCAGCCCATGGGGTTGCAGTTCGTGACTGGCGTTTGCGCGTAGTTCGATGGTGAAGCGCCCGCCCGGCATGCCCAGGCGCTGGATTTCTTGCTCAACGGCGCTGGCCAGGCTGGTGGCTGCTTGCTGGCGCAGGTCGCTCAATTCCCGGGCCTTTTCTTGATAATGGCGGGCAAACGAAGCGAGTTCCTCGCCCAGTCGCTCGATGGATTCGTCGTTCGCGTTCAGCGTCTCGATTTCATCCAGCAGTTTCTGCTGCATGGCGGCGACTTCAGTGGGCTGGATTCGATGCTTGCGTGCCAGGGTATAGATAGTATCCAGGCGCTCTTCTATTTCCTGCAGGCGCGCTGGATCGGCATCGAAATGGTCCAGAAAACGATTCAGTTCGCCGACCGCTTCCTCAACCTGGATCTGTGCGCTGGTCAGCAGGGTGGTGGCTTCACTCAGCGAACCGGAAGCGTTGTTCACACTGGACAGGCGATTGAGGCTGGCGGTCAGTGCGTTGAGTACATTGCCGGAATCGCTCTCGCTGCATTGCTCGACCACCTGGCGGCATATACCTAGCAGGGTCTCGGCATTGGTCAGGTTCTTGTGTTCCTGCTCAAGCTGCTCCAGCTCGTTCTCACCCAGGCCCAGGCTTTCGAGCTCTTCCAGCTGATAGCTGAGCAACTGGTGGCGGGCACGTTGTTCATCGCCGGAGTTGGAGAGGCGTTCCAGCTCCTGGCGCGTCTGGCGCCAGCGTTGGGCCGCGAGTTGAACTTGACGGGCAAGATCGGTGGCGCCGGCGTATTCATCGAGCAGGCGGCGGTGGGTATCGGTTTTCAGCAGGGATTGGTGCTCATGCTGGCTGTGGATATCAATAAGCAGCTCCCCCAGCGCTTTCAAGTCGCCCAGGGGGCAAGGGGTGCCGTTGATATAGCCGCGGGAGCGCCCTTCGGCAGTGATCACCCGACGCAGAATGCAGGGCCCTTCATTATTGAGGTCACGCTCGGCCAGCCATGCCTCGGCTTCAGGAATATCCGCAAGGTCGAAGGTGGCCAGGATATCGGCTTTGTCAGAGCCAGGGCGTACTACGCCACTGTCGGCGCGGTCGCCGAGGGTCAGGCCCAGAGCGTCGAGCATGATCGACTTGCCGGCGCCGGTCTCGCCTGTGATTACGCTCATCCCGCGATCCAGTTCAAGGTCCAGGTGTTCAACAATGGCGTAGTTGTGTACAGACAGGTGCACCAGCATGACGGCCGCTCCCAGGCTTTAGGTCTGGTTATTTATACAGTGTTTTGTTCTGGGCTGACAATCCTGATGCTTAGCTCGATTTGCTTGATCAATGCGTTTTTTTAGCGCAATGCGGAATGAAGGCGCAGGAAATGATCCAGAGCATGCGAAAGACTTTTGGTAACGCCTGCGCCCTTGAACCTGGAAATTGTGGCCCCATATACCGGAACAGAAGCGCGAGTTGAGTTCGCGCATGATTTTGAAAGGAGAGATCTATGGCTGACGAACAGACGCAGGATACGCAAACTCCAGACGCCAACGCGGCTGCCGGTGATGAGCTGGCGACACGCGTGCAAGTGCTCGAAGAGCAATTGTCCGCTGCGCAGGATCAATCTTTGCGTGTTGCTGCCGATCTGCAGAACGTCCGCCGCCGTGCCGAGCAGGACGTAGAGAAGGCTCACAAATTCGCGCTGGAAAAATTCGCCGGTGATCTGTTGCCGATCATCGACAGCCTGGAGCGTGGTCTTGAGTTGTCCAACCCGGACGACGAAAACATCCGCCCAATGCGCGAAGGCATCGAGCTGACCCTGAAAATGTTCCAGGACACCCTGAAGCGTTATCAGCTGGAAGCTATCGATCCGCAAGGCGGTGAGCCTTTCAACGCTGAGCACCACCAGGCCATGGCCATGCAGGAAAGTCACGACCTGGAGCCTAATAGCGTGATGAAGGTGTTCCAGAAGGGCTACCAACTCAACGGTCGCTTGATGCGCCCGGCAATGGTGGTGGTGAGCAAGGCTCCTGCCGCCGATGCACCTCCTGCACCTTCTATTGATGAGCAGGCTTGAAATCCGCCGCAAGGCCCCCATCTATAAGTCAAGCGTTTAAGTACTACCGCGGTTAGCCACCACTGCTGCGGCAAAAAAATTAAAGTTTCGGGAGAGTAAATCATGGGCAAAATTATCGGTATTGACCTGGGGACCACCAACTCCTGCGTCTCCGTGCTGGAAAACGGCGTTGCAAAGGTTATCGAAAACGCCGAAGGCGCACGTACCACTCCGTCGATCATTGCTTACGCGAACGACGGTGAAATCCTCGTCGGCCAGTCGGCCAAGCGTCAGGCTGTAACTAACCCGCATAACACCCTGTACGCGGTAAAGCGTCTGATCGGTCGTAAGTTCGACGAAGAAGTTGTACAGAAAGACATCAAGATGGTGCCTTACAAAATCGCCAAGGCCGACAACGGTGACGCCTGGGTTGAAGTAAACGGCCAGAAAATGTCGCCGCCGCAAATCTCGGCTGAAATCTTGAAAAAGATGAAGAAGACTGCCGAAGACTACCTCGGTGAAGCTGTGACTGAAGCGGTGATCACCGTTCCGGCCTACTTCAACGACAGCCAGCGCCAGGCAACCAAAGACGCCGGCCGCATCGCGGGCCTCGACGTAAAACGCATCATCAACGAACCTACCGCAGCCGCACTGGCTTACGGCATGGACAAGGCCAAGGGCGATCACACTGTGATCGTTTATGACCTGGGTGGCGGTACCTTCGACGTTTCCGTGATCGAGATCGCTGAAGTTGACGGCGAGCACCAGTTCGAAGTGTTGGCCACCAACGGCGATACCTTCCTGGGTGGTGAAGACTTTGACATTCGTCTGATCGACTACCTCGTTGATGAATTCAAGAAAGAAAGCGGCATGAACCTCAAGGGTGACCCGCTGGCCATGCAGCGCCTGAAAGAGGCCGCTGAGAAAGCCAAGATCGAGCTGTCTTCCGCTCAGTCGACCGACGTCAACCTGCCGTACATCACTGCAGACGCTACCGGTCCTAAGCACTTGAACGTGAAGATCTCGCGCTCCAAGCTCGAAGCGCTGGTTGAAGACCTGGTTCAGCGCACTATCGAACCTTGCCGTATTGCGCTGAAAGACTCCGGCATCGATGTTGGCTCGATCAACGACGTGATCCTGGTTGGCGGCCAGACCCGTATGCCTTTGGTGCAAAAGCTGGTAACCGAATTCTTCGGCAAAGAAGCGCGTAAAGACGTCAACCCTGACGAAGCCGTTGCCATGGGTGCTGCTATCCAGGGTGCGGTATTGGCCGGTGACGTGAAAGACGTACTGCTGCTGGACGTAAGCCCGCTGACCCTGGGTATCGAAACCATGGGTGGCGTGATGACTGCGCTGATCGAGAAAAACACCACGATTCCTACCAAGAAATCCCAAGTGTTCTCGACTGCTGATGACAACCAGGGCGCCGTGACCATTCACGTGCTGCAAGGTGAGCGTAAGCAAGCCGCCCAGAACAAGTCCCTGGGCAAGTTCGACCTGGCTGAGATTCCACCAGCACCACGTGGCGTGCCACAGATCGAAGTGACCTTCGACATCGACGCCAACGGCATCCTGCACGTTGGTGCGAAGGACAAGGCTACCGGCAAAGAGCAGAAAATCACCATCAAGGCCAACTCCGGCCTGTCTGATGAAGAAATTCAACAGATGATCCGTGATGCCGAAACCAATGCTGAAGCGGACAAGAAGTTCGAAGAGTTAGCCGGTGCTCGCAACCAGGGTGATGCGCTGGTTCACTCGACCCGCAAGATGATCGCTGATGCTGGCGACAAAGTGACTGCCGAAGAGAAAACTGCAATCGAAGCAGCAGTGGTTGCCCTGGAAGCTGCCATCAAGGGCGACGACAAGGCCGCCATCGAGGCGAAGGTTGAGGAACTGTCGAAAGTCTCCGCGCCGGTCGCTCAGAAAATGTACGCCGAACAAGCTCAGCCGGCTGACGGTGCTGCGCAACAAGCAGAGCCTGAAGCCAAGCACGATGATGTTGTCGATGCCGAGTTCGAAGAAGTTAAAGACAACAAGTAAGTTGGTTGTCCGGTTGACCGCTGACAAGCGGTGACTGGTAGGATGTCGCCGCGCGGGAGCTAGCTCCCGCGTTGGCGTGTCTGGGGTATGCGAATTTTTACAGCATGCGACAACGCTCGGATGCTGGCGGTGTGACCGGGAATGCTCCTGCTTTCCGAATGACAATCACCGCGTTTTTGGCCGGGTCCCTGGCTGAAAGCAGTAATGACCAGGATCGTTGAATTGACGTGAGTTGGGTCCGGGCCTGTATTGGGGCTCAACGAGTTTGGCAGGGTTCAGGAGGGCCAGGCCGGACGTCCTTAAGAGTGCAAAGACTTATGGCAAAGCGTGACTATTACGAAGTATTGGGTGTGGAGCGCGGGGCCAGCGAGGCGGACCTGAAAAAGGCCTACCGCCGCCTGGCGATGAAGCACCACCCGGACCGTAATCCGGATAACAAAGAATCCGAAGAGATGTTCAAGGAGGCCAACGAGGCCTACGAATGCCTGTGTGATCCCAATAAGCGTGCGGCTTACGACCAGTATGGGCATGCCGGCGTCGACCCGAGCATGGGCGGCGGCGGTGCCGGTTTTGGTGGCCAGAACTTCTCCGATATTTTTGGCGACGTGTTCAGCGACTTCTTTGGTGGTGGTCGCGGTGGTCAGCGTGGCGGTGCCCAGCGTGGCAGTGACCTGCGCTACACCCTGGAACTGAACCTGGAAGAGGCCGTACGCGGTACCAGCGTCAATATCCGTGTACCGACGCTGGTCAATTGCAAGCCGTGCGACGGTTCGGGTGCGAAGAAAGGCTCCTCGCCGATTACTTGCCCGACCTGTGGTGGTATCGGTCAGGTGCGCATGCAGCAGGGCTTCTTCTCGGTGCAGCAAACCTGCCCGCGTTGCCATGGTCAGGGCAAGATCATTTCTGATCCGTGCGACTCCTGCCACGGCGAAGGCCGCGTCGAAGAGTACAAGACCCTCTCGGTGAAAGTGCCGGCAGGTGTGGATACCGGTGATCGTATTCGCCTGTCGGGCGAAGGCGAGGCGGGTACCCAAGGCGGTCCGACGGGCGATCTGTACGTGGTGATCAATGTGCGCGAGCATTCGATCTTCCAGCGCGATGGCAAGCATTTGTTCTGCGAAGTGCCGATCAGCTTTGTCGATGCAGCCTTGGGTGGCGAGCTGGAAATTCCGACCCTTGATGGTAGGGTCAAGCTCAAGATTCCTGAAGGTACTCAAACCGGAAAGCAGTTCCGCATTCGTGGTAAAGGCGTTGCGCCGGTACGCGGTGGTGCTGCTGGCGACCTGATGTGCCGCGTAGCGGTGGAAACTCCCGTTAACCTGGGGCGTCGTCAGCGCGAATTGCTCGAAGAGTTCCGTAGTTCGCTGGAGGGTGACGATTCCCACTCGCCGAAAACCACTGGCTTTTTCGATGGCGTGAAGCGCTTCTTCGGCGACCTGTAAGGAAGTGATATGCGACGTATAGCCGTAATGGGCGCTGCCGGGCGCATGGGCAAGACACTGGTCGAAGCGGTGCAACAGCGTTCGCCGGCCTCTGGGCTGACCGCGGCGATTGTTCGCCCAGGCAGCACGTTGATCGGTGCTGATGCCGGTGAATTGGCTTCTTTGGGGCGCATCGGTGTTTCGTTGTCGGGCAGTCTTGGGCAGGTGGCTGACGAGTTCGATGTATTGATCGACTTCACCTTGCCGGATGTGATGCTGAAAAACCTGGCGTTCTGCCGCAAGGCGGGCAAAGCCATGGTGATTGGCACGACAGGCTTGAGTGCTGAGCAGAAGCAGTTGCTGGTGGAGGCGGGCAAGGACATCCCTATCGTCTTTGCCGCCAACTTCAGCGTGGGTGTGAACCTGTCGCTGAAACTGCTGGATCTGGCGGCGCGTGTGCTGGGTGATGAGGCGGATATCGAAATCATCGAGACCCATCACCGTCACAAGATCGACGCGCCCTCCGGTACTGCACTGCGCATGGGTGAAGCCATAGCCGATGCGTTGGGTCGCGATCTGTCGAAAGTGGCTGTGTACGGGCGCGAAGGTCATACAGGTGAGCGTGCGCGCGACACCATTGGCTTTGCGACCGTGCGCGGTGGTGATGTAGTGGGCGATCACACAGTGCTGTTCGCCACCGAAGGCGAACGCCTGGAGATCACGCATAAGGCCTCCAGTCGCATGACGTTTGCCAAGGGGGCGGTACGTGCTGCGCTCTGGTTGGAGGGGCGCGAGCCTGGCTTGTACGACATGCGCGATGTGCTGGATCTGCACTAATCAGTAGCTAAAACTGGGGCCCACGATTATCCTGAGGCCCCGTTTTTACCCGCTAAGCGACGTCCTGTCGCATTCCCCTGCCTTTAAGGCTCATTAGCGGTGGACCAAAAAAGCCTTTTTCTGTAAGCTACAGCTTTAGTGTGTCCACTAAAAGCGCGCAGAATAATTCAGTGAAGAAGCGGGGTGACGTGTCCATACGTCACTCCGCTTTTTTACAACCTGCGATCGCCCTTTCAGGCTTTATTTACGGGAGGTCTTCTTGACTAAGCCAGCCATACTCGCCCTTGCTGATGGCAGCATTTTTCGCGGCGAAGCCATTGGAGCCGACGGTCAAACCGTTGGAGAGGTAGTGTTTAACACTGCCATGACCGGCTATCAGGAAATCCTTACCGATCCTTCCTACGCCCAACAGATCGTTACCCTGACCTATCCGCACATCGGCAACACCGGTACTACACCGGAAGACGTCGAGTCTGATCGTGTCTGGTCGGCGGGTCTGGTAATTCGTGACCTGCCACTGGTTGCGAGCAACTGGCGTAACACGATGTCGCTGTCCGATTACCTGAAAGCCAACAATGTTGTGGCGATCGCCGGTATCGACACGCGCCGCCTGACGCGCATCCTGCGTGAGAAAGGCTCGCAGAACGGCTGCATCATGGTCGGTGACAATATTTCCGAAGAGGCGGCGATTGCCGCAGCACAAGGTTTCCCTGGCCTGAAGGGCATGGACCTGGCGAAAGTCGTCAGCGTCAAAGAAAAGTACGAGTGGCGCTCCACTGTCTGGGATTTGAAGACTGACAGCCATGCGACCATCGATGCTGCCGACTTGCCTTACCACGTGGTCGCCTACGACTATGGCGTCAAGTACAACATCCTGCGCATGCTGGTCGAGCGCGGTTGCCGCGTGACCGTGGTGCCGGCACAGACCCCGGCCAGCGACGTGCTCGCCCTGCAACCCGATGGTGTGTTCCTGTCCAACGGCCCGGGTGACCCCGAGCCATGCGACTACGCCATCCAGGCCATCAAGGACGTGCTGGAAACCGAGATCCCGGTATTCGGCATCTGCCTGGGCCACCAGTTGCTGGCCCTGGCCTCCGGCGCCAAGACCCTGAAAATGGGTCACGGCCACCATGGTGCAAACCACCCGGTACAAGACCTGGATACCGGCATCGTGATGATCACCAGCCAGAACCACGGTTTTGCGGTAGATGAAGCCACCTTGCCAAGCAACGTGCGCGCCATTCACAAGTCGCTGTTCGACGGTTCCCTGCAGGGCATCGAGCGCACCGACAAGAGCGCGTTCAGCTTCCAGGGCCACCCTGAAGCCAGCCCGGGCCCGAACGACGTAGCGCCGCTGTTCGACCGTTTCATCAATGAGATGGCCAAGCGACGCTGACTGACTGGCCTGCGGGCGGCCCCGAGCTTCGGTGGCCCCCGCAGGCTTTTCAAAGATTGTTCATGACGGCTTGCCGACTGACCTGCGGATTTGAGTGACAAACCCATGCCAAAACGTACAGACATAAAAAGCATCCTGATTCTCGGCGCTGGCCCGATCGTGATCGGCCAGGCCTGCGAATTCGACTACTCCGGCGCCCAGGCCTGTAAAGCCCTGCGCGAGGAGGGCTACCGCGTCATCCTGGTGAACTCCAACCCGGCCACGATCATGACCGACCCGGCCATGGCCGACGCCACCTACATCGAACCGATCAAGTGGCAGACCGTGGCCAAGATCATCGAGAAAGAGCGTCCGGACGCGCTGCTGCCGACCATGGGTGGCCAGACGGCGTTGAACTGCGCCCTGGACCTGGAGCGCGAAGGTGTCCTGGAGAAGTTCGGCGTAGAGATGATCGGTGCCAATGCCGACACCATCGACAAGGCTGAAGACCGTTCGCGCTTCGACAAGGCCATGAAGTCCATCGGCCTTGACTGCCCGCGCTCCGGTATTGCCCACAGCATGGAAGAGGCCAACGCGGTTCTCGAAAAGCTGGGCTTCCCATGCATCATCCGCCCGTCCTTCACCATGGGTGGCACCGGTGGTGGCATTGCTTACAACCGTGAAGAGTTCGAAGAAATCTGTGCCCGTGGCCTGGACCTGTCTCCGACCAAAGAGCTGTTGATCGACGAATCCCTGATCGGCTGGAAAGAGTATGAGATGGAGGTTGTCCGCGATAAGAAGGACAACTGCATCATCGTTTGCTCCATCGAAAACTTCGACCCGATGGGTGTGCACACCGGTGACTCGATCACTGTTGCTCCGGCGCAGACCCTGACGGATAAGGAATACCAGATCATGCGCAACGCCTCGTTGGCGGTATTGCGTGAGATCGGCGTTGAAACCGGTGGTTCCAACGTTCAGTTCGGTATCTGCCCGGACACAGGCCGCATGGTCGTGATCGAGATGAACCCGCGTGTATCGCGTTCTTCGGCACTGGCTTCGAAAGCTACCGGTTTCCCGATTGCGCGTATCGCTGCCAAGCTGGCGATCGGTTACACCCTGGACGAGCTGCAAAACGAAATCACGGGCGGCGCTATGCCGGCGTCTTTCGAGCCGTCTATCGACTACGTCGTGACCAAGCTGCCGCGCTTTGCCTTCGAGAAGTTCGCCAAGGCTGATGCGCGCCTGACCACCCAGATGAAGTCTGTCGGTGAAGTCATGGCGATCGGTCGCACTTTCCAGGAGTCCCTGCAGAAAGCCCTGCGTGGCCTGGAAGTCGGTGTTTGCGGGCTGGACGAGAAGCTCGACCTGAGCAATCCGGAAAGCATGAGCATCCTCAAGCGCGAGCTGACCGTGCCGGGCGCCGAGCGTATCTGGTATGTGGCTGACGCCTTCCGTGCCGGCCTGAGCGTCGAAGATATCTTCGGCATGAACATGATCGACCCGTGGTTCCTTGTGCAGATCGAAGATCTGATCAAGGAAGAAGAGAAGGTCAAGACCCTCGGTCTGTCGTCTATCGACCGCGACTTGATGTTCCGTCTAAAGCGCAAAGGCTTCTCCGATCAGCGCCTGGCCAAGCTGCTGGGTGTAACCGAGAAGAACCTGCGCACCCATCGCCACAAGTTGGAGATCTTCCCGGTCTACAAGCGCGTTGATACCTGCGCAGCCGAGTTCGCCACCGACACTGCCTACATGTACTCCACCTACGAGGAAGAGTGCGAAGCCGCGCCGTCGGATCGCGACAAAATCATCATCCTGGGTGGTGGCCCGAACCGTATCGGCCAGGGCATCGAGTTCGACTATTGCTGTGTACACGCCGCCCTTGCGCTGCGTGAAGACGGGTACGAGACCATCATGGTCAACTGCAACCCGGAAACTGTTTCCACTGACTACGACACTTCCGACCGTCTGTATTTCGAGCCGGTAACCCTGGAAGACGTCCTGGAAATCTGTCGCGTCGAAAAGCCCAAAGGTGTAATCGTCCAGTACGGCGGCCAAACTCCTCTGAAGTTGGCGCGTGCCCTCGAAGCCGCCGGTGTGCCGATCATCGGCACCAGCCCGGACGCTATCGACCGTGCCGAAGACCGTGAGCGTTTCCAGCAGATGGTTGAGCGCCTTAACCTGCGTCAACCGCCAAACGCTACCGTGCGCAGCGAAGACGAAGCCATCCGTGCTGCCAGCAAGATCGGCTACCCGCTGGTGGTGCGTCCGTCCTACGTACTGGGCGGGCGGGCGATGGAAATCGTCTATGAAGAAGACGAGCTCAAGCGTTACCTGCGTGATGCGGTGAAAGTGTCCAACGACAGCCCGGTGCTGCTGGACCACTTCCTCAACTGCGCTATCGAAATGGACGTGGATGCGGTTTGCGATGGTACCGACGTGGTGATCGGCGCAATCATGCAGCATATCGAACAGGCGGGCGTTCACTCCGGTGACTCCGCATGCTCGCTGCCGCCGTACTCGCTGCCGGCGCACATCCAGGACGAGATGCGCGAGCAGGTCAAGAAAATGGCTCTGGAGTTGGGTGTGGTCGGCCTGATGAACGTACAGTTGGCGCTGCAAGGCGAAGACATCTACGTCATCGAAGTCAACCCGCGGGCTTCGCGTACCGTGCCGTTTGTTTCCAAGTGCATCGGTGTGTCCCTGGCCATGATCGCGGCCCGTGTGATGGCCGGTAAGACCTTGAAGGAAATCGGTTTCACCAAGGAAATCATTCCAAACTTCTACAGCGTGAAAGAGGCGGTATTCCCATTCGCCAAATTCCCTGGTGTGGACCCGATCCTGGGCCCGGAGATGAAGTCCACCGGTGAAGTGATGGGCGTGGGCGATACCTTCGGTGAAGCGTTCGCCAAGGCTCAGATGGGGGCCAGTGAAGTGCTTCCGACCGGCGGTACTGCGTTTATCAGCGTGCGTGATGACGACAAGCCACTGGTTGCAGGGGTTGCCCGTGATCTGATCAACTTGGGCTTTGAAGTCGTGGCTACCGCCGGGACCGCCAAGCTGATCGAAGCTGCCGGCCTGAAAGTACGTCGCGTGAACAAGGTGACGGAAGGCCGTCCGCACGTGGTCGACATGATCAAGAATGACGAAGTCACGCTGATCATCAACACCACCGAAGGTCGCCAGTCGATCGCGGACTCCTATTCCATTCGTCGTAATGCCTTGCAGCACAAGATCTACTGCACCACCACCATTGCTGCTGGCGAAGCCATCTGCGAAGCGCTCAAGTTCGGTCCGGAAAAGACCGTGCGTCGCTTGCAGGATTTACATGCGGGATTGAAGGCATGAGCATAACCAAATACCCAATGACCGTTCAGGGTGCCAAGGCCCTGGAAGAGGAGCACGCCCATCTCACCAAGGTCGTACGTCCAAAGCTGAGCCAGGACATCGGTACGGCCCGCGAGCTGGGTGACTTGAAGGAAAACGCCGAATACCACGCTGCCCGCGAGCAGCAGGGTATGGTCGAGGCGCGGATTCGTGACATCGAGGGGCGCATGCAGAATGCGGTGATTATCGATGTCACGACCATCCCGCATACTGGCAAGGTGATCTTTGGCACCACGGTGGAAATCGCCAACGTCGAGACCGATGAGAGCGTGACCTACCAGATCGTGGGAGAAGATGAGGCTGACTTCAAAAAAGGCAAGATCTCCGTCGGTTCGCCGATTGCTCGTGCCTTGATTGCCAAGGAAGAGGGCGACGTGGTTGCTGTGAAGACGCCGAGTGGCGTGATCGAGTACGAGATTGTCGAAGTTCGTCACATCTGAAAAAAAGCGCCCGCTTCGTGCGGGCGCCATGCTTTGGCAGCTCTCCCAGATGCTTTGGGTCGGCGGTCTGTGGCTGTTACATATTGGCGTGTTACCGGCGCTGGGCCTGATTGGCCTGGCACCGCTGCTGATCGACGAGGTCGACGGATTATTGAGTGCGCTGCTGGTAGGTTTTGCGGCGGCGTGCGTAATGCTTCAGGCGTTAGTGCTGATCAAGGCTGAAGGCTTGGGGAGTCAGTGGCGAGATATTCGTGGGCAACTGCTGTTGATGGCGCTGTATGCGTGCGCGATGTTTTGCGTGGTGCATGTATGGCTGCCGGAAGCGTTGCGCTGGCGGCTGTTCAGCTATCTTGTGCTAGGGTTCTCCGGCCTGGTGCTGGTGATGCAGCCGGTCCCGGGATGGAGTGGCAGGGCGCGCGAAGCACGCCCGTGACCCTTTTTGTTACTTGAAGCGGTGTACGTTCGACAGTTGCTTGTTGACGCTGAAGTTCTTGCGATACAGCAGCGCCATCTTGCCGATGACCTGGACCAGGTCCGCCTTGCCCGCCTTGCACAGTTCTGCAACGGCAGCCAGGCGCGCTTCGCGATCAAGGATATTGACCTTGATCTTGATCAGTTCGTGATCGTTCAGTGCGCGTTCAAATTCGGCTAACACACCTTCAGTCAACCCGTTGTCTGCCACAATCAGAACTGGTTTCAGATGGTGGCCAATGGATTTGTACTGTTTCTTCTGCTCTTGAGTGAGCGGCATAATCTGACCCCTGCGTCTGATCTTGTAAAAAGCGGCGGCCAGTTTACCCGAGCGAGTCCGGGACCGCCCAGTTAATCACGACCCGTTTTATTTTTCGAGGTGGCCCGTGGCCCGTTCCAAAACTAGCCTTAAGTGGCTGCAAGAACATTTCAACGATCCTTACGTCAAAAAAGCGCAGAAGGATGGGTATCGCTCCCGGGCCAGCTACAAGCTGCTGGAGATCCAGGACAAGGACAAGTTGATTCGTCCGGGCATGAGCGTTATCGACCTTGGTGCGGCCCCCGGTGGCTGGTCCCAAGTGACCAGTCGTCTGATTGGTGGGCAAGGTCGACTGATCGCTTCCGACATCCTTGAGATGGACAGCATCCCGGATGTCACCTTCGTGCACGGTGATTTTACCCAGGACGCGGTGCTGGCCGAGATTCTGGAGGCTGTAGGAAATTCGCAGGTAGACCTTGTGATTTCCGACATGGCCCCCAATATGAGTGGATTACCGGCTGTTGATATGCCGAGAGCCATGTTCCTGTGTGAATTGGCATTGGATCTGGCGGGGCGCGTATTGCGTCCAGGTGGTGATTTTCTGGTGAAAGTGTTTCAGGGTGAAGGTTTCGACGAGTACCACAAGAACATCCGCAAGTTGTTCGACAAGGTTCAGACGCGTAAGCCGGACTCCTCCCGGGACAGGTCCAGGGAGCAATACCTGTTGTGCCGCGGCTTCCGCGGCGTCGAAGGCGCGGCGAGCGAAGAGCGTTTTTGAGAATTTCGAGGAGGGCGATAGGTTTTTTTATATCGCTTTCGTCATGAGGCTTTACGAATATTGTGTGGTCAAAGTTTCACAAAGGGTTACAGACGGCGCCTGCCAGAGATGTAGGTAATGTAGTAAGTTAGGCCGGTGAATATCATGCGAAGCGCGCGCCAGTAGCGGAGCTTGCTTCAGAGGGTAGTTAATTGAACGATATGGCAAAGAATCTGATCCTGTGGTTGATCATCGCGGCTGTCCTGGTGACGGTGATGAACAACTTCTCCAGCCCTAACGAGCCGCAGACCCTCAACTATTCCGACTTCATCCAGCAAGTTAAGGATGGCAAGGTCGAGCGCGTAGCGGTTGATGGCTACGTGATTACCGGTAAGCGCATCGATGGCGACAGCTTCAAGACCATTCGTCCGGCAATTCAGGACAATGGGCTGATCGGCGACCTGGTGGATAACAAGGTCGTCGTGGAAGGCAAGCAGCCGGAGCAGCAGAGTATCTGGACCCAGCTCCTGGTAGCCAGCTTCCCGATCCTGGTGATTATCGCCGTGTTTATGTTCTTCATGCGCCAGATGCAGGGCGGGGCAGGAGGCAAGGGCGGGCCGATGAGCTTCGGCAAGAGCAAGGCGCGCCTGCTCTCCGAGGATCAGGTGAAGACCACCCTGGCTGACGTTGCCGGTTGCGACGAGGCCAAGGAAGAAGTCGGCGAGCTGGTTGAGTTCCTGCGCGATCCGGGCAAGTTCCAACGCCTGGGTGGTCGTATTCCTCGCGGTGTGTTGATGGTGGGTCCTCCGGGTACCGGTAAAACCTTGCTGGCCAAGGCGATTGCCGGTGAAGCCAAGGTGCCTTTCTTTACCATTTCCGGTTCTGACTTCGTCGAAATGTTCGTCGGCGTGGGTGCAAGCCGTGTTCGCGATATGTTCGAACAGGCCAAGAAGCACGCGCCGTGCATCATCTTTATCGACGAAATCGACGCCGTTGGTCGCCATCGTGGCGCCGGCATGGGTGGTGGTCACGATGAGCGTGAGCAGACCCTCAACCAGTTGCTGGTCGAGATGGATGGTTTCGAGATGAATGACGGCATTATCGTCATTGCCGCAACCAACCGTCCGGACGTGCTGGACCCTGCACTGCTGCGTCCGGGCCGTTTCGACCGTCAGGTCGTGGTTGGCCTGCCGGATATCCGTGGCCGTGAACAGATCCTGAAAGTACACATGCGCAAAGTGCCAATGGGTGACGACGTGGCACCGGCTGTGATTGCCCGTGGTACGCCTGGTTTCTCCGGTGCTGACCTGGCCAACCTGGTCAACGAGGCTTCTTTGTTCGCTGCCCGTACCGGCAAGCGCATTGTTGAAATGAAAGAGTTCGAGCTGGCCAAAGACAAGATCATGATGGGCGCCGAGCGCAAATCCATGGTCATGTCCGAGAAAGAGAAGCAGAACACCGCTTATCATGAGGCGGGTCACGCTATTGTCGGTCGCGTTGTGCCTGAGCATGACCCGGTCTACAAAGTGTCGATCATCCCGCGCGGTCGGGCCCTGGGTGTGACCATGTTCCTGCCGGAGGAGGACCGCTACAGTCTCTCCAAGCGGGCACTGATCAGCCAGATCTGTTCGCTGTACGGCGGCCGGATTGCGGAAGAAATGACCCTTGGTTTCGACGGTGTGACCACCGGCGCGTCCAACGACATCATGCGTGCCAGCCAGATTGCCCGGAACATGGTGACCAAGTGGGGCTTGTCGGAAAAACTGGGTCCCTTGATGTATGCCGAGGAAGAGGGTGAAGTGTTCCTGGGTCGTGGTGGTGGCGGTCAGAGCGCCAGCTTCTCGGGTGAGACAGCCAAGCTGATCGACTCCGAGGTTCGCAGCATCATTGACCAGTGCTACGGCACGGCCAAGCAGATCCTGACTGATAACCGCGACAAGCTTGACGCCATGGCTGATGCGCTGATGAAGTATGAGACCATCGATGCCGACCAGATCGACGACATCATGGCTGGCCGTACGCCGCGTGAGCCTCGTGATTGGGAAGGTGGTTCGGGTACCTCGGGCACCCCGCCCGTAGTTCAGAATGAACTCCCTGAAGCCCCGATCGGTGGCCCGGCGGCTGACCATTAAGGTTTGAAATGACTTCTGCGTTGTCCTCTACCCGGTTGCCTTGCGGCAACCGGGTTCTTGATTTGGCCCATACACATGTCATGGGCATTCTCAATGTAACCCCTGATTCCTTTTCCGATGGCGGCCGTTTCAGCCAGGTAGACGCTGCGTTGCGCCACGCCGAGGCGATGGTGGCCGCTGGCGCGACTTTGATTGATGTCGGTGGTGAATCGACCCGGCCTGGTGCTCGTGTTGTTTCGCCATTGGAAGAGTTGGAGCGAGTGGCGCCGGTTGTCGAGCGCATCGCCCGCGAGCTGGATGTGATTATCTCGGTGGACACTTCCACTCCGGCGGTGATGCGCGAAACTGCTCGTCTGGGGGCGGGACTTATCAACGACGTACGTTCGTTGCGACGTGATGGTGCCCTTGATGCCGCCGCAGCGACCGGCCTGCCTGTCTGTCTGATGCATATGCTGGGTGAGCCCGGCAATATGCAGGATAATCCGCACTACAACGACCTGATTGGCGAAGTAAGTGGGTTTCTTGCTGACAGGATGGCCCAGTGCGTGGCTGTGGGAATTGCACCTGAGAAGATCATCCTTGATCCGGGATTTGGCTTTGCCAAGACCCTGGAGCACAATTTGAGCCTGTTCAAGCACATGGATGCTCTGCATGCCCTTGGTCGCCCGCTGTTGGTGGGTGTCTCGCGCAAGAGCATGATCGGGCTCGCCTTGAATCGCCCGGTGGGCGAGCGCTTGTATGGCGGCCTGGCGCTTGCGGCGCTTGCCGTGACCAAGGGCGCACGTATTTTGCGTGTGCATGATGTCGCCGAAACGGTCGATGTGGTGCGCATGCTCGCTGCTGTAGAATCAGCCGAATAAGAATGATGGAGCACTTATGACTAAAAAATATTTTGGCACCGACGGTATTCGTGGTCGGGTCGGCGAATTTCCGATTACTCCTGATTTCATGCTCAAGCTGGGCTGGGCGGCAGGCATGGCGTTCCGCAGCATGGGCGCTTGTCGCATCCTGGTAGGCAAAGATACCCGTATCTCGGGTTACATGTTTGAGTCAGCGCTGGAGGCCGGCTTGTCGGCCGCCGGAGCCGATGTGATGCTGCTGGGGCCTATGCCCACACCGGCGATCGCATATCTGACGCGCACGTTCCACGCTGAGGCTGGGATTGTAATCAGTGCCTCTCATAACCCTCATGATGACAATGGCATCAAGTTCTTTTCCGGGCAGGGCACCAAATTGCCTGACGAGATCGAGCTGATGATCGAAGAGCTGCTGGATGCGCCGATGACGGTGGTTGAATCCAGCAAGCTAGGCAAGGTGTCGCGTATTAATGACGCATCCGGCCGTTATATTGAATTCTGCAAAAGCAGCGTTCCAAGCAGTACCAATTTTGCCGGGTTGAAGATCGTCGTCGATTGCGCCCATGGTGCGACCTACAAGGTAGCGCCGAGCGTCTTCAAGGAGTTGGGCGCGCAGGTCACGGTACTGTCCGCACAGCCTAATGGCTTGAACATCAACGATAATTGTGGCTCCACCCACATGGAGCAGCTGCAGGCGGCTGTGCTGGCCGAGCACGCAGACCTGGGCATCGCTTTCGACGGCGATGGGGACCGGGTCCTGATGGTGGATCACACCGGTATGATCGTGGATGGTGATGACCTGCTGTTCATCATTGCTCGTGACCTGCATGAGCGTAACAAGCTGCACGGTGGTGTCGTTGGTACCTTGATGAGTAACCTCGGGCTCGAACTGGCGCTGGCAGAACTGGGTATCCCCTTTATTCGTGCCAATGTTGGTGACCGTTATGTGATCGCCGAGTTGCTGGAACGTAATTGGCTGGTCGGTGGGGAGAATTCGGGGCATGTTGTTTGCTTCCAGCACACCACCACTGGCGACGCGATCATCGCCGCGTTGCAGGTTTTGCTGGCCTTGCGTCGTCGTGAAGAGAGCCTGGCCCAGGCACGCCAAGCCCTGCGCAAATGCCCGCAAGTGCTTCTGAATGTGCGTTTTGCCGGTGGCGAAAACCCAATCGAGCACCCGGCAGTCAAAGAGGCTTGCGAGCGTGTGACCCAGGCAATGGCTGGGCGTGGGCGTGTGTTATTGCGCAAGTCCGGCACAGAGCCTCTGGTGCGCGTCATGGTCGAAGGCGAAGACGAAACCCAGGTTCGCGGCCATGCCGAAGACCTGGCAAAACTGGTAACTGAAGTTTGCGCCTGAATTCGGCTTGCCAGTGATGATGTGGTTGGGTAACATCTGCGCCCACTTTGACCGACGAGGTACAGCATGCGTCGCACTATGGTAGCTGGTAACTGGAAGATGCACGGTACCCGCGCCAGTGTCGCTGAGCTGATCAACGGCCTTCGTCACTTGGCCTTGCCTAGCGGTGTTGATGTCGCGGTGTTCCCGCCTTGCTTGCATATCAACCAAGTGGTTGACGGCTTGAAAGGTAAGTCGATTCAGGTCGGCGCGCAGAACTCTGCGGTGGAGCCCATGCAAGGTGCGTTGACTGGCGAGATTTCGCCAAGTCAGTTGGTGGATGCGGGTTGTTCCTATGTGCTGGTCGGGCACTCCGAGCGTCGTCAGATGATGGGCGAGCGTGATGGGACACTCAACCGCAAGTTCGCAGCGGCACAGGCTTGTGGCTTGATTCCAGTGTTGTGCATAGGGGAGACCCTGGAGCAGCGCGAGTCGGGCAAGACTCTTGAAGTTGTCTCGCGTCAGCTGGGCAGCATCATTGAGGAGTTGGGTGTTGGTGCGTTTGCAAAGGCAGTCATTGCTTATGAGCCGGTCTGGGCCATTGGTACCGGGCTGACTGCTACACCGCAACAAGCGCAGGATGTGCATGCAGCCATTCGCGCGCAGTTGGCGGCAGAGAATTCTGAGGTCGCACAAGGTGTGCGGCTTCTATACGGCGGCAGCGTGAAGGCGGCCAATGCGGTCGAACTGTTCGGCATGCCGGATATCGATGGGGGGCTCATTGGTGGAGCCTCCCTGAATGCAGATGAGTTCGGTGCGATCTGTCGCGCCGCGGGAAACTGAAAAAATGCTGGAAACAGTCGTAGTCGTTTTTCATCTGTTGGCTGCCCTGAGCGTAGTTGCTCTGGTTTTGTTGCAACAGGGTAAAGGTGCGGATGCTGGTGCGTCTTTCGGTGCAGGTGCTTCAAATACTGTGTTCGGAAGCCAAGGTTCCTCTACCTTTCTTAGTAAGTTTACTGCTATACTTGCCGCCGGTTTCTTCATAACCAGCTTGGGGTTAGGTTACTTTGCTAAAGAGAAGGCTCATGTGCTGACTCAAGTAGGTCTCCCAAACCCAGCAGTGTTGGAAGTACCAAAAGCAAAACCGGCTTCTGATGATGTCCCGGTGCTTCAAGAGCAAAAGTCGGCTACTCCAGCGACTGACGTGCCTCCAGCTCAAGAGCAGAAGTAAGAAGGTTGTAAACGCTGTATTGCCGAGGTGGTGGAATTGGTAGACACGCAACCTTGAGGTGGTTGTGCCCATAGGGTGTAGGGGTTCGAGTCCCCTTCTCGGTACCAATTATCAGGAGAGCCCGCTGTTGCGGGCTTTCTTGTAGGTGGAAGGTTACATTGACCCTGTAAGGGATCGGTCGTATACTTCCGCCCCAGCTTTGTCGCGGGGTGGAGCAGTCTGGTAGCTCGTCGGGCTCATAACCCGAAGGTCGTCGGTTCAAATCCGGCCCCCGCAACCAGTTTTAGCGGAGCCCCTTTTAAGGGGCTTTTTGTTAGCTGGACACTTTCAACGCCGCTGTTCGACGGCGTTTCAAGGATGGGCGTTTCGCCCATTTTTTTATTTTGCACAGCATGCACATACATGCACGAGGGGGTTCAGGTGTCGAGCAAGCTAGAAGAGTTGCAGGCCTTGCTGGCCCCGGTGGTCGTGGCCCTAGGCTATGAATGCTGGGGTATTGAGTTTTCGGCTCAAGGTCGCCACTCAATGTTGCGCGTTTATATCGATAAAGAGGGCGGCGTGCTGGTCGACGATTGTGCAATTGTCAGCCGTCAAATCAGCGGTGTGCTGGATGTTGAAGATCCCATCGCCGTTGAATACACCCTCGAAGTTTCCTCGCCAGGCATGGAACGCCCGCTGTTCACTATCGAGCAGTTTGCTAAATATGCCGGTGAACAAGTGAAGATCAAGCTGCGCTCCCCGTTCGAAGGGCGACGCAACTTTCAGGGCCTTCTGCGCTGTGTAGAAGAACAGGATGTCGTGGTGCAGGTAGAAGACCATGAGTTCCTGTTGCCGATCGATATGATCGACAAGGCCAACATTATTCCCAGTTTTGACTGAGACGCGGATCCCGCGGATCCAATGGCTTGCGAAAGGCGAGGCGTACGATGAGCAAAGAAGTACTGCTGGTTGTTGAGTCGGTATCCAATGAAAAGGGCGTACCGGCAAACGTGATTTTTGAAGCGCTGGAGCTGGCCCTGGCCACTGCTACCAAAAAGCGTTTTGAAGATGAAGTTGATCTGCGTGTGGAAATCAACCGCCACACCGGTGCCTATGAGACCTTCCGTCGCTGGACGGTCGTCGAAGAAGCCGATCTTGATGATCCGGCCATCGAAACCTGGCCGAGCAAGGTTGCGCAGACGCACCCTGGTGCCCAGGTCGGTGATGTCGTCGAAGAAAAGATCGAATCGATCGAGTTCGGCCGCATTGCTGCACAGACTGCCAAGCAGGTCATCGTGCAGAAGGTTCGCGAAGCCGAGCGCGCTCAAGTCGTTGACGCTTATCGCGAGCGCCTGGGGGAAATCATCTCCGGCACCGTGAAAAAAGTCACCCGCGACAACGTGATCGTCGACCTGGGTAACAACGCGGAAGCGTTGCTGGCCCGTGAAGACATCATCTCTCGCGAAACCTTCCGTGTTGGCGTGCGTCTGCGTGCGCTGCTCAAGGAAATCCGCACCGAGAACCGCGGCCCTCAGTTGATCCTGTCGCGTACCGCGCCGGAAATGCTGATCGAGCTGTTCCGCATCGAAGTGCCGGAAATCGCCGAAGGTCTGATCGAAGTCATGGCTGCATCCCGGGACCCGGGTTCGCGTGCCAAGATCGCGGTCCGCTCCAAGGACAAGCGCATCGACCCGCAAGGCGCCTGCATCGGTATGCGCGGTTCGCGCGTCCAGGCAGTGTCGGGCGAGTTGGGCGGCGAGCGTGTGGACATCGTCCTGTGGGACGATAACCCGGCGCAGTTTGTGATCAATGCGATGTCGCCGGCTGAAGTGGCGGCAATTATCGTTGACGAGGATGCCCATGCAATGGACATCGCCGTTGGCGCAGACAATCTGGCTCAGGCCATTGGTCGTGGTGGTCAGAACGTGCGTCTGGCCAGCCAACTGACCGGTTGGACCCTGAACGTGATGACCGAATCGGACATCCAGGCTAAGCAGCAAGCTGAAACCGGTGACATCCTGCGCAACTTCATCGAAGAGCTGGAAGTCGATGAAGACCTGGCGCAGGTGCTGGTAGATGAAGGCTTCACCAGCCTGGAAGAGATTGCCTACGTACCGTTGGAAGAAATGCTCAACATCGACGGCTTTGACGAAGACACCGTCAACGAGCTTCGCGCTCGGGCCAAGGATCGTTTGTTGACTAAAGCCATCGCTACTGAGGAAAAGCTGGCAGACGCCCATCCGGCCGAAGACCTGCTCTCGCTTGAGGGTATGGACAAGGATTTGGCGATGGAACTGGCGGTGCGCGGCGTAATTACCCGCGAAGACCTGGCCGAGCAGTCTATTGACGATCTGCTCGACATCGACGGCATTGACGATGATCGTGCCGGCAAGTTGATCATGGCCGCCCGAGCCCATTGGTTCGAGTAATTAGGCGCGGCCTGAGGAGAGAAGTGCATGACGCAAGTCACGGTGAAACAACTGGCCGATGAGGTCAAAACACCGGTAGAGCGCCTGTTGCAGCAGATGCGTGAGGCAGGTCTGCCGCACACCGCCGCCGATGAAGGTGTGAGCGATAGTGAGAAGCAGTCTTTGCTGACTCACTTGAAGAGCAGCCACAAGGCGAAAGTGGAAGAACCGCGCAAGATTACATTGCAGCGCAAAACCACCAGCACCCTGCGTGTTGCGGGTAGCAAGAGCATCAGCGTTGAAGTGCGCAAGAAGAAAGTCTTCGTACAGCGCAGCCCGGAAGAAATCGAAGCCGAGCGCAAACGCGAACTGGAAGAACGTCGCGCAGTAGAAAATGCTGCTCGTCAGAAGGCTGAAGAAGAAGCCAAGCGTCGCGCCGAAGAAGAAGCGCGTCGCCAGCCTGCTGCTGCGCAACCAGCTGCCACTGAAGCGGTCGCCGCCCCTGTTGAAGCTGTGCGTGAGGCCGCCCCGGTTGCCGCTGCACCTGCTCCTGCAGCAGATGCCCGCAAGCGCGACGAACCTCGTCGTCCAGACAAACCCCGTGCCGACGATAACAGTCGTCGCGGTGGTGGTGGCGATGGCGAGCGCAAAAACGCTCCGCATCGTGCTTCGGTCAAAGAGAAGGCGCCTGCTCCACGCGTTGCCCCACGTACTACCGACGAAGAAAGCGATGGCTTCCGTCGTGGTGGACGCGGCAAGGCCAAGCTGAAAAAACGCAACGCCCACGGTTTCCAGAGCCCAACCGGCCCTGTCGTGCGTGAAGTGAAGATCGGCGAGACCATCACTGTGGGCGACCTGGCCCAGCAGATGTCGGTCAAGGCTGCTGAAATCATCAAGTTCATGTTCAAGCTGGGCACTCCGGCCACCATCAACCAGGTACTGGACCAGGAAACTGCCCAGCTTGTGGCTGAGGAATTGGGCCACAAAGTGACCCTGGTCAGCGACACTGCCTTGGAAGACTCCCTGGCCGAGTCCCTGAAGTTTGAAGGTGAGGCAGTCTCCCGTGCACCAGTCGTGACCGTAATGGGCCACGTTGACCACGGTAAGACTTCCCTGCTCGACTACATCCGTCGTGCCAAGGTAGCCGCTGGCGAAGCCGGTGGTATCACCCAGCACATCGGTGCGTACCACGTTGAAACCGAACGCGGCATGGTCACCTTCCTCGACACCCCGGGTCACGCCGCGTTTACCGCAATGCGTGCCCGTGGTGCCAAGGCGACCGACATCGTGATCCTGGTCGTTGCAGCGGACGACGGCGTAATGCCGCAGACCATTGAAGCGGTCCAGCACGCGAAGGCTGCCGGTGTTCCTCTGGTCGTTGCTGTGAACAAAATCGACAAGCCGGGCGCTGATCTCGATCGCATCCGTAGCGAACTGTCGGTTCACGGCGTGACTTCCGAGGAGTGGGGTGGCGAGACTCCATTCGTATCAGTCTCGGCGAAGATGGGTACCGGCGTTGATGAACTGCTCGAAGCGGTTCTATTGCAAGCCGAAGTCCTGGAGTTGACTGCTACTCCATCGGCTCCTGGCCGTGGTGTCGTGGTTGAATCCCGTCTCGACAAGGGCCGTGGCCCGGTTGCAACCGTGCTGGTTCAAGACGGTACCCTGCGCCAAGGCGACATGGTGCTGGTCGGTTCGAACTACGGCCGTGTACGTGCCATGCTCGACGAGAACGGCAAGCCAATCAAGGAAGCAGGTCCAGCTATCCCGGTCGAGATCCTCGGCCTGGACGGTACTCCGGACGCTGGCGACGAGATGAGTGTAGTTGCCGACGAGAAGAAAGCCCGTGAAGTGGCTCTGTTCCGTCAAGGCAAGTTCCGCGAAGTCAAGCTGGCCCGTGCTCACGCCGGCAAGCTGGAAAACATCTTCGAGAACATGGGCCAGGAAGAGAAGAAGACGCTTAACATCGTCCTCAAGTCTGACGTACGTGGCTCCCTCGAAGCGTTGAACGGTGCCTTGAATGGCCTGGGTAACGACGAAGTGCAAGTGCGCGTTGTCGGTGGCGGTGTCGGTGGTATCACCGAATCCGACGCCAACCTGGCACTGGCTTCCAACGCTGTACTGTTCGGCTTCAACGTGCGTGCCGATGCTGGCGCTCGCAAGATCGTCGAGCAGGAAGGCCTGGACATGCGTTACTACAACGTCATCTACGACATCATCGAAGACGTCAAGAAAGCCCTTACCGGCATGCTTGGCAGCGACGTTCGGGAGAATATCCTGGGTATCGCCGAGGTGCGTGATGTGTTCCGCTCGCCGAAGTTCGGCGCGATCGCCGGCTGCATGGTTGTCGAAGGCACTGTGTACCGTAACCGTCCGATCCGTGTATTGCGTGAAGACATCGTTATCTTCGAAGGCGAGCTGGAATCCCTGCGCCGCTTCAAGGATGACGCTGCCGAAGTGCGTGCCGGCATGGAATGCGGTATCGGCGTCAAGAGCTACAACGACGTCAAGGTTGGCGACAAGATCGAAGTCTTCGAGAAGGTTCAGGTTGCTCGCAGCCTCTAACTCGCGCACTTCAGGAGCCACGCAGCGTGTGGGCATGCAAATGCCCCGCGCAGCGTCAGGACTCTAAACGCAACGCCCGGTCTGGCTTTTGTCAGGCCGGGCGTTTGCCGCTTTCAGACCCCACGGGTTTCACCGTGTGGCAGTAACAGGTAACAAGACATGGCAAAAGAATACAGCCGTACCCAGCGTATCGGCGATCAGATGCAGCGTGAGCTGGCCCAACTGATCCGTCGCGAAGTCAAAGACCCTCGCGTTGGCCTGGTCACCATCACCGCCGTTGAAGTGAGCCGTGACGTAGGTCACGCCAAGATCTTCATCACCGTGATGGGGCAGGACAACAGCGAAGAAATCGCACAAAGCATCAAGGTGCTCAACTCGGCCGCAGGTTTCCTGCGCATGCAGTTGGCCCGTGAAATGAAGCTGCGTAGCGTCCCCCAGTTGCACTTCCACTACGACGAAAGCGTCGTGCGTGGGGCGCACCTGTCGGCATTGATCGAGCGCGCCGTTGCTGAAGACAGCCAGCACCCGTCCACACCTGAAGACGCCAAGGAGTAAGCGGTGGCTCAGGTCAAACGTATCCGTCGCAACGTCAGCGGCATCATTCTGCTCGACAAGCCCATTGGCTTTACCTCCAATGCCGCGCTGCAGAAGGTCCGTTGGTTGCTCAATGCCGAGAAGGCAGGGCACACCGGTAGCCTTGATCCGCTGGCCACCGGCGTGCTGCCGTTGTGCTTTGGCGAGGCCACCAAGTTCTCGCAATACCTGCTCGATTCCGACAAGGGCTATGAAACCCTGATGCAACTGGGCAAGACCACCACTACGGCCGACGCCGAAGGTGATGTTCTGCAGGTTCGCGACGTGACCGTTGGTCGTGCTGATATCGAAGCTGCTTTACCGGCTTTTCGTGGGGAAATCAGTCAGATACCACCGATGTACTCGGCCCTCAAGCGGGATGGACAGCCACTTTACAAGCTGGCACGTGCGGGCGAAGTAGTGGAGCGTGAACCGCGTTCTGTTACTATTGCGCGCTTGGAATTGCTCGCCTGTGAAGGCGACACTGCCCGTTTGGCCGTTGACTGCAGCAAAGGCACCTATATCCGTACCCTGGTGGAAGATATCGGTGAAAAGCTCGGTTGCGGCGCGTACGTTGCAGAACTGCGACGTACCCAAGCCGGCCCTTTCAGCCTGGCCCAGACGGTGACGCTGGAAGAGTTGGAAGCTGTGCATGCCGAAGGCGGCAACGAAGCGGTTGATCGCTTCCTGATGCCATCGGACAGCGGTTTGCTCGATTGGCCATTGCTGCACTTCTCGGAGCACAGCGCGTTCTACTGGCTCAACGGCCAGCCGGTACGCGCCCCGGATGCCCCGAAGTTCGGCATGGTGCGGGTACAGGATCATAACGGTCGCTTCATCGGTATCGGTGAAGTGAGCGAAGACGGGCGTATCGCGCCGCGTCGACTGATTCGGTCAGAATGACCGAACGAGGGTGGCTGTTAACAGGCATGGTCACTTCTCATTTTTAGATACAGGGATTTGTCCCTGGCCTGTTGAAACTACCCTTGGGTAGTTTCCTGAAAAAAGGATTGCCTCATGGCTCTCGACGTTCAAGAAAAAGCACAAATCGTAGCTGACTATCAGCAGGCTGTTGGTGACACTGGTTCGCCAGAAGTGCAGGTTGCACTGCTGACCCACAACATCAACAAGCTGCAAGGTCACTTCAAGGCCAACGGTAAAGATCACCACTCCCGTCGTGGTCTGATCCGCATGGTAAACCAGCGCCGTAAGCTGCTGGACTACCTGAAAGGCAAGGATCTGGGTCGTTATCAGGCTCTGATCGGTCGCCTGGGTCTGCGTCGCTAATCAGCGATTGCGCTAGAGGTTGGTTGTCTGCCGTGTGTCAGTGGGATTCCCGCTGGCCCATGGTAGGCTCCCAGCCTCAAGTTTTATCTGGATACACGTTTTACCCCTGGACAAGGGTTGGGCCGATTCCCGACATTGCCCAAGAATTTCGCAAGAAGACAAGTTCCCCCAAGAGCCACAAAGAAGGTAGGACACCGTGAACCCGGTTATCAAAAAATTCCAGTTCGGTCAGTCGACCGTTACCCTCGAGACAGGCCGTATCGCCCGTCAAGCCTCCGGCGCAGTGCTGGTTACCGTTGACGACGACGTTACCGTACTGGTGACCGTTGTTGGCGCCAAGACCGCTGACCCGAGCAAAGGCTTCTTCCCTCTGTCCGTTCACTACCAGGAAAAGACTTACGCTGCCGGTAAGATCCCTGGCGGTTTCTTCAAGCGCGAAGGCCGTCCTTCCGAGAAAGAAACCCTGACTTCCCGACTGATCGATCGCCCGATCCGTCCGCTGTTCCCAGAAGGCTTCATGAACGAAGTGCAGGTCGTCTGCACCGTGGTTTCCACCAGCAAGAAGACCGATCCGGACATCGCAGCGATGATCGGTACTTCGGCTGCGCTGGCTATCTCCGGTATTCCGTTTGATGGCCCTATCGGCGCCGCTCGCGTTGCTTTCCACGAAAGCACGGGCTACCTGCTGAACCCATCCTACGAGCAGCAGAAAGCTTCGAGCCTGGACATGGTCGTTGCCGGTACTTCCGAAGCCGTACTGATGGTTGAGTCGGAAGCCAAAGAGCTGACCGAAGACCAGATGCTGGGCGCCGTACTGTTTGCTCACGACGAGTTCCAGGTTGTGATCAACGCGGTCAAGGAATTGGCTGCCGAAGCTGCCAAGCCAACCTGGACCTGGGCTGCTGCCCCGGAAGCCACCGACCTGCTGGGGGCTATCCGCTCCGAGTTCGGCGCGGCTATCTCCGATGCCTATACCATCACCGTCAAGGCCGACCGTTACGCTCGCCTGGGCGAGTTGAAGGATCAGGTCGTTGCCAAGCTGTCCGGCGAAGAAGGCCAGCCTTCTGCCAGCGACGTCAAAGCTGCATTCGGTGAAATCGAATACCGCACCGTTCGCGAAAACATCGTTAACGGCAAGCCGCGTATCGACGGTCGTGACACCCGCACCGTGCGTCCGCTGAACATCGAAGTCGGCGTTCTGCCGAAGACTCACGGTTCGGCGCTGTTCACCCGTGGTGAAACCCAGGCCCTGGTCGTCGCGACCCTGGGTACTGCCCGTGACGCACAGCTGCTGGACACCCTGGAAGGCGAGAAAAAAGACCCGTTCATGCTGCACTACAACTTCCCTCCGTTCTCGGTGGGCGAGTGTGGTCGTATGGGGGGTGCTGGTCGTCGTGAAATCGGTCACGGCCGCCTGGCCCGTCGTTCGATTGCAGCGATGTTGCCGGCTGCTGACGTGTTCCCGTACACCATCCGTGTTGTGTCGGAAATCACTGAATCCAACGGTTCCAGCTCGATGGCCTCCGTTTGTGGTGCTTCCCTGGCGCTGATGGACGCGGGTGTGCCGATGAAGGCACCGGTTGCCGGTATCGCCATGGGCCTGGTCAAAGAGGGCGAGAAGTTCGCCATCCTGACCGACATCCTGGGTGACGAAGACCACTTGGGCGACATGGACTTCAAAGTAGCCGGTACCGCTAAAGGTGTTACCGCGCTGCAGATGGACATCAAGATCAAGGGCATCACCGAAGAGATCATGGAAATTGCCCTGGGCCAAGCCCTGGAAGCGCGCCTGAACATCCTCGGCCAGATGAACCAGATCATTGGTCAGTCCCGTACCGAACTGTCGGAAAATGCTCCGACCATGATCGCGATGAAAATCGACACCGACAAAATCCGTGATGTCATCGGTAAAGGCGGCGCGACCATTCGTGCGATCTGTGAAGAGACCAAGGCTTCGATCGACATCGAAGACGACGGCTCGATCAAGATCTTCGGCGAAACCAAGGAAGCGGCTGAAGCTGCACGCCAGCGCGTCCTGGGTATCACCGCTGAGGCTGAGATCGGCAAGATCTACGTCGGCAAGGTTGAGCGCATCGTCGACTTCGGCGCATTCGTCAACATCCTTCCAGGCAAAGACGGTCTGGTTCACATCTCCATGCTGAGCGACGCTCGCGTTGAGAAAGTGACCGACATTCTGAAAGAAGGCCAGGAAGTTGAAGTGTTGGTACTGGACGTGGATAACCGCGGCCGTATCAAGCTGTCCATCAAAGACGTAGCAGCAGCCAAGGCTTCGGGCGTTTAATCGCTCGTAGCTCAGGCTGAAAAAAGGGACTCTTCGGAGTCCTTTTTTTATGGGTGATGGAAAATTAAGCAAAATCAGCCATTTAGCCCACTGCCAAAAACCGCAACTTGCATGCAGGTACAGGTGGTTTCATGCAAGTTGCACGATTTCGAAAATCGGATGTTTTTTTAACTAACTGATTTATAAGGGGTTATGCTGGTTTTTGGACTTGGCACGCCGTCTGCAATATTCCTGTTAACGCTGCAGCATCAAGGTCCACACGCCGCAGACTTTTAATAAAACAGGAGTTACTCGTATGAAGAAGTTCGCTCTCGCTACTGCTACCGCTCTGACACTGGCCATGGGTGCTAGCGTGGCCTTTGCTCAGACTTCCCAAGCCCCTATGACTCTGGCGGCTGGTGAAATGACCAAGGCCAAAGAGTCCACCTCGGATACCTGGATCACCACTAAAGTAAAAGCTGACCTGCTGACTGAAAAAGGCATTCCTGGTTCGGACATCAAGGTAGAAACCAACAAAGGCGTGGTTTCCCTTTCTTCCGATGTAGCTATCTCCGACTCGCAGAAAGCGACCGCTGTAGCCATTACCAAGAAAATCAAAGGTGTAACTGCTGTTTCTGCTGACGGCCTGCTGGCTGGCGGCGCTACCAAAGCTGACGGTATTGATAAAACCAAAGGTGCGGCTGCTGATGCCAAAGGCGCGACCAGCGACACTTGGATCACTACTAAAGTGAAGGCTGACCTGGTTACCGAAAAAGGTATTCCTGGTACCGATATCAAGGTAGAGACCAACAAAGGTGTGGTTTCCCTGTCGTCCGCGACTGCTGTAACTGCATCGCAGAAAGAAACCGCAGTCGCAATTGCCAAGAAAATCAAAGGCGTTAAAGCTGTATCGGCCGATGGCCTGAAAGCAGAGTAACGCGCCCTTTTCGTCTGAACTGGATGGCGGCGGCTTAGGGTGAGTTAGATATCCACCCGAGGCACCTCTGGAGTTCATGCGACCGACCACACGGATGTGGTCATTACAGGCCCCGGCACTTGTGTCGGGGCCTGTTCTATTCTGGGGCGTAATTGCTGGCCAAGCGAGGCATAAGAATATGGCAGGGGGCTTACCTTAATATCGCTCTCTGTAGGAGCGAGCAAGCTAGCTCCTACAAAAAGCATTAGGGCGTGCCCCTCCCACATTTAGAATTGCGCGAGCTTGAGGTTACTCGGCATCCAGATGCATTGGGGTGATGACACGACCATCTTTCTCGGCCTGCCCCAGTTGCGCATCAATGAAGTACACCCGGTCGTCTTCCAGCTGTCCCTTGTCCACCAGATAATCCTTGATCGTACTGGCGCGGTCCTGGCCCAGTTTGCGTAACAACACATCGCTGGCGCTCCAGAACTTGATCACGCCGTCCTTGAGCTTCGCCGAACGCTCATCGCTGCCCAGGTCTTTCCATTCGGCCGGTGGCTGCTGTTTCAAGCGGGTGCGATAAATGCCTTCCAGCAAGGGGGCCTTTTCCTTCTCTGGCACCACCAGCAATGAGGCCTGGGCAGGGACTTTGTCGCCACGGCGCTGGAGGATCTTGTAGTAGTTGTATTGGTATTCACGTTCCAGCCGTTCTGCGGCCAGGAACGGCCCGTCGCTGCTTGCGGCAGCCGTACCTTCGATTTCCAGGCGCAGGGTAGGGCGCTCTTTCAACGCCTTGGCCAGGGTGTTCAAAGCGCCTTCGGCATCTTTGTTCAGCTCACTGGAGCCGGCGGCGAACGACACATTACCCAGGTCTTCCGAGCCGCCACCGGTCACCAGCCCACCGATAAACTTGAACGGCGCTGTTGCTGCCCGTACTACGAGGTTACGTAGGGTCTGCCACACAATCGGCATCACGCTGAATTGAGGGTTATTCAGGTCGCCGCTCACCGGCAATTCGATGGAGATCTTGCCATCGGAGTCCTTGAGCAGGGCAACCGCCAGGCGAATCGGCAAGTCCACCGCGTCGGAGCTGTCAACTTTTTCACCCAGTTGCAGTTGCTCGACCACCACTTTGTTTTCAGCCTTCAACTGGCCCTTGATGATCACGTAGTGCAAGTCGAGATTCAAACGGCCCTTGCGGATACGGAAACCTGCGAACTTGCCTGAGTAAGGCGTCAAGTTGGTCAATTCGACACGTTTGAAGCTGGTAGCGATATCCAGGGATGCCATCGGATCAAACGGGTTCACGCTGCCTTTGATGGTCACTGGCGCGTAGCGGTCCACCTTGCCCTTTATGTCGACGCTGGCCGGCTTGGCCTGGCGGCTGTCGATGGTGCCAATCTGGCCGTTGAGCTGTTGAATCGCCGTGGCGAAGTTGGGTGTGAGGCTGAAGTCGGCAAAGTTGGCCGAACCATCGTTGATCGCGATCTGCCCGATATGAATGCCCAGTGGCTTCTCGTTGCTGGCTGCGGGTTTGGCGGCCGACTTATTGCCACTGTCTGCCGGCTGTGGAACCAGCAAGTCATCGATATTGGTGGTGCGATCGTCGTTGATCATGAAGCGCGCATACGGTTGCAGCAGGTTGACCTTGTCGATCGACAGGCTTTGACCGTGCTGGTAGTTCACGCCTTCCAGCACCAGGCGCTGCCATTTGAGGAAGTCGCGGGTCTTGAGGGTGTCCAGGGTATGCAACTGATCAACCTGGGCGCGGCCAGTGACTTGGAGGGCCAGCGGCTCGGTGCTTTTAAGGTTCACATCCAGGTTGCTGCCCAGCATGCCGCTGCGCAGTTCCAGGCGAATAAACGGGCTGATGTAGGACTGGGCAACCCGCAGATCGATGTCCTGGGTGTTCACTTTCAGCTTGGCACTGACGGGGTTGAGGTTAACCTCACCAGTCGCCTGGATCTTGCCTTGCTTGCCCAGGCCGGTGTCGACCTTCAAGGTAAAGGGGCTCTGGTTGAGGCTGTCGAAGTTCTGCACATCGACATTCAATGGGCCCAGCTCCAGCGCGACCGCAGGTTTGGCCTGGCGGTCGGCCAGGTGCACCTGATAGTTACGCAGTTGCACGTCCTTGAGCAACACTTGCCAGGGTTTGTTCGGGGCTGCAGGTTGTGCTTGAGGGGCGTCGGCAGTGGTCGGCGCAGTGGCCGGTTCCGGTGCCGTGGCTGGTTTACTCGGCTGGCTGGCGAACAGTTTCTGCCAATCCAACTGCCCATCGGCTTCACGGGCCGCCCAGGTTTCCAGCTTGTTGCTGCGAATCTTGCCGATAACCACCTGCTGCTTGGCCAGGTCTACCGTGGTTTCGCTGACGTCCAGGCGCTCCAGGCGGGCCAATGGCCGGCCATCCGGCGCCTTGATTGCAAAGGGCGCGATGCTGGCGGCGGTGTTGGTCAGGTTCAGTTCGGTTTCTTTGGCCAGGCTGAATTTATAGTCAGTGCTGAAGTTAAGCACACCGTCTTCCAGCACCAAAGGCAAGGCGTCACGTACATAGGGCCACCAGGCTTTCATCTTGCCGTCGGTGACTTTCAAGGTGCCTTCGGATGTGATCGGCACCAGGCTGAAATTACCTTTCCAGTCAATCTGCCCACCGTCAGGGCCCGCGGCGACCAAGGTCATGTCGGCGTTGTCTTCGGGCAAGGTGCTGAGATTTTTCAGCTCGAAGTCGAGTTTGTCGTAGAGAAATTCGATGGGTTCGCTGGGGCGCAGGTCCTGGAAGTGCAGATTGCCGGCCGCCAGCTTGATGCTGTCGATACGCAGTGGGAACGGCTTGGCATCAGGATCGGCCGGGGTCGGCTCGCTCGGTGGCAGCTTGAACAACTGCGCCAGGTTAAGTTGGCCGGATTTGTCGAACAGCAGTTCGGTCTTGGGCTGGTCCAGTTGCACATCGGCCAGGTGCAGGGCGCGGGTCCAGAGACTGTCGACTTGCAGGTTGGCGTAGAAGCGCTCGAAACCCACTTGTTCTTTACCCGGCTCACCGATCTTCAGGCCCCACAATGTAAGTTCGAGGCTGAACGGGTTGAGCTCGATGCGCTCGATTCGCGCCGGCACCGTGGCGTAGTTGGCCAACTGTTGGTTGGCAATGCGAAGGGCAATGCCCGGTAAGATCAGAAAGCCCAGCAAGCTGTACAAAGCAAGGGCGGTCAACAAGGCGCCTGCGGCGCGAATCAATCCTTTGGGCATGGGTGACGCCATCTATGTCAAACGAGAGTGCCTTGGAGTATGGCACGGGAATTCGGTTCCGAAGAACCGTGGACACTGGGAAACTTCCTACAAATGCAGGATCAAGGTCTTCAATGGCGGTTGCTGGTCTCTGGATGGAAAGTCGGCTCCAGGTGTCATGATTTGCCAGTCACGCACAGGGCGGCCGGCTTTTTCTGCGCAACGCAGCACCTGCTCACGCCAGTCATCCATGCTGACCTTCGCCAGGTTGTTGCAGCAAATCAGCACGCCATTGTCGGCGGTGGCCAGCAGCGCGGGCTTGAGCAGGCTCTGATAGTCGCGCAGCAAGTCGACGGTGCCGAAGGCGCTCTTGGCCCAGGCGGGAGGGTCGAGGAGTACCAGGTCATATTGGCGCTGTTCCAGGCGTGGATAACTCGGCAATTTCTGGCCGCGACGCTGGGTGATCGGCAGGCCCGCCAACTGGCGAATCGCCGGGAAGTAATCGGACTGCACAAATTCCATGGTTGGCAATTGCGGGTTGAGCTCACCGTTTTCACGCCCAACCGCCAGGTTCCCCTCGGCAAAATCCAGGTTGCACACCTCGCGTGCGCCGCCGGCCGCCGCGCTCAAGCCCACACCGCAGGTGTAGGCGAACAGATTCAGCACGCTTTTACCGGCACTGTGGCCCTTGACCCAGCCACGGGTATTACGCAGGTCGAGGAACAGCAGGGGGTCTTGTCCGGCATGGCGCCCGCGCACACGATAGTTGAGGCCCCATTCGTGGCCGACCAGGTCTTCCAATGCCGCAGGCTCTGCGCGGTACACCGTGTCTTCGCGGTCGATCCGTGAGTTACCGCGGGCGCGGTCGTTGTATACCAGCAGCAATTCCAGGCCCATGTGCTGGTTGATCATCTGGTGCAGGTCCAGCAGGTCTGCGCTTTCCAGCGACTGGTGGAAGCTCTGCACCAGCAATTGCGGACCGTAGCGGTCGACGGTCAGGCCACCGGCACCTTCCTGACTGCCGTGGAACAACCGATAGCAGTCCGTACCCTGGGCGTGCAGTTGGTTGATCAGGTCTTGGCGATAATCGAGGGCGGCGCGCAGCGCCTGATTCAAGGGAGTCATGGAGCGCGCCTTGCTTGCGGTAAATGAGGGCATTGTGGGCGCGGAGTTTAACAGCTATGGGCCGCTACCTACATCAGCCCCATCCGCCGATGGGCGCGCTGCACCGAACCGTTGCGCATCGCCCAGCGCAGCAGTGGCGCACTGCGCTTGACCCCGGCGCGGATCATCTGGCGTTGCAGCGGGCTCTGCTGTTGGTCGAGCATCGCGCTTGCCCAGTCGGGCAGCAGGTCGATCCCGGCCTGCATCATCAGGCTGCCGAAGGGTTTGGCCAAAGTGCTCGGGGCAGGGGCCTCGAGCAGCAGGCGCAGCACCTCACGGCTGCGCTCGTCGCACAGCAGTTGCGGGCGGATACGCACCAGATAATCCGAAATTTCCTGGCGTGAACGTGGCACAAGCCGCGCGCCCAGGCGTTCAGCGACCAGGGCAATTTCGCTGTAGTAGCGATCCTGGTCGCGACCCGAAAGCCGTGGGTTGCGATAACGCAGGTGAGCGGCCAGAAAGTTGCTCACCTCGGCCACATGCACCCAGGTCAGCAGCTCGGGATCGCTGGCCGCATAAGGTCGCCCATCCGGCGCGTGGCCGACCACCTGCAGGTGAATGGTGCGCACTTTTTCGATCAGCCACTCTGCATCCTTGCGTGAGCCGAAGGTGGTGCCGGAAATGAACTGCGAGGTTCGTCGCAAGCGCCCGAGCATGTCCTGGCGGAAGTTCGAATGGTCCCATACGCCGGCCAGGGCCAGTGGGTGCAAGGCTTGCAGCATCAAGGCACTGATGCCGCCGATCAGCATGCTGCTGAAGTCGCCATGCACTTGCCAACTGACCGAGTCGGGCCCGAACAGTCCGGGATCGCCCTTGGGGTTCTCCAGGTCCAGTTGGCCCAGTGACAAACCCGTCAGGCTCATCAACTGGGTTTCGATACGGCTGCGGATAAATTCCATGGCGACTCGGGGGTTCCTATCGGTTCAGGCGCTTGTCGATCAAACCGTCTACGACGCTCGGGTCGGCCAGGGTCGAGGTATCTCCCAAGCTGTCCAGTTCGTTGCAGGCGATCTTGCGCAAGATGCGCCGCATGATCTTGCCGGAGCGGGTTTTCGGCAGGGCAGGCGCCCATTGGATCAGTTCTGGCTTGGCAAAGCTGCCGATTTCCTTGCTGACCAGGTCCAGCAGGTGTTTTCTCAACGCATCGCTGGGCTCGACACCGTTCATTGGGGTCACAAAGGCATAGATGCCCTGGCCTTTGACGTCGTGGGGGTAGCCGACCACAGCGGCTTCGGCGATTTGGTCATGCAGCACCAAGGCGCTCTCCACCTCGGCAGTGCCGATGCGATGGCCCGATACGTTGATCACATCGTCGATCCGCCCGGTGATCCAGTAGTCACCGT
Organism: Pseudomonas sp. rhizo25; assembly: GCF_031931935.1. NCBI lineage: Bacteria > Pseudomonadati > Pseudomonadota > Gammaproteobacteria > Pseudomonadales > Pseudomonadaceae > Pseudomonas > Pseudomonas sp. rhizo25. Next base: position 217,934 of record NZ_JAUJXA010000007.1, read on the forward strand.
CCTCATCGCGCCGCGCGCCGTCGCCGGTGAAGTAGTAGCCGGGATAGGGTTTGAAGTAGGTGTCGATCATGCGTTGCGGGTCGCCATAGACGCTGCGAATCTGCCCCGGCCAGCTGGCCTTGATCGCCAGCACGCCACTGCCGGCGCCGCTGATTTCCTTGCCCTGCTCATCCAGCAGCACCGGCTGTACGCCGAACATTGGCTGGGTGGCGCAGCCCGGCTTGATGCGCTGGGCGCTGACCAGCGGGCTGAGCATGATGCCGCCGGTTTCGGTCTGCCACCACGTATCCACAATCGGGCAGCGCTGTTCGCCGACCGCGTTGAAATACCAGTCCCAGGCCTCCGGGTTGATGGGCTCACCGACGCTGCCGAGCAGGCGCAGGCTGGCGCGGGAGCTACTCTCCAACGGACTGTGGCCTTCACGCATCAGGGCGCGCAACGCGGTGGGTGCGGTATAGAAAATATTCACTTGGTGCTTGTCGATCACCTGCCAGAACCGCGAGCTGTCCGGGTAACTTGGTACGCCTTCGAACATCAGCGAGGTCGCGCCATTGGCCAGCGGGCCATAGACAATGTAGCTGTGGCCGGTGACCCAGCCGACATCGGCGGTGCACCAGAACACTTCGCCTTCTCGGTAATCGAGCACGTACTTGAAGGTCATCGCCGCTTGCAGCAGGTAGCCGCCGGTGGTGTGCAGCACACCCTTGGGTTTGCCGGTGCTGCCGGAGGTATAGAGGATGAACAGTGGATCTTCGGCATCCATCGGCTCGGGCGGGCAGTTGTCGCTGGCGGCGTCCAGGGCCGCCTGATACTTGAGGTCGCGGCCCTCGTTCCAGTTCACGCTGGCCCCGGTGCGCTCCACCACCACTACAGTACTGACATCCGGGCAACTGGCCAGGGCTTTATCGACGTTCTGCTTCAAGGCCACGGGCTTGCCCCCGCGCACGCCTTCGTCGGCGGTAATCACCGTACGGCAATCGGCGTCGAGAATACGGTCACGCAGGGCGTCAGGTGAAAAGCCGCCAAACACTACCGAGTGCACCGCGCCAATTCGCGTACAGGCCAGCATGGCGTAGGCCGCTTCCGGAATCATGGGCATGTAGATGCACACGCGGTCGCCTTTTTTAACGCCACGGCTTTTTAGTACGTTGGCCAGGCGACTGACGTTTTGATGAAGCTGGCGGTAGGTGATTTTGCAGGACTTTGTCGGATCGTCGCCTTCCCAGATAAAGGCCGGCTGATCGGCGCGCTTTGCCAGGTGACGGTCGATGCAGTTGTAGCTGACATTCAGTTGGCCACCGGCAAACCATTGGGCGGCTCCGGTCTTGATGTCTGACTGCTGGACACTGTGCCATGGCGTTATCCAGTCGAGAAAGCCCTTGGCCTGTTCGGCCCAGAAGGTGTCCGGCTGTTCGATGGATTGGCGATAGAGGCGCTGGTAGTCCTCTTGACTGAGTTGCGCAGCCCGGCGGACGGCATCGGCGGCGGGGAACGTGCTGATATCGAACATGAGCGATCCTTATTCTTGTTTTTGCGACAAGTAATAAAGATGCACCCTGTGGCAGGAGGGTTCAAGGCCAACGTCCAAACGCACGTTGGCCTTGAGGCCAGCTTCAGCCGCGGTGGCGACCGCGGAAGTAGTTGATCAGGCCCTGGGTCGAGGCATCATCTGCCAAGGTTTCTTCGGCGCCGGTCAGACGGTTGTAAACGCCTTTGCCCAGCTCCTTGCCAAGTTCCACGCCCCATTGGTCGAAGGCGTTGATGCCCCAGACAACGCTCTGCACGAACACCTTGTGCTCATACATCGCGACCAGCGCGCCGAGGCGACGAGGGCTGATGCGTTCGACCACGATGGTGTTGCTCGGACGGTTGCCCGGGATCACCTTGTGCGGTGCCAGCTTCTGCACCTCGGCTTCCGGCAGGCCCTTCTCACGCAGCTCGGCTTCGGCTTCGCTGCGGGTTTTGCCGAGCATCAGGGCCTGGCTCTGGGACAGGCAATTGGCGTACAGCCACTGATGGTGGTCGGATACCGGGTTGAAGCTGACAATCGGCACGATGAAGTCGGCCGGGATCAGTTGGGTCCCCTGGTGCAGCAACTGGTGGTAAGCGTGTTGCCCGTTGCAGCCTACGCCGCCCCAGATCACCGGACCGGTATCGGTGGACACCGGCGTGCCATCCTGGCGCACGCTCTTGCCATTGGATTCCATGTCCAGCTGTTGCAAATGCTTGGTGATGTTACGCAGGTAATGGTCGTACGGCAGGATCGCATGGCTCTGCGCCCCCCAGAAGTTGCCGTACCACACGCCGAGCAAGCCCAGTAGTACCGGCATGTTGTCTTCGAACGGAGCGTTCTGGAAATGCTGGTCCATGGTGTAGGCACCGGACAGCAGTTCCTTGAAGTTGGACATGCCGATGGCCAGGGCAATTGGCAAGCCGATGGCGGACCACAGCGAGTAACGCCCGCCGACCCAGTCCCACATCGGGAAGATGTTTTCTTCGCGAATCCCGAAGGCCACGGCCGCGGCGTTGTTGCTGGAAACGGCGATGAAGTGGCGATACAGCTCGGCCTCCGAGCCGCCCTGGGCCAGGTACCAGGCACGAGCAGCCTGGGCGTTCTTCAGGGTTTCGAGGGTGTTGAAGGATTTCGACGAGACGATGAACAGCGTGGTCTCGGCGCGCAGCTTCATGGTCAGCTCGTGGAACTCGCTGCCATCGATGTTCGCCAGGTAGTGGCAGCGCACGCCTTTATGGGCGTAGGACAGCAGGGCTTCGGAGACTAGCTCCGGGCCGAGGAACGAACCACCGATGCCGATGTTCACCACGTCGGTGATCGGCTTTTCGGTGTAGCCACGCCACAGGCCGTCGTGGATGCGGCCGACCAGGTCGGTGATCTGGTTCAGCACCTTGTGCACGTCCGGCATGATGTTCACACCGTTGACCGACAGCTTGTCGCCCACCGGGCGGCGCAGGGCAGTGTGCAGGGCAGGGCGGCCTTCGGAGGAGTTGACCGGCTCACCGGCGTACAACGCATCGATCGCGCCTTTGAGGTTCACTTCCTTGGCCAGGCCCACCAGCAGGTCGCGGGTTTCGCTGGTGATCAGGTTTTTCGAGTAATCGAGGAAAAGTCCGCAGCTGCTCAGGGTGAACTGGGAAAAACGCTGGGGATCGGCATTGAACGCGTCGCGCATGCTGAAATCCTGCATGGCTTGGCGATGTTGGGTAAGCGCTTGCCAGGCGGGCAGCGCGGTAACGTCATGAGGGGTGCGGTAGTACGCCATCGCTGCGGGTTTCCTTTTTATTACAGGGACTGCCTTTAGGACACTTCAAAGCCCGGAACATCCAGTCTTATATCAAGGATTGGGTTCCAGACAGCGCTAACCGTAGCGCAGGGCGATTACATTAAACCTAGCGTGTCGATATGTCTTGGCTTTGTCTGCGCTGTGGCCGGTACTTTTTTATACCGGCACGGCGGTGGGGGCAACAGGTTGTGGATTTAAAGAGGGGTCAGGCGAGGTTCAGGTGCAGGTTATCAATCAGGCGTGTCGTGCCTAAATAAGCAGCGACCAGGATCACCACATCACGGTCTTGCGCCGTGGCCGGGCGCAGATGCACACCTTGGCGTACTTCCAGATAATCCATGCGCAACCCGGCGTTCTCAATGTGCTGGATCTGTTCGGCGCGCAGCTTGGCGAAATCACGCTCTCCGCTTTTGATGGCCGTGGCTATCTGGTTGAGGGCGCGGTACAGCACTGGCGCGACGGCGCGTTGCTCTGCGGTGAGGTAACCATTGCGCGATGACAGCGCGAGACCGTCCTCTGCGCGTACGGTGGGCTCGCCGATGATCTGGATCGGCATGTTCAGGTCATGGACCATTGCACGTATCACCGCCAGTTGCTGGTAATCCTTCTGACCAAATACGGCGATGTCCGGCTGGACCATGTTGAACAGCTTGCTGACCACCGTGGCCACGCCTTCGAAATGCCCTGGGCGGCTGGCACCACACAAGCCTTCGGACAACTGTGGAACGCTGACGCGGGTCTGGCCGGTCATGCCACCTGGGTACATTTCCTCGACGCTAGGCGCGAACAGCAGGTTGCAGCCGGCTTGCAGGAGCTTTTCCTGATCGGCGGCCAGCGTGCGCGGGTATTTGTCCAGGTCTTCGCCGGCACCGAATTGCAGTGGGTTGACGAAGATGCTCGCCACCACGAAATCCGCTTGCTGTGCGGCTTTGGTCACCAGGGTTGCGTGGCCGCTGTGCAGGTTGCCCATGGTAGGCACAAAGCCGATGCGCTTGCCGGCACTGCGGGCGTGGGTAACCGCGGCGCGCAGTTCACGTAGGGTTTTAACGGTGTTCATGCCGAGAACCCGTGTTCGATGCCCGGGAAGGTGACGGCTTTGACCTCGCTGACGTAAGCGCTCAGCGCAGCGTGGATGCTGGTCTGGCCGGCCATGAAGTTCTTCACGAACTTCGGTACGTGACCGGTCATCGACAGGCCGAGCATGTCGTGCAGTACCAGCACCTGGCCATCGGTGGCGGAGCCGGCGCCGATGCCGATTACCGGCACTTTGACGGCCTGGGTGATTTCTGCGGCCAGTTCGCTGGGTACGCACTCCAGCACAATCATCGCGGCACCGGCTTGTTCCAGGGCAATGGCATCGGCGCGCATCTGGCGCGCCTGGGCTTCATTGCGGCCCTGAACCTTGTAGCCGCCGAGGATGTTCACTGACTGTGGTGTCAGGCCCATGTGCGCGCATACCGGTACGCCACGTTCAGCCAGCAGCCGGATCGACTCGGCCAACCACACTGCACCTTCGACTTTGATCATGTGAGCGCCGGCTTGCATGAGCTTGCCGGCGTTCTGGAAGGTTTGCTCCAGCGTGGCGTACCCCATGAACGGCAGGTCGGCGATGATCAAGGCGCCGTCGTTGCCACGCTTGACGCTGGCGGTGTGGTAGGCAAGTTCATCGGTGGTCACGGGCAGGGTGCTGTCATTCCCTTGAAGAACCATGCCCAGGGAATCGCCTACCAACAATACTTCAACCCCGGCCTGGCAACAGGCGTTGGCGAAGGTGGCGTCATAGCAAGTCAGCATGGTGATTTTTTCACCCTTGAGCTTGAGGCTCTGCAAGGTGGTCAGGGTAATGTCTGGCATGAAAAGGGTCCTCGTTCAGGCGCTTGGAAACAGCGAGTAACGCGCGTGAGTCTTCGTTTATACAGGCGCACTGTCTTGAAAGCAGTGCTTATAAGGCCTGGATTGCGCCCTGTAGTGCCGGGTTGGCGGCAGCGGGACGCCTATAGTCGTGAGGAGGACACGGGAAGTCAATTGGATGTGTTACCGCATTGTTACGATGGCGGTGTTACCGCTGTTACTGATGCGATTGTAGGAGCGAGCTTGCTCGCGAAGAACGCGTGGGCACCGCGTTTAAGCAGGCTGTGCACGTTAACGTTGGCGATTTTCGCGAGCAAGCTCGCTCCTACGAAGGTAAGCGTTCCAGGCCGACGAATGGGCAGGCTTCAAGCAGGCCGCTGAGGCTTTGCCCGTCAGGCAACTGCAGGTCGGCTGGCGCCAGCTCAGCCAGCGGATACAACACAAACGCCCGCACGTGCATCTGGTAGTGCGGCACCTTCAGGCGCGGCTCATCGATCAAGCGATCGCCAAACAGCAGGATATCCAGGTCCAGCGTGCGTGGGCCCCAACGCTCATGGCGCTCGCGGCCCTGATCCTTCTCGATGGTTTGCAGTGCATCGAGCAGGTCCAACGGGGCCATGTTGCTGTCCAGGGCCGCCACCGCGTTGGTGAAGCGCGGTTGGCCTGGAAGCAGGGAGTCACTTTGATAGAACGCGGAGACACCGGCGAGGGTGGTGTCTGGCAGTTGCGACAGGGCTGTGATCGCGCGGCGCAATTGCTGGTCCGGGGCAGCGAGGTTGCTGCCCATGCCGATGTAGATACGCTCCACGCTTATTCCCCTGCGGCGCCCGAGGCGTCGGCGGCGTTGCGTTTACGCTTGCTACCGCTGCGGCGACGCTTCTTCGGTCCTTCACCGACACCATCGCCTTTACTGCCCAGCTCGCGAATCATTTCGCGGCGCTGGCTATCATTGGCGTCCTGATAGTCGGTCCACCATTCGCCCAGGCCGTCGGTTTGCTCGCCGGCGCTTTCGCGCAGCAGCAGGAAGTCGTAGCCGGCACGGAAGCGCGGGTTGTCGAGCAACAGGTCGGCGCGTTTGCCGCTGCGGCGCGGCAGGCGCTCCTGCATGTCCCAGATCTCGCGGATCGGCATGGTGAAGCGTTTTGGGATGGCGATGCGTTGGCACTGTTCGGTGATCAGCTCGTGTGCCGCTTCTTGCATGGCCGGGATCGGCGGCATGCCACGGTCCTGCAGGCGCAGCACTCGCTTGGGCAGGGCTGGCCACAACAGGGCGGCAAACAGGAACGCTGGGGTTACCGGTTTGTTCTGCTTGATGCGCAGGTCAGTGTTGACCAACGCTTCGCTGATCAGTGTGTGCGTGTACGTTGGGTTGTATTCCAAGGCCTCGGCGCTGGCCGGGAACAATGGATCGAATAACTGCAGGTCGACAAGCATTTCGAAGGTGTCGGCGGCATAGCCCGAGAGAAACAGCTTGAGCACTTCTTCGAACAGGCGCGCCGAGGGAATTTCCCGCAGCATTGGCGCCAGCTCGCGAATCGGCGCAGCGGTGTGCTTCTCGATACCAAAGTTGAGCTTGGCCGCGAAGCGCACGGCGCGCAGCATGCGCACCGGGTCTTCCTGGTAGCGCTGCGTTGGGTCGCCGATCAGGCGGATCAGGTTATTGCGGATGTCGTGTACGCCATTGGCGTAATCGAGGATGCGCTCGCTGACCGGGTCGTAATACAGGGCATTGATGGTGAAGTCGCGACGTTGCGCGTCTTCCTCCAGGGTGCCGTAGACATTGTCGCGCAGGATGCGCCCGCTTTCGTTGCGGGAAGACTGATTGGTGTCTTCCTCTTCGTCGTTTTGCGGGTGGCCGGCGCGGAAGGTGGCGACCTCGATGATTTCGCGTCCAAAGTGGATATGCACCAACTTGAAGCGCCGGCCGATGATGCGTGCATTACGAAACTCGGCACGTACCTGTTCAGGCGTGGCGCTGGTGGCGACGTCGAAATCCTTGGGCGTGATATTGAGCAGCATGTCGCGTACGCAACCACCCACCAGGTAAGCCTGGTAGCCGGCGTTCTGCAAACGTTCGACGATGTTCACTGCGTAACGGCTGAATTGAGCCCGTTGCAGCGAATGCTGGCTGCTATTGAGCACTTCAGGCGTGCTGCGTTTGTGTTGCGTTCGACGCAAGGGAGAACGGAATGACTGGAACAACTTCTTCAGCATGGGATGCACTGTTTGAAGGAATGTTCGGCCATAACGAAGAATGACCGCATGATGGGCCGGGATTCTAGCATTTAGTCGGGGGATGGTGTAGGAACAAGCTACAGGCATTGCGCCATAAGCTTCAGAACGTCAAATGCCGGAAACTACAAGGGGAGCCGAAGCTCCCCCAGAAGTAGTTGCGTGCTCTATTTTTATTATTGATTTCGGGCTTCTTGTTTTTGTTGATCGCCCTCGCCATGAAGCTTCACCTTCATGACACTCCCAATTGGGAGTCAAGAGCAAACGGATTGCTTTGGTCGCTGTGTTGCTGATCTACGATCCAACCAGTTCAGGCTCTGCCTTAGGGCAGTTTTTGTTGTTCTCGGCCTGGTTGCGGGGCAAGCCCCAAATGCAACGCCTCTCCAAAAGAATCAGTTAGCTGCGCCTCCGCCGTGTTGTTTTTGTTATGCGTGAGTCGATTCGTCTTATTTTTATTGTCTTGTACAAAGCTTGTTATTGTTTTTGTACTAAGCATATAGCAGGGTGCGTGCCAACTTTTGTGCCGGCCAGCAAAATCGGGGGGTTGAGGTGGTTTTGTGGTTTTCGGGGCCAAAAAAAAGCCGGGGCTTCGTTACCGTAAGCCCCGGCTTCTGTTACGTGAAAAGTCAGCGGTAACAGTTTTTTCACATCAGCAGGTGTTACCTGGTGGGGCGCACCCTCAGCTTTCGCTGGCGACTCCGGTCTTGCGCCGTGGAATGCCCAGGCGCTGACGCCGTTCCCACAGGCATTTGCGACTCACCCCCAGCTTGCGTGCCAGCTCGGTCTCGGTCATATGGTCCTGATGCTCGAGGACGAAATGCTGGAAATAGTCTTCCAGTGACAAATCTTCCGTCGGTTCATGGCTGGTATTGCTAGCGCCGCCCTGTTGCGGGGCCAAGCCAATGAAATCATCGTCGTCCAGGTCACTGAGCTCGATATCGATACCCAGCAACTCGGCGGAAATCTCCGGGCTCTCCGACAGAATCACCGCACGCTCGACCGCGTTCTCCAGTTCCCGCACGTTACCCGGCCACGAGTAATGCCGGATCGCCTGCTCGGCGTCTGCGGCAAATTTCAGGTCGGTACGGTTGATGCGCGCACTCTGGCGCAACAGGAATGCACTGGCGATCTCGTTGACGTCGGCGCCGCGCTCGCGCAGGGCCGGCAGCTTGAGCGCGATCACGTGCAGACGGTAATACAAGTCTTCACGGAACTGGCCGATCTTGGCCAGGCTCTTGAGGTCACGGTGTGTCGCAGCAATCAGTCGCACATCGACCTTTTGCGATTGCACCGAACCGACGCGTCGAATCTCGCCTTCCTGCAGCACCCGCAGCAAGCGGGCCTGGGCTTCCAGGGGCAACTCGCCGATCTCATCGAGGAACAAGGTGCCGCCGTCTGCGGCTTCCACCAACCCCGCGCGCCCGGCGCTGGCGCCAGTGAACGCGCCTTTTTCGTGGCCGAACAATTCGGACTCGATCAGGGATTCGGGGATCGCCGCGCAGTTCACCGAGATCATCGGTGCCTTGGCACGCTTGGACAGGTTGTGCAGGGCGCGGGCTACCAGTTCTTTACCGGTCCCCGACTCGCCCTGGATCAATACATTGGAGTCGGTCGGCGCTACTTTGCGGATCTTGCTGTACAGATCCTGCATCGGTGGGCAGGAGCCGATGATGCCGATCTCGCCGTTGCTGTTGTCGACGCCTGGCTTGTCGGCGCCGTTGATCGTTTTACCGGCTGGGCGCTGTTCGGCAGGCGCGCTGCTGGCCGACTGACGGTCACGCAGGATGCGGGCCACGGCCTGGAGCATTTCATCGTGGTCGAAAGGCTTGGCGATGTAGTCCACCGCGCCCATCTTCATCGAGTCCACCGCCGAGCGCAGGCTGGCGTAGCTAGTCATGATCAGCACCGGGGTGCCTTGGCCCAGCTTGATCAGCTCGGTGCCCGGGGCTCCGGGCAGGCGCAGGTCGCTGACAATCAGGTCGAACGTGGGAATGCTGAATCGCTCTTGGGCTTCCTGCACCGAGCCGGCTTCGCTGACCTGATACTGATTACGTTCAAGCAGGCGGCGCAAGGCAGAGCGGATAATGGTTTCGTCTTCGACGATCAAAATGTGCGGCATTGATTCAATTCTCTCGACGGTCTCAGTTCACAGCGGACGTCGCTTCGACATGACGCGGCAAGGTCACCCTGATACGGGTGCCGCGTTGGCTTTCTGTGTCAGCCGGGCTGTCGATGGTGATTTGTCCATAATGCTCTTCAACGATGGAATAGACCAGTGCAAGGCCCAGACCGGTACCTTCACCGGGGTCCTTGGTGGTGAAGAAAGGTTCGAACAATCGGTCCATGATGTTCTGTGGAATGCCGCTGCCTTCGTCTTCCACGATCAGGTCGACCGTATGCTCGAAAGCCTCGCTCTTGACGCGTACCGCGCTGCCGGCCGGCGACGCGTCGCGTGCATTGGACAGCAGGTTGATCAGCACTTGGGCCAGGCGTTGTGAGTCGCCATCGACCCAATGTTCCGGATCACACAGATTGAAGAACTGTACTTCGAAATTGCGTCGGTTCAAGGCCAGCAGCCCAATGGCATCCTGCGCCACTTCGGCCAGGCACACCGCTTCATCCTGATTCCGATGCGCGCCGGAGTGGGCGAAGCTCATCAGTGACTGCACGATGCGTGAGACGCGCTTGGTCTGCTCGAGGATTTGTCCGCTGATTTCGGTGATTTCACCGTCTTCTTCACGCTCTTCCCGCAGGTTCTGCGCAAGGCAGGCGATCCCGGTGATCGGGTTGCCGATTTCGTGGGCCACGCCCGCCGCCAGGCGGCCAATGCTGGCCAGGCGCTCGGAATGCACCAGCTTGTCTTCGAGCATTTGTGTGTCGGTCAGGTCTTCCACCAGCAATACCAGGCCGCTGTTACCAGGCGCAAGGGGCTCATCGATGGCAGCTTTGTGCAGGTTGAGCCAACGGGTCTGACCGTCGAGGGCCAGGTGTTGTTTATGCAGGTGCTCATCGGGCAGGTTGATAAAGCCCAGGAGCAGTTCTTTCCAGGGATCGCCCAGGGTATTAAGTCGCGAACCCACCACTCGTTGCGCGGCGATGCCGGTGAGTTCTTCCATAGCCTTGTTCCACATCAGGATCTCCTGGTCCTTGGCCAGGGAGCAGACGCCCATTGGCAGTTCCTGCAGGGTCTGGCGGTGGTAGCGGCGCAGGGCGTCGAGCTCGGCGGCCAGGCCGGTGAGGCGCGAATGGTAATCCTCCAGCCGGCTTTCGATGAAATGGATGTCTTCGGTGACGTAGTTTTCGCCGCCAGCCTTGTAGGGCAGGAATGTTTCGACCATGTCCTGGGAGACGCTGGGGCCCATCAGCCCGGACAGGTTGGCCTCGATACGGTCGCGCAGACGGCGCAGCGCGTAGGGGCGGCGCTCGTCAAACGGCAGGTAGAGGTCACGCAGTGCCTGCTCGACTTCCTTTTGCGCCGCCTTCGCGCCCAGGGGCTTGGCCAGTTGCGTGGCGAACTCCTGGGGCGAGGCAGCATGCAGCTCGCGGCGTTGCGGGCGGCGTACGTTGTCCACCGCGCAGGCTTCGGCAGCGCTGGTTTCTTCGGGGCTGGCGTTGGTGAACAGCGAGATCAGGGTAAACATCAGTACGTTGGCGGCCAGCGAGGCAATGGCCGCCATGTGCCAACTGGTGTCGTCGAGCACGTAGATCATGTTCAGCAACGGGATGTAGAAACCCTGCAAATTGCCGACCAGCGGTAGCAGCATGGTGACAACCCACACCAGGATTCCCGCCAGTAGCCCGGCAATAAAGCCACGCCGATTGGCGGTTGGCCAGTACAGCACCGACAATACGCCCGGCAGGAACTGCAAGGTGGCGACAAACGCGACGATGCCGAGGTTGGCCAGGTCTTGCCCGGCGCCAAGCAGCAGGTAGAACCCGTAGCCAGCCATGATGATCGCGATGATCAGCGCACGGCGGGTCCATTTCAACCAGCGGTAGATATTGCCTTCGGCCGGCGGCTGGTACAGCGGCAGCACCAGATGGTTGAGCGCCATGCCCGAGAGCGCCAGCGTAGTGACAATGATCAACCCGCTGGCCGCCGACAAACCGCCGACATACGCCAGCAGCGCCAGGGCCGGGCTGTTGGCGGCAATGCCGATGCCCAGGGTGAAGTACTCAGGATTAGTGGTGGCCCCCAGTTTCAGGCCGGCCCACAGTATCAGCGGCACCGCCAGGCTCATCAGCAGCAGGAACAGCGGTAATCCCCAGCTGGCGCTGACCAGCGAACGGGGGTTGAGGTTTTCGGTGAAGGTCATGTGATACATGTGCGGCATTACGATCGCCGAGGCGAAGAACACCAGCAGCAGTGTGCGCCAGGGGCCTTCCTGCAAGGGAGTATGCAAGGCGGCGAGGGCGGTCTGGTTTTGCAGCAGCCAGAGTTCCAGCTGTTGCGGGCCGTCGAACACACCGTAAAGCGCATAAAGGCCGACGCCGCCGATGGCGATCAGCTTGATGACCGACTCAAAGGCAATCGCAAACACCAGGCCTTCGTGCTTCTCACGGGTGGCGATATGACGCGAGCCGAAGAAAATCGTAAACAGGCTGATCAGCGCGCAGAAAGCTAGGGCAACAAGGTGTTGTACTGGCTCGCGGGTCAGGATGCTGATGGAGTCGGCTACCGCCTGGATTTGCAAGGCCAGTAATGGCAGCACGCCGATCAGCATGAAAATCGTGGTCAGCGCGCCGGCCCAGGTGCTGCGAAAGCGAAAGGCGAATAGGTCCGCCAAGGACGACAACTGGTAGGTACGGGTGATTTTCAGGATCGGGTAGAGCAGCACTGGCGCCAGCAGGAAGGCGCCGGATACCCCGAGGTAGCTGGAGAGAAAGCCATAGCCGTACTGATAGGCCAGGCCTACCGTGCCATAGAACGCCCAGGCACTGGCGTACACGCCCAGGGACAAGGTGTAGGTCAGCGGATGGCGAATGATCGCCCGCGGAATCATCCCGCGCTCACTGATCCAGGCCACACCGAACAACGCAGCCAGGTAGGCGGCGCTGATCAGCAGCATCTGGGTGAGACTAAAGCTCATCGGCATCTTTTTGGCTCTGCAGGATGAAGGTCACGACGATCAGGATCAGCCACAGTAGATAGGGGCGGTACCAGGCGCCCGTGGCGTCGATCCACCAATCCATGATGGCGGGGGAAAACAGGTAGATCCCGACGACCAGCAGCAGGACCAATCGATAGATGTACATGTTGGCCTCTGATTGAAAATCTGCGGCGATGGTAACGGATGGCTGGCAACCTGCAAGCGCCTTCAGCTCAATTGCGCTTCGGCCAACGTGAGTGTGCGTGGGATGCGGGTGGCGTCCCAGTGTGCAATGCCCCAATTCAGCAGCTCCCGTGGGCTGGCGTGCAGCAGTTCATCGCCGGCTGGCTGGCCAAGGGCGCGCAGGGCCCGGAGCAGCAAAGGCGTGGCCTGGTCGGCCGTCAACGGCGGTGAACGGTAGGACTTGCCCAGCTTGTGGCCGTCCGGCTGTACGATCAGCGGCACATGCAGGTAACGCGGTTGGCGCAGGCCCAGTAGCTCTTGCAGGTACAGCTGGCGCGGGGTGGAGTCGAGCAGGTCGGCGCCGCGCACGATATCGGTAACCCCTTGCCATGCGTCGTCGAGGACCACGGCCAATTGGTAGGCGTAGAGGCCATCGCGGCGACGGATGATGAAATCGCCAGCATCGCGACCCAAATGCTGTCGGAACTCGCCCTGTACGCGATCAGTAAAGTGGTATTCCAGTTCGGGCACGCGCAGACGGATGGCGGCATCTTGCTGATCGTGGCCGGCATTGCGGCACAGGCCGGGGTAAATCCCGTTATAGGGTTCCAGCTGTTTACGTGAGCATGTGCAGGCGTACGCCAGGCCGTGGCTGAACAAATCGTTCAGCACTTTGCCGTAGGCATCATGCCGTTCGCTCTGTCGGACCAGATCGCCATCCCATTCAAAGCCGTAGCTTTCCAGGGCATGCAGGATTGCTGCCTGGGCGCCGGGCTCTTCACGCGGTGGGTCGAGATCTTCCATGCGCATCAACCAGCGACCGTGGTGGGCGCGAGCGTCTAGGTAGGAGGCGAGGGCGGCTACCAGTGAGCCGAAGTGCAAATGGCCGCTGGGCGTGGGGGCGAAACGCCCGATATAGGTAGAGGCTGTCATGGGCCGGATACTACTGCAAAAGCGGTAAACGCCAGAAACAAAAATGGGGCGTTAGCACGCCCCATTCGTTCAGTTCGGCAGGGTTATTTGCCGACCTGTTTTTCCTTGATTTCAGCCAAGGTCTTGCAGTCTACGCACAGGTCCGCGGTTGGGCGGGCTTCCAGACGGCGAATACCGATCTCGACGCCGCAGGATTCGCACCAGCCATATTCCTCGTCTTCGATCAGTTGCAGGGTCTTGTCGATCTTCTTGATCAGTTTGCGCTCGCGATCACGGGCGCGCAGTTCGAGGGCGAATTCCTCTTCCTGGCTGGCACGGTCGGCCGGGTCCGGGAAATTGGCTGCTTCGTCCTTCATATGGTCAACCGTGCGGTCGACTTCCTGCATCAAGTCCTGTTTCCACTGCTTCAGGATTTTGGAGAAGTGCTCGCGCATGGGCTTGCCCATGTATTCCTCGCCCTTCGACTCAACGTAGGGTTGGAAGCCGCTGATGCTCTGTTGCTTTGCTTGGGTGGACATGAATAGACCGCCTCTCACTCTTCTAATCCATTGCGCAGGATTGCAACGTCACCGACACCTGCCGGCCCTGCGGCTGCAAGCGGGCGAACTTACCAGATAGATTCAGGGTGCGCCACTCCCGGTTGTCGAGCTCCACGACAAAGGGGTTGCAAACTGCAACAGCCCGCCATGGCTGGGGATGTACCCGCTCGAATGTTGATTTTAGTCGTTTTACAGGCGCCTGCCGGGCTCATGTTGGATGGCCGAGCAGGCAATAGAGCATGTTTTACCGCGAGGGTTCGGTAGAATCCTGATTTTGTCCTCACCGTTAAGGAAGGCTAATGGCTCAGCCCTACAGTGCGCGCAGTCGCGCTATCGAACCTTTTCATGTCATGGCGTTACTGGCACGGGCCAATGAGCTGCAGGCCGCCGGCAATGATGTGATCCACCTGGAAATCGGCGAGCCGGATTTCACCACGGCCGAACCGATCATCCAGGCCGGCCAGGCCGCACTGGCGAACGGCAAGACCCGCTATACCGCCGCCCGTGGGTTGCCGGAATTGCGCGAGGCCATCAGCGGGTTTTATCAGCAGCGTTACGGTTTGAGTGTCGATCCCGAGCGCATTCTGATCACCCCCGGTGGCTCCGGCGCCTTGTTGTTAACGAGCAGTCTGCTGGTAGACCCAGGCAAGCACTGGTTGCTGGCGGACCCGGGGTATCCTTGCAACCGACATTTCCTGCGGCTGGTAGAAGGCGCGGCCCAGTTGGTGCCGGTGGGGCCGGAGGTGCGCTACCAATTGACCGCAGACCTGGTTGCCAGGCATTGGGACCAGGACAGTGTGGGTGCGCTGGTCGCGTCTCCGGCCAATCCCACCGGGACTATTCTTACGCGAGGCGAGTTGGCCGGGCTGTCCAGTGCGATCAAGGCGCGCAACGGTCATCTGGTGGTCGACGAGATCTACCACGGCCTGACCTATGGCACCGACGCGGTCAGCGTGCTGGAAGTCGACGATGACGCCTTTGTCCTGAATAGTTTTTCGAAGTATTTCGGTATGACGGGTTGGCGCCTGGGTTGGCTGGTAGCGCCCCCGGACGCGGTCAGTGAACTGGAGAAATTGGCGCAAAACCTCTACATCAGCGCGCCGAGCATGGCCCAATACGCCGCCTTGGCCTGTTTCACCCCGCAAACACTGGGCATTCTTGAAGAGCGCCGCGCTGAATTCGGTCGACGTCGCGACTTCTTGCTGCCTGCATTGCGCGAGTTGGGATTCGGCATTGCTGTAGAGCCGGAGGGTGCCTTCTACCTGTACGCCGATATCAGCGCGTTCGGCGGTGATGCCTTCGCGTTCTGCCGTCATTTTCTCGAAACCGAGCATGTGGCCTTTACGCCGGGGTTGGACTTTGGCCGCTATCAAGCCGGTCACCATGTGCGGTTTGCCTACACGCAAAACCTCGATCGGCTACAAGAGGCGGTGGAACGCATCGCCCGTGGTTTGCGGAGCTGGCAAGGCTGATGCGATTTGATCCCCCTCTCGAAGAAGCGCGGCTGATTCGTCGCTACAAGCGTTTTCTCACCGATATCGAAACCGTTACCGGCGAGTTGCTCACCATCCACTGCCCGAATACCGGCTCGATGCTCAATTGCATGGTCGAAGGTGGCCAGGTCTGGTTCAGTCGTTCCTCCGATCCCAAGCGCAAGTTGCCGGGCACTTGGGAAATTGCTGAAACGCCTCAGGGACGGCTGGCGTGTGTCAACACGGCACGCGCCAATCAGCTGGTGGAAGAAGCACTGCGTGCCGGTGTGATTACTGAACTCAATGGCTTCACGGCGTTGAAGCGTGAAGTACCTTATGGTCAGGAGAAGAGCCGGATCGATTTTCGCCTGGATTACCCGCAGGGTGCCGCGTTCGTCGAAGTCAAAAGCGTGACCTTGGGCTTTGACGACACCTCGGTGGCGGCCTTTCCTGATGCGGTGACGCAGCGCGGGGCCAAGCACCTGAGAGAGCTGGCTTACCTGTCACGAACAGGCGTGCGAGCGGTGCAATTGTATTGCGTGAATCTATCGGGAATCGATGCGGTGCGCCCCGCCGTGGAAATCGACGCTGCCTACGCTGGCGCTTTACGTGAGGCCAAGGCCGCGGGCGTCGAGGTGCTGGCGTATGGCGTACGGGTCACGCCGCAAGAGATTTACATCGAGCGTCCATTGCATGTGCTGCTTGGTAGCTAGAGTTCTACCCATAATCCCTGTGCATCTTCCCGACCAGGCAAGGCCGTGAGGCTCTGGCCTGCACAGGGGCCGGCGATGCATTCGCCGCTTTCGATCAGGAACAGTGCGCCATGAGTGGCGCATTGGATCAGGCTGGCGCTGGCATCGAGGAAGCGGTCGGGCTGCCATTCCAGCGGGATACCGCGATGGGGGCAGCGGTTGAGATAGAAGTAGGCAATGCAGTCCCGGCGCACAGCCAGCAGCTTGCAGCCGTCGATCTCAAAACTGCGGCTGCTGTTGGGGGCGAGGTCGCCTGAGGCGCAGAGAAACTTCATTTCAATCCTTAAGTGCCTTGACGTTCAAATGCAAACAATTATCAAATGCCCGCTTCGCCCGTCAGTTGACTGGGTGCTCAATACGATGCATGGCAGGGATCATCTGTCACATCGATGAGTGCTTGAGTGGCCCTGCCTAGGAAGGAAACCCTGTTATGCGTCTGAGTACCAGCGCAATTGCGCTTGTTGCCTCACTGCTGGTCAACCACGGGGCGCAAGCCTCTGAGCTGCCACAGCGCTGGGTCAGTGCCGGAGGGGCGCTATCGGAGTGGGTAGCGGCACTGGGCGGTGAATCGAAATTGGTCGGGGTGGATACCACCAGTCAGCATCCCGAATCGCTCAAGGCGTTGCCGAGCATTGGCTATCAACGGCAGTTGTCGGCCGAAGGTATTCTCAGCCTGCAACCGCAAATCCTCGTGGGCACCGAGGAAATGGGGCCACCACCGGTCCTGGCGCAGATTCGCAATGCTGGCGTGCAGGTGGATATGTTTTCGGCCCAGCCGGATCTGCCGACCTTGAAAGACAACCTTCAACATCTGGGGAAGTTGCTCGGCAGTGAGGCCAAGGCCAACACGTTGTTTGCCGGATATGAGCAGGCGCTTGAGCAGCAAAAGAATTGGGTGAACAAGGCCCAGGCCACGCAAAGGGCGCCGGGTGTTCTGTTGTTGCTGGGCAATGCCGGTGGCAAGCCGCTGGTTGCTGGCAAGGACACGGCCGCCGATTGGCTGTTGCAGCAGGCCGGCGGGCGTAATCTGGCCACGCACACGGGCTACAAACCGTTTTCAGTGGAGTCGCTGGCAGGGTTGAGCCCGGATGTGCTGGTGTTTGCTGATCGCGCCCTCACCGGCGATGCGGCGCGGGCAGCCTTGTTCAAGGAAAATCCGATCCTTGCGTCTACACCTGCAGCCAAGAGCGGCCGAGTGTTTGAGCTGGATCCGACCCTACTGGTGGGTGGCCTGGGGCCGCGGTTGCCACAAAGCTTGGTGAAGCTGTCCGCCGGGTTTTATCCGTCCCAGGCCAAGCCTGCTCCATGACCACTCTGGTCAAGCCGAAAACACTGTTCATCGGGCTGTCGCTGTTATGTCTATTGGCGATCTGGCTCTCATTGGCCCTGGGCCCGGTCAGCCTGCCATTGGTGGACACGCTCAGGGCTGCTTTAAGACTGATGGGGGTGCCGATTGAAGCAGCAGGCTTGGAACAAGCCGAGTTGATCCTGGGGCAGATTCGCCTGCCACGAACTTTGCTGGGCCTTGCGGTCGGCGGGGTGCTTGCGTTGTCAGGGGTAGCGATGCAGGGATTGTTTCGCAACCCGCTGGCCGATCCTGGGTTGGTGGGGGTGTCCAGCGGCGCAGCATTGGGGGCAGCGGTGGCGATTGTCGGCGGTTCGTTTTTTGGCGGGCTGCCGGATGCCTTCGGGCCGTACCTGTTGTCTTTGTGCGCATTTCTCGGTGGCCTGGGCGTCACGGCGCTGGTCTATCGGCTGGGGCGTCGCAATGGCCAGACGAATGTTGCGACGATGCTGCTTGCCGGTATCGCGCTTACGGCGCTGGCCAGTTCGGCGGTCGGGCTGTTTACCTATTTGGCCGATGACGCCACTTTGCGCACCCTGACGTTCTGGAACCTCGGCAGCCTCAATGGTGCGAGCTATTCGCGGTTGTGGCCCTTGCTGTTGGTGAGCGCGGGCGTGGCGCTGTGGTTGCCGCGTCGGGCGAAGGCATTGAATGCGCTGTTGTTGGGAGAGTCTGAGGCCAATCATCTGGGCATCGATGTAGAGGGGCTCAAGCGTGAATTGGTGTTCTGCACGGCCTTGGGCGTTGGTGCGGCGGTGGCGGCGGCAGGGATGATTGGCTTTGTTGGCTTGGTGGTGCCGCACCTGGTACGGCTGCTGGCGGGGCCGGATCATCGGGTATTGCTACCGGCCTCGGTGCTGGCAGGGGCGAGTTTGTTGTTGTTTGCGGACCTGGTGGCACGCCTGGCGCTGGCGCCCGCGGAGCTGCCGATTGGTATTGTTACTGCATTTATCGGTGCGCCATTTTTCCTCTACCTGTTACTGCGGGGGCGCGCCTGATGCTGCGAGCTGAAGCGTTGCAGATACGGCGAGGGCGTAAAACCGTGCTGGCCGATGTCACCTTGAACCTGTTGCCGGGCGAAGTACTGGGCGTGCTGGGACCGAACGGCGCCGGCAAAAGTACCTTGCTGGGGGCGCTTTGCGGGGAGTTGCAGCCTGATCAGGGCAGAGTGTGGCTGGATCAGCAAGAGTTGAAGAGCCTGGGCGGCGTCCAGCGTGCCCAGCGCCTGGCGGTGTTACCGCAAAGCTCAACCCTGGATTTTGCTTTTCGTGTCGAAGAGGTGGTAGGCATGGGGCGCTTGCCCCATCAGACCGGGCGAGTGTGCGATGACGAAATTATCAATGCGGCGCTGCAAGCGGCGGATGTCGGCCACTTGAGTGGTCGCAGTTACCTGGCTTTGTCGGGAGGCGAACGGCAGCGTGTGCATCTCGCGCGGGTATTGGCGCAGTTATGGCCGGGTGAGGCGGGGCAGACGTTGTTGTTGGATGAGCCGACGTCGATGCTCGATCCTTTGCACCAGCACACCACGTTGCAGGCCATTCGCAGCTTCGCCGATAAAGGCGCTGCCGTGCTGGTGATCCTGCATGACTTGAACCTTGCCGCGCGTTACTGCGACCGCATCCTGTTGCTGAAAGACGGACGCCCTCATGCCTTGGATACGCCCTCTAAAGTCCTGCAACCTGAATCGCTCAAGGCCGTCTTTGGCTTGGAGGTTCTGGTACAGCCACATCCGGAGCGCGGGCACCCGCTGATCATTGCGCGCTGAGCTCAGTTATGTGCGGGCAAAAAAAGACCCGGCAAGAGCCGGGTCAAATAACCGTGATTAGCCTGATGAGGAGATAATCTGAGAGTCCGAACCAATGGTCTTTCAGTTATCGGCTGATCTCGCGACCAGTTGTGATAATCATAACGATTCTCATTTGAGAGTCAACATTTGTTTTTGCATGCTCATCGAGTTTTCTCAAACGCCCGTTTGTAATGCCCGTAAACATTGGGTCTGCACGCCAATCTAGTTTTTCTGACGCGTTGACATAGCATCCAGCTGACGGTTGAGCGCCTCCTTGCGCTCCGTAGGAATGTCGTTCCAGTGCACATCCATCAATGCACCTTCAATTGCATACAGCAGGACTTTCGATGCTCGAAAGCCGCGAGTTCGCACGGCTCGGTAAGCATCGACCGCTCCCAGGCGACGCAAATCGGACGCGCTGTGGATGCCCACCGCATGCAGCCACTGCGCTGACGTCTTGCCAAGGTTTTTCAGGTGTTGCAGCTCATCGTTCATCAAGCCTCCTTGCGACGGCCGAATGGTGCGGTGGGTGTCGTGACCAGGCAGCCTGAAAATGAGTGTAGCGCTCAGTAGGAAAAGCGTGGTTCTTTGGTCAGAAGCGGGCGAAAAGCTTATAAGAATGGTGTGATGGCTTTAGCGACAGGCAGGCGGCAATCGCCCGGCGTGCCTGGGACTTAGCCGGGGTTCTGGGCGAAGGCTACTTGGTACGGTAGCGCAGGCGAGTACCGAAATTGACTGACATCAGAATTTCGTCAGCCGTGAGCTCGGATGGGAAATAAGTCCCCGAAATCTGCGCGTGGGCCAGGCTGGCGCCCTCCAGCGAGCAATCGCGTAAATCCAGGCCGCGCAGGTCGGCCGAACGGAAATAGGCGTCGGTGAAGTCAACATCCTTGGCGTTCAGGTCGCGCAGGTCCAAGCCCCGGAAGTCGCCACCACGCATGTCGATGGGGCCACCCTCAGGGCGTTCCTGATTGAAGCCGCGGATGTCGTCCTTGTGCAGGAGCGCGTAGAGCGGGGTGTCGAGAAGCTTGGGCTGACTCATAATGGCGACTCCTGTTGGAATTATGACGCCATTATAGTGCCACTATTTCTGGGTCGTGCGTCGAAGTAGACGACACGACCAAGAAATATTTCTTACAGGCCCGGCAAGCGCTGACGGATATGAGCGACTAAAGCGTCGAGGGTCCCGCTTTCATTGGTCTCGACACGCTTGCTCAGCAACAGCTCCTGTGCTGTCAGCGGCTCACGACTGGCTTGCTGCTCTTCGATAACGCTCAGTGTTGCGTCGGACGGGTCGTTTTTATCCGCCTGACGTTGTGCCAGCCAACTGGCGATAACGGCTTGAGGCGCGTTGCAATCGAGGATCAGGAACGGCGCCCCGGTAGCTTCGGCGACTTGGGCAGCTGCGTCACGTTGAGCGCGTTTCAAGAAGGTCGCATCCAGCACCACCGGGTAACCGGCGCGCAGCACGGTATCGGCCATTTCGTTCAGGCGTGCGTAGGTGGCAGCGCTGGCGTCATGATTGTAGATACCGGCCTGTGGTGTGTTTTCGATCTGTTGCTCGCCAAACAGACGCTTGCGTTCCACATCCGAGCGCAGGCGCACGGCGCCCAAGGCTTCGACCAGGCGCATGGCGACATGGCTCTTGCCCACGGCTGAAACGCCATGGGTGATTGCCAGGAAGCGAGACGGAATGGTGCTGTAGCTTTCTGCCAGGTTGGCGTAATTGCGGTACTGGCGCAGGGTGTTGGCGCGCTGCACCGGGCTTGCTTCGCTCGGCATGCTGAACAGCGCAACTTTGGCGCGAACCAGCGCACGGTAGGCTTTATAGAAGTTCAGTAGCTCCAGGCCCTGGTAGTCACCGGTCAGTTCCAGGTACTGGCTGATAAAACGCCGTGCCAGGCTTTTCAGGCCGCGATCTTCCAGGTCCATGGCCAAAAACGCGGTGTCTGCGTACACATCGGTAAAGCGGAAGGGCTCGTTGAACTCGATGCAATCGAAGATCACCACGTGACCATCAATGAGGGTTGCGTTGCCTAAGTGGATATCGCCGTGGCATTCGCGGGTATAGCCATTGAGCTTGCGCTGCTCCAGCAGGGGCTTGAGACGTTCAAAACTGCTTTCAGCCCAGGCTTGCAGGGCCTCCAGTTGAGTCAGGTCGGCCTTGTCGCTAAGAAACGGGCGGATCTGGTCGAAGTTCTGGCGCACCGGAGCCATCACTTCCTCCGGCGTGCCGGCCGGATGTTCTTGGGGAACCTTGGGGGCGGTGAGGTGGAAGTGCGCAATCTGCTGGGCCATCTCGTCGATGTGCGCGCAGGTCAGTTCGCCGTTGGCTTGCAGGGTGCTGAGCATCTGGCTTTGCGGGAACTGACGCATCTTCAGCGCGTACTCGATCACTGGGCCATCGCCGCCCAGTTGCGGTGCCTCGGATGTGCCGGTAATTGGCAACACTTCAAGATACAAATCTGCGGTCAGGCGCTGATTGAGGCGCAGTTCCTCGCGACAGAAGTGGCCGCGGTCCTCCAGTTGGGTGAAGTCCAGGAAGCCGAAGTTCATCGGCTTCTTCAGTTTATATGCGTAGGCGCCTGTCAGTATCACCCAGGAAATATGGGTCTCGATGACTTGAAACGCTTCAACCGGATGAGGGTACAAAGCCGGGTTTTGCAGGGCAGCGATCAGGGACTGGCTCACGGGCGATCCTTCAAAGTCGGGGAGAAATCATGGTGGGCATTATGGCTGCTGATGCCAGTCGTGCAAACCGCTGTCCGGCTCATGTTGATCATCAATAAAGTGCGTATAATCCGCCGCCATGACTCGAACCCGATCTCCCCGTTCCCGTAAAAAACCTCCTTCCCGCAGCCTGCGCCCCTGGCTGGGCTGGGCGCTCAAGCTTGGCCTGGTTGGCCTTGTGGTGATCGCCGGCTTTGCGGTGTACCTCGATGCCGTGGTGCAGGAAAAGTTCTCCGGCAAGCGCTGGACCATTCCGGCCAAGGTGTACGCACGCCCGCTGGAGTTGTTCTCTGGCCAGAAGCTGAGCAAGGAAGACTTCCTGACCGAGCTCGACGCACTGGGCTACCGTCGCGAGCCCGTGAGCAATGGCCCGGGCGCGGCGGCCGTCAGCGGTAATACCGTCGACCTGAACACCCGTGGCTTCCAGTTCTACGAAGGCCTGGAAAAAGCTCAGCCTGTGCGTGTGCGTTTTTCCGGCGACTATGTGGCTGAGCTGTCGTCGCTCAATGGCTCCAAGCTGCCGGTGGTGCGCCTGGAACCCTTGATGATCGGCGGTATTTACCCGAAAAATCTTGAAGATCGCATCCTGATCAAACTCGATCAGGTTCCGCCGTACCTGCTGGAAACCCTGGTGGCTGTGGAAGACCGCGACTTCTACAGCCATTGGGGCGTCTCGCCGAAGTCGATTGCCCGCGCCATTTGGGTCAACACCTCCGGCGGCAAGATGACCCAGGGCGGCAGTACGCTCACGCAGCAACTGGTCAAGAACTTCTACCTGACCAACGAACGCAGCCTGACCCGTAAACTCACTGAAGCCATGATGGCAATGTTGCTGGAGCTGCATTACAGCAAGCAGGAAATCCTCGAGGCCTACCTCAACGAGGTATTCGTCGGTCAGGATGGCCAGCGCGCGGTGCACGGTTTCGGCTTGGCCAGCCAATTCTTCTTTGGGCAGCCATTGTCTGAGTTGAAGTTGCATCAAGTCGCGTTGCTGGTGGGGATGGTCAAGGGGCCGTCCTATTACAACCCGCGTCGCAACCCGGAGCGTGCGCTTGAGCGCCGTAACCTGGTACTCGATGTGCTGGAGCAGCAAGGTGTTGCCACGGCCGAGCAGGTGGCCGCGGCGAAGAAAATGCCACTGGGTGTGACCACCCGTGGCAAGTTGGCAGACAGCTCATTCCCCGGCTTTATCGACCTGGTCAAGCGTCAGTTGCGTGAAGACTACCGTGACGAAGACTTGACCGAAGAGGGTCTGCGGATCTTCACCAGCTTCGATCCGATCCTGCAAATGAAGGCCGAAGCGTCGGTCAACGACACCTTCAAGCGCCTGACCGGCCGCAAAGGCTCGGATGAAGTCGAGGCCGCCATGGTCGTGACCAACCCGGAGACCGGTGAAGTCCAGGCCATGATCGGTAGCCGCCAGGCCAGCTTCGCCGGCTTCAACCGCGCGCTGGATGCTGTGCGTCCGATAGGCTCGCTGGTCAAGCCGGCTGTCTATTTGAGCGCATTGGAAAAACCCAGCAAGTACACGCTGACCAGTTGGCTGTCGGATGACCCGCTATCGGTCAAAGGCGCCGACGGCCAGGTCTGGACGCCCAAGAACTTCGATCGACGTTCCCACGGTACGGTGTTCCTGTATCAGGGGTTGGCACATTCCTACAACATCTCGACCTCACGCCTGGGGCTTGAGGTCGGTGTGCCGAATGTGCTGAAGACATTGGCGCGACTGGGGATCGAACGTGAATTCCCGGCGTTCCCGTCCATGCTACTGGGCGCTGCGGCCATGACTCCCATGGAAGTGGCCACCATGTACCAAACCCTGGCCAACGGCGGCTTCAATACGCCGATGCGCGGTATTCGCAGTGTGCTGACCGCCGATGGCGAGCCGCTCAAGCGTTATCCGTTCCAGATCCAGCAGCGTTTCGACGCGGGCTCTATCTACCTGATCCAGAACGCCATGCAGCGCGTGATGCGTGAGGGTACTGGGCGTTCGGTCTATAACGTGCTGCCGTCGAACCTGACCCTGGCCGGCAAGACCGGTACCAGTAACGATTCGCGTGACAGCTGGTTCGCGGGCTTTGGCCAGGATGTATTGGCCGTGGTGTGGCTGGGGCGTGACGATAACGGCAAGACGCCGTTTACCGGGGCCACCGGTGCGTTGCAGGTGTGGACCAGTTTCATGCGCAAGGCCGACCCGTTGCCGCTCAACATGCCGCAGCCGGACAATATCGTGCAGGCCTGGATCGACCCGCACACCGGCCAAGGCTCTGATGCCAACTGTCCGGGCGCGGTACAGATGCCGTATATTCGCGGCAGCGAACCACCACCCGGCGCCGCATGCGGTGGCAGTGCCCCTGCTGACGCGGAATCGGTGATGGATTGGGTCAAGGGCTGGATGAATTAAGCAAAGAGGGTTTCAAGTGAACAAGTTGTGGATTCCAGCGATTGCGGCTCTGGCTTTGCTCGGCGGTTGCTCCAGCGTGCAGCGCGGCTCAATTCCCGTGGTGGACTCAAGCACGGCCGTCTCCAATAACGACCGCATCTCGGCCAATGGTGGCTTTCGCCAGACCGTGGTCAAGCGTCCTGCCCAAGCTGCAACCCAAGCGATACCGCAGGATTCAGGCGTGGTTGTTATGGTGCCTGGTAGTGGTGCCGCGACCTCGGCGCCTATCAGTGCCGAGCCATGGACTCCAGGCCCCAGCACCTCCGGGCCGGTGGATTCCGCGCCGATTCAAACTGCGCCGGTCAACCAGGGCACTTACACCATGCCATCGACGCCAAGCGGGATTCCGTCGGCATCCAGCGCAGGCGGGCTGTCGGCTGATGAACAACTGGATGGCCCGGTGCTGGCGCTGCTCACCACCGCTCAACAGCAGCAGGCGGGGGGCGACTTGAATGGCGCATCGTCTAGCCTTGAACGTGCCCAGCGCGTGGCGCCTCGCGAGCCGCAAGTGCTGTATCGTCTGGCCCAGGTGCGCATGGCCCAGGGCGATGCACCCCAAGCGGAGCAATTCGCTCGCCGTGGCCTGTCCCTGTCCAATGGTCGCCCGGCCCTGCAAGCCAGCTTGTGGGCCTTGATCGGTGATGCGCGTGCTGCCCAGGGTGACGCCGCAGGTGCCGCCCAGGCACGGCAGAAAGCCAAGGTCAGCCTCTGATGGATGCGCGTTTTCCAGCGATTGCCGAACAGTTATTGCTGATTGAGCGCGAACTGCGCGTGCAGGGCTGGTGGGACGAAGTGCCCCCCAGCGCTGAAGCGCTCAGCAGTGTCGAGCCCTTTTCGGTCGATACCCTGGACTTCCACCAGTGGCTGCAATGGATCTTCCTCGTGCGCATGAAGCAGATCTTGGAGCAGGACCTGCCATTGCCGAACGCGTCGGGAATCCTGGAAATGGCCGAGATGGTATACGCCGACCGGCCGTTGGAGAGCCTTGGCTTGCGCAATGCGCTGAAAAAGTTCGACCAATTGATCGTCGACGCTCGTTAATTGCCTGACTGCCGGTTTTTTCGGCAGTCTTGCGCACATTTCTACCGCTTGACGACATTCAGGCGAGTTTTATCCCTCCTCAAAGCCATTTCTTCTACGTTCTCATGCGCTTAGTTGGAAAAAAGCGCAATTATTGCTTGACTTGAACGGCCTGAAACAGAAGAATCCAAAGTCCGCTGTATCGGGACTGCCAGAAGCAGGCCCGCTCAGCAGATCATGAGGCGCACATCCGCGCCGACCTGTAACACCCGCAACGCGTTACCTCGCGCTGGGTGGGAAAAGCCCGCAACACTTGGGACGATCCCAATACTTGCTCAGTCAGTGCTGACGTAGTCGGCGACCACCGTCGCTCATGCTCTGTTGAGAAGTAAACCTATTAAGACCCGTCGGTTTTTAACGGACGGTATTCTGGCGTTTTAGAGGTGAACAACGTGGAGCTTTTATCTGGCGGTGAGATGCTCGTCCGCTTTTTGCGTGACGAAGGCGTCGACTATATCTACGGGTACCCAGGTGGTGCTCTGCTGCATGTCTACGACGCGCTGTTCAAGGAACCGGCTGTTACCCACATCCTGGTTCGCCACGAACAGGCCGCGACCCATATGGCTGACGGTTACGCCCGTGCCACCGGTAAAGCCGGCGTGGTACTGGTAACGTCCGGTCCAGGCGCTACCAACGCTATTACCGGCATCGCGACTGCCTATATGGACTCCATCCCGATGGTGATCATTTCCGGCCAGGTCGCCAGCACCATGGTCGGTACCGATGCATTCCAGGAAACCGACATGATCGGTATTTCCCGCCCGATCGTGAAACACAGCTTCATGATCAAGCATGCGTCGGAAATCCCGGAGGTCATGAAGAAGGCGTTCTACCTCGCACAGTCCGGTCGCCCGGGCCCTGTAGTGGTTGATATCCCGAAAGACATGACCAACCCGGCCGAAAAGTTCGAATACATCTTCCCGAAGAAAGCCAAGCTGCGCTCCTACAGCCCGGCCGTGCGTGGGCACTCGGGGCAAATCCGCAAGGCGGCAGAAATGCTCCTGGCGGCCAAGCGTCCAGTGCTCTACTCCGGTGGTGGCGTGATTCTGGGCGGTGGTTCTGCTCCGCTGACCGAGCTGGCCAAGTTGCTCAACCTGCCGGTGACGAACACCCTGATGGGCCTCGGTGCATTCCCGGGTTCGGATCGTCAGTTCGTCGGCATGCTTGGCATGCACGGCAGCTACACCGCCAACCTGACCATGCACCACGCCGACGTGATCCTGGCCGTAGGCGCGCGGTTCGATGACCGTGTGATCAACGGCGCGAGCAAGTTCTGCCCGAATGCCAAGATCATCCACATCGACATCGACCCGGCGTCTATCTCCAAGACCATCAAGGCCGATGTGCCGATCGTGGGGCCGGTGGAAAGCGTGTTGACCGAAATGGTCGCTGCACTGAAGGACATTGGCGAGGCACCGAACAAGGAATCCGTTGCCAGTTGGTGGAAGCAGATCGACGAATGGCGTGGTGATCGTGGCCTGTTCCCTTACGACAAGGGCGACGGCAGCATCATCAAGCCACAAACCGTGATCGAAACCCTGTGCGAAGTGACCAAGGGCGACGCCTTTGTGACTTCCGACGTGGGCCAGCACCAGATGTTCGCAGCCCAGTACTACACGTTCGACAAGCCTAACCGCTGGATCAACTCCGGTGGCCTGGGCACGATGGGCTTTGGTTTCCCGGCAGCCATGGGCGTGAAGCTGAGCTTCCCGGATGCCGACGTGGCTTGTGTCACCGGTGAAGGCAGCATCCAGATGAACATCCAGGAACTGTCGACGTGCCTGCAATATGGTCTTCCGGTGAAGATCGTCTGCCTGAACAACGGTGTACTGGGCATGGTTCGCCAGTGGCAGGACATGAGCTACGGTAGCCGTCACTCCCATTCCTACATGGAATCGTTGCCGGATTTCGTCAAGTTGGTTGAAGCCTATGGCCACGTCGGCATTCGCATCACCGATCTGAAAGATCTGAAGCCGAAGATGGAAGAGGCGTTCGCCATGAAGGACCGCCTGGTGTTCATCGATATTCAGGTGGATACCAGCGAGCACGTCTATCCGATGCAGATCAAAGACGGCTCTATGCGCGACATGTGGCTGAACAAGACGGAGCGTACTTAATCATGCGGCATATTATCTCCCTGCTTCTGGAGAACGAACCCGGCGCTCTGTCCCGTGTTGTCGGCCTGTTTTCGCAACGCAACTACAACATTGAAAGCCTGACCGTGGCCCCGACCGAAGACCCGACCCTGTCGCGCCTGACGTTGACCACCGTGGGCCACGATGAGGTGATCGAGCAGATCACCAAGAACCTCAACAAGCTGATCGAAGTGGTCAAGCTGGTCGACCTGTCGGAAAGTGCCCACATCGAGCGCGAACTGATGCTGGTCAAGGTCAAGGCCACGGGGGCCCAACGTGCCGAGATCAAACGGACTACCGACATTTATCGTGGGCAGATCGTCGATGTGAGCGCCAGCGTTTATACCGTTCAACTGACCGGTACAAGCGACAAGCTGGACAGCTTCATCCAGTCGATCGGGACGGCCTCGATTCTGGAAACCGTACGCAGTGGTGTCACCGGGATTGCCCGTGGCGACAAAGTACTCAGCATCTAACCCAAATTAGCGAATGGCCTTACGGCCTGGATATATAGAGGAACCTCATGAAAGTTTATTACGATAAAGATTGTGACCTGTCGATCATCCAGGGCAAGAAAGTCGCCATCATCGGCTACGGTTCCCAGGGCCACGCCCAAGCGTGCAACCTGAAAGATTCCGGCGTAGACGTCACTGTTGGCCTGCGCAAAGGCTCGGCCACCGTTGCCAAGGCCGAGGCCCATGGCCTGAAAGTGACAGACGTCGCTTCCGCCGTTGCAGCTGCCGACCTGGTCATGATCCTGACCCCGGACGAGTTCCAGTCCGCGCTGTACAAGAACGAAATCGAGCCGAACATCAAGAAAGGCGCCACCCTGGCCTTCTCCCACGGTTTCGCGATTCACTACAACCAGGTTGTGCCACGCGCTGACCTGGACGTGATCATGATCGCGCCGAAAGCCCCGGGCCACACCGTGCGTTCCGAGTTCGTCAAAGGCGGTGGTATCCCTGACCTGATCGCGATCTACCAGGACGCTTCGGGCAACGCCAAAAACGTTGCGCTGTCCTACGCTGCTGGCGTTGGTGGTGGTCGCACCGGCATTATCGAAACCACGTTCAAGGACGAGACTGAAACCGACCTGTTCGGCGAACAAGCCGTTCTGTGCGGCGGTACCGTTGAGCTGGTCAAAGCCGGTTTCGAAACCCTGGTTGAAGCTGGCTACGCGCCGGAAATGGCCTACTTCGAATGCCTGCACGAACTGAAGCTGATCGTTGACCTCATGTACGAAGGCGGTATCGCCAACATGAACTATTCGATCTCCAACAACGCCGAGTACGGTGAGTACGTGACTGGTCCGGAAGTGATCAACGCCGAGTCCCGCCAAGCCATGCGCAACGCCCTGAAACGTATTCAGGACGGCGAATACGCCAAAATGTTCATCAGCGAAGGCGCGACCGGCTACCCTTCGATGACCGCCAAGCGTCGTAACAACGCCGCTCACGGCATCGAAGTCATCGGCGAGCAACTGCGCTCCATGATGCCGTGGATCGGTGCCAACAAGATCGTCGACAAAGCCAAGAACTAAGTCGTACGCATCAAGGGAAAACGCGGCTTAGGCCGCGTTTTTTCGTTTGAGGGGCCGGTTCTGGTATAAAGCTGCATCGTTTGCGGGCGAACACTCGCCGCAAGTATCTGTCGAATTTTTTTCACACCGTTGCAAGGTAAAGTCCATGAGCGAACGTCCCGAAGAGCCAAACCAGGCTTCCGACGCCGAAAGCATGCTGCCGATCGATGAACATGTCGAAGAAGGGCATGACGCCGAAGGCCGTAAGGTCCGGCATCGTGGCATCTATCTTCTGCCCAATCTGTTTACGACGGCGAACCTGTTTGCCGGCTTTTATTCCATCATCAACTCCATGAGTGCCCAAAGTGCACTGGCGGCAGGTGATGCGGCGAGTGCCAGCAAGTATTTTGGTTTTGCTGCCATCGCAATCTTCGTGGCCATGGTGCTCGACGGCCTGGATGGGCGCGTAGCGCGGATGACCAATACCCAGAGTGCCTTCGGCGCCGAATACGACTCGTTGTCGGACATGGTCGCCTTTGGTGTCGCACCTGCGTTGCTGGCGTTTGCCTGGGCATTGGGTGACATGGGCAAGGTCGGCTGGATGGTTGCCTTTATCTATGTTGCCGGTGCCGCTTTGCGCCTGGCGCGCTTCAATACCCAGGTCGGGACCGCTGACAAGCGCTACTTCATCGGTCTGGCCAGTCCGGCAGCGGCGGGTGTTGTAGCCGGTATTGTGTGGGCATTCAGTGACTACGGTATTCAGGGCTCGAAAATGTCGTTCCTGGTCGCTTTGATGGTAGCGGCGGCCGGCATGCTGATGGTCAGCAATATCAAGTACAACAGCTTCAAGGAGCTGGATCTCAAGGGGCGCGTGCCTTTTGTGGCGATCCTCGTGGTGGTACTGGTGTTTGCGGTAGTGTTCAGCGATCCGCCGCGTATTCTGCTGTTGGCGTTCCTCGTCTACGCGGCTTCGGGGCCGATTCAGTACTTGCTGCATCTGCGTCGGGACAAAACATTGTCTTAATGTAATTTCCCCCATACTCCGCAGTCTATTGGTGCATCAGTTCTCCAATGCTGCGGAGTTGCCATGTTAATCAAATTGCCTAAAGCGTCCGATTGTCACGAATCGGATGTCACGCCTGAATCCTTCTATTTCTCTCGCCGCAGCTTGCTCGGTGGTGCGCTGGCCGGTATTGCCGCCAGTAGCTTGCCGCGTTGGGCCAGTGCGGACGATGCAGCGCGCTATGCCGATGTCGAGGCGGGCAGGGCGCCCAGTTGGTTTGCCGAGAAGCTTCCTGGAACGAAGTGGCAGGCGGTGACGGTCAAGGATGAGGCGATCACGCCGTTCAAGGACGCAACCAACTACAACAATTTTTATGAGTTCGGTACCGACAAGGGCGACCCGGCGGCGAATGCAGGTTCGCTCAAGACCGAGCCTTGGAGTGTTGTCATCGACGGTGAGGTGGCGAAGCCTGGGCGTTATGCCTTGGAAGACTTCATGAAGCCCTATGAGCTGGAAGAGCGCATCTATCGCCTGCGCTGCGTTGAAGCCTGGTCGATGGTAATCCCGTGGATCGGCTTTCCGATCTCGGCGTTGCTCAAGCAGGTTGAGCCGACCTCCAAAGCGAAGTACATCCGGTTCGAGACCCTTCAGGATCCGAAGAGCATGCCGGGGCAGCGCTCAAGTTTTGGCTTGATCGATTGGCCTTATGTAGAAGGGTTACGTCTGGATGAGGCGATGAATCCACTGGCGATCCTCGCTGTTGGCATGTATGGGCGCGAATTGCCTAACCAGAATGGTGCGCCGTTGCGCCTGGTTGTGCCGTGGAAGTATGGCTTCAAGAGTGTGAAATCCATCGTACGGATCAGCCTTGTCAGCGAACAGCCGAAAACCACCTGGCAAAGCATTGCGGCTGATGAATATGGGTTTTATGCGAACGTGAATCCCACGGTTGATCATCCGCGGTGGACCCAGGCGAGGGAGCGACGACTCCCCAGCGGCCTGTTCAGTCCGAATGTGCGCGACACGCAGATGTTCAATGGCTACTCCGATGAGGTCGCTTCTTTATATACAGGTCTCGACCTGCGGAAGAACTACTGATGCGCTTTCCAATCTGGCGCATTGGGGTCTTCATAGCTGCGGCGGTTTGGCCATTGCTCTGGCTATATGAAGCATGGAGTTTTGCCCTTGGGCCTGATCCGGGAAAAGTGCTGGTCGATCGCCTGGGCCTGGGTACGTTGATTCTACTGCTGGTCACGCTCGGGATGACGCCGCTGCAGAAGTTGAGCGGTTGGGCGGGGTGGATCGCGGTACGCCGGCAATTGGGCTTGTGGTGCTTTGCCTATGTTGTGTTGCATTTGGCGGCTTATTGCGTGTTCGTCCTTGGGCTCGATTGGTCCCAGCTCGGCGTGGAGCTGCGCAAGCGGCCTTACATAATTGTGGGGGCGTTGGGGTTTCTTGCTTTATTAGTGCTGGCTGTCACATCTAATCGCTACAGCCAGCGACGGTTGGGTAGTCGTTGGAAGAAGTTGCATCGCTTGGTCTATGTGATTCTCGGGCTTGGTCTGCTGCACATGCTCTGGATAGTTCGGGCTGATTTGAAGGAGTGGGCTGTCTACGCTTCCATCGGTGCGCTGCTTCTTCTGCTGCGGGTGCCTCCAGTTATGCGGCGAATCCCCCGTCTTATTGCTAAAAAAGCACCTTCTGCCACAAAAGTGTAATTAACCCTTGACGACAGATTCCAGAC
>NZ_JAUJXA010000008.1:0-231223 GCF_031931935.1 Pseudomonas sp. rhizo25
GAAATGTAAACGATGTCCCCGGTTTGTACCGGGGCTTGCCCCCTCCCACATTTGGTTCTCTGTGCCCCGACGATCTAGTCAGGTATCAACTGCTGGCGACACTCCAGCACCAGCCGGGCGCCGCCCAGTTCGCTGGTGCCGACGTCGAGCTTGAAGCCGTGCAAGTTGATGATCGCCGCCACAATCGACAACCCCAAGCCAAAACCGCCGTGCTGATCGCTTTCATCCACCCGATAAAAGCGCTGGAATACCGAAGCGCGCTCGGCCGCCGGAATCCCCGGCCCTGAGTCAAGCACTTCGATACGGGTGCTGCCCATATCATTGACCGCCCGCAGGATCACCTTGCCATTGGGCGGGGTGAACTTGATCGAGTTACTCAACAGGTTGGCCAAGGCTTCAAACAACAGCGCGCGGTCGCCTGTCACCCATGGCAGTGATTCGGGTGCCTGTAATACCAACTCCATTTCACCCTCTTCGGCCAGGGGCAGATAGAAGTCGTGCAATTCGCGCAGCAGCGGCAGTGGGTCCAGCACTAGGAAGCCAGACCGACGCTGATGGTCTTCCAGTTCGGAAATACGTAGCAGCCCGCGAAAGCGCGCCATCAGCGTGTCGGTTTCGGCAATGGCGTCATCGAGTTTCACTGCGTGGGCGGAGTCTTCCTCGGCTTGCTGCTTGATGCGGTAAAGCTGTGCGCGCAGGCGTGTGAGTGGGGTACGCAGGTCGTGGGCGATGGCGTCGCACACACCCTTGACCTCGTTCATCAGTTTCTCGATGCGGTCGAGCATGGCGTTGACGATGGCGGCGAGCATGTCCAACTCGTCACGGCGGTTGGACAGCGGCAAGCGGTGCGTCAGGTCACCGGCGACGATGGCTTCGGCGCTGGCCTGGATCCCGCGAATCCGCCGCAGCGGGCGACGGCGCAGCAGGTGCCAGCCGGCAGCGCCAGGGATGATGGTCAACGATAGGGCCCACAGCAAGGCGTGCCAGATGATCCGAGTCACGCCGAACAGCGAACCGTTGGCGCGCACCAGCACCAGCCAGCGCCCGTCGCCGGTGCGGGTAGCCACGGCGTCGCAGCTGTCCTTGGGCAGTTTCGGGTCGTCGGATTCGACGCAATTGGCCAGCGCGTGGATCTTGCCATCCAAAGGCAGGTCGGCCGGCACCGTACGGATCGGCCCGCTCAGGGGGCGAAATTGCTCATCGAACAGACCATAGGCGTCCACGCCCTTCATGTCGAAGGTCATGCTGGTGGTCAAGGCCTCCACCAGTTCTTCGCCGTCGAAGCGCTGGAACAAATGCTGGCGCTGCAGCAGGGAGTGGCGCGACAAATCGCCCAGGTAACCTGATACCTCGTAGTACAGCACCCCCATGAGGATGCAGCTCCAGGCCACGAACAACGAACTGTACAGCGCCAACAAGCGGCTGCTGGAAGAACGCCAGCCTTTAGAGGGGTTCAGCAATGACATAACCGGAACCTCGTACCGTGCGGATCAACGGCGTAAGGCCCGGTGGGTCGATCTTTTTGCGCAGGCGACCGATGTGCACATCGATCAGGTTGGTGCCGGGGTCGAAGTGATAACCCCAGACTTCTTCGAAGATCATCATCCGCGAGAGAATCTGCCCGGTGTTGCGCATCAGGAATTCCAGCAGTTTGTATTCGGTAGGCAACAGGGTCAGCGGTTGCTCGGCACGGCTGGCTTCGCGGCTGATCAGGTTCAGTTCCAGGTCGGCCACGCGCAGGGCGGTCTCGAACTCCTTGACCGTGCTTTTGCGCCGCAGCAGCACTTCGACGCGGGCGGCCATTTCGTCGGAGGCGAACGGCTTGGTCAGGTAGTCATCGCCCCCGGCACGCAGGCCGCGTACGCGCTCGTCGACATCCGAGAGCGCGCTGATCATCAGGATCGGCGTCGACACCCCGATGGTGCGCAAGGTGGTGACGATGGCCAGGCCATCCAGTTCGGGCAACATGCGGTCGAGGGTGATCAGGTCGTAATCACCACTGACGGCACGGACCAGGCCTTCGCGGCCGTTGTCCACCCAATCTACGTCCAGTCCATGGCTACTCAGCTCGGCGACGATCTCGCGGGCCGTTACGGCGTCATCCTCGATGGTCAAAATGCGGGTCATAGGATTACCTGGTGAGCGTTCACACTAGAAGTGCGGGTATTTTGCCAAGAAGTTGCTGAATGTTTCCTAAATAAAACTTCATCTAGGCAGAGCCGTCACCTGTTCGTGACTGGCACGGATCCAATGTGGGAGGGGGCTTGCTCCCGATAGCGGTCTGTCAGGACAAGTTTTATAGCCTGGTACACCGCTATCGGGAGCAAACCCCCTCCCACAGGGAATGCATAACGCCCGCCTACAGCAGACAGTTCTTGCAACTTGCATGGTTTGGATAAGTTCAATCTTCCTAAGCTTTTGAAATTTAAAGAATTTAATTTTATACGCGACTGGCATGGTGCCTGCACTGTCCCTTTTGAGACTTGTAACACTATTTTTCATGCCTGGAGCAAAACAACAATGATCACATCCTCATCCACGCTGCAAGAGTCAAGCACGCTCTCCGGGGTTTCCTGGGGGGCGATCTTCGCCGGGGCCGCTGCGGCGGCTGCCTTGTCATTAATTCTGGTGCTGCTGGGCTTCGGCCTGGGCTTTTCGGCGGTCTCGCCGTGGGCCGACAGTGGCATCAGTGCCAAGGGCCTGGGCATTTCCACGATTGTCTGGCTGGCCTTTACCCAGATTGTTGCGTCGGGACTGGGCGGCTACATCGCCGGTCGGTTGCGGGTAAAGTGGGCCAATATGCATGGCGATGAGGTGTACTTTCGCGACACCGCCCATGGCTTCCTGGCCTGGGCAGTGGCGACACTGATCACCGCGATGTTGGTGGTCGGTTCCGTCAGCAGCGTCGTCAGCGGCGGCGTGCAAGCCGGTGCCAGTGTCGCGTCTGGCGCCGCCAGTGGCATGACCCAAGCGGCCGGCAACGCAGCACAGGGTGCCGATAGTGGTGACTTCGGCTACTACGTCGACAGCCTGTTCCGCGATGACCGCCCAGCCGCAGTCAGCGATGACGCCGCACACGCCGTGGTCGGTCGCATTTTCGCCCGCACCCTGAGCAATGACGGCCAACTTGCTGCTGAAGACCGTGCCTACCTGGCCCAACTGATCAGCCAGCGCACCAACCTCAGCCAGGCCGATGCTGAAGCGCGTATCGACAAAGTCTACGGCGATGCCCGCAAAGCCATCGAAGATGCCAAGGTAAAAGCCAAGCAAGCCGCCGACACCGCCGCGAAAGTTGCCGCCTATACCTCGCTGTGGACCTTCGTGGCGCTGTTGATCGGTGCATTCTTCGCCAGTTTCGCCGCTACCTTTGGCGGTCGCCGCCGGGATGCCGTGGTGTATGTCGAAACCGAAAACTACGTTCGTTAATTCAAGGCCCGTTCACTTAAGGAGAATATAATGCGCTCATTACTGCTGTGGTTCCTCGGCGTGCCGATTCCGCTGATCATCCTGATCGCGATCTTCATGCACTAAATCCGAGCCTGGCTCGGTGAAGAGTGGGAGGGACCTTGTTCCCTCCCACTTTGCGTTTTGCGCAGGGTCAGCCAGCTTGTGACCAGCAATGCGCTGGCAAGCGAGGTCATGATCACCAACGGCAGCGAAGTACCGTCCGACAGCAGCCCGGTGGCCCAACTGCTCAGTGCCGTGACAAACATCTGGATAAAAAAGAACAGCCCCGACGCCGTGCCGGCAATCGCCCCATACGGCTGCAACACAGACAGCTGGCAGGCAGGCATCGTCAGGCCCACCGACACCATGATCACCACCATCGGTACCACAATGGCCAGCCACGTCTGTGGCAGCAGTGCCGTGGCTAGCGCGAGCATGACGCTGCCCAGCACATTCAAGCCGATGGCGACGCTGATCAAGCGGTCGGCCCCGAACCGCTGCACCAGACGCCGGAACAGGTTGGCACCGAGCATGTAACCGCTGATTGTCGCGGCAAACACCAGGGCGTAGGCGGTCGGCGTCAAATCAAAGCCCCGTTGCAGCAATGCCGAAGACTCGCTGATAAACGGAAAATACGTGCTGTACGCGCAGCCGATCGCCAAGGCATAACGCAGGAAGTAGCGGTCGCGCAGCAGTTGGCTGTAGGTGCGCAGCAAGTGGCTGGGCGGTGCAGCGGCCACTTGCTGCGGGCGGGTTTCAGGCAGGCGGCGTTGGACGATTACACAAAGCACGCAACCGATCACCGCGAGTAATACAAACAAGCCACGCCAACCCAAGAGCGGCAACAACAGGCTACCGAGCACTGGCGCGGCCATGGGCGATACGGCCATCGCCATGGAGATCAACCCCAACAGACGCGCCTGCTCATCGCGGTCAAAATAATCGCGCACGATCACTCGGCCAATCACCGTGGTGCAGCACCCGCCGAGCGCCTGGAACAGCCGCGCAATGACCAGCACGCCGAGGCTATCTGCCAGGGCGCAGGTCACGGTCGCCAGCACATACAGCGTCAATCCGGCCAACAGCACCGGGCGTCGGCCGAAGCGGTCGGTGAGCGGGCCGCTGACCAGCAGGGAAATCGCCGAGCCGAGGGTGTACAGGGTCAGGACCAGTTGCAACTGGCTGTCCTGGGTGTGGAA
Source organism: Pseudomonas sp. rhizo25 (assembly GCF_031931935.1). Taxonomy (NCBI): domain Bacteria; kingdom Pseudomonadati; phylum Pseudomonadota; class Gammaproteobacteria; order Pseudomonadales; family Pseudomonadaceae; genus Pseudomonas; species Pseudomonas sp. rhizo25. The sequence goes on from NZ_JAUJXA010000008.1 coordinate 4,647, forward strand.
GTAGTCGGCCATGGCGGGCAGGGCGGGCAAATGCAAATCCAGGGTGAGGCGCGGCAGGCCCACCAGGACCGTCAGCAAAGTCAGCCAGAACCACGGAGCGAGAAGGCGTTGAGTCATGGGCGGGTTTCTTCGCAATGAGTAGAGCCCGGACTCTAGCGACTTTGTGGTTTAATCCTCAGGACCACTTATGCCATGGATGACTGGACCACTATGAGCCGCGGAAAAGCTGCCTCCAACCCTGACCTGCCGCGCCCCGATACGCTGGATGCAGGCAAGCAGCAGGGCGCCTACGAGGCGTTGCGCGAGGCAATCCTGGCTCGACAGTTGCCGGCAGGCAGTCGTTTGCCGTCGACCCGCAGCCTGGCCGAGCGCTGGCAGGTCTCACGTGGCACCCTCGAGGCCGCTTTTGACCGTTTGCACAGCGAAGGCTATGTGCAGCGTGTGGCCGGCTCCGGCACGCGGGTGTGTGCGGTGATTCCGGAGCAGTTCATCGCAGCCCCGGTGGCCAAGCAAAACCTGCGCCGACCGGTTGAGCCCGACTTACCTCACGCCGGCGTGCAGAGCCACGTGCCCTTTGTCGCACGACGCCCGGATGCCAGCCTGTTCGACCTGAAAACCTGGGCGCGCTGCCTCTCCCGCGGGTTGCTGGCGGCAGGTCCCGGCGTGCTGGAGGCTGCGCACCCCGGCGGGTTGCCGGCCTTGCGCGAACTGATCGCGGATTACCTGCGCCGCTATCGCGGCATGCAGTGCGAGGCTGATGAAGTGATCGTCACCACGGGCATTCGCCATGGCCTTGACCTGATTGCACGCACGCTGCTCCAGCCAGGTGACACCGCCTGCGTCGAAGACCCCGGCTACACACCGGCGCGGCGTTTGTTCGGCCTCGCCGGGGCGCGGGTCCAGGCGATCGCCGTCACGGCCGAAGGCCTCGATACCGACCAGCTCCCCGAGCACGCACGGCTGGCCTATGTCAGCCCAGCGCACCAGGCGCCGCTGGGCGTGACCCTATCGGTGTCACGCCGCCTGGCACTGCTGGACTGGGCGAACCGGGCGGATGCCTGGGTGGTGGAGGATGACTACGACAGCGAGTACAACTACAACAGCGCACCCCTGGCGGCGCTCAAGTCCCTGGATTCGAACGACCGCGTGCTCTATTGCGGAAGCTTCAACAAAAACCTGTTTCCCGGCTTGCGGGTCGGCTTCATGGTGGTGCCCAAGATCCTGCGCCCGGCACTGCTGCGCACCTTGCAACTGACCGGGCATTCAGTGGGTGCAACCGACCAGTTGGGCTTGGTGGAATTTTTTGGCAGTGGTGCCTTCGTGCGGCACCTGCGGGCTTCTCGCCAGGCGTATCAGGCGCGGCGGGATGCGTTGCTTGCCTGTCTGCCGGAGGGCGTCACGGTCAGTGGCCAGCAGGCCGGGCTGCATTTTGTGTTGTGGTTGCCGCCCGGGGTGCAAGAGGCGGACTTCTGCGCCCGCGCCGCCAACGCCGGGTTGAGCTTGCAACCGTTGGGCAAGTTTTGTGTCGATGTGACGTTGCCGCCCGCCGTGATTATCGGCTACACCGCGTTGACCCTCGCGCAGATCCGCTTCCACGGCCGGGCCCTGGCGCAATTACTGTAGGAGCTAGCTTGCTCGCGAAGATCGTTAACGATAACGCGGGCATTCTGGATGGCCGCAATGCCTATGGGTTTTTCGCGAGCAAGCTCGCTCCTACAGGTAGTGCGCGTCAGTCGTCGAACCCGACCTGCTCATGAATCTCATCCACCTTCAATTCCAACCGATACGCCACCGCAATAAACAGCGCCTGGCACAGGCACAAGGTGGCGCTCAGCGAGCGAAAGGCAAACGACGAACCTTCATTCACCAGCAATACCGCATTCGCGCGCTTGGCCAGCGGTGACAGGTTGCTGTCAGTGATGATCAGGGTCTTGGCCTGGTGATGCTGGGCAATGCGCAGACAGTGCTGGGTCTCCTTGCCGTAGGGCGTGAAGCTGATCGCGATCACCAGGTCATTAGCGCGCACACTGCGCATCTGCTCGCGATAACTGCCGCCCAGGCCAGAGATCAGGTGGATGCGCTTGTTGGTGTGCTGCAGGTTGTAGACCAGGTAGTCGGCCACCGCGAAGGAGCGACGCACGCCAACCACGTAGATGTTGTCGGCATTGACCACCAGGTCCACGGCTTTTTCGAAGGCGGTATCGTCCAGCTCCAGGCCCAGGCGCTCGATGCCGGAGAGGGTCGCGTTGACGCATTCGCGCGCCAGGTCGCCGCCGCTGGCCTTCTGCGATTTATTGGCGATCATGCTGCGGATGCGCTGCTGGTAGTTCTGCACCGGCGTGGTCTTGTGGGTATACGCCTCGCGAAACAGCGCCTGCATCTCGCTGAACCCGCTGAAGCCGAAACGCTGGGAGAACCGCACGATGGCCGAGGGGTGCACTTCGCATTCGCGGGCAATGTCGCTGATGCGGTCGACCATGATCCGGTCGCTCTGCTGACTCATGTAGCTGGCGATGCGCTTGAGCTGGCGCGGCAGGCTCTCGTATTCGTCGGTGATCAGCTGCAACAGGCGTTCGGCATTGATCGGAGGGCTGGCGACAGTTTCTTCCAGGGTGGTCTCGGGATCGGTGCGGGACATGGGCAATCCTTCTGGCGTGTTCGTCTGATGCGCTGATGGGTGGCGCAAGTCTACAGGGTAGGCGCAAAAAAATACCTCGGCATCACGGCCCGTGTGGCCTGCTGAAACGATGCACGGGCGCTGGCGTGCCGCTATGCTGACGTATTGGAAAAAATATTCCACTAAAAATAATTATGGAATAAATATTGATTGCTACCGCTGGACGTTCTAGTCTGCTCCCACCAAGAGCGTTTGCCGTCGCCACGGCGGCACAACGCAGGCTGATAAAAATAACAGGAGCCAGCATGGGCCAGACTCGTTTTGCCAGTGGGCGTCAATTGGATCTGATTTGCCTCGGGCGCCTGGGCGTCGACCTCTATGCGCAGCAAGTCGGTGCGCGGCTTGAGGACGTGACCAGCTTCGCCAAGTACCTCGGCGGTTCTTCCGCCAACATCGCCTTCGGCACCGCCAGGCTGGGTCTCAAGTCAGCGATGCTGAGCCGCGTGGGCGACGACCATATGGGCCGTTTTCTGGTGGAATCCCTGGCCCGTGAAGGCTGCGATGTCAGCGGTATCAAGGTCGACCCGGAGCGCCTCACCGCCCTGGTGCTGCTGGGCCTCAAGGATCGTGAAACCTTCCCGTTGGTGTTCTACCGCGAAAACTGCGCCGACATGGCCCTGCGCGCCGAAGACATCAGCGAAGCCTTTATTGCCTCCAGCAAAGCGCTGTTGATCACCGGTACGCACTTCTCCACCGACGGCGTGTACAAGGCCAGCATCCAGGCCCTGGATTACGCCGCCAAGCACAACGTCAAGCGCGTGCTGGATATCGACTACCGCCCGGTGCTGTGGGGCCTGGCGGGCAAGGCCGATGGCGAAACCCGTTTCGTCGCCGACCAAAATGTCAGCCAGCATGTGCAGAAGATCCTGCCGCGTTTCGACCTGATCGTCGGCACCGAAGAAGAATTCCTTATCGCCGGTGGCAGTGAAGACCTGCTCACCGCGTTGCGCACCGTACGCGAACTGACGCCTGCGACCCTGGTAGTCAAGCTGGGTCCCCAGGGTTGTACGGTCATCCACGGCGCGATTCCTGCGCGGCTGGAGGACGGGGCGATCTACCCCGGTGTGCGCGTGGAAGTGCTCAATGTGCTGGGGGCCGGCGATGCCTTCATGTCAGGCTTCCTCAGCGGTTGGATCAATGACGCCAGCGATGAACGTTGCAGTCAGTTGGCCAATGCCTGCGGTGGCCTGGTGGTTTCGCGCCATGCCTGTGCGCCGGCCATGCCTACTCCCGCTGAGCTCGATTACCTGTTCAGCAGCCCGGTGCCCATTACCCGCCCGGACCAGGACGTGACCCTGCAACGCCTGCACCGCGTAACGGTGCCGCGCAAGGCATGGAAGCAATTGTTCGTGTTTGCCTTCGACCACCGCTGGCAACTGGTGGACCTGGCGCAAAAGGGCGGCCAGGACCCTGCGCGCATCAGCGCGATCAAGCAGTTGTTTATCCAGGCCATCGAACGCGTGGAGCGCAAGCTCGGCGAGCAGGGCGTCGAGGCCGACGTGGGCCTGCTCGCCGACCAACGTTTCGGCCAGGATGCCCTCAACGCCGCCAGCGGTCGCGGCTGGTGGATCGCACGCCCGGTGGAAGTGCAGAACTCACGGCCCCTGGCGTTCGAACACGGCCGCTCGGTGGGCAGCAACCTGATTGCCTGGCCCCAGGAACAGATCATCAAGTGCCTGGTGCAATTCCACCCCGATGACGAACCGATGCTGCGCCTGGAGCAGGAAGCGCAACTCAAGGCGGTGTACGAGGCCTCCATCGTGAGCGGGCATGAGCTGCTGCTGGAAGTCATCCCGCCCAAGGATCATCCATCGACTTACCCCGACGTGCTCTACCGCAGCCTCAAGCGCCTGTACAACCTGGGCATCTACCCGGCCTGGTGGAAGATCGAGGCGCAGTCGGCCGAGGATTGGAAGAAGCTCGACGAACTGATCCAGGAGCGCGACCCGTACTGCCGGGGCGTGGTGCTGCTGGGCCTGAACGCGTCCGCCGAATGCCTCGCCGATGGTTTCCAGCAAGCACGCCTGAGCACCACCTGCCGTGGGTTTGCCGTAGGCCGCACGATCTTCCAGGAGCCGAGCCGGGCGTGGATGGCGGGGGAGATCGATGATGAGACCTTGATCCAGCAGGTACAGGCTACCTTCGAACAACTCATCAATGCCTGGCGCAGTGCTCGAACCTGATACATGACCGATACCTGTAGGAGCGAGCTTGCTCGCGAAAAACGCATGGACACCGCGTTTCGTCAGAATGCCGGTGTAATCGTTAGCGATCTTCGCGAGCAAGCTCGCTCCTACAGTTGAGAAGCGACTTGAATAATAAAGGTGCAGCCATGCCCGCAATCCGAATTGGCATCAACCCGATCTCCTGGAGCAACGACGACCTGCCGGCCCTCGGCGGTGAAACCCCGCTGAGCACGGCCCTGAGCGAAGGCAAGGACATCGGCTACGAAGGTTTTGAACTCAACGGCAAATTCCCCAAGGATGCCAAGGGTGTCGGCGACGTGTTGCGCCCCTATGACCTGGCCCTCGTCTCCGGCTGGTACTCCAGCCGCCTGGCCCGTCGCTCCGTGGCCGAGGAAATCGAGGCGATTGCCGGTCATGTCGAACTGCTCAGGCACAACGGCGCCTCGGTGCTGGTGTATGGCGAAGTGGCTGATTCGATCCAGGGCTCGCGCATTCGTTTGATCGAACGCCCGCGTTTCCATAGCGAGCAGGCTTGGCAGGACTATGCCGACAAACTCACCGAACTGGCGCGCTTCACCCTGTCCCAGGGGGTACGCCTGGCGTACCACCACCATATGGGCGCCTATGTCGAGTCCCCCGAAGACATCGACCAGCTGATGCAGCGCACGGGGCCTGAAGTCGGCCTGCTGTTCGATTCGGGCCACTGCTACATGGGCGGCGGCGAACCCATCGAGGTGTTGCGCAAGCATATCGACCGTGTCTGCCACGTGCATTTCAAGGATGTGCGCAAACCCGTGGTGCAACTGGCGCGCAACCAGATGTGGAGCTTTCCCGATTGCATCGTCAACGGCACTTTCACTGTGCCCGGCGATGGCGACATCGATTTTGCACCGTTGCTGGACGTACTGCTGGCGGCGAACTACGAGGGCTGGCTGGTGGTGGAAGCCGAGCAGGACCCGGCCGTGGCGCCCAGTTATATCTACGCAAAAAAGGGTTATGACACCTTGCGTGCGCTTCTCAACCAGAGGACTTGAGTGATGAGCTTGTTGGTCAAAAGCAGCAAACGCGGGCAAACCATGGTCGCCCTGGAAGCCGGGCGCCTGGACTACGTAGGCTTTGCCGCCTACCGCCTGAGCCTGGGCGAAAGCCTGCCGATCAGCGCGGGCGATCAGGAGTTGTGCCTGGTGTTGCTCAGCGGTCGGGTAAACATCGAAGGCGCGGGTTTCAGTTGGCAGAACCTCGGTGATCGCCAGTCGGTGTTCGAAGACAAATCACCGTTCGCCGCCTACCTGCCGCCTGGCACCGATGCTCAGGTCAGCGCCTTGAGCGATGTACAGATCGCCGTCTGCGCCGCTCCGGGTGCCCAGGGTTTTGCCCCGCGCCTGATCCGCCCCGAGCAGTGCAAGCGCAGTGTGCGTGGCAAAGGCGCCAACACCCGCTATGTGTGCGACATCCTGCCCGATAGCGAGCCGGCCCATTCGCTGCTGGTGGTGGAAGTGCGCACACCGTCGGGGCATTCCTCAAGCTACCCGCCGCACAAGCACGACACCGACGACCTGCCGCACCAGAGCTTCCTGGAAGAGACCTATTACCACCAGATCAACCCGCCCCAGGGCTTTGTCTTCCAGCGCGTGTACACCGATGACCGCAGCATCGACCAGGCCATGGCCGTGGAAAACAGCGACCTGGTGGTGGTGCCCAAGGGTTACCACCCGGTCAGCGTGCCATACGGCTACGAGTCGTATTACCTCAACGTGATGGCCGGCCCAAAGCGCGCCTGGCATTTCCATAACGACCCGCAGCACAGCTGGCTGCTGGACCTTTAAACGGTTTGGACGGAGAACAACAACAATGAAGTCGCCGCTACGTTTTGCCCTTAACCGCATGGTCGCGCCTGACCTGGCCCTGGCGGATTTCATCCAGATGGCCAAGGCCCTCAAGTGCGATGCCATCGAGATCCGCAACGACCTAAAGAACCGCGAAATCGAATACGGCATGCCCGCCACTCGCGTGCGTGAGTTGTGCGCGGCGCAGGGTATTACGGTGCTGTCGATCAACGCGTTGTACCCCTTTGACGTGTGGAACGACGAGCGCCGTGCCCAAGCGTTGGAGCTTGCCACCTACGCGCGTGAATGCGGTGCCCAGGGTCTGGTGATGTGCCCGTTCAATGAGCCCGGCGACACGCGCACCGACGCGCAGCGCGCCGCCGCTTTGCGCACCGCGTTGAGCGAACTGGCGCCCATCCTGCGCGAGTACGGGATTCTCGGTTTCGTCGAACCCCTGGGCTTTGAAGTATCCGCCCTGCGTCGCAAGCGCGTGGCGGTGGAGGCGATCAAGTCCATCGGTGGCCTGGATGTGTTCCGAGTGGTGCATGACACCTTCCACCATCACCTGGCCGGCGAGCATGAGTTCTTTCCCGAACTGACCGGTCTGGTGCATATCTCCGGGGTGGAAGATCACGACGCGCCGCTCAACGCGATCGGCGACGGCCACCGCGTACTGGTAGGCGAGGGCGATATCCTCGGCAATGCGGTGCAGATCGATACCTTGCTGAGTACTGGCTACAGCGGCTATCTGTCGTTCGAACCCTTTGCCGAAAGCGTGCATGGGTTAGCGGATATCCAGCAGGCCTTGGGGGCAAGCATCGCCCACCTGCAAAAACCATAAGGGGCGCGTCATGACCACCACACGATTGACCATGGCCCAGGCCCTGGTGAAGTTCCTGGATAACCAATACATCGAAGTCGACGGCGTACAGAGCAAGTTTGTTGCCGGCGTATTTACCATTTTCGGCCATGGCAATGTGTTGGGTCTCGGCCAGGCCCTGGAACAGGACAGCGGCGACTTGGTGGTGCACCAGGGCCGCAACGAGCAGGGCATGGCCCATGCCGCCATCGGTTTTGCCAAGCAGCACCTGCGGCGCAAGATCTATGCATGCACCGCCTCGGTCGGGCCTGGCGCTGCGAATATGCTCACCGCTGCGGCCACCGCCACGGCCAACCGCATCCCGTTGCTGCTGTTGCCCGGCGATGTCTACGCCAGCCGCCAGCCGGATCCGGTGCTGCAGCAGATCGAGCAGTTCCACGACCTGAGCATCAGCACCAACGACGCGTTTCGCTCCGTGAGCAAATACTGGGACCGCATCAACCGCCCTGAGCAATTGATGACGGCGGCGATCCAGGCCATGCGCGTGCTCACAGATCCTGCGGAAACCGGCGCGGTGACTCTGGCGCTGCCACAGGACGTACAGGCCGAAGCCTGGGACTATCCCGACTACTTCCTGCAAAAACGCGTGCACCGCATCGACCGGCGCCCGGCCACTGCGGCGATGATCGGTGATGCGCTTGCCGCGTTTCATGGCAAGCGCAAGCCGCTGATCATTTGCGGTGGCGGGGTGAAGTACTCCGGCGCCAATGCCGCGCTGCAAGCCTTCGCCGAGCGCTTTGCGATTCCCTTTGCGGAAACCCAGGCGGGCAAGAGCGCAGTGGTTTCCAGCCATCCGCTGAATGTCGGCGGCATCGGCGAAACCGGCTGCCTGGCGGCCAACCTGCTGGCACCCGAAGCCGACCTGATCATTGGCATCGGCACCCGTTATACCGACTTCACCACCTCGTCCAAATCGCTGTTCAAGCACGCCGAGGTGAAGTTTCTCAACCTCAATATCAGCCCGTGCGACGCCTTGAAACTCGACGGTGTGCAAGTGCTGGCGGATGCAAAAGTCGCCCTTCAAGCGCTGGCTGACGCCCTGGGCGATTACCGCTCCGGCTGGGGTGAGCAAATCGCTGACGCCAAGGCGCAACTCGATGCCGAAGTGGATCGTGTGCATCAGGTGGAATACCAGGGCGATGGGTTCGTCCCCGAAGTCGACGACCACCTGGACCGTGGAGTACTGCGTGAATTTATCGAGCTGACCGGCTCATGCCTGACCCAAAGCCGGGTGCTTGGCGTGCTCAACCAGAGCCTGGCCGACGACGCGATCATCGTCGCCGCCGCCGGCAGCCTGCCTGGCGATTTGCAACGGGCCTGGCGCAGCAAGGGCGTCAACACCTACCACGTCGAATACGGCTATTCGTGCATGGGCTACGAGATCAACGCGGCCCTTGGCGTGAAGCTGGCCGAGCCGACCAAGGAGGTCTATGCGCTGGTCGGTGATGGCTCCTACATGATGCTGCACTCGGAACTGGCCACCTCGATCCAGGAGCGGCGCAAGATCAACGTGGTGCTGCTCGACAACATGGCTTTCGGCTGTATCAACAACCTGCAGATCGGCAATGGCATGGACAGCTTCGGCACCGAGTTCCGCTACCGCAACCCCGAGAGCGGCAAGCTCGACGGTGGCCTGGTGCCGGTGGACTTCGCCATGAGTGCGGCGGCCTATGGCTGCAAGACTTACAAGGTCAGCACGGTGGAACAGCTCGAAGCGGCCCTGGCGGATGCGCGCGCGCAAAGCGTCTCGACGCTGATCGATATCAAGGTGCTGCCCAAGACCATGATTCACGGCTACCTGTCGTGGTGGCGGGTGGGCGTGGCGCAGGTGTCCACCAGCGAACGCACCAATGCCGCTGCGAAAAAACTCAATGAAAACCTGGCGAAAGCCCGGCAGTACTAATAACAAGAGGAGTGTTTGCATGTCTTTGCTTTCTAATTCACTGCGGATAGGTGTAATCGGCACAGGCGCCATCGGCCGTGACCATATCCGTCGTTGCAGCCAGACCCTGCTCAACAGCCAGGTGGTGGCGGTCACCGATATCAACCTTGAGCAGGCCGCCAAGGTGGTCGCGGACTTGAAGCTGGACGCAGAGGTGTACCCGGACGGCCATGCACTGATCAGCTCGCCGCAGGTCGAAGCGGTGCTGGTGACTTCATGGGGTCCAAGCCACGAAGCGTTCGTACTGGCCGCCATCGCCGCCGGCAAACCGGTGTTCTGTGAAAAGCCTCTGGCGGTCACCGCCGAAGGTTGTCGCAAGATCGTCGAAGCCGAAGTCGCCCATGGCAAGCGCCTGGTGCAAGTGGGTTTCATGCGTCCGTATGACGAAGGCTATCGTGCCTTGAAAGCCGTAATCGACAGCGGCCAGATCGGCGAGCCGTTGATGCTGCACTGCGCGCACCGTAACCCCACGGTGGGCGAGAACTACAAGACTGACATGGCGATCACCGACACCCTGATCCACGAGTTGGATGTGTTGCGCTGGCTGCTCGACGACGACTACGTTAGCGTACAGGTGGTGTTCCCGCGCAAGACCAGCAAGGCCCTGGCCCACCTGCGCGACCCGCAGATCGTGCTGCTGGAAACCGCCAAGGGCACGCGTATCGACGTGGAGGTATTTGTGAACTGCCAATACGGCTACGACATCCAGTGCGAAGTGGTGGGGGAGACCGGCATCGCCAAGTTGCCGGAGCCGTCCCAGGTGCAACTGCGCAGTGACGCGAAGCTGTCCAACGCGATCCTGATGGACTGGAAGGACCGCTTTATCGGCGCCTATGACGTGGAGTTGCAGGCCTTCATTGACAGCGTGCGCGCTGGACAGGTGGGTGGGCCGTCGGCCTGGGATGGGTATGCGGCGGCGGTGGCGGCAGATGCCTGCATTGAAGCCCAGGGCAGCGGGCAGATTGTGAAAGTCAGCTTGCCGGATCGCCCACACTTCTACAGCTGATCCCAATCTCACAGGTGGAACCTGGTCAATGTGGGAGGGGGCTTGCTCCCGATATCGGTGGGTCAGTCACCCAGTATGTATCTGATCTACCGCTATCGGGAGCAAGCCCCCTCCCACATTTGGATTGGTTTTCACTTCAAGTCAGGAGTGTATGCATGCGAATTGGACTAGTCGGCTACGGCCACGGAGGGCGCTTCTTTCATGCGCCGCTGATTGCAACGTTGCAAGGCGCGACGTTTGTAGGCGTCGTCACACGCTCAGCCGAACGCCGCCAGCAATTAATTACCGACCTTCCAGGCGTGAAGGCTTTTGACTCCATCGGCCAGATCGTCGAAGCCGGCGTCGACGCCCTGGTCATCTCCACCACCCTCAAAGGCCGCCCTGCATTAGTACTGGAAGCCATTGAACACGGCGTAACCGTGGTCAGCGATAAACCCTTTGCCGCCAACGCCGAACAGGCCCAAGCCTTGATCACCGCCGCCGAGCGCCAGGGTTCCCTGCTCAGCGTCTACCAGAACCGGCGCTGGGACTCGGATTACCTGACCCTGCGCAAACTCATCGACGCCGGTGCCCTCGGCAGCATCACCCGGTTTGAATCCCGCGTGGAGCGCTACAGCCCAGAGGCTGTGGGCAATGCCAGTGGCGGCGGATGGCTGCGCGACCTGGGCAGCCATCTGGTGGACCAGGCGCTGCAACTGTTCGGCCCGGTGGATCGAGTGTTCGCCCAACTGCACTACACCGCGCAATACCCCAGCGTGGATCACGGCTTCTTTGTTTCCTTGACCCACGCCAATGGCGTGATTTCACACCTGTGGGGCAACGCCTTGCAGAACAGCCAGGCACCACGCTTTCGGGTCAGTGGCAGCTTGGGTTGCTACACCGTCGAAGGCTTGGACGGCCAGGAAGACGCGTTGATGGCCGGTAAATCGCCGAAGACCGAAGGCGAGCATTGGGGGGCCGAGGAACATCGACGCTGGGGCTGGTTCGAGCAGGGGCCGGAACGTGAGCGGGTGCCGTCGGAGAAGGGCTGCTGGACCCAGTTCTATCGCCAGCTGCAAGCGGCGGTGCACGGCCAGGGGCCGCTGCCGGTAAGCGCCTATGACGCGCTGGAAACCACCCGTATATTGGATGCCGCGCGAGTGAGTGCCGAGCGCCAGCAGGTGGTTTCGACAAAAATAGAATAAAATTCTAAAACAGGTTGATATGGAAATTATTTTCTAATAGAGTCTTTTCCAGGTTGCATAAAGTCCGTCCCGCACACGTTTGGGGCGACTCAACAAAAACAAGATCAAAAACAACCAGGTACCGTCAGATGAAAATCTTCAACGCTGTACTGCGAGTTTTACGCCCAGCTCAAACGCCTCGCCGCCTGCCCCGCGCCCGACCGTTCTACTTCTCCTTCCTTAATGTGCTGTGCGTCGAAAACCAGGGCGCGCTGCTCTGCTGCATTCCAGGCGCGCCGGTGGTGCGAGTGCCGGCCGAGGCCTGATCAACGCAACGTCCAAAAAAACCAACAAGAAAGTGGAGACAGACCGTTCATGAAGACCCCGATCCGTTTTACCGCGCTGGCCCTGTCCATCCTGCTGGCCAGTGGTGTTGCCGGCGCCGCCGATCTCAAGGTGGGCGTCACGATGTCCGCGTTCGATGACACCTTCCTTACCTACCTGCGCGAAGACATGGACAAGCAAGCCAAGTCCTACCCCAAGGGCGATGGCGTGCAACTGCAGTTTGAAGATGCCCGTGCCGATGTGGTCAAGCAACTGAGCCAGGTGGAGAACTTCATCAGTCAGAAAGTCGACGCCATTATCGTCAACCCGGTCGATACCGCCTCGACCAAGAACATCATCAATGCCGCGACCAAGGCGGGCATTCCGCTGGTGTTCGTCAACCGCCGGCCCGACCAGAAAGACCTGCCCAAGGACGTGGTGGCGGTGACCTCAGATGATGTCGAGGCCGGACGCCTGCAAATGCAGTACATCGCTGAGAAACTCGGTGGCAAGGGCAAGATCGTGATCCTGCTGGGCGACCTGGCGAACAATTCCACCACCAACCGCACCAAGGGCGTGAAGGAAGTACTCGCCAAGTACCCGGACATCAAGATCGAACAGGAACAGACCGGCATCTGGCTGCGGGACAAGGGCATGACCCTGGTCAACGACTGGCTGACCCAGGGCCGCGAGTTCAACGCAGTGCTGGCCAACAACGATGAGATGGCCATTGGTGCATCCATGGCGCTGAGATCGGCCGGCAAGGAAAAGGGCAGCGTGCTGATCGCGGGTGTCGACGGTACGCCGGACGGCTTGAATGCAATCACCAAGGGTGACATGGCCGCCTCCGCGTTCCAGGACGCCAAGGGCCAGGCCGTGGGTTCGGTGGAGGCGGCGCGCAAGATGGCCAGGAACGAGCCGGTCGAGCAGAACGTGATCATTCCGTTCCAGCTGATTACTCCGGACAACGTCGCCCAGTTCAAGTAGCCCTGACATCACAACAATGAACCGGCAGGGCGGTCGTGCCCGCCCTGCTGATGGAGTACCGTCTTATGCTCGCTCATGCCGCTGTCTCGCAGCCTCCCGGTATCCAGCCGTTGCCGCTGGACGAACCCTACCTGTTGGAAATCGTCAACATCAGCAAAGGCTTTCCCGGCGTCGTGGCCCTGGCCGACGTACAACTGCGTGTGCGTCCCGGCACGGTGCTGGCGCTGATGGGCGAGAATGGCGCAGGCAAGTCGACCTTGATGAAAATCATCGCCGGTATCTATCAGCCCGACGCTGGGGAAATCCGCCTGCGCGGCAAGCCCATCGTGTTTGACACACCGCTGGCGGCACAGAAAGCCGGGATCGCGATGATCCACCAGGAACTCAACCTGATGCCGCACATGAGCATCGCCGAGAACATCTGGATCGGCCGCGAGCAGCTCAACAGCCTGCACATGGTCAACCACCGCGAAATGCATCGTTGCACCGCCGAGTTGCTGGCGCGCCTTCGCATCAACCTCGACCCCGAAGAACAGGTCGGCAACCTGAGCATCGCCGAGCGGCAGATGGTCGAGATTGCCAAGGCGGTGTCCTATGACTCCGACATCCTGATCATGGATGAGCCCACCTCGGCGATCACCGACAAGGAGGTGGCCCACCTGTTTTCGATCATTGCCGACCTCAAGTCCCAGGGCAAAGGCATCGTCTACATCACGCACAAAATGAACGAAGTGTTCGCCATCGCCGATGAAGTGGCGGTGTTCCGTGACGGCCAGTACATCGGCCTGCAACGTGCCGACAGCATGGACAGCGACAGCCTGATCTCGATGATGGTGGGGCGTGAGCTGAGCCAGCTGTTCCCGGTACGCGAGACGCCCACTGGTGACCTGCTGCTGTCGGTACGCGACCTGAGCCTGGACGGTGTGTTCAAGGACGTATCCTTCGACCTGCACGCCGGGGAAATCCTCGGCATCGCCGGGCTGATGGGCTCCGGGCGCACCAATGTGGCAGAAACGATTTTTGGCATCACCCCGAGCACCGGTGGGCAAATCACCCTGGACGGCCAGGCGGTGCGCATCACCGACCCGCATATGGCCATCGAGAAGGGCTTTGCGCTGTTGACCGAGGACCGCAAGCTCAGCGGCCTGTTCCCGTGCCTGTCGGTACTGGAAAACATGGAGATGGCAGTGTTGCCGCACTATTCGGGCAACGGCTTCATCCAGCAGAAAGCCCTGCGTGTGTTGTGTGAAGACATGTGCAAGAAGCTGCGGGTGAAAACCCCATCCCTGGAGCAATGCATCGACACGCTGTCCGGCGGCAACCAGCAAAAGGCCTTGCTGGCGCGCTGGCTGATGACCAACCCACGCCTGCTGATCCTCGACGAGCCGACCCGCGGCATCGACGTAGGCGCCAAGGCCGAGATCTATCGCTTGATCGCCTTCCTTGCCAGCGAAGGCATGGCGGTGATCATGATTTCCTCCGAACTGCCCGAAGTGCTCGGCATGAGCGACCGGGTGATGGTCATGCACGAAGGCGAACTGATGGGCACCCTGGATCGCGCTGAGGCCACCCAGGAAAAAGTCATGCAGCTGGCTTCCGGCATGACCGCGGTCCACTGATCTACAGAATAAGAAGGTGATGGGTTATGAACGCAATAACAGACAACAAACCGGCGACGGCACCGGTCAAGAACCGTCGACGCATGCCTACCGAGCTGAGCATCTTCCTGGTGCTGATCGGCATCGGCCTGGTGTTTGAACTGTTCGGCTGGATCGTGCGCGACCAGAGCTTCTTGATGAACTCCCAGCGCCTGGTGCTGATGATCCTGCAAGTGTCGATCATCGGCCTGCTGGCCATCGGTGTGACCCAGGTGATCATCACCACGGGGATCGACCTGTCTTCCGGCTCGGTACTGGCCTTGTCAGCAATGATCGCCGCGAGCCTGGCGCAGACCTCCGATTTTTCCCGGGCGGTGTTTCCGTCCCTGACCGACCTGCCGGTATGGATCCCGGTGGCAATGGGCTTGGGTGTAGGGCTGCTGGCCGGGGCAATCAACGGCAGCATTATTGCGGTGACCGGCATCCCGCCGTTTATCGCGACCCTGGGCATGATGGTCTCGGCCCGTGGCCTGGCGCGTTATTACACCGAAGGCCAGCCGGTGAGCATGCTCTCGGATTCCTATACGGCTATCGGCCATGGCGCAATGCCGGTGATTATCTTCCTGGTGGTAGCGGTGATCTTCCATATCGCCCTGCGCTACACCAAGTACGGCAAATACACCTACGCCATCGGCGGCAACATGCAGGCGGCACGCACCTCGGGGATCAACGTCAAGCGCCACTTGATCATCGTCTACAGCATCGCCGGCCTGCTGGCGGGCTTGGCCGGCGTGGTGGCTTCGGCACGTGCGGCTACCGGCCAGGCGGGCATGGGCATGTCCTATGAGCTGGATGCAATCGCCGCAGCGGTGATCGGCGGCACCAGCCTGGCGGGCGGGGTAGGGCGCATCACCGGCACCGTGATCGGCGCGCTGATCCTCGGCGTGATGGCCAGCGGGTTTACCTTCGTCGGCGTTGACGCGTATATCCAGGACATCATCAAGGGCCTGATCATCGTGGTGGCGGTGGTGATCGACCAATACCGTAATAAGCGCAAGCTCAAGCGCTGAGTGAATCCAAGGGCCAAATCAGATCAAATGTGGGAGGGGGCTTGCTCCCGATAGCGGTCAGCCAGAAACAGATGTGCAAGCTGACACACCGCTATCGGGAGCAAGCCCCCTCCCACATTTAGTCCGGGATCAGCCACTTTCAACCGTTTGTCTTCTATATAGCTCCACAAACTTGAATTTCTTGCTATAAACGCACTCCGATGACCGTTCGCCAAGCCCGTCCTGGTGCCTTTGGGGGTTAATTGGGAAAAAATGCCTGTCTTTTCAGTTGCTGCGCCCTCAAGTCGGCCTTAGACTGCCGCCCCTCGTAAATTGAGTGCCGGGTGGCGCTTGAAATGGACGGCGCCCTTCCGAGACCTGCAGAGGCCTGCCGGAACGCTCCCTTATTCGCCTTAATGCACGTATTTTTTATAGAGAAATCAATGACAAAGGAAAAGTTGCTGGCCATGCCGGCGGATGACTACATGAATGCCGAACAGCACGCTTTTTTCGAGAAGTTGCTGCAAGACATGAAAGTGGAACACCACGAGCGCATTGAACAGAACCGCATCGCCATTGAAAGCCTGGACACCCCGGCCGACCCGGCTGACGCCGCTTCTGTGGAAGAAGAGCGTACCTGGCTGGTAAATGCCATCGATCGCGACCAGCGCATGCTGCCGCAGCTTGAGCGGGCCTTGGAGCGTATCAAGGAAGATTCCTTTGGCTGGTGCGATGACAGCGGCGAGCCTATCGGCCTCAAGCGCCTGCTGATCAGTCCTACCACCAAGTACTGCATCGAAGCGCAAGAGCGCCACGAGCAGATCGACAAGCACCAGCGTCAAGCCTGACACGGGTGAGGGGGGCGCCTGCCAGTGAGCCGGCCGCCCCGCCTGCAACAGCATTACGCGAGCATCCGGCCGCGTCCAGCGCGTAGATTGTTGCTGTTTATGCAATGAAGCTATTCCGAAGATAGCTTTTTCCAACTGGAATAAAACCGTAGCATGGCCAACATTGTTAGCAAGCTAACTAATGCTGCGGAGAAGCTCCATGCAAAACAAAGTCGATGTGGCCGTAATGATCGGCAGTGGCGTACCTCAGACCCTGCGTGCCCTGGGCCAGAAAGCTTGCTGGGTGGTATTGCTCAATGGTGAGCAGCGCGGTACCGCCTTCGCCAGCCGCGATGAGGCCGAGGAGTGCAGGACTGCCTGGCAAGCGCTGTTGCGCATGGAACAGTCAGACAGCCTGCATTGAATTATTCCTTGGGCGATTCGTGCAACAGTGCGTTGAGGTCATCCACCGCAGGCGCCCATTCGGCATCTACATGCAATTGTTCCTTGAGGAAACTCGCCTGTTGTTCGCTCCAGAACGGTGCGTCGATGAGTTTGACATCATCCGGCAGGCGATGCTCGGCGGTAAAGCGCTCGATGGCTTCCTGGCTCGAGTCCAGGCCCAGTTGATCGAACAAGGTTTCGAGCGTGGGGGTGGTGGTGTCCATGTCGTACTCCATGCGGTTCAGGTGTGTATGCATGGGAGGCTTGGGGCGCGGCAGAGTTCTATCAGATTGTCAGGAGGTGAGCGCCCCTGAATCCACGGCTGCCTTGAGCGCCTTGGCAGCGTCCTTCGCGGCGCTGGCGGCGGCGTCCACGGTTTTGAACCAGCGGTCCTTCTCTACCTGATGCGTAGTGACGGTGGTCAAGGGTGGTTTGGCACGCATTACGATAACTGCTTGAAACTCTCCGTCTACTTCCCTGGCATCGCCGTGGATAAAAAATTCGCCAATATCAAATTCCGTCACGTATAGCCTTCCCTTCAAGGTAACTGCACTGATGAAACCTGACCCGCAGGGGGCAAACTTCAATGGACGGGCCAGTATGGCAGTTGTTGAAGCACGACGGCGCGGTAAAGTCATCCAGGTGACGAAACGAGTGAGTCACACAGGGCTTGCAACTTGGCTTCCAGGGTCTTGGCCAGTTCGCAGGCCTTGTTATGATCGCTGCGAAACCCCTTGATCCGGCCACTGGGTACTTCAAGGATGTGGAAAAAGTTCTTCCCAGCCGGTACAACTTGATAAATGACTGAGTTCGAGTACCCATCAGCGTTATGCAGGCAGTAATATTGGCGTTCTTCTGACCATGATGAACGCTTGTGGAAAGACGCAGCATCGTGTTGACGTCGTTGCATGCTCAGCTCCTGTCGATCTTGTTGGCCTGTCAGTGGCGTTTCGGGTGGTTTAACCTGGGTTGCTGTTTTAGTATTGTCGTCGGCAGTTCGCGACTGGTTCCATGCGCGGTTATTTTTTTGCTTTGGACGTCGGAAAACTGCATTTTCGATTGGGTTATTCTCTGAAGTTGCTCGACTTGTATTCTCGGGTCGCTAAACCTGTGATTTGCTGTGCTACCGGATGACCTTGATTGAGGTCCACCGCGGCTGTATGTACCAGCCTTGTAGGTTATCTTCAGTTTTTAACGAATGGGTGATCGTGCCGTAACGGCCGTTTTTTGTGTTGCCCGCTTCAGCGGCCAGCGCTTTTTTGATGTGGGGACGTTTCCTTGGCAGTCAGTAATCTGGATATGCACGCGTTATTCGTGCTGGGTGATTTGCGCGCAAAGTTGGTCAAGCAGTTTCAATCGCGGTTTGTCTACGTCACCGAACAAACCCCAGAAGGTATCTATATCGCCGAGATCGATACCGAAACGGCGCTGGTCGTGGATGACAAGCCACGCCTGGAACTCAAGGTGGGCGACCATTTCCGTGCGGCGGTGTTACCCAGCCGCGAAGGTGGCAAGTTCGAACTCAAGTTTCGCGATATCAAGTTGACCGTGTATGGGTTGGGCGATTACGCCTTTGTTTCGTCGGCCGAGGGCCAGGGCATTGTGTTCAAGGAAGGCCACAGCGTGATGCTGGTATTTGCCGCCCATGAACAATTGCAGGAAGGCCTGACCAAGACCCTGAAAGCCGTGACCGGCAAGGCCGCCAAATGGCGCAAGGGCGAGCTGGTTACCTTCAAGGCCAGCGAATAACCGATAAACACTTCGTGTACCGATCTGTTCCGGAACCTCTACTACAGTTGCGTTGACTTAACTATTCAGAGGCTTCGCGCATTGGCGGCAAAGCCGTTCGCCATGACTGTGAAGACGCGAGGTGCAACGCATGAAGGGATTGAAATCACTGTTGGCAGCGTCCTTGACGACCTTGAGCCTGGCATTGCCGGTCTCGGCTGCCCAGGCACCGGTGCATTTTGCCGACCTGAACTGGGAAAGCGGCAGCCTGATCACTGAAGTACTGCGCTTTATCGTCGAGAAGGGTTATGACCTGCCCACCGACACCTTGCCCGGTACCACCATCACCCTGGAAACCGCCCTGGCCAAGAACGATATCCAGGTGATTGGGGAAGAATGGGCTGGTCGCAGTCCGGTGTGGGTCAAGGCCGAAGCCGAAGGCAAAGTGGTAGGCCTTGGAGATACCGTCAAAGGCGCCACCGAAGGCTGGTGGGTGCCGGAGTACGTGGTCAAGGGTGACCCGTCGAAAAACCTCAAGCCGCTGGCTCCGGACCTGAAAAGCGTCAAGGACCTGGCGCGCTACAAGGATGTGTTCAAGGACCCCGAATCACCAGGCAAAGGTCGCTTTCTTAACAGCCCCATCGGCTGGACCTCCGAAGTGGTCAACAAGCAGAAGCTCAAGGCCTATGGCCTCGACGATAGCTACGTGAACTTCCGCAGCGGTTCGGGCGCGGCGTTGGATGCGGAAATTGCGTCTTCGATCCGCCGGGGCAAGCCAGTGCTGTTCTACTACTGGTCGCCGACCCCGTTGATGGGGCGCTATAAATTGATCCAGTTGGAAGAGCCACCGTTTGATGCCGATGCGTGGAAGACCCTGACCGATGCGAACAACCCTGACCCCAAGCCCACGCGTTCGTTGGCATCCAAATTGAGCATTGGCGTATCGACGCCGTTCCAGCAGGAACATCCGCAGATTGCCCAGTTCTTCGAGAAGGTCGAGTTTCCCATTGAGCCGCTTAACAAAGCGCTGGCGAAGATGAGCGAAAACCACACGGCACCACGGGAAGTGGCCCAGATGTTCCTCAAGGAGCATCCTGAGGTGTGGAAGGCGTGGTTGACCGATGATGTTGCGCAAAAAGTTGAGTCGGCCCTCAAGTAATAGACAGCGTCTCTACTTGATGGAGATCAAAATGTGGGAGGGGCTTGCCCCCTCCCACATTTTTTTTGCATTCCAGATTTAGAATCGGGTTTGTATTGCGACTTCAAACGTTCTCGGCGAACCCAGGTAATACGCCGGCGACACATGGGCAAACTCGGCATACACCTCATTGGTCAAGTTGCGCACGCGTCCGGTCACCGAGGTGTGGGCGTCCAGCCTGTAGCGCAGGAAGGTGCCAAACAGCGTGTAGGCCGGCACCGTCTGAGTATTGGCATTATCTGCATACACCTGGGCGACATACCGCGCATCCACACCCCCTTGCCAATCCTCGGAAAAATCATAGGTCAACCACAGATTGCCCACGCGCTTGGGCACGTTGGTTGGCGTATTGCCTTTACGCGACACCACCGCGCCACTGGCCATTTTCTCATTGAACTCATCGTACTCGGCGTCTACCCAGGCGAAGTTGCCTTCAGCCAGCAACCTTGGCGTGATACGCAGTGAGCTGGCCAATTCGATGCCCTTGGACGACTGCGCGCCTACCGGGATGCTATTGGTCGGATCCAGCGGATCAGTGACGGCAAAGTCCTTGCGTTCGATCTTGTAGGCAGCGACCGTTGCCGAACCGCGACCGTCCAGGTAATCAAACTTGCTACCGATCTCCCATTGCTTGCCGGTGGACACATCGAACACCTGGGTGGTGGTATTGGGCTGTTCGACGGCGGTGCTGTATTGCACGTAGACATTGGCCGACGGGATGAATTGATAAGTCAGGCCCACACGCCCCGTCAGCGGTTCCCAGCTGCGCTTGAAGTGCCGTGGGTTGGTGGCGGTGACCGTGCGATGGTTGGTCACGTCCATGTCGATGGCGTCATATCGCAGGCCGGTCAGCAGCGAGAGCTTATCCGTCAGCCCCAGGCGGTTTTCCACGAACAGTGCCTTGGTGGTCACCTGGTTGGTCTTGTCCTTGACGAAGCCAGGACGGGTGCCGGGGATGTCATAGAAGTGTCCCGGGTCATAGTTGTTCGGCTCCACGGTACTTTTGCCAGGCACGTTCAAGGGGCTGTTGGTAGTGCTGTTGACCTTGTACTCAAAACCGCCGGACCAGGTGGTGGAGAGGCCGAAAATCCTGTTGTCATGGCGCAGTTCGAACTGGTTGCCGTTTTGTTGGCCCTGATGCCTTACCTGATAGGCGGTCGAGCGGTTCACCGCGCTGTTATCGGCGTTGTACTGGTAGGTCTCCAGGTTGCGGTAGTCGCGCTGGCTGTCGAGGTGATAGAGGGTGTTTTTCAGTGTGGTGCTGTCGTTTATCCGGTAGTCGATGATCGACCGCGCCCAGATCGTGCGCTGTTCGTAACGACCGTCGGCGACGTTGTAATTGTTGAAGCGATTGTGCTTGTCGATCTTAAGTTCGCCGGCCTTGGGGTTGAGCACCGGCGTGCCCCAATAGGGGCTGTCTTCATGCTCGTCCTGATATTCCAGGGCCAGGGTGTGGGACAGGTCGGGGGTCAAGTCGCTGAGCAGCGAAAACGCCAAGCTCCAGGCATCTCGTTGATCGCGGTCGATATAGCTGTGGTTGGTGTTGCGGCTCACGTCCAGGCGTGCGTAGTGCTGCACCTCGGCACCAGGCTCGGTCAGCGCATGGTTGAGGCCGAACGCCATGCCCGCGGTGTCGTAGCTGCCATAGGTCAACTGGCCTTCGACAGCCTGCTCCTCACGGCTCGCCAGCTTGGTCACGTAGTTCAGCGAGCCGCCCACGGAGCCTGCGCCGTTGATCAAGGAGGAAGGGCCGCCCACCAGCTCGACGCGGTCATAGACCCACGCATCCACTGGCCGCGCCAGGCCCGTGGCAACATTGATGCCGTTGAACATTTGGGTAATCTGGCTGCTGGTAAACCCTCGGTACGATACAAACCCACCAAACCCGGGCGGCGCGCTGGCATTGACGCCGGGCAGGGTGTTGGCCGCATCGCGGAAGGTCTTGGCGCCATGGCGCTCGATATCGTTGCGGTTGGCGATGGCCACCGAGGCCGGGGTTTCCCGTACGCTCAGTCCCAGCCGCGAGGCCATACCGCTGGGTTGGTCCAGGGCCAGCCCGGGCTCAACGCTTTGCTCGCCTTCAATGGTGGTCGGTGCCAGCTCAAGGGCAGGGGCGCAGGCAGGCAGGCAGCCGAACAGGCCTGCCAGCAGGGGTAGATGTTTCATGGTTGAATCCTGAAAACTTGGCTTGAAAACAAACGCACGGCCGCCCGTCTTCCTCGCGGAAACGGTCGGCAATGCAGATTAGAAAGCGCAGGGATCAGGCGAGGGCAGGTGGCGCGCGCGGGTTAGCCGTGGGCCAGGTGAAGCGGGCAGGAATGTCAGCAGCGAGCACGACCGCCGCAGGCGGCGCGTGGGGTTGTGGCAAAACCGCCACGTTCAGGTGGCTGTTGAGCGCGGGGCCCATGCCGCCGGTCGAACACAAGGGGCAACCGAACGCTTTCGACAGCGTTGGCAGGTTCTCATCCGTAGAGTTGTTTTGCAGGGGCGCCTGGGTACGCGGATCTACGGTGCAGAACTGGCCGCTGATGCCGTTGAGCTGCATGCCCACCATTTGCCCGTGGCCAATGCTGCAGGCGAACACATTGAACAGGACGCAGCAGTAAAGCATCCAGGCAATGAGCGAGCGGTCGGCACGGGCGAGTTTCATGGGGCGGCACTTTACCATCAGCCGCCGACGAAATGCCTGCAAAAAATCTCAGGGCGACTATCCTGATTCCCACATTTTTCGGGAGCGTCCGCCATGAGTTTTGTCATTGCGCGATGGATTGTCGGGGTTTTTACCTTTATCAGCATGCTGCATCTTTACTGGGCCGCTGGCGGCAAATTCGGCAGCCTGGCGGCGATTCCGCAACTGCCCGGCGAATTTGCCAGCGGGCCGCGACCGGCGTTCAAGCCCTCGGCACTGGGCACCTTTCTGGTCGCTATGGGGTTGGTGGCAATTGCCTTGCTCGTTTGCCTGCGCGCCGGGTTGTATTTCACGCCGGTGTCCCATGGGGCGTTGCAGTGGGGCATCAGTGCGATTGCGGTGCTGATGTTTGCCAGGGCGATTGGCGATTCGGAGTTGGTGGGCTTTTTCAAAAAGGTCGGCGGCTCCCGGTTTGCGCGCCTTGATACCTATGTCTACTCGCCGCTGTGTCTGGTGTTAGGTGCCGGGCTTTTGGTGGTGGCCTGGACCTGATCGTCTCAGCTCCAATGTGGGTGGTGCGACGATTCGACTTGCCCCCGATGGCGGCCTCACAGCCGACCAGGATGTTCGGTTGGATCGAGTACATATCCATTGTTTAGGTGACGGCCGCTATTGGTTCCGCCCTTACGGCGGGTCACTTTGAAAAGCGCAAAGTAACCAAACGCTCTTGCCCCACCACTCGGCACCTCGCCCAGGCTCGGTGTGCCCGTAATCCGCCATGGATTTGGGGGGCCGCCGCCACGCGCCATCCATGGCGCGGGGCGGCTAAACCGGCATCCCTGCCGGTTTACCCCCCAAATCCCTGTCGAATTCCGGCCAGCGTGGTTTGACGGGGCGCCTGAGATCAAAAGCAGAGCAAGATCAAGAGCGGCTCGCTTCGCATCGTGGTTACTGACGGTCGCACGTCAGAGTTGTGTAGATACCCATGCTCATCGAGGGCAAGTCGAATCGTCGCACCGCCCCCTTCCACAACAAAGCGCCTAAAGGCCGAGATCTCCCAAACTGCACACCCAGCCCACGCTCCAAACACCCTCCAGACAAAAACACACCTCCCGGTTTTATAGCGCTTGACCTTCCCAACGTGGCAAGCCCGATAAAAACCTCCAGTGTCGATTTGTCTTGAAAATTCCAAGGAGGGTGAACGATGTACGCCAAACCAATTAGCCTGATCACCGGGGCAATGGCCGTGGTGTTGACGCTGGGCGGATGCACAGACAACGCGCCGCCGGCTGCGGCCGCCAAGCCGCCCGGTGTGCCGGTGGCCGAGGTGGTAGCGCGGGCGGTGACACCCTTTGTCGAGTACACCGGTTCGTTGACCGCCATCGATCAGGTGGAACTGCGCCCGCGTGTCAGCGGCTATCTGCAAAGTGTCAGCGTGCCCGAGGGCCAGTTCGTGGCCAAGGGCAGCCCGTTGTTTGTGATTGACCCGCGGGTGTTTCAGGCGGCGCTGAATGCGGCCAAGGCACGTTTGCGCGAGGCCGAGGCCAATGCGGTGCTGGCCCAGGCCGAGCATGGGCGAGCCGAGCAACTGTTCGCCAAGAAGGTGGTGGCGCGTGATCGTCTTGATACCGCCATTGCTTCGTTGAATGCGGGCAGGGCCCAGGTCGAGGCGGCGAGGGCTGCGCTGGATACGGCACAGCTGGACCTGAGTTACACCCGCGTCACCGCGCCCATCAGTGGCCGCATCGATCGTGCCCTCG
This sequence comes from Pseudomonas sp. rhizo25, assembly GCF_031931935.1. NCBI lineage: Bacteria > Pseudomonadati > Pseudomonadota > Gammaproteobacteria > Pseudomonadales > Pseudomonadaceae > Pseudomonas > Pseudomonas sp. rhizo25. The sequence goes on from NZ_JAUJXA010000008.1 coordinate 28,871, forward strand.
TCACCGAAGGCAACTATGTCACCCGAGGGGAGACGCCGTTGACGATGATCGTTTCGGTCGACCCGTTGCATGTGTATTTCGATGTCGACGAGCGCACCTACCTGCACTCGCTTGCCGCCACACGTCAACACGCCGGGTCCAAGGGCGACAAAGCCGCCAAGGTCATGGTGGCCATGCTCAACGATACGACCTATGCACGGGCCGGGCGGGTGGACTTCCTGGCCAATACGGCCGACCGCAAGACCGGCACCGTGCGCGTGCGTGCGGTGGTCGACAACCCGGATGGGCGCCTGACCCCAGGGCTGTTCGCCAAGGTCAAGCTGGACACCGGCGTGGCGCAGCCTCGCGTGTTGATCGCCGACCAATCCATCGGCACCGACCAGGGCCGCCGCTATGTGCTGGTGGTCGGTGAGGGCGACAAGACCGAATACCGCCCGGTCGAACTGGGCCCGATGGCCGACGGCCTGCGCGTTATCGAGCAAGGCCTGCAGCCGGGCGAGCGCATCGTCGTCAAAGGGTTGGTGCGCCCCGGTATGCAGGTGACACCCTTGGCCGCCAGTATCGAGGGCAAGCCGCTTGAGGCGCAGCTGACTGTGGGAGGTGTGCAATGAGCTTCCCACGCTTTTTCATTGATCGGCCGATCTTCGCCATTGTCTTGTCGGTGTTGATGATGATCGGCGGTATCGTGGCTTTCTTTCATCTGCCGCTGAGTGAATACCCCGCGGTCACGCCGCCCACGGTGCAGGTCACCGCGTCCTATCCCGGGGCCAACCCGCAGGTGATCGCCGAGACGGTGGCGGCGCCATTGGAACAGGTGATCACCGGGGTCGAGGGCATGTTGTACATGACCTCGCAGTCGGCCACCGACGGCCGCATGATCCTGACCGCGACCTTCGCCCAGGGCACCAACGCCGACATGGCGCAGATCCAGGTGCAGAACCGTGTGTCGCGGGCCTTGCCGCGCTTGCCCGAGGAGGTGCAGCGCCTCGGCGTGGTCACGCAAAAGACCTCGCCGGACATCCTCATGGTGGTCCACCTGCTATCCCCCGATAAACGTTATGACCCGCTGTACATCTCCAACTATGCCTACCTCCAGGTGCGTGACGAGCTGTCGCGCCTGCCGGGGATCAACGACGTGCTGGTATGGGGCGCGGGCGAATACAGCATGCGCTTGTGGCTCGACCCGGACCTGATCGCCGCCCGTGGCTTGACCGCCGGCGATGTGATTGCCGCGGTGCGCGAGCAGAACGTGCAAGTGGCGGCCGGCTCCGTCGGCCAGGCACCGGATTCCAGCGCGGCCTTCCAAGTCACGGTCAATACTCTCGGGCGGCTGACGGACGAAGAGCAATTTGGCGACATCATCATCCGCACCGGCGATAACGGCCAGGTCACGCGTCTGCGTGATGTGGCCCGTATCGAGATGGGCGCCGATGCCTACGCGCTGCGCAGCCTGTTGGACGGCGAGCCGGCAGTGGCCTTGCAGATCATCCAGAGCCCGGGCGCCAACGCCCTCGATGTGGCGCAGGCAGTGCGCGATACCATGCAGCGCCTGCAGACCAACTTCCCTGAAGGGCTGGTGTCGCGGATTGCCTATGACCCGACGGTGTTTGTGCGGGCTTCGCTGGAGTCAGTCGCGATCACCCTGATGGAAGCGATCCTGCTGGTGGTCATCGTGGTGGTGGTGTTCCTGCGTAACTGGCGCGCGTCGCTGATCCCGTTGATGGCCGTGCCGGTGTCGATCATCGGCACCTTCGCGGTCATGCACCTGATGGGTTTTTCCCTGAATACCTTGTCGTTGTTCGGCCTGGTGCTGTCGATCGGCATTGTGGTCGACGATGCCATCGTGGTGGTCGAGAACGTCGAGCGGCATATCGAAAACGGCGAGGAGCCCACGCAAGCTGCGCGGCGTGCGATGGGCGAGGTCACTGGCCCCATCATTGCGATTACCTCGGTGCTGGCTGCGGTGTTCATCCCCACGGCGTTCCTCAGTGGATTGCAAGGTGAGTTCTACCGGCAGTTTGCGCTGACCATCGCGATTTCGACGATCCTCTCGGCGGTCAACTCGTTGACCCTCAGCCCGGCGTTGGCCGGCCTGTTGCTGCGCCCACGAGGTGCCGCCGTGGTACATGACCCGCGCAGCCTGCGCGGTCGCGCCGTGCGCCTGCTGGAGGTGCTGGGCCGGCCGTTCCAGCGTGCGCCGCAGGCGTATGGCAGCACGGTGCGCAAGGTGGTCGGCCGTCGCGGCGTGGCGCTGGTGGCCTATTGCGGATTACTCGCGCTGACCTGGTTCGGCTTCAACGCTGTGCCGGCGGGTTTTGTGCCGATGCAAGACAAATACTACCTGGTCGGCATTGCCCAATTGCCCAACTCGGCGTCGCTGGATCGTACCGACGCGGTGGTGCGGCAAATGTCGAAAGTCGCCCTGGACGAACCGGGAGTGGAAAGCGTGGTGGCGTTCCCGGGTCTGTCGGTCAACGGCTTCGTCAACGTACCGAATGCGGCGGTGATGTTCGTGATGCTCGATCCGTTCAAGGAGCGAACCTCGCCGGACATGGCCGCAGTCGCCATCGCCGGGCGCCTGCAAGCCAAGTTCGCGAGCATTCCCGACGGTTTCCTCGGCGTGTTCCCGCCGCCGCCGGTGCCTGGCCTTGGCGTCACCGGTGGTTTCAAGCTGCAGGTCGAGGACCGTGGCGGTGTAGGGCTTGAGGCGTTGGTGCAGCAGACCCAGGTGCTGATGACCAAAGCCACCGAGTCGGGGCAGGTCGCCGGCTTGATGACCAGCCTGGACGTCAACGCGCCGCAGCTGAATGTCGATATCGACCGCACCCAGGTCAAGAGCCAGGGTGTGCGCCTGGCGGATGTATTCGAGTCACTGCAGGTCTATCTCGGCTCGCTGTATGTCAACGACTTCAATCGTTTCGGCCGCACCTACAAGGTCACCGCCCAGGCCGATGCGGACCATCGCATGCAGGCCGAGGCGATTGGCCGCCTGCAAGTGCGCAATGCGGCCGGGGACATGCTGCCGTTGTCGGCGTTTGTCACCGTCACCCCGGGTTCCGGCCCTGACCGTGTGATTCACTACAACGGCTACCCCTCGGCAGATATCTCCGGTGGGGCGATGCCGGGCGTCAGCTCAGGCCAGGCCGTGGCGCTGATGGAGCGCCTGGCCCAGGAGGTGCTGCCCGAAGGTGTGACCTATGAGTGGACGGACTTGACCTACCAGCAAAAGCTCGCCGGGTCGTCGGCGCTGTTTATTTTCCCGCTGTGTGTGTTGCTCGCTTATTTGATCCTCGCGGCGCAGTACAACAGCTGGCTGCTGCCGCTGGCGGTCTTGCTGATCGTGCCCATGTGCCTGCTCAGCGCGATCATCGGCGTGTGGCTGGTGGAGGGTGACAACAACGTGTTCGTGCAGATCGGGCTGGTGGTGCTGGTCGGGCTGGCGGCGAAGAACGCCATCCTGATTGTCGAGTTTGCCCGCAGTCTCGAAGCCGAAGGCGCCAGCCCGTTGGAGGCGGTTATCCACGCCTGCCAACTGCGCTTGCGGCCGATCCTGATGACCTCACTGGCGTTTATCGCCGGCGTGGTGCCGCTGGTATTTGCCAGCGGTGCCGGGGCCGAGATGCGCCATGCCATGGGCGTCGCGGTGTTTGCCGGCATGCTCGGGGTAACGCTGTTCGGCCTGTTCCTCACCCCGGTGTTCTACGTGGTGATGCGCAGCCTGGCGCTGCGCGTGGAGCGTCAGGGGTCGAGTCCGAAGTTGCAGTTGGAGGAGCGTGCATCATGAGACTGTCTTATCCAGTGTTGCTGTTGCCGTTGCTGCTGATGGCCGGCTGCGCCTCGGTAGGCCCTGATTATTCCACCCCTGTGTTGCCTGCCGCGCAGCGCCCGGCGAGCTTCGGTGCGCCCGTCGCCGGTCTCGGTACCGGCGCGGTCGAGGCGCAGTGGTGGCAGGTGTTCGACGAGCCCGCTCTCAGCCAATTGATCCAGCAGGCGCTGGCAGCCAACCATGACATCGGCATCGCCGCCGCACGCCTGGACGAAGCCAAGGCGATGCTGCGCGAAAGCCGCCAAGGGTTCTTGCCCAGCGGCGGCGCCGCCCTCGGTTATGAGCACCGACGGCGCAGTGAGGTCGAGACGCCATATGGCGAGCAGCGCTCCATTGAATCCACCCGTGCGGCCCTGGATGCGGCCTGGGAAATCGACCTGTTTGGCCGCGTGCGACGCTCGGTTGAAGTGGCGCAGGCCCAGGCGGGGTCACGCCAGGCGCTGCTGCGCAGTGTGCAGGCGAGCGTCGCGGCCACCGTTGCCGCCACCTGGTTCGAACTGCAAGGGATCGAAGCCGAACAAGCCGTGGTCGCTGACATCAGCCAGAGCCAGCGCGACAGCCTGGGCCTGGTGGAGCATCTGGTCAGTGTCGGCGCTGCCACCGAGTTCGACCGGCTGCGTGCCGAGGCTTTGCTGCGCAATGTCGAGGCGGTAGCGCCCGACCTTGAGCGGCGACGCGCAACCTCCAACAACGCGTTGGCGGTGCTGCTGGGGCAGGCACCGCAAGGGTTCAAGCCACCGCTGGCCAGGCCCGGTCGTGAGACTTTGAGCCTGCGCACCCTGCAAGTGGGTGATCCGGCCGGCTTGTTGGCCCGGCGCGCCGATATTGCCGCGGCCGAACGCACCCTGGCGGCTGAGACTGCGCAAATAGGCGTGGAAACCGCCGGCCTGTATCCGGATATCCAGGTGCAGGGCTCCATCGGACTACTGGCCGGAAGCCTCGGCTCCCTGGGTGATGCAGGCATGCAGTCGAACTTTATCGCCCCGGTGATTCGCTGGTCGCTGCTGGACACCGGGCGTGTACGCGCACGGATCGCCGCCAGCGAGGCGCGTACCCAAGCGGCCTTGATCGCCTATGACCAGACCGTATTGCGTGCCCTGCAGGAAACCGACGATGCGTTCCAGGCCAACAGTGCCGCGGGCAGCACCTTGGGCCTGCGGCTGCTGGAGGCGGCGGCCAATCGCGAGGCGGCCAAGTTTGCGCGCACGCGATTTGCCGAAGGCGAGGGCATGTATCTGGATGTGCTTGAGGCCGAACGTGCCGACTTCACCAGCCGCCGTGCGTTAACGGCAGCGCGCACCCAGCAGCGCTTGGCGGTGGTGGGGATCTACAAGGCGCTGGGCGGTGGCTGGCAGATTTGTGAACAGGCGGGGCAGATCTGCAGTGGGGCTGCGGCGCTGCGTTAGCCACAGCCGAGCAAAAACACAGCACGGCAGTGCAAATGTGGGAGGGGGCTTGCTCCCGATGGCGGCGGGTCAGTCAGTACATCTGGCACTGACCCACTGCCATCGGGAGCAAGCCCCCTCCCACATTTTGCTCTCCATACGCCAGGTAAATGTCCATTGGGAAAAGAAATTTCCTACAGGTATTGACCTTGCCACTAGAGGAACCTTTAGCCTTTTCTTCGAGTACGCCAAATCACAAAAACAAGAATCGAGGGGTTATCAATGGATACTGCTGCCCTGTTACAACGCTCGGATTCCGACCTGTTCACCACGGCCTCGACACTGATGGCCAGTGCCCTGGAACCCGGCGCCCACTACGCCCAGGTCACCCGCGCGCTGGAAGCACTGCTCGCGCTGACCCGGCAAGGCTTGTCGGGGGATGCCGATGCCTACGCCCACTACCAGGCAGCCCTGCTGCAACTGCACATTCCGGGCGATCCACGCACTGAGCCGACCCGCCGTTGGATGGCCAGTGAGGTCTACCGCGCCGAAGATGAGTTCGCCGTTGACCTGCCGGGCTTCACCGCGTTGCCGGTGGATGAGTTCCGACAGCTGGTCGACGCTGAAATCGCCGCTCGCAGCCGGGTCAACCACCCCATGTCGGTGCACCTGTTCCAAGGTACGCCGCCTGTGCAAGACGTGCGTTTCTTCCTGGAACACCACTGGACCCGCTCCTACAACTTCTACAGCCTGCTGGCAGAGCTGGCCTTTCGCTTCGAGGCCATCGAGGATGCCTCGGTGTTCTACCGCAACCTTTACGGTGAAGCGGGGGCCGAGACTCCGGAGCGTTCGCACCCGGCGATGCTGGCCCATCTGATGGAGTATTTCGATATTCCGCTGGCCATCGACTTTCCTGCGTTGCATCCCCTGGAAAAAGCCTACCTGAATAATCGCATTCGCTGCGTGCGCCACACCGATGTCGCCTGGGGCCTTGCGCTGCTCTATGCGGTGGAGTCTGTCAGTTGCGTCAACCACCGGCGCATCTACGAGCTGTTGCAGCGCCTCGACGTTCCAGAGCAGCCGAGCGAATTCCACCGCCTGCACGGCACCCAGGATGAGATCGACACCGAGGAAATGTGGGCGCTGATTGCCAAGTTAGCAGGCGATGACGGCTTTCAGCGCACGTTCATGCGCGCGCTCAAGCGTCACTTCGAAATCAACAAGGCCTATTTCGACAGCTTGTGGCAGCAGATGCAGGCGCAGCGCCTGCCTGCCTGAACCACCCAGCGATCCTAAAACAACAATAATGGAGCACATGATGAGCCCACGTAATTTCTCGCAGCCGCAATTGCAGAATATCCACACCGCCGAAGCCCGCCTGTTGGCCGAAGCGCTGAAGCCGGATGCGACGTTCAATCGCATCGAAATTGCCGCCAATATGCTGCGTGCCCTGTGTGAGTCGGGCCAGCGCGGCGATGCCGCGAACGCGGCGCAGTGCCAGCAATTGCTGTACATCCTGTCGCTGAGCGATGACGTCGCCACCGCCTCGACCCGACGCTGGCTGGCCAATGCCATCTATAGCGTGCAAGAGCGTTTCATGCCGTCTGCGGACTTGGCCTCGCCGTTGTCCGAGGCCGCGTTCCAGCAACGCCTGGAAGAGCAGATTGCCGCGCAGTCACGGGAAAACCACCCGATGTCGCAGTATGTGTTCGAGGGCAAGGCGTCCCGCGAGCAATTGCAGGTGTTCCTGCGCCACCAGTGGTTCCGCACCTACCGCCTGTACCGGGATGCCGCCGACCTGTTGGTCAACCTGACCGATGTTGACGAGGCGGCCGCCCTTGGCCGTTATCTCTACGGTGAGCTGGGCGAAGAGGACGAACAGCGCTCCCATCCGCGACTGTTGGCCAAGCTTCTCGCTGCCATAGGCCTGACCGCGGATTTCGAGGCCATCTCGACGATGCCCGAGGAAATCGCCTACCTGAACAACCGTGCCCGCTGTTTCCGCAACCCCGATGTCGGCTGGGGCCTGGCGGTGTTCTACATCACCGAGCTGGTGGTGCCCGGCAACCACTGTAAGTTGTACAACGCCTTGCGCAATGCGGGCTTGAGCCAGGACGACGCGGAGTACTACGAAGTGCATATCAGCCTGGTGCCACCCCGGGCCAAGCGTGAATGGGCACTGATTGCACGGCGTATCCCGGACCTGGGTTTCCAGAATGCCTTTCTCACGTCCCTGGCCGAGCACTTCCGGCTGGAGCGGGCCTATTACGACGCGGTCTGGGAAGCAATGCAGCGCGTGAAGTAGCCCTCCTTAGGACAACGCGAGTAACCCGACATGCCGAGTCATATCACTGAATCCCGTATCCACGGGGGCGCTTACTCGTCCCCGGAATTTGCCGCGATCTTCTCTGATGCCAGTCAGGTGCAGAAGTGGCTCGATGTAGAAACAGCACTGGCGGCGACGCAGGCGCAGATGGGCATCATCCCCCACGAAGCTGCACGGGAAATCGCCCGGGTGGCTAGTGTGGAACTGCTGGACCTCGACGCCCTGGGGCGCCAGAGCATGGAGACCGGGCATATCCTGGTGCCGACCCTTCGCGCCCTCGAGGCCTTGTGCGCCGATGGCTGGGGTGAGTACGTGCATTACGGTGTGACCACCCAGGACATTCTCGATACTGGGCTGATCCTGCAGGTCCGCGAGGCCTGGGGCCTGGTGTTGCAGCGCTTGCGCGCCATCCGTGGGCATTTGCTCACGCTCGCCCTGCGGCATAAGCACACGCCGATGGTCGCCCGCACCCATGGGCAACAAGCATTGCCCACCACGTTTGGCTACAAGGTGGCGGTGTGGGTCGATGAGATCGATCGCCACCTCGAACGCTTCGACGAGGCGTATGCCCGGGTAATGGTGGGCAACCTGACCGGCGCCGTGGGCACCCTGGCGGCGCTTGGCCCGCAGGGTTTGGAGGTGCAGCGCCGCACCCTGGAACGTCTCGGCCTGGGGGCACCGTTGAGCAGTTGGCACAGCGCCCGCGACCGCATCCTGGAGGCGGCGTGGCTGCTGGTCCAGGCGTCGGCGACCCTGGGCCGCGTAGCCAATGAGATCTACCACCTGCAACGCACCGAGATCGATGAAGTGCGTGAAGGCCGCCGGGCAGGGCAGGTGGGGAGCAGCACCATGCCCCACAAGCAGAACCCGTCGACGGTGGACCTGATCAGTGCGCTGTCGCGGCTGGTGCGCGCGCAGATGCTTGCACTGACTGATGCGGCGTTCCAGTTGCATGAGCGCGACGGCACCACGTGGCGTATCGAATGGGCGGCCTTGCCGGAGCTGTTTGTCTACGCCGGCGCCTTGCTCGCCCGTATGGAGGGTGTGCTGCTGGCCGGGCTGGATGTGCGCGAAACGCGCATGCGCAGCAACCTCGACATGCTCGGCGGGCTGATCCTGTCGGAGCGCATCATGCTCGCGCTGGCGCCACGGTTCGGCAAGCAGACGGCTCATCAGCTGGTCCACGAAATAGCCCAGCAGGCCCAGGTCGAGGGTCGTCCTTTTCGCGAAGCCCTGCTCAGCGACTCGCGCCTGCACGGCTGTTTCAGTCGCCAAGTGCTGGACGACCTGCTTGACCCGGCGGCCTACACCGGGCTGGCGGCAGACATGGTCGACCTGGTGGCGAATAAAGCGATACCCCGTCTTGAAGGGTTAGTAGAAACCCAAGGCAATACCGGTCAGTCCCTGTACGCAATGGAGGGTATGTGATGGATGCGCAAACGTTGGAAATGGCAGCCCGTGCGTCTTGCACCGCACGTTCGGAACACCCGGGCCTGGGTCATGACGGCGAACAATGCCGGCATGAACACAGCCACATCCTCGACTCGAAAACCCACGGCTCAGGCTATGCCGGCCCGCAGAGCCGCAAGATCTTCTGCAGCCATTGCCGCCTGCAACGCTGGCTGGATGTGGAAGCCGCACTGGCCATGGCCCAGGCCGATGTCAATATCATCCCGCGTGAGGCGGCCCTGGACATCGAAAAAGCCGCGTTGCTGTCGGGCATCAATGTGCGCCAGTTGGCCGATGGCGTGGCGGCTACCGGTCATTCGCTGATGCCATTGCTCAGCGCCCTGCAAAAGAACTGCAGCCCGAGTGCCCGCGAATACGTGCACTACGGCGCCACCACCCAGGACATCCAGGACACTGCCCAGTCCCTGGAAATGCGCGACGTCCTCGACGCCATGGACCAGGCCCTGGAAACCTTGCTGGGCAAATTGTCGACGCTGGCCGATGCGCACCGTGATTCGCTGATGGTCGCCAGGACCCACTCGATCCCGGCGTTGCCGACCACTTTCGGGCTGAAGGTCGCCGGCTGGATCGATGAGCTGCTGCGCCATCGCCAGCGCCTGGCCGAGGCACGCCAGCGCGTGCTGGTGGTGCAGCTGTTCGGCGGGGTAGGCACCATGGCCGCGTTCGGTCCGGAGGCGATACCGATGCTGGAGCGTTTTGCCGAGCGCTTGTCATTGCAGGTGCCCTTGACCGGCTGGCACGTGTCCCGTGACCGGGTTGCGGAGTTCGTCAGCACCCTGGCCATGGTCACGGCCTCGTTGGCCCGGGTGGCCGATGAAATCCGTACGCTCAATCGCTGGGAAATCGCTGAGGTGGAAGTGGGCTGGAGCGACCAGCAGATCGGCAGCAGCACCATGCCGCACAAACGCAACCCGGAAGGCTGCGAGCAGGTGGTGGTGCTGGCGCGGCTGGCCAAGGCCCAAGTCATGCTCGCACTGGATGCGATGATCCTTGAACACGAACGCGATTACCGCGGCACGCGCCTGGAGTGGTGTGCGGTCGCGGACGTTTCCCACTACGCGCTGATGGCGCTGTCGATCCTCACCGACACCATCGACGGGCTCACTGTGAACGTGCAGAAGATGGAATGCACCGCCCACGCCTACGGCGATGCCATCTGCACCGAAGCCGTGGTGTTCGAAATGGCGCGCAAGCTGGGCAAGAGCAGCGCCTACGAAATCATCTTCGAAGTGTCCCAGGCGAGCCAGCGCAATCACGTGTCGATCCGCACCGCGATCGAGGCTGATGCGCGGGTGGTTGCCGCCATGGACACCGGCGCACTGGCTCGGCTGTTCGAGCCCAGGACCCACCTGGGGATGTCCGACCGTATCGTCGACAACGTGCTGTCCAAACTGGCGGCCCGCTAAGCAGTGATCACCCAACAGACTTATCAAGGAGCGACACATGTCAAACGTTACGGCAGTTGATAAAGCCAAGGTCCAACAGTTTTCGGCGCGTATCATGGAGGACTACGGCAACACCCTGCGCGGCGCCATGCTCTATATCGGCGACCAGCTCGGCTTGTTCAAGGCCCTGGCCGACGGCGAGGCGGTGACCCTGGAGGAGTTGGCGCAGAAGACCGGCTATAACGCCCGCTACCTGCGTGAATGGCTGGGCAGCATGGTCACCGGCAGCTATGTGACCTACGACGCGCCCACGCGCCGTTACCAGATGCCTGCGGAGTTCGTGCCGGTGCTCGCCGATGAAGACTCGCCGTATTTCGCCGGCGGCATCATCCAGTTGAGCGTGCCGTTCGTGAGCATGGCACCCAAGGTCATCGAAGCATTCCGTAATGGCGGCGGCTGCGCCGAGGAGGCGTTCCCGCTGGAGACTTGGAAAGGCATGGAGCGCATGACCATGCCCTGGTACAAGCACTACCTGGTGCAGCACTGGATCCCTTCCCTGGACGGCGTCGAAGAGAAACTCAAGTCCGGCGGCAGTGTGCTCGACTTCGGCTGCGGCGCCGGCCTGGCGGCGATCACCATGGCCAAGGCCTATCCCGAGGCGCGGATTGTCGGCTGCGACTTCCACTTGCCCTCCATCGAGTTGGCGCGGGCCAACGCCGAGGCGGCCGGCGTGGGCGACCGGGTGCAGTTCGAGGTGAACGATTCCGATGCGCTGCGCGGCCAGCAATTCGACTTCGTGACCACCTTCGTGGTGATCCACGACGCCACCGACCCCCAGCAAATGCTCAAGGACCTGCGCGCAGCCACGGCCGCAGACGGCACCTACCTGATGGTCGAACTCAACTTGTCCGAGGAGCTGCACGAGAACATGAACCTGTTCGGCCGGGTGATGTACCCGCAGAGCACCCTCTATTGCATGACCTGCTCGCTGTCCCATGGCGGGGCAGGGCTGGGAGCGTTCATGGGCGAGAAGCGCGCCCGCCAGATGGCGCAAGCCGCCGGGTTCAGCCACTTCCGCAAAGTCCCTTCGGAGTGGCCGCCGATGCCGGCGTTGTTCGAACTCAAGCCCTGACGTGGGCCATGTCTGCGACGGCTGCCTGAAGTTCGCAGAGTAAGGCAATTTAGTGGCCCCTTTGTAACTAAATCCTCGCCAAAATCGCTTTTATTTTCAGGTGGTTAGCCGAGGATGCAAATGCGCACTGTGGGAATGATGCTGATTGCCTGCTCCCTGGCCGGCGGCGCGGCTGCCGTGCAGGCCAGGGAATTGCGCGAGGGCGACAAGTACATGTGCAGCTGGGGCGCGGGCACTGCTGCCAGGGCTCAGGAACTCAAGTTGTCCGGGGTATCGCTGTACGCCGCTCGGCAGAAGATCCAAAGCATCAAGTTCAACAAATCGTGGATGCGCATGATGGCCATGGGCATTACCGAACAGACCTATGACAGTCGTTCACGGCTTAAGCCGGAGGCGATTCGCAAGAGCTTTTATCAGGATTGTTTGCGGTATAAGGTGGCGCGTAAATAACTGCGTGCCACGCACTGGCGCTTACAAATCCACGACAATCTCAATGTAGGTATTTGCATACAATCACCCACTTCTTCATGGAGGCCTGTATGCAAGTGCTTATTCGAGCGGCAACAGCCGATGACGTTGACACGCTGTGTGCTATCCGCACCTCGGTGGTGCAAAACCATTTGAGTCTTGAACAGATGGCCGACCTGGGCATTACCCCACAGGCACTGGTCGATACCCTGAGTGCGGCGCCCTGCGCCTGGATCGCGGAAGTGGATGGCCAGGCGGCCGGGTTTTCCATGGTTGACCTGGCCGAAGGCGAAGTGTTCGCGATGTTCGTGTTGCCCACCTATGAAAACCTTGGGCTGGGGCGCCAGCTGATGGCGTTGGCCGAGGCGGCATTGTTTGAACACCACGACAAGCTGTATCTGGTCACCGACGGGCGCGATGACATTCGCGCCAATGGCTTCTACCAGCGCCTGGGCTGGTCCGTCGTGGGCCGTGTCGAGGGCGACGACGTTCGTTATGAAAAGGGCAGGGCGCCGTAGGCCATGGATGCGCCGCCGCCAGCGTCCAACAGCTTGCGTTATCTCGCGGTTGGCGTGCTGTGCGTCGCGGTGCTATTGGGGTTCTATTTCGTTCAGATCAACGCCAAGGCAGACCGCCAGCGTGAAGACGCCGCCGAACGCCTCGCGCTGTGCCGTCACCTGGAATGGGTCGCGGGTGCGACCGCTTCTCGTAACGACGAGCTTCGCCAAACGTGCACGCAACTGAGCGATCAGTTATTCAAGCGGGCGACGTCACATTGATTAATAACCCTATTTTATAAACGGAATTGCTTGAGGAATATCTGCGCTACTTGCACCAAAAAGTGGCAATCCTATTATCCGTTACCATAAAAAACATGTGGTTATTGAATGGCTTACGCAATATGTAATCCGACGAAAGGATTAAAATATTGTTGTTACAGGTTTTTACAGTCGCTACTATACCCGGGCGTTCACCTCCCACGGTTTATGCATTTTTAAATCCCAAGTTTCCATCAGCTACTTGGGATTTTTTTTGCCTGCGATTTGACCTGGGGATTGAATTTCAGAACATTTCATCTGGCGTCAGAGACGACGCAGGAAGGATTTGACGATGTGGCGGGTGGCATCGGTGGTGTCCAGTTCATCCAGGGCACCGTAGGCATACCACTGGCAGTCCACGATCTCATTGCATGGCCGTGCCTGGTCGATATTCACCACCGAGGCTTCGAACACATGGTGCAGGGTGTCGCGGGTCTTGAGTTCCTGTAAATACAGCAAGCCGTCCACATTTAATCCGGTTTCTTCTTCCAACTCGCGTTCCGCCGCGCCGACCGGGCGCTCGTCGGGCTCGACCTTGCCGCCTGGCAACGCCCATTTGGACCGGGCTTTGCGCACGAAGAGAATATGCTCCTCATGTGCGCAAATGACCGTTGCACGTATTTTCAATGCCTGTACCTCCCGCAGCGCGATCAATGTCATAAAAGTGTAATGCAATTGTCATGCTAAGTGGTTATGGCGTGCCGGGGCCGGTATGTGGATACTGCCGGTTTGACGAATACGAGCGAGGACATTCAATGAAGACCATACGCTGGGGCATGATCGGCTGTGGCAATGTCACTGAATTGAAGAGTGGACCGGCTTTCTATAAAGCGCCAGGTTCGGCACTGGTGGCCGTAATGGGCAGGCGTATCGAAGCGGTGCGCGATTATGCGGCGCGGCACGGTATAGCGCGTTTCTATACCGACGCCCAGGCACTGATCAACGACCCTGAGGTGGACGCCGTCTACATCGCCACGCCGCCTGACAGCCACCTTGAATACGCGCTGATGGTGGCGGCGGCGGGTAAGCATTGTTGCGTCGAAAAGCCCATGTCGCTGAACGCTGAACAGAGTGCGTTGATGCAGCGCACCTTCGAACGCGCCGGGCTGCATCTGTTTGTTTCCTATTATCGGCGCTCGTTGCCCCGCTTCCAGCAAGTGCGTACCTGGTTGCAGGAAGGTCGTATCGGTGCATTGCGCCACCTGACCTGGACCCTGTGCAAGCCGGCTGCTGCAGCTGATAGCAGCGCCGCCAATTGGCGCACCGACCCGGCGATTGCCGGTGGCGGATATTTCGCCGACCTGGCCAGCCATGGCTTCGATCTTTTCCAGTACCTGGCTGGCGATATCGTCGAGGTCTCGGGCTATACCGCGCGACAGGCCGGACGCTATGCAGCAGAAGATGCGGTAACCGCCTGCTGGACCTTTGCCAGCGGTGCGTTGGGCATGGGCTGCTGGAACTTCGTGGCGGACCGTCGTGAGGATCGTGTCGAGTTGATCGGTAGCCTGGGGCGCATCCAGTTCTCGGTGTTCGAGGACCAGCCACTGCGCCTTGAAGGCGAGACCACCGAAGTACTGGAAGTGCCATGCCATGCCCATATCCAGTGGCACCACGTACTGAACATGAACGCCCATATTCGCGGGGAGGCCGAGCATCCGTCGCTGGCGATCGAGGCGTTGAAGACCGATATCATCCTGGACAAGGTGTTACAACGTTACTCCCAGCATCCCTAGCCGTTGCAATAGCGTGAGGCTTCATTTTTTCAAAGGAATACCGGGATGAAATACTGGATGGTGTTGTGGCTGCTGATCGCTACAGGTGCAACGGCGGCGTCGCGCAACCAAGGGTCGGCAGGAGAGTTTGATTTTTATGTGCTGTCACTGTCGTGGTCACCGACGTTCTGCCTGACGCACCCAGGCAATGAGCAGTGCTCGGGCAAGGGCTATGGGTTTGTGCTGCACGGCTTGTGGCCGCAATACGCACGGGGCGGTTGGCCGGCCTCGTGTGCGCCCCAGTCGCGCTTGAGCGATGAAGAAATGGAAAAGGGCGCGGCGCTGTTTCCAACCCGTGCGTTGCTCAAGCATGAGTGGGCCAAGCATGGTACCTGCAGCGGGCTCGAGCCGCTGGAGTATCTGGAAAGGACCGACACGGCGCTTGGCGTGGTGGTTATCCCGCAACAGCTGCAGCCGTTCAATACACCGCCGTCGATGCAGGCACAGGAAATCGAGGCGCTGTTTCGCGAGAGCAACCCACGCATGGGCAATCACGGGCTGGCGGTGATCTGCAAGGGCAAGGTGCTCTCGGAGGTGCGCGTGTGCCTGACCAAGGACCTGGCGTTTGCCGGCTGCCCGCGCAGTGTGAAAAGCCAGTGCCGAGACGGTGATATCCGTATTCCTACCCAACGCTGAATGCCAATTCCAGCAGTGGGTATGGAGCAGGGCAGAGGGGCATTTTGTTCAATACCTTGATCGTTGCACGCGTTACCGTGATCTCAACCTCGTTTGGCATCACAAGAAGGAACTGCAATGAGCTTGATCATTTCCATGGCCGCTTTCGCCCTCGCCACCTCCATCACCCCTGGGCCGGTCAATGTCGTCGCCCTGAGCAGCGGCGCGCGCTTCGGTTTTGCCGCCAGCCAGAAGCATGTGTTCGGTGCCGCCGTCGGCTTCACCTTGTTGCTGGTGCTGATCGGCCTGGGCCTGCATGAAGTGCTGGTGCGCTGGCCGATCCTGACCCAACTGATCCAGTGGGGCGGGGTCGCCTTCCTGCTGTACATGGCCTGGAAGCTGGCGGTGGACGATGGTCGCCTGGACGCCGACGGTACGGCAACCGCGCCGTCGATGTTGTACGGCGCGATCATGCAGTGGCTCAACCCGAAAGCCTGGCTGGCATGCGTGGCGGGCATGGGCCTGTTTGCGGCCGATGGCGACGCTGGGCAGGTGTGGTTGTTTGCGGCGCTGTACCTGGTGATCTGCTACCTGTCGGTGGCGTGCTGGGCGTATGCCGGGACATTTTTGCGCCGCTACTTGAGCAACCCCCGGGGCGTGCGCCTGTTCAACCGCTCAATGGCCGCGTTGCTGGTGGCCAGTGTGGGTTATTTGCTGATGGCTTGAGGTTTTCGCGGTACTGCCCCGGCGTGGCGGCGAAGTGCTGTTTGAAGGTGCGCTGGAAATGCGCCTGGTCGGCAAAGCCTGCGGCCAGGGCGACGTCGGCAATCAGTGCACCGTTGCGCAGTTGGCTGCGGGCAAACTGGATGCGTCGGTTGACCATGAACGCGTGGGGCGTCAACCCATAATACTGCTTGAATGCGCGTATCAGATAGGACGGCGACAGCTCGGCCGCCTGGCAAATGTCTTCGAGTTTCAATGCCTCGATGCAGTGGGTGCGGATGTACTCGGCGGCGCGTTCCAGCTTGTGGTTGACCTCACGCACCGGTGCCAGCGAAGGATTGAGGCGCTGTTGCACCTCGGTGAAATAGCTCACCAGCGCGCTTTGTTTCTGCAGCAGGTCGGCGTGCTCGTCCAGCAGTATGCGGTACAGTTCAAGCAAGCCGTGGTACAGCCGCGTGTCGCGGGTGTGAGGCGTGTCGAATGGCCGATAACCCTGCTCGGTGCTGAAACCCAGTTGGTATTGCAGGTCGGTCAGCCACGGCGTGTCGAGGTACAGCATGTGATAGGACCAAGGCTGGTCATGGATAGGGTTGCACGCATGCACGTCGCCCGGGTTCATCAGCACCACCGTGCCGGCGCCGATCTCGAAGGTCTGGGCACCGTAGTGATAATAACTGCGCCCGGTGGTGATCGCGCCGATGGAGAAGTGCTCGTGGGCATGCCGGGTGTAAGTGACCTTGCGCCCGTCGGCGATGGTCCGCGCCTCGATGAACGGCAAGCGTTCGTCGCGCCAGAAGCGCGGCGCATGCTCGGGTCGGGCAGTAGTGTTCGTCGACATGGCGGTGGCTCTATCCCTTGAGAGATCGAGGGGTAATCATTACACACACCGCCAGGGGCGTCAGCCTAGAAGTCCCATTTGGTCGCCAGTTGCAGGCTGCGCGGTTCGCCGTAGAAACCGGTGCCAAAGTTGCCCAGACCGGTGTAGTACTTTTTGTCGAACAGGTTCTTCACATTCAAGGTCGTGCTCAGGTGCTCGTTGAAGCGGTAGCGCGCCATCACGTCTACCAGGTAGTAGCTGTCCTGGGTGATACGTGAGGTGTGGCCAAAATTGACCGTGTCGTTCGGGTCTGGCTGGAACACGTTGCCGAAGAACTCGCTCTGCCAGTTCACCCCGCCGCCCACGGTGAGGTTCTGCAGGGCGCCGGGCAGGCGATAGGAGCTGAACAGGCGCACCACCTGCTGCGGGGTGGTGGTTTGCAGTACCGAGCTGTACACGTAGCCGTTATTGGCATCACGGGTATGCTGGTAGGTGTAGCCGGCAGAAATATTCCAGCCGTCCAGCACTTCACCGGATAGCTCGGCCTCGAAGCCCTTGGTAGTGGCGCCAGCGATCGGGCGGTACACCGAGTCGGTTTCAAAGCCTGAAACGTACTCGGCGACATTGTCCTGCTCGATACGGAACGCAGCAAAACTGGCGTTCAGGCGACCGTCGTAGAACGCGGCCTTGAGACCGGCCTCATAGGTATCGCCTTCGATCGGGTCGAGCAGCTTGCGGTCGACGTCCTTGCTGTTTTGCGGGCGGTAGATCTGGGTATAGCTGGTGTATACCGACCAGGTATCATTGAGGTCGTAGACGATGCCGGCATAGGGTGTGACCACGCCGCTCTGGTGGTAGGTGGTGTGGTTGTCGGCCTTGGTCGGGTCGTAGAAATCGGTGGTGTCGGTCCCGCTGAAAGTACTCACGCGGGTACCGAGGATCACTGAGAGGTCATCGGTGGGTTTCAAGCGCGTGGCCAGGTAGGCGCCGGTCTGGCGTTGCACGATATCGTTCTGGCCGCTGCGCGGGATATCTGGTTTGGCGTATTCACCGTGCCAGTCAAAGATACTGCCGCCCACCGGCGGGTAGATCGAGCCGTACACCGGCACGTCCTGCTTCGAACGGGTGGCCATGAAACCCATGATCAGCTCATGTTCGCGGCCAAACAGGCTGAACGGCCCGCTGAGGTTGACGTCCAGGGTGTTCTGCACCTGATCGCCTTTGTACTTGCCCATGAACATATACATGCCGTCGCCGCTGACCGGGTTGGGGTTGCCGCCACTGGCCGAGCCGAGCAGGGTGTCGTGCTGGCTGCGCTTGCGGTCGAGGCTGACTTTGAGCGACCAGTCATTGGCCAGTTGTTGTTGCAGCGAGGCGAACAGGGTCTGGTTCTGGAAGTCGCGGCGGCTCCAGTCGGCAGCCGGGTTGAACGAGCGCGAAAAGTTGGTGCGCGCGCCATTGCTGAAGTACATCGGGAAACCGGTCCAACTGGCGCCGCGGGAGCGGGTGTCCTGCTGGTCGATGCCGAAGGTCAGCAGGGTGTCGGGGGTGAGGTCCGCTTCGAGGATGCCGTAGGCGATGTCCTTGGTGTTCTGGTAGTGGTCCAGGTACGACTGGCGGTCCTGGTAGACACCGACAAAGCGCCCGCGTACGTTGCCCGATTCGGTCAACGGGCCGGAGATGTCGCCCTCGGTGCGGTAGTTGTCCCAGGAGCCGAAGGTCTGGGTGACCGAAGCCTTGAAGGCCTTGGTCGGCTTTTTGCGGATCAGGTTGACCGTGGCCGATGGGTCACCGGAACCGCTGAGCAGACCGGCCGAGCCCTTGATGATTTCCACATGGTCGTACACCGCCATGTCGGTGCTGGTGGTGCCGTAGTCATACACGCCGTCGTAGGTGGAGTTGACACCGTCGTACTGGAAATTGGTGATCGGCAGTCCTCGACTGGAGAACTCCCAGCGTTCGCTGTCGTAATTCTGCACGCTGACACCGGGGGCGCGGCGCAGGGTGTCGGCGATGCTGGTAGAGCCCTGGTCGTCCATTTGCTGGCGAGTGATCACCGTGACCGATTGTGGAGTCTCGCGCATCGACAGCGGCAAGCCGGTGGCCGAAGCCATGGAACCTGTGGTGTACGACTGGGTATCTTCGGTGGTGGCGCCCAGGGCCTGGCCGGAGATCGTCGTGGCGCCCAATTCCAGTGCGCCAGTATTGGCCGGGGCCGGCTCCAGCACGTAGCCGTGGTTGCCTTGGGGCACGGCCTGCAAACCGCTGCCCTGCAACAGGCGCTGCAAGCCGCTGGCTGCGGTGTAGCTGCCATTCAGGCCTGGGCTGGTTTTGCCAGCAGCCAGATTGTTGTGGCCGGCGATAAAGATCCCCGATTGCTCGGCAAAATGGTTCAACACACTGATCAGCGAGCCGCCGTCGATGCGATAACTTCGGGCCTCTTCCTGGGTCGACGGCGACTGGACGGCGTGCACCGTCGGTGCGCCGAGGCAAAACAGCGAGGTGGCCAGCGCCAATGGGCGCAGCGCAAAGCGAGCAGGTTGCGGCATGAAGGTGTCCCTTGGAAGCAAATCGAACGGCGAATTGAAAACGTCTGCTGGGTTAACCGAACGAGTTGTGGAAAAGGGAACTGAGTGTTGTAAGTTTTTTCACCGCGGACTGACGCTGACCCACCACGGCATCAGCCTGTCGACCCGGATCGGCAATGCGGCTTGCAGCAGATGCAGGGCGTGGTCGCTGTCTTTGAGCGGGAAAGAGCCCATCACCGGTAACTGCGCCACGGCGGGGTCACAGCCCAGATGGCCGGGACGATAGCGGTTGAGCTCGGCGATCAGTTGGCCCAGTGGCAGGTTATCGGCAAGCAGCACACCACGACTCCAGGCTTCGCGGGCCGGTGATGCGCTGACCGTTGCATTGAAGCCCGCACGAGAGAATGAAACCTGCTGGCCTGCCTCGATGATGCGTTCCTGTTCATTGACGGCATGCACCTTCACCCGGCCCTCGAACACATTGAGCTGGGTGTAATCGTCGCCTTGCAGCACGCTGAAGCGGGTGCCCAGTGCCTGCATGCGCCCGTAGTCGGTGTCTACCAGGAATGGACGGTTGAGGTCCTTGGCCGTGTCGATCAGCACTTCGCCAAAACGCAGGCGCAGCAAGCGTAGCGTTGGATCGAAACGCACATCCAATGCGCTCAAGGTGTTCAACCAGATATGGCTGCCATCGGCCAGCAGCGTGTCCTGGGTCTCACCGCTGCTGGTGGCGTAATCGGCGCTCCAGCCGCCGACCAGACGGGGCAGGGCGGTGGTACGCCAAGTGCCCCAGGCCAGTGTCGAACCGGCACAGAGCACCAGCAGGGTCTTGAGGGTCTGGCGCCGTGAGGTGCGCAGGGCGTGACTGGCGCCATGGGCTTGTTCCATCAAGGGTGTAAAACGCCGGCTGACCCGTTCCACGTACTGCCAGGCCGCCTGATGCTCGGGGTTCTGCGCCATCCAGGTCTGCCAGCGCTGCTGCTCCTGAGCACTGCCTAGATCCTGCAGGCGCACATACCACTGCGCGGCCTGTTCCAGGCTGGCATGGCTGAGTTTGCCGGGCAGGCTCATTGCACCAGCAGCCCGTCGAGCTCGGCTTCCAGGATCGCGCAGTGCAGCAGGGCCTGGGCCAAGTACTTCTTGACCATGCGCTCACCTACGCCGACTTGCGTGGCGATCTGTTTATAGGGCAGGCCATGCAGTTGTGCGAGCAGGAAGGCTTCGCGCACCTTGCTGGGCAGGCGCGCCAGCATGGCGTCCACTTCGTAGAGGGTCTCAACGATGATGGCGCGCTGTTCCGGTGACGGCTGGGTGGCTTGCGGGCGCTGCGCCAGGCTGTCCAACCAAGCTTTTTCCAGTTGGCGACGGCGCCAGTGGTCGATGCACAAGCCACGGGCGATGGTGGCGAGGTAGGAGCGCTGGCCTACCTGATCGGTCTCGCTGAGCGGGCGGTTAAGGATTCGGATGAAAGTGTCGTGGGCCAGGTCGGCGGCATCCCAATGGTCGTTTAGGCGTCGGCGCAGCAGGCCAAGTAGCCAGCCGTGGTGGGTGCCGTAGAGGTGGGTGAAAGAGGTCGACACAATATCCATCCCGCGCAAGAGGATCGGCGTAAATAAGAATTGGTCGCGATTAAAGCAAAGGGTAGCGATGTGCGCAAATGATATTGGTTTGCTATTGAGGGACTTGGCTGTGCACTATTCATGTGGGAGGGGGCAAGCCCCTCTCTCACATTTCGCCCCACGTTCCGTCACGCAGGTACTAGAAAGGCTGCTTTGAGCAACTGCCGGGTGTAGGCGTGCTGCGGGTCAGCAAAAATATCTCGCGCATCACCTTGCTCCACCACCTGGCCTTGCTTGACCACCATCAACTGGTGACTCAGCGCCTTCACCACCGCCAGATCATGGCTGATAAACAGGTAGGTCAGGTTGTACTTGGCCTGCAGGCCGCGCAGCAATTCCACCACCTGGCGTTGTACCGTGCGGTCCAGGGCCGAGGTGGGTTCGTCCAGCAAAATCAGGCGCGGCTTGAGCACCAGGGCGCGGGCGATGGCGATGCGTTGGCGTTGGCCGCCGGAGAACTCATGGGGGTAACGATGGCGGGATTCGGGGTCCAGCCCCACCTCTTTGAGCGCTGCGATGATCGCGGCTTCCTGCTCGGCAGGCGTGCCCATCTTGTGGATGCGCAGGCCCTCGCCGACGATCTCGCTGACGCACATGCGAGGGCTCAGGCTGCCGAACGGATCCTGGAACACCACCTGCATTTCCCGGCGCAACGGGCGCACCTGCTGCTGGGTGAGCTTGTCCAGTTGCTGGCCTTCGAAGCGAATCCCGCCTTGGCTGCCGATCAAGCGCAGGATCGCCAGCCCCAGGGTGGACTTGCCCGAGCCGCTTTCACCCACAATACCCAGGGTCTGGCCCTGGGGCAGGCTGAAGTTGATACCGTCCACGGCCTTGACGTAGTCGACGGTGTTGCGCAAAAAGCCTTTCTTGATCGGAAACCAGACTTTCAGGTCGTCGACTTCCAGCAACGGTGGGCCCACCGCGTTGTTGGCCGGCCCACCGCTGGGCTCCGCCGCCAGCAACTCCTGGGTGTAGGGGTGCTGGGGTGACTGGAACAGCGTCTCGCAATCGGCCTGCTCGACGATGCAGCCCTGTTGCATCACACACACGCGGTGGGCGATGCGTCGCACCAGGTTGAGGTCGTGGCTGATCAACAACAGCGCCATGCCCAAGCGTGCCTGCAACTCCTTGAGCAGTTCGAGGATCTTCAACTGCACGGTTACATCGAGGGCCGTGGTCGGCTCATCGGCAATCAGCAGTTCCGGCTCGTTGGCCAGGGCCATGGCGATCATCACTCGCTGGCGCTGGCCGCCGGACAGTTCGTGGGGCAGGGCCTTGAGGCGCTTGTGCGGCTCGGGGATGCCCACCAGTTCCAGCAACTCCAGGGTGCGCAAGGTGGCGACTTTGCCGGTGAGGCCCTTGTGCAGGCCGAGTACTTCGTTGATCTGCTTCTCGATGCAATGCAGCGGGTTCAACGAGGTCATCGGCTCCTGGAAGATCATTGCGATGCGGTTACCGCGAATATGCCGCAGGGTCTTTTCCTTGAGGGTCAGCAGGTCTTGCCCGGCATATTCGATGGTCCCGGACGGGTGCCTTGCCAACGGGTAGGGCAGCAGGCGCAGGATCGAATGGGCCGTCACCGATTTGCCGGAACCGCTTTCACCGACCAACGCCAGGGTTTCGCCACGCTTGATGTCGAAGCTGACGTGATTGACCACGCGATGGTGATGCTCGCCCGTGACGAACTCGACACTCAGGTCGCGGATTTCGATCAGATTGTCCTGAGTCATCTCATTTCCTCGGGTCGAACGCATCGCGAGCGGACTCGCCGATAAACACCAGCAAACTCAACATGATCGCCAGCACCGCGAAGGCACTCATGCCCAGCCACGGCGCCTGCAGGTTGGATTTGCCCTGGGCTACCAGTTCACCCAACGACGGCGAACCCGCCGGCAGCCCGAAGCCGAGGAAATCCAGGGCGGTCAGGGTGCCAATGGCGCCGGTGAGGATGAAGGGCAGGAAGGTCATGGTCGAGACCATCGCATTGGGCAGGATATGGCGGAACATGATCGCGCCGTTCTGCATGCCCAACGCCCGTGCCGCACGCACGTATTCAAGGTTGCGCCCACGCAGGAACTCGGCACGCACCACGTCTACCAGGCTCATCCACGAAAACAGCAGCATGATCCCCAGCAGCCACCAGAAGTTGGGCTGCACGAAGCTGGCGAGGATGATCAGCAGGTAGAGCACCGGCAGCCCGGACCAGATCTCCAGAAAGCGCTGGCCGGCCAGGTCGACCCAGCCGCCGTAGAAGCCCTGCAAGGCACCGGCAATCACGCCGATGATCGAACTGAGCACGGTCAGGGTCAGGGCAAACAGCACCGATACGCGAAAACCATAGATCACTCGCGCCAGCACATCACGGCCCTGATCATCGGTGCCCAGCAGGTTGGTGCTCGAGGGGGGCGCGGGGGCGGGGACCTTCAGGTCGTAGTTGATGCTTTGGTAGCTGAACGGGATTGGCGCCCAGAGCGTCCAGGCGTCCTTGGCCTTGAGCAACTCCTGGATGTACGGGCTCTTGTAGTTGGCTTCCAGGGGGAACTCGCCGCCGAAGGTGGTCTCCGGGTAGCGCTTGAGTGCCGGGAAGTACCAGCCGCCGTCGAAGTGCACGGCCAGGGGCTTATCGTTGGCGATCAACTCGGCGCCCAGGCTCAGCACGAACAGGATCAGGAACAGCCACAGCGACCACCAGCCACGCTTGTTGGCCTTGAACCGCTCGAACCGGCGGCGATTGAGGGGGGACAGGTTCATCTCAATGCTCCCGGCTGGCGAAGTCGATACGCGGATCGACCAGGGTGTAGGTGAGGTCACCGATCAGTTTCACGACCAGCCCCAGCAGGGTGAAGATAAACAGCGTGCCGAACACTACCGGGTAATCGCGGTTGATCGCCGCTTCAAAGCTCATCAGGCCCAGGCCGTCGAGTGAGAAGATCACTTCCACCAGCAACGAGCCGGTAAAGAAGATGCCGATGAAGGCCGAAGGGAAGCCGGCGATTACCAGCAGCATCGCGTTGCGGAACACGTGACCATAGAGCACGCGGTGGTTGGTCAGGCCCTTGGCCTTGGCAGTGACCACGTACTGTTTGTTGATCTCGTCGAGGAAGCTGTTCTTGGTCAGCAGGGTCATGGTTGCGAAGTTGCCGATCACCAGTGCGGTGACGGGCAGGGCCAGGTGCCAGAAGTAATCGAGGATCTTGCCGCTCCAGCTCAACTCGTCGAAGTTGTTGGAGGTCAGCCCGCGCAATGGGAACCAGTCCAGGTAGCTGCCTCCGGCAAACACCACGATCAGCAGGATCGCAAACAGGAACGCCGGGATCGCATAACCGACGATGATCGCCGAGCTGGTCCATACGTCGAAGTGACTGCCGTGACGCGTGGCCTTGGCGATCCCCAGGGGGATCGATACCAGGTACATGATCAGGGTGCTCCATAGCCCGAGGGAGATGGACACTGGCATCTTTTCCTTGATCAGGTCGATGACCTTGGCGTCACGAAAGAAGCTGTCGCCGAAATCCAGCTGGGCGTAGTTCTTGACCATGATCCACAAACGTTCCGGCGCCGACTTGTCGAAGCCGTACATCTTTTCGATTTCCTGGATCAGCGCCGGGTCCAGGCCCTGGGCACCACGGTAGCTGGAACCGGCCACCGCCACTTCGGCACCGCCGCCGGCGATGCGGCTGGTGGCGCCGTCAAAACCTTCGAGCTTGGCGATCATCTGCTCCACCGGGCCCCCGGGGGCGGCCTGGATGATGACGAAGTTGATCAGCAGGATCCCGAACAGTGTGGGGATGATCAGCAACAGGCGGCGAACAATATAGGCTAGCATTCAATCGCCTCCGCTCGCCGTATCGGCGTTTTGCGTGGGGTCCAGGGAGACCGCAGGCTTGACGTCGGGTTTGGCCCACCAGGTGGCCGTGCCCACGTCATAGCGTGGTGAGACCTTCGGATGGCCCAAATGGTCCCAGTACGCCACGCGGAAGGTCTTGATGTGCCAGTTGGGAATTACGTAGTAACCAAACTGGAGTACGCGATCCAACGCCCTGGCGTGGGCTATCAGGCTTTGGCGCGAGCCGGCATCGATCAACTCTTCCACCAGTTGGTCGACAGCGGGGTCCTTGAGGCCCATATAGTTGCGGCTGCCGGGCTTGTCGGCGCTGGAGGACTTCCAGAATTCGCGTTGCTCGTTACCCGGCGAAGTGGATTGCGGAAAGCTGCCCACCAGCATGTCGAAGTCCCGCGAGCGCAGGCGGTTGACGAATTGGGAGACATCCACCCGACGAATCACCAGGTCGATGCCCAGGTCCGCCAGGTTGCGCTTGAATGGCAGCAGGATGCGTTCGAACTCGGTCTGGGCCAGCAGGAACTCGATGGTCACCGGCTTGCCGCTGGTGTCGACCATCTTGTCGTCGACGATCTTCCAACCGGCCTCTTGCAGCAGTTGGTAAGCCTCGCGCTGCTGGGTGCGGATCATGCCGCTGCCATCGGTTCTGGACGGCTCGAAAGCCTGGGTGAAGACTTCGGCAGGGATCTTGTCGCGCAACGGTTCAAGGATCGCCAACTCATCCGGGCCGGGTAAACCGGTGGCGGCCATTTCCGAGTTTTCGAAGTAACTGCGGGTACGGGTGTAGGCGCCATTGAACAGCTGCTTGTTGCTCCATTCGAAATCCAGCAACAGGCTGATGGCCTTGCGCACGCGCACGTCCTGGAACATCGGCTTGCGCGTATTGAACACGAAGCCCTGCATGCCGGTGGGGTTGCCGTTGGGAATTTCTTCCTTGATCAAGCGGCCCTGGGTCACTGCCGGAATGTTATAGGCATTGGCCCAGTTCTTCGCGCTGAACTCCAGCCAGTAGTCGAACTGCCCGGCCTTCAAGGCTTCCAGGGACACGGTGCTGTCGCGGTAGTAATCGGTGATGCGGGTATCGAAATTGTAGAAGCCCTTGGTCACCGGCAGGTCCTTGGCCCAGTAGTCCTTGACCCGCTCGTAGCGAATCATGCGTCCTGGCTTGACCTCCGCCACCTTGTACGGGCCACTGCCCAGGGGAATTTCCAGGTTGCCCTTGGAGAAATCGCGAGTCGCCCACCAGTGCTTGGGCAGTACCGGCAGCTGCCCGAGGATCAGCGGCAACTCACGGTTGTTGGTGCGCTTGAACTTGAACAGCACCCGCAGCGGGTCTTCGGCCACCACTTCATCGACGTCGGCGTAGTAGTTGCGGTACAGCGGGTTACCGTCCTTGATCAGGGTCTGGAAGGTGAACACCACGTCTTCGGCGCGGATCGGGTGGCCATCGTGGAAGCGTGCTTCGGGGCGCAGGTAGAAACGCACCCAGCTGTTGTCCGGGGCCTTTTCGATCTTGCCGGCCACCAGGCCGTATTCGGTAATGGGCTCGTCCAGGCTTTGCACGGCCAGAGTGTCGTAGATCAACTGCAGGTTATCCGCCGGCACGCCCTTGCTGATGTAGAGGTTGAGGCTGTCGAAACCGCCCATGGCCGATTCACGGAAGGTGCCGCCCTTGGGGGCGTCGGGGTTCACGTAGTCAAAATGCTTGAAGTCGGCGGGGTATTTGGGGGGCTCGTTGTAGAGGGTCAGCGCATGTTGCGGGGCGGCTTGCGCTGCGGTGCACAGCAACAGGCTGGCGAGCAGGGTAGTACGCAAAGACATCATTGGGCTTTCTCCGAAGCTTTCAGCCACCATGCGCTCAGGCCCAGGCTATAGGGCGGCGTGGTGACGAAGGCGAACCGGTTGCGGTACGCCAGGCGATGATAGTTGAGGTACCAGTTGGGAATGCTGTAGTGCTGCCACAGCAGCACACGGTCCAGGGCACGGCCGGCGGCCAGTTGTTCTTCGCGGGTCTGCGCCGCCAGCAGTTGGTCCAGCAGGTGATCGACCACCGGGTTGGCGATACCCGCGTAATTTTTGCTGCCCTTGATCGCGGCCTGGCTGGAGTGGAAGTACTGCCACTGCTCAAGACCGGGGCTTAAGGTCTGGTTGAGGGTCATCAGAATCATGTCGAAATCGAATTGATCGAGGCGCTGTTTGTACTGTGCACGGTCGACCGTGCGCAAGCGGGCGTCGATGCCGATGCGGGTCAGATTTTCGACATAAGGTTGCAGGATGCGCTCAAGGTTAGGGTTGACCAGCAGGATCTCCAGGCGCAGCGGTTGCCCGTCCTTATTGAGCAGGCGCTGCCCTTGTCCCGATAGCTTCCAGCCGGCGTCGCCGAGCAAGGCCAGGGCGCGGCGCAGGGTGTCGCGGGGGATGCCGCGACCGTCGGTTTGCGGCAGGTTGAAGGGTTGGGTGAAGAGGGCGGCTGGCAATTGGTCGCGATAAGGGGAAAGCATCAACCACTCATGCCCGGTCGGCAGGCCGCTGGCCGAGAATTCGCTGTTGGGGTAATAGCTCACCGAACGTTTATAGGCGTTGCTGAACAGGGTGCGGTTGGTCCATTCGAAATCGAACATCAACCCCAGGGCTTCGCGCACCTTGGCCTGGCTGAACGCGGGTCGCCGGCTGTTCATGAACAGGCCCTGGCTCTGGGTGGGGATCTGGTGGGCAATCTGCGCCTTGATCACGTCACCGCGATTGACCGCCGGGAAGTTGTAGCCCGTGGCCCAGTTTTTGGCCTGGTGTTCGATATAGATGTCGAATTCGCCGGCCTTGAAGGCTTCAAAGGCCACATCGCTGTCGCGATAGAACTCCACGTCGACTTTATCGTAGTTATAGAAGCCGCGGTTGACCGGCAGGTCCTTGCCCCAGTAATCCTTGACCCGCTCGAACACTAGTTGCCGGCCAGGGGCGACCTTGGTGATGCGATAAGGCCCGCTGCCCAGCGGCGGCTCGAAGGTGGTGGCCTTGAAATCGCGGTTCTTCCAGTAGTGCATGGGCAGCACCGGCAGTTCGCCCAGGCGCAGGATCAGCAATGGGTTGCCGGCACGCTTGAATACAAAGCGGATGCGGTGACGGTTGAGGATATCCACCCGCGCCACTTCCTGCAGGTTGGTGCGGTATTGCGGGTGGCCTTCGGTCAGCAGGGTACGATAGGAAAATGCCACGTCATCGGCAGTGATCGGCTTGCCATCGTGAAAGCGCGCCTCGGGGCGCAAGTTGAAGACCACCCAGCTGCGGTCTTCGCTGTATTCCACTGACTGCGCAATCAGGCCGTAGCTGGAGGTGGGCTCGTCGCCGGATGGCGCGTATTGGCCGGTGCCGACCATCAAGGGTTCGTTCAGCTCATTGACGCCGTATTGCAGGAAATTGCCGGTGGCCACCGGGCTGGTACCCTTGAAAGTATAAGGGTTGAGGGTGTCGAAGGTGCCAAACCCCATGATCCGCAGTGTTCCGCCTTTGGGCGCTGCAGGGTTTACCCAATCGTAATGGGTGAATTTGGCTGGGTACTTGAGTGAGCCGAACTGCGCGTAACCGTGGCTCTCGGTAATCGTCGCGTTCGCAGCAAAGCTCAAGGCCAGACTTATTAGTAGAAGGAGAGGACGCTTCAAGTCAGAGATCCGATCCAGGCGGCTTGGGCTTTATGATCGGTACAGTAACAGCTTGTTCCGGTTGGAAAAAGACTGCTGAGAGCACCCAGAGCCTAATGTGGGAGGGGGCTTGCTCCCTCCCACATTAGCCTACCGGTGTTCTTGAGGGCTTTATCTTGGCCCGGACACCACCAGCATCTGCCCGGGCTTCAACGCCTGGCCGGTGCGCGGGTTCCAACGCTTGAGATGTTGCATCTCGACGTTGAAGCGCTTGGCGACCATGTACAGCGAGTCGCCTTTCTTGACCTTGTACTGCACCGGTTTCTTCGCCGCGGCTTTACGAGTGTCCTGCATCACCAGGGTCTGGCCGACCTTGAGGGCCTGGCCGTTGAGCTTGTTCCAGCGTTGCAGGTCATGCACGTCGACCTTGTTGGCCTTGGCGATCAAGGTGAGGTTGTCGCCACTGCGCACCTTGTAGTTGCGGGTGCGCCCGGCCACCGACTTGGTCTCGACTTCGTCGAACACCGGCTTTTTCGGGCGCATGCTCAGCAATTCTTCGGGCTTCATCGTCGAAAGGGTGCTGGTCAGCAACTGGGCCTTGGAAGTGGGCACCAGCAAATGCTGGGGGCCGTCCAGGGTAGTGCGCTGCTTCAAGGCCGGGTTGAGTTGGAACAGTTCGTCTTCGTCGATCTCGGCCAGCGCCGCAACCCTTGACAGGTCCATGCTCTGCTTGACTTCGACTACTTCGAAGTATGGCGTATTGGCAATCGGGTTCAGGTTGACACCGTAGGCCTCGGGCGCCAGTACCACTTGGGACAGGGCCAGGAACTTGGGCACGTAGTCCTTGGTTTCCTGGGGCAGGGGCAGGTTCCAGTAGTCGGTGGGCAGGCCGAGCTTTTCGTTGCGCTCGATGGCCCGGCTGACCGTGCCCTCACCGGCGTTATAGGCCGCCAGGGCCAGCAGCCAGTCGCCGTTGAACATGTCATGCAGACGCGTCAGGTAGTCCAGGGCGGCGGTGGTGGAGGCGGTAATGTCGCGACGGCCGTCGTAGGCACGGGTCTGGCGCAGGTTGAAGTAGCGCCCGGTGGAGGGAATGAACTGCCACAAGCCGACTGCATCGCTGCGCGAATAGGCCATTGGGTTGTAGGCACTTTCAATCACTGGCAGCAGCGCCAGCTCCAGGGGCATGTTGCGTTCTTCAAGGCGTTCGACGATGTAATGAATGTAGAGGCTGCCGCGTTCGCCGGCGTTCTCGAGGAAGGACGGGTTGCTGGCGAACCACAGGCGCTGTTGCTCGATGCGCGGGTTGACGCCGACGCCGTCCTGCAATTGAAAGCCCCGACGCATGCGTTCCCAGACATCCTGGGGCACTTCGGGGCTAGGCTTCTCTGATAGCCAAATAGGTTTTTGCTTGATCTTGGCAGCAAGATTGGGTTTGGGTTGCACGGTGGATTGTGCAGCGTAATGGGTCGATTGGCAGCCCGCCAGAGTCGCGGACACAGCCACCGCCACGGCTTGAGCCAGGCGGGTCAATGCGTCTGAAGAAATGGATTTACGAATAGATGACGACATTGGCTGGAAGTAAGTTCCGGGCAAAAATGTCGGGCGATTCTAGAAAGCGCTTCGGTTCCGGTCAACCATTCAGAAATTACGTATCAGAATACGTCCTCTTAGAACTTATCTTTCCAAGCCCTCAAGCTAGCAAACACCTCGGCCCCAGAGCGGTTGTCGCGGCCATTCCGTTCGTCTGCTTTTTGTTTAACGGATGTTTCAGCGGTACGCAGGAACGGGTTGGTACGTTTTTCCAGGGCCAAATTGGAAGGCAGCGTCATCTCGCCGCGAGCCCGTAGTTGGGCAACGTTTTCCAGCCGTTCGGCGATGTCGGCGTTGTGCGGTTCCACGGCCTGGGCAAACTTGAGATTACTTTGTGTGTATTCATGGGTGCAGTACACCAGCGTATCGGCGGGCAGGGCGGCCAGGCGTTCCAGGGAGGCATGCATCTGCTCCGGCGTGCCCTCGAACAGTCGCCCGCAACCGGCGGCGAACAAGGTATCGCCACACAACAGCACCCCTTCGTGATAAAAGGCGATATGGCCCAGGGTATGCCCTGGCACGGCGTAGACGTCGAAGTCCCAGCCCAGCACGTTGATACGGTCATTGTCCTGCAGCGCCACGTCCCGCGCCGGGATCTTTTCGTTGGCCGGGCCTTGGACCTTGGCGCCGGTCACCTGTTTCAGTTGCTCGACACCGCCCACGTGATCATGGTGATGGTGGGTGACCAGGATGTCGCTGAGGGTCCACTCGGCGTTCTGCTGGAGCCAGGCCAGCACTGGCGCGGCATCGCCGGGGTCGACCACGACGCAGCGCCGGGTGGCGGGGTCTTGCAACAACCAGATGTAGTTGTCGGTGAAGGCGGGTAGGGCACTGATCTGTATCATTCTTCGATTCGCCAAGCTGAACACATTGGTGCATCTTAGAACGTCTAGGCGAGTTGGAGAATGCAATGACCGATAAAGCGTTCGCCCAGGCCGATCCTGAGTGGCTGGCCCTGATCAGTGCGGCCCGTGAATGGTTGTCCGGGCCGATTGGGCAATTTCTGCTGGATGAAGAACGACGCATGCTCGATGACGAGCTGGGCCGGTTCTTCGGTGGCTACCTGGTGCATTACGGACCGTCGGCCGAAACCCCGCCGTCGGCACCCCAGGTGCAACGCAATGTGCGCTTGGGCGCGCCGCTGCCGGGGGTGGAAATCGTCTGTGAGGAACAGGCCTGGCCCTTGAGCGAACACGCCGCCGACGTGGTGGTGTTGCAGCATGGCCTGGATTTCTGCCTGTCGCCCCATGGCTTGCTGCGCGAAGCCGCGAGCAGCGTGCGCCCCGGTGGCCACTTGCTGATTGTCGGTATCAACCCCTGGAGCAGTTGGGGCTTGCGCCGTGTATTCGCCCATGACGGCCTGCGCCAGGCGCGCTGCATCTCGCCGTCGCGGGTGGGCGACTGGCTGAATCTGCTGGGCTTCGCGCTGGAGAAACGCCGCTTCGGGTGCTATCGTCCGCCGCTGGCGACGGCCAAGTGGCAGGGTCGCCTGGCCGGTTGGGAGCGCCGGGCGGGGGCCTGGCAACTCTCGGGTGGCGGCTTCTATTTATTGGTGGCGCGCAAGATCGTGGTAGGGCTGCGGCCGGTGCGCCAGGTGCTGCGCCAACCCATGGGCAAGCTGGTGCCGATGCCGATGGCCAAGGTCAACCGCGAGCGAAGCGAACCCTAACCTCTTTATTGATTTCAGGCCGGGCTGCCCGGCCTCGGGATACTGTCGGTCAATGACCGCCAGCCCGTCTTGATGGATGCAACCGATGACCGATAGCGTAGAACTCTTCACCGACGGCGCCTGCAAGGGCAACCCCGGCCCGGGCGGCTGGGGTGCCCTGCTGGTGTGCAAGGGCGTGGAGAAGGAACTGTGGGGCGGCGAAGCCAACACCACCAATAACCGCATGGAACTGATGGGCGCCATTCGCGGCCTGGAAGAGCTCAAGCGTCGCTGCAACGTTCTGCTGGTGACCGACTCGCAATATGTGATGAAGGGCATCAATGAGTGGATGGTCAACTGGAAAAAACGCGGCTGGAAGACCGCGGCCAAGGAGCCGGTCAAGAACGCCGACCTGTGGCAATTGCTCGACGAGCAATGCAACCGTCACGACATCACCTGGAAATGGGTGCGTGGGCACATCGGCCACCCTGGCAACGAGCGCGCCGACCAGTTGGCCAACCGTGGGGTGGACGAAGTACGCGGCTACAAGCAGAGCTGAAGCCGGCCCACGTGTTAACATCGCGCCCTTTGATTCACACCACACCGTTGAGAGCTGAACCCTGATGGCCATCCGATCTGTTGTACTCGATACCGAAACCACCGGCATGCCGGTGACCGATGGTCACCGGATCATCGAAATCGGCTGTGTCGAACTGATGGGCCGCCGCCTGACCGGCCGCCACTTCCACGTCTACCTGCAACCGGACCGCGACAGTGACGAAGGCGCGATTGGCGTCCACGGCATCACCGACGAATTCCTCAAGGGCAAGCCGCGTTTTGCCGAAGTGGCCGATGAGTTCTTCGAGTTTATCAACGGCGCCCAGCTGATCATCCATAACGCGGCGTTCGACATCGGCTTTATCAACAACGAATTTGCCCTGATGGGGCAGATGGACCGTGCGGACATCTCCCAGCACTGCACGATCCTCGATACCCTGATGATGGCCCGCGAGCGTCACCCGGGCCAACGCAACAGCCTCGATGCCCTGTGCAAGCGTTATGGCGTCGATAACTCTGGCCGTGAACTGCACGGCGCCTTGCTCGACTCCGAGATCCTGGCCGATGTCTACCTGACCATGACCGGCGGGCAGACCAGCCTGTCCCTGGCCGGTAATGCCTCAGACGGCGCCGGATCGGCGGAAGGCTCCGGCAACCGCCCTTCGGAAATCCGCCGTCTGCCGGCTGATCGCAGGCCTACGCCGGTTATCCGGGCCAGCGAGCAGGATTTGGCCGAGCATGCGGCGCGGTTGGAAGCGATTGCCAAGTCGGCGGGTGCGCCGGCGTTATGGACCCAGTTGACCCAACAATAACCCGGACTCAATGCAGTAAAAATGTGGAGGGCAAGCCCCCTCCCACAGTTGACCCCCATCGTCTGTGAAATCTTCATTCGCCACATTCGCTCCCAGCTTCTACCCTTGAGTGCAAAGCCTCCGGAGTAAGAGCGCTCATGTACAAAGACCTGAAGTTCCCCGTTCTGATCGTGCACCGTGACATCAAGGCCGACACCGTCGCCGGCGACCGGGTTCGAGGCATTGCCAGGGAGTTGGAACAAGAGGGCTTCAGTATCTTTTCTGCCGTGGACTACGCCGAAGGTCGGCTGGTGGCCTCTACTCATCACGGTTTGGCGTGCATGCTGATCGCAGCGGAAGGCGCCGGAGAAAATACCCATCTGCTGCAAAACATGGTCGAGCTGATCCGCCTGGCGCGGGTGAGGGCGCCCAACCTGCCGATCTTTGCCCTGGGCGAACAGGTCACCCTGGAAAACGCCCCCGCCGATGCCATGAGTGAACTCAACCAACTGCGCGGGATTCTCTATCTGTTCGAAGACACCGTGCCGTTTCTCGCACGCCAGGTCGCCCGCGCTGCGCGTTCCTACCTCGATGGTCTGCTGCCGCCATTCTTCAAGGCCCTGGTGCAACACACCGCCGACTCCAATTACTCCTGGCATACCCCCGGCCATGGCGGTGGCGTGGCCTATCGCAAAAGCCCGGTGGGGCAGGCGTTTCATCAGTTCTTTGGGGAAAATACCCTGCGTTCGGACTTGTCTGTTTCAGTTCCCGAGCTGGGCTCGCTGCTTGATCACACCGGGCCCTTGGCCGAAGCCGAAGCCCGCGCCGCTCGCAACTTTGGCGCTGACCATACGTTCTTTGTGATCAACGGCACGTCCACTGCCAACAAGATCGTCTGGCATTCCATGGTCGGCCGCGACGACCTGGTGCTGGTGGATCGCAATTGCCACAAATCGGTGTTGCACTCGATCATCATGACCGGCGCGATCCCACTGTACCTGTGCCCTGAGCGCAACGAACTGGGAATCATCGGCCCGATTCCCCTGAGCGAATTCAGCCCTGAGTCGATTCGCGCCAAGATCGACGCCAGCCCCCTGACCCGTGGCCGGCCTGCGAAAGTGAAGCTGGCGGTGGTGACCAACTCCACCTACGACGGCCTGTGCTACAACGCCGAATTGATCAAGCAGCAACTGGGCAACAGTGTCGAGGTGCTGCACTTTGACGAAGCCTGGTACGCCTACGCCGCGTTCCACGAGTTCTTCGCCGGGCGCTATGGCATGGGCACCTCGCGCACCCCGGATAGCCCCTTGGTCTTCACCACCCACAGCACGCACAAGTTGCTGGCGGCGTTCAGCCAGGCATCGATGATCCATGTGCAGGACGGCGGCGCACGGCAACTGGACCGTGATCGGTTCAACGAAGCTTTCATGATGCATATCTCGACCTCGCCCCAATACAGCATCATCGCCTCGCTGGACGTGGCCTCTGCAATGATGGAAGGCCCGGCCGGGCGCTCGCTGCTACAGGAAATGTTTGACGAGGCCCTGAGTTTTCGGCGTGCGCTGGCCAACCTGCGCCTGCATATCGCTGCCGAAGACTGGTGGTTTTCCATCTGGCAGCCAACCTCGGTCGCCGGTATCGACCGGGTCGTCACCGCGGATTGGTTGTTGCACCCTCAGGATGAGTGGCATGGTTTTGGCGACGTTGCCGAAGACTACGTATTACTCGACCCAATCAAAGTGACGCTGGTGATGCCCGGCCTCAA
Organism: Pseudomonas sp. rhizo25; assembly: GCF_031931935.1. Lineage (NCBI taxonomy): Bacteria > Pseudomonadati > Pseudomonadota > Gammaproteobacteria > Pseudomonadales > Pseudomonadaceae > Pseudomonas > Pseudomonas sp. rhizo25. Next base: position 63,586 of record NZ_JAUJXA010000008.1, read on the forward strand.
CGCCGGTGGCGCCCTGAGCGACTGCGGAATTCCCGCCGCGGTGGTCAGCAAGTTCCTCTGGGAGCGTGGCCTGGTCGTGGAAAAAACCGGGTTGTATTCGTTCCTGGTGTTGTTTTCAATGGGCATCACCAAAGGCAAATGGAGTACCTTGCTCACCGAGTTGCTGGAGTTCAAGCGCAGCTATGACGCCAATGCCAGCTTGGTCAGTTGTCTGCCGTCGGTGTATGCCCAAGGCCCCGCGCGTTATCAGGGGATGGGGCTGCGCGACCTTTGCGACCAGTTGCACAGCTGTTACCGTAGCAACGCTACCGCCAAGCATCTCAAACGCATGTATACGGTGTTGCCGGAAATCGCGATGAAGCCCGCCGATGCCTACGACCAGTTGGTGAGGGGCGAGGTGGAGGCAGTCCCTATCGATGCCTTGCCTGGGCGTGTCGCGGCCGTGATGCTGGTGCCTTACCCGCCCGGTATTCCGTTGATCATGCCCGGTGAACGCTTTACCGAGTCAACCCGTTCAATCATCGACTACCTGGCGTTTGCCCGTACGTTCGATAGCAGCTTCCCTGGTTTTGTCGCGGATGTTCATGGGCTGCAACATGAAGATGACGGCAGTGGCCGTTGTTACACCGTCGATTGCATCAAGGGCTAAGGATGTTTATGCAAGCAGTAATGAACCCGAAGTATCCAGGGCTCAGTGTGCGGGTCGCCGATGAAGGGTTCGACCCCTATGTATGGGGCAATGACTTCAGCTTCGAGGTCAGCGCCTATGCTGTGCCGCAGATGGGCCTGCGTGTCGATCAGTGGCCTGTGGAGCGCGTTCTGCCGTACCGCAAGTGCTACGGCATTGACCCGGAAGAGTTCGCCAGCTTTCGCGACGCCACCGACAGCGCGATCTTCATGGCCTACCTGGATGACCGTGCGGTGGGGCATGTAGTGGTCAGCACCAACTGGAACGGTTTTGCCCACGTCGATGAGTTGGCCGTGGTGTTGCCTGCGCGACGCCATGGTGTGGCCAAGGCGTTGCTGGATGTGGCGCAGTTCTGGGCTCGCAAAAAAAACCTGCCGGGCATGATGCTGGAAACCCAGAACAATAATCTTGGGGCCTGCCGCCTGTATGAGCGCTGTGGGTACGTGATGGGCGGGATTGATCAATTGCGTTATCGCGGGATTGATCCGCAAACCCGTGAAGTGGCGATCTTCTGGTATCGGTTGTTCAAGACGGAAGTGGAATCGATCTGACGCTTAGGCTGTGGATTTTGTGTCGCCGCCCAGGAGACTTTCGGCCTTCTGGGTGACAATCTCCAGCAAGGCATTCAACGCCGGTAAAGTCGCATGGTCTTTCAGCGTCAATGCATACAGGCTAACCATGATCGGCGGCGACACCGGGCACGCATCCAGCCCGACCTCTCGCGCGCCGAAGGCGGTGAAGGGGTCGACAATCGCCAAGCCTTCCCCGGCTTCCACCATGCTGCGCATCATCTGGTAGGTTTGCACCCGCGTCTGCACCACCGGCAGTGGGCGCAGGGCTTGCAGCTTGGCGTCCAGCAGGCGACTGAGGGGGTCATGCCCCTCAAGCCCGATCAGCGACTGCCCGGCCAGGTCCTGCAATGCAATGTACTTTTGCTTTGGTTTGAGCCACCCATGGGGCGCGAGTAGTTGCAATTTGCCCTGGGCCAGTACGGTGCTTTGGATTTGTGCATGTTCCGGATCATGCAGGCTCAGGCCCACATCGGCTTCGTGCAGCAGCAGGCTCCTGACGATCTCCCGGGTCGGCTGGCTCGACAGATTGCACGGGGTGTCCTGGAAGCGTCGGCGCAGCATGGCAATGCTTTGCGGCAACAGTTGGTTGGCCAGGGGCGGGGTGCACAGGGCGCGCAGTGTCGGGGCGTGATGGTGTTTCAAACGGCTGGCCAGGCGTTGTAGCGGTTCGAGCGCTTCGTATAACGGGCCAATATGCGCCTGCAACTCCAGGGTCTCGCGCGTCGCTTGCAGGCGGCCGCGTACACTGGCGAACAACATGAACCCCAATTGCAACTCGGCATCCTTGAGAGTGGCGTCTACCTCGCCCACGGGGAGTTGCAGCCACTCGGCGGCCGTGCCGAGGTGCCCGGTCTGCAAGATGGCCTGAATCACTTCGATATGACGTAAACGCATGGCCGGAGTCTATGTGCAGCGCGATGGGGATTCAATGGTGCAAGGCTTTGTGCGCAAAAAAGACTGCACGGGTCGTCCTGGCCTATGGCATTCGGTCATGACCTCACTAGAATGGCGCATCTGATCAGTAACGACCAATGCCGGCGTTCCGGTACTTAAAACAAAAACAGGTCTGGTCTCAAAATGCCTCTACCCTCGACATTCTTCGGGGTGACGGCCAAGCAACTCCTGGTCCTGGTGACCCTGGGATGCGTGGCGGCTTACCTCTTCAATGATCACGCTGAACCCACGCCGGAAAACCTCGCACTGGAAACCTTTATCCGTTCACAGGAACAGGTGGGTGAACAGGTGGGCGCGGTGCTGGGCATTACCTTGATTCGGCAGGTGGAGGCATATCCCGCCTATAACGTGTCGGGCTACAAGCGCTCCATGTACGCCGTCGAGGGGGAGCGAGGGCGACTCGTGGTGACGCTCAAGCAAGGCGAGCAGGGAATTGAAGTGACAGATATCCGCAAACCCTGATCCTCCGGCCCAGTTGCCGCCAGCACGCGCTGGGACTGGGCGGGTGGATAAGGCGGGATCTTATGAGGCGAGGGTGGTTTGCGATTCGCGGACGATAATGGTCCCCGACTGGATCAACTTGAATTCATCGCCTTCCAGTTTTTCTACACGGTCGCCAATGGCCAGCTTGTAGGTAGTGGAGGGCGTCGAGCCAGCCAGGTCGCCTTGCGCCGGGTTGGATTCCTGGAACTCATGCACCGAATACACGCGACCTTCCGCGTCTCTGGCATGGAACTGTCCGACTAGTACTGCTGCCATCTGTTTAGAACCTCTGGAGATAAACACTCGATTTGCGGTTCTGTAGACCGTCAGGGAGCGGGGTAGTTTACCTATAAGAAAAAAATACTATTCGCTGATGTTTTCAGACGCTTCCTACGCAATTGATTGCAAAGAAAGCGCCGGGAAAATCACCGGGAACCTCTGGTGAACACGCCGCGAAGCCTCTATAACTACCAGCTCCTTTATTCAGAAGTCGGGAAAACCTCAATGAGCAAGGTCTACACGATCGCCGTCCTGGTGGGCAGCTTGAGAAAAGAGTCGATCAACCGCAAGGTCGCCCTGGCCCTGGCCGAGCTGGCCCCCGCCAATCTCAAGTTGAACATTGTCGAAATCGGCGATTTGCCGCTCTACAACGAAGACCTCGAGGGAGCAACACCGCCCGCAGCCTACAGTACTTTCCGCAAACAGGTGAGTTCATCCGACGCAGTGCTGTTCGTGACCCCCGAATACAACCGCTCCGTACCCGCTCCTTTGAAGAACGCCATTGACGTGGGTTCGCGTCCATATGGGCAAAGTGTCTGGGGCGGCAAGCCGGGAGCCATCATCAGTGTGTCGCCGGGTGCCATGGGCGGTTTCGGTGCCAACCACCACTTGCGCCAGTCGCTGGTGTTCCTGGATGTGTGGTGCATGCAACAGCCGGAAGCCTACCTGGGCGGAGCGGGCAGCGTGTTCGATGAGGCGGGCAAAGTGTCGGAAAGGTCCAAGCCGTTCCTGCAGGCCTTTATCGATGCCTACGGCAAGTGGGTGGAAAAACAGAAGGCTTGATCTGGCAATGAGTTCAAGTGTGGGAGGGGGCTTGCCCCCGATTGCGGTGTATCAGTCAGCCAATGTTTAGCTGACGCACTGCTATCGGGGCAAGTTCCCTCCCGCATTTTTTCTTATCGCAACCAGTTAGTCCGCGCCAGTTCAATCACCTCATCCCCACGCCCGCTCATCACCGCCTTGAGCATATACAGGCTGAACCCCTTGGCCTGCTCCAGCTTGATACTCGGCGGCATCACCAACTCTTGAGTGGCGGTGACTACGTCCACAAGTACCGGGCCGTCATGGGCCAGGGCGCGGCGCAAGGCCGGTTCGAGGTCTTCGGACTGCTCAACGCGAATACCCAGGATGCCCATGGCATTGGACATGACGGCGAAGTCGGGGTTTTTCAGCTCGGTGCCGGTGTCCAGGTAGCCCGCGGCTTTCATCTCCATGGCAACAAACCCCAGGGACGAGTTGTTGAACACGATGAGTTTCACCGGCAGTTTCAATTGCGCCAGTGAAATGAAATCCCCCATCAGCATGGTGAAGCCCCCATCGCCGGACATGGAGATCACCTGGCGCGCGGGAAATGCCGCCTGGGCGCCGATGGCCTGGGGCATGGCATTGGCCATCGAGCCATGGTTGAACGAGCCGATCAGCCGGCGCTTGCCGTTCATCTTCACATAGCGCGCAGCCCATACTGTAGGTGAGCCGACGTCGGCGGTGAAGATTGCGTCATCGTCGGCCAGTTCGCTGAGCAAGCGCGCTACGTATTGGGGATGAATCGGCCGGTTGGCTTTGGACGGTTGTGCCAGGTCATCCAGGCCTTGGCGGGCTTTTTCGTAGTGCTTCAGCGAGGTTTCGAGGAAGCTGCGATCAGTCTTGCGGGTCAGGCGTGGCAGCAGGGCGTCGATGGTTTCACTGACATCGGCGGCGATGCCCAGGTCCAACGTCGCGCGGCGACCGAGGGCCTGCGGATCGCGGTCGACCTGGATGATCTTGGCGTCGGTCGGGTAGAACTGGCGATAGGGGAAGTCAGTGCCGAGCATGATCAAGGTGTCGCAGTCGAGCATCGCATGGTAACCGGAGCTGAAACCGATCAGACCGGTCATGCCGACGTCGAACGGGTTATCCCATTCCACATGCTCCTTGCCGCGCAGCGCGTGCACCACCGGCGCGCCGAGGGCATCGGCCAAGGCCACCACTTGATCGTGGGCGCCGGCACAGCCGCTGCCGCACAGCAGGGTGACTTTCTCGCTGTCCTGCAAGATCTCGCTGAGGCGTTGCAGGTCCTGCTGCGCCGGCAAGGTGCGCGGCGCATGCAGGGCCGGCCAGGGCTTGAGCGTGTCTTCGACTTCCAGCAGCGACACATCCCCCGGAATCACCACCACCGCCACGCCGCGATTGAGGATCGCCGAGCGCATGGCACGGTGCAGCACCTGGGGCATCTGTTCGGGGTTGCTGACCAGCTCGATAAAGTGGCTGCACTCCTTGAACAATTCCTGGGGATGGGTTTCCTGGAAATAATTCAGGCCGATCTCCGACGACGGAATTTGCGCCGCAATCGCCAGCACCGGCACATGGTTGCGATGGCAGTCGAACAGGCCATTGATCAAATGCAGGTTGCCCGGCCCGCAACTGCCGGCACACACGGTCAACTCACCGGTAGCAGCGGCTTCGGCGCCAGCGGCAAAGGCCGCGACTTCTTCGTGGCGCACGTGCATCCACTCGATGCTGTCCATGCTCCGCAGCGCGTCGGTCAAGCCATTGAGGCTGTCGCCGGTCAGGCCCCAGATGCGCTTGATGCCCGCCTGTTCAAGGGTGGTCGCCAACTGCTGGGCCAGGTTGATTTTCGCCATGAAGAACTCCAATCGTCAGTGAGTTGAAAAGCTGCTGATCAGTAGAGGACAGTTCGATTACGGCGAATGCTCCGTTGTTAATGTGAAGATTGCGTCATGGTTGCGCAGTACCAGCCATTCAAGATTGCACCAGCCCCAACCAACGCCAGACGACTTTCTCTTCATCAACCCAGGGCATCAGGGCTGCGTAATCGAATAGCCGCTCGCTGCCCGGCTTGTAATCGCATACCCACTTTCCCGGATAAGGGCAGGTTTCGCCGCTGCGTGCACGCATGCCGCTGACGGTCCATAGCCAGCGTACGTTCTGGCCTTCATGCAAGGGCAGGCGTTCATTCAACTGGACGGTGCACTCCACGCAGCGATTCGATTCCATTTCCCAGCGACCAGCGCGTGGTGCCGGTTCATGGCTATGGGCATGGCGAGCGGGTTCCGCAGGTGTTTGATCTGGGTCGCGTTGCCAGATCAGCAGGTGATCAGTGGGCCCGCATTCGAGCGTCGGCAAAACATCCCCCTGGTTGAATTCGCGTCGAGAGCCCGCCAAGCCGGGCACAAGCCACCATCCGGCTTGGGTACAGGTCATGCCTGCAACCATGCCTAGGGGCTGAGAAACTTGAGCGTGAGCAGGCGGCTTTGGCTTGATCAACCGCACGGCGGGCGTCGGCCAATCGCTGTCGGCATCGAAACGTGCCATCCAGCGTCGGCTGTCGGCATCGGTAAAACGTTCGTTCGGGTCACCGTCCCATTGGCCGAAGCCCAACAAACCCAGGTCGTCGTAGCGGATGGGCTTGAGCAATTTGTTCAAGAGCATGGGCAGTTCGGGCACGCCGTGTTCAACAGGGTGCAGCTCAGGCTGTTCGCCCAGCTCGATCCACTGGCCGCTATGCAGTTCGGTGATGTTGATGCGGGGGTGAGCGAGTGCTTCGCGTACCTGTTCGCGGGTCAGGTCGAGTTTTTTGCGCCAGTGGTCGGCGAGCAGGAAAGCCCAGGTGGGAGGGCGGATGCCGTTGGGCAATTCGTCGTCCATGCCATAGGCATATTCGATGTCAAGCCCGTAGAAAGCCGGAGCGAGGGCTCTTTCCCAGGTGGTGACTTCTGCTCGCGTGCCATATTCCATGGGGTTGGCCATGGCGAAACCGCTGTAGGCCTGATGGGCCTTGAGCAGGTCGATGGTCTTGAGGACGAACTGGCGCCAGGCATCGCGGTTGTCGAGCCACCATTGCCAGCGGTAATGGAAAACTATCCAGGAGTAAGCAGGAGTGGTTCCGTTAGCTTGGAACCGACTGCGCCAGAAATGACCTGCCGTCGTCGGGGAGGATGCGTGGTTTTCTTCGTCGGTAAACCAAAATACAAAGTAATCGTTTGGATAGACATCCATCGCTTGCATGCGAAGATCAGGCTCTTCATCGGGGTATGGATGAGGGCGTTCTGCATCCTCGTGCATGGTCATGGTGTAGGGATGCCCAAGCAGTTGTTCGAAAGCTTCATGGATATCCACCATTAGCAAAGCGATATCACGCTGGTTGTCGGAGGTGGGGGGGAAGTAGAAACTGGTGAAGGGGCTGACGCTGTGCGAGGCTTGCTCGGTGCCTGATTCGGAGTTTGGCCATTCCTTCAGAAGCTCGATAAAGAGGCCCCGTTCTTTGACGGTAAACATCTGATGAGTTGTGCTCATGATTATTTCTTCTTCCTTGTCTGTTCAATGGGGTGGTTTTTTTTCTCATCCGCTTCGGTACCGACACAGTCTTCCGGCACCCGAAGCAGGGCTACTTTTTCCTTGCCGATTTTCTCCGGGTTTATTCCTGTCTCGGGGGTCATGAGGGTCACGTACCTTTTCATTTGTTTTGAATCCGCCCAATCACCCGGAAACTTGATCTCCACCGCCGCAAACACATTCTTGGTTTCAAACGGCTCCTGTCGGTACTCAACGACGACCAGGTCCGGTGCCAACAAGCCCTTCGGCCGTGGCCAAAAAGGCTGGACTGCACTTCCAAAGCGTTTGGGCCGCGTAGCCGGGTCACCCAGCAGCGCCTTCTTGCTGTTGCCGTTGTAGTTGGGTTCTGCCTTGAGCGGGCTGCGCCACTCCAGCGCCTCGTCCACGGCCTCAAAAAACAACGAGGCGGTGAACTGCTTAAGTGCAATTTCTATGGTGGTCTGCACCGTATCTCCGGCAATTTTCTTGCGAATCCGCCGTGGCACCTTGATCGGCATCTGCAAGGCAACGGTGCAGACTTGGCTGATCGCCGGGCGAAAAGGCACCTTGCGCTCGATGTATTCCTTGAACGTGATGTTCTCCTGGCCTCGCCGCGAGACGGTACTGTTGCCGCCGCGATCCACCACGGCAAAGGTCGAACTCTTGACCTCGATTTCGCGGGCCATTGCTTCGATGGTGGCGCGAAGGATGTTCTTGATTTGTTGTCGGCGCTCGGCAATCTCCGCAGCGAGTTGGGCCAGTTCGGCGGCGGTTTTGGTGTTTTCAAGCGCCTGGTTTGCTCGGTAGGCTCGATAAGCACCGTCGATAATACGAGCGACAACGGGCGCTAGAGGACCGGGCATCAGTCGAGGTCTCCACTGTGTTGATCAAGAAAACCGTCGGGAAAAATAGCCTTGGCCTCGACGGGGGAGCCTTGATCATCGAGGGCCATCAGATAGGGCTGCCAGCTTTCACTGATTTGCTGATCGTCGCGCATGATTGCCTTATGGGCCTGCACGGGTCTGGATGTCTCGGTCACCGTCCACTCAGTTCCACCCAAGGGGCAGGTCAGGCCTTCGGCAAGAAGTGCTGCGCCATCAGTGATGCGATAGCGGTAACCTGCGAAAACGCGTTGATCGTTCTTGAGCAATGTGTAGCGCCCCAGGAAGGCCCCCGGCGGTATCTCCGACAGCGATGGGGTGCCAAGTGGATTACCCGTACCGATCGAATCTGTGCTCACAGGGCCTTTGATTCTGATGGCCAGCCCGTCAAGCGTAATGCCACTGCCATCGATAGTGATGCTGCCGCCAGGCGCTCTGAGCACCAGGCGCTCGCCCGATGCAACATCGAATACGCGCGTTTTTTGCTCGATGCGTTGGCCTGTTGAGAGGTGGTAACTGTTGCGCACTGATTGCTCAACATTGCCGCCAATCTGGACGTCATGATCAGCAGCAATCCGATCATGCCGATTGTTGGCAATTTCTTCGACTCGGTCTCCGCCGATGCTGATGTGATGGTTACGCCCCAGTTTGTGTGTTCGATCGCGGCCCACTTCCAGATACTGGTCCTGAACGATAACCAGGTGCTCATCGTTGCCCACTTGCTCGCTGCGGTCATGACCTATTTCAATCTGTTCGTCATGCTCGACCTTTTCGCTTCGGTCGTTACCCACGAAGGTCGTGTTGTTGTGCTTGATGTGGACGTTCTTGTCTTTTTCAGCATGGATAAATACTTCTTCCTGGCCCCGTTCATCCTCAAAGCGCAGCTCATTGAAGCCAGAGCCCTTATGAGTGCGGCTTTTGATGGTCATCCGCGTTTTGTGTTTAGGCAGTTCATAAGGCGGCAGGTTGGTCTGGCGGTAGGTGCGGCCCGTGGCAATCGGCTGGTCAGGATCACCATCCAGGAAGCTGATAATCAGCTCCTGATTCACCCGCGGCACGGCCATGGCGCCCCAGGTCGCACCGGCCCAACCCTGGGACACACGAATCCAGCACGAACTCTGGTCGTTGTTTTTGTCCGAGCGATCCCACGGAAACTGCACCTTGACCCGACCCCACTCATCACAATAGATCTCTTCGCCCGGCGGCCCGACTACCGTAGCGATCTGCGGGCCGTCGATGCAGGGTTTGGCGCACAGCGGGGCTTTCCAGTCAGACATCCAGTGGATTGCGCTGGCTTTCATTTCGTAGAACGTACCGCTGTCACTGCCGAAGGCTTCTTCCTCCAGGCTGCTGTGTTGTTTGCCTGTGTGCGTGACGGCAATGGTGCGCCAACGATCATTGAAGTCCTCACGGGGATGCTCGTTGAGGTCGAACGCCAGCCCGGGTTGCAGGCGCGCGTCATCACCGGCCACATGCGCCAGCTTGGCGTCGTTGCGCAGGGCGGTGAGGCGCGTTTTGGTAAAAGGTTTACCCGCGATATCACGCTTGTAGCGGCCGGGGTAGTCGTAGCGCTCGTAGTCCTTGTGTTGGTGGTTCAGGTCCTGGTCGCCGGTGGCGGTGTGCTGCTGGTTGTAGTACGGATGAGTGAAGGTGTAGTCGCGTTGCACCTGGCGTGCGGTGCGCACTTGTTCGGTGTAGTGGAAGCGGGTCAGTGCCGGTTCCGTGGCGGCGCCACCACCCATGGGTTGGTAGATCACCGGGCAATGTTTGTGCGTGCCGATGGTGCCTAGGCCGCCCACGCGGTCGGTAAGGATTAGGGTATGACCGTCGGCGCGGTGTTCGAATGAGTAGAGCAGGCCCTCTTCGGCGGCGAGGCGAGTGATGAACGCGAGGTCGGTTTCACCAGCCTGCACGCAGTACTCACGCGGGCGGTGTTCGAAGCAGATTTCGCTGCGTACATCGGTCAGTCGTTGCTCTGCGAGCATACTGGTAATGATGTCGGGCACGGTTTGGTCCTGGAAGATGCGCCAGTTGGAACTCAGGTCGAAACGCGCCAGGGTCGGTTCGATCACGGCGGTGTAGCGGGTGCGACGAAAACCGGTGTCGGCCTGGGTAAACAGGCTGACCAGACCGTGGACATAACGTACCGGGATTTCGCCGCGCCATAGGGTGAACAGCCCTGCCAGGTCCAGCACTCGGTTGAAGTCGATGGCGGCGTCGAAGCTCGCCAGTTCCAGTGTGAGCTTGAAGGGCTGGGACAGGCCTTCTTGAAGGCTAAAGGAGACTATGTCGAAGGCATCGCCTTTCAAGGGCTCGAAGGTAAAACGCAGGTCATTTTGGCGAGGCATGGCGACCCTCCTGATCGGCTATTTATGAACAAGGCCTACATCGCGAGGATTTTGTTCAGCGATGTGAGCACTTCCTGTGTAATGGCGTTCAGGCGCATGGAGTAAATGGTGTAGGCGACCGTCAGCAAGACGGCGGCCATGGCCCAAGGCGTCCACAATGGCCAGGAGCGTTTGATCCGATAGTTGCGCGGCGCAACGTTCGCCAATGGGTCTGTCAGACGCTTGGGCGTTTCGCCGCGCAAGGGGCGCAACAGACCATGCAAGTGATCAATGATCTTCTGTATTTCTTCATCGCCCTTGATATGGGCGCCGTATTTGCCCTTGAGACCGGTGATCAGGCACTGGTACATGAACTCCAGCACATGCTGGTATCTGGCCGCTTCGGGAATCATGTTGTTCATAACAGTGAAGAATCGCTCCCCACCCCAGGTTTCCTGATGAAACGCGTTGAGGAGCGAATCTTGGCTCCACTCTGAAGATCTCCCCCATGGAGTGCCCATCACCACTTCATCTACTAACAAGCAAAGGCTGTAGGAGTAAGCCTTGAGCATGCCGGCGTCGTAGTCGAGTTGACTGACCTCCTCCATGATTGCGGTGATATGGTTGCGCACGGCTTGGTACAGCGCAGGGACATTGTCATGTTGATCCAGATAGCGCAGGCGGATGACCAGCCCGATCAAGGGCGTAGCCGCGCCGCACAACGGATTCCATGCCACGCCACGCATGTCGAATTCGGGATCCAATAACAGCACGAGGTCGTCAACCGAGGCCGGAGTCTCCGACCTGGTTACCTGCGGGGGCGGGGTAAGGGGTTGTGAGGGGTGGGGATTCTGTGTTTCAGACATTGGGCAAACCCTGCTCTAAAAGTACTGCTATTAGAAACTTCAGGGTTATGCGATGTCATGTCGGACGGGTTCGCCACGTTTCGTGGTTCTTGGATGTAAGAAGTATCTCTTTTGCAATGCGTTTAACTGGATTTCGTTGAATGAAGTTTCAGTGATGTCTCTGGGAGAGTCAGACAGCACAGTTTTGCTTACTCGCTACAACTTGATAGAAGCACGGTATTGCCGCGTACGCCGGGCAAGAAACCATTGGTCGCATGCCAACGCCAGCCAGGGCGCGGCCTTTGGGTTGGGCAGGCGTTCACGGCTCAGGCGGCGCATCTGGTCACGTACCACGGCCAGGGTCGCAAGGGCGGCCAGGGGCTTGCGTTTCCAGCTGGTCGGCTTGAGTTGCGGGTTGGGGTCGCGACCTTGGCGCCAATGTTGAATCAACTGCGGCTCCAGCGTCAGGGCTGTGGCGATGCCAGCCATGGCGATGCCGCTGTCGAGCACCTGCTGCACTACTGGCAGGCGCCGAATGCCGCCAGTGACCATCACCGGCATGGTCGCGATGGCGGCGATTTCGCTGGCAAATTCCAGGAAGTATGCTTCACGGGCCAGGGTGCGACCATCCCGCGCTTCACCCTGCATGGCCGGTGCTTCGTAGCTGCCGCCGGACAGTTCGAGCAAATCGATGGGCAGTGTATTGAGCATCTCCACCACCGCGCGGGCATCGGTTTCATCAAAGCCGCCACGCTGGAAGTCCGCTGAATTGAGCTTTACCGCCACGCAAAAGGCAGGGCTGACGCTGGCGCGCACGGCCTGGACCACCTCCAGCAGTAAGCGCGCGCGGTTTTCCAGCGGGCCGCCCCAACGGTCGGTGCGTTGGTTGCTCAGCGGCGAGAGAAACTGACTCAGCAAGTAGCCGTGGGCGCCGTGGATCTGCACCCCGGTAAACCCGGCTTTCTCGACCAGGCGTGCGCTGATGGCGAAGCGCTGGATCACCTCCTCGATGTCGGCCTCGGTCATGGCCTTGGGTTTGGCGAACATCCTCGAAAAGCCACCCAGATCGAGTGCGACAGCGGAAGGCGCCAGGGCTTGCTGGCGCAGGTTGGCGGGAGTCTGGCGCCCCGGATGGTTGAGCTGTACCCAAAAGTGCACATCTTTATTTCGTGCCACATCGGCCCATTCGCGAAAACGGTCCAGGTGTTGTTCGTCTTCCAGGACCACGCCGCCGGGGCCGGTCATCGCGCGGCGGTCGATCATCACGTTGCCGGTCAATAGCAGACCGGGCAGGCCATCCGCCCAGGCCGTGTACAACTGCTTCAATTCGCGGGACGGCGCCTGATCGGTATCCGCCATATTCTCTTCCATTGCGGCCTTGGCGATGCGATTGGCGATGACCTGACCGTTGGGCAGTTGCAAGGCTTCAAAAGGTGACATGAGTTGACTCCTGAGCAGGGGAGGCCTCAGGCTAAGCTTAAAGTTAACTTTAATGTCAAGCGGACGCTGTGATGAATATTGGTGAGTTGGCGAAGCAGAGCGGGTTGGCGGCCTCGCGTATCCGTTTTTATGAGGCCCAGGGGCTGATTAGCCAGGTCGGGCGTCAGGCCAACGGTTATCGGCGCTACGCCCCCGAGGCATTGCAGACCTTGCAACTGATCCAGAGCGCGCAGCAGGCCGGGTTTACCTTGCAGGAGCTCAAGGCATTGATGCCCGCGCCGGGGGCGCACAAGCGCGATGAGTTGATTGAGGCATTGGAGCGCAAGGTGGCGCAGATCGAGGTGATGCAGACGCAATTGGCCCACAGCAAGGCACAGTTGCTGGGGGTGATCGATGCGGTGCGGGCGCAGCCGGAAGGTGTGCCCTGCTCGATGGGGCACAAGCGGGTGCTGGAATCGATCCAAACCGGCTCCTGAACATGTCGGAGGGGGCTTGCCCCCGATAGCGGTGGATCAGCCAACGAATCTGTTGACTGGCACTCCGTCATCGGGGGCGAGCCCCCTCCCACATTTTGATACTCAGCGTCGACGGAACAGTGGCAACGGCTCGTCGGTGGCGGCCTGATAGGTCACCGAAAAGTCCTTGAGACTTTCCAGTGCTTCATACGGGTCTTTGTCGGCGCGCAAGGCGAAGGCATCGAACCCGCAACGGCGCAGGTAGAACAGCTGGTCACGTAACACGTCGCCAATCGCGCGCAATTCACCCTTGTAGCCATAACGGTCACGCAGCAGGCGGGCGTTGGAGTAGTTGCGCCCGTCGGTGAAGGCCGGGAAGTTCAGGGCGATGACCTGGAAGTGTTCCACATCGTCACCGATTTCCTCGGCTTCTTCATCGGCGTCCAGCCACACGCCCAGGCCGCCGTCGCGGGCCTTGAGGGCGTGGCCGTGTTCGCGCCACAGGGCCAACGGCACGATCAGGTCGTCGCAGTTGGAGATGCCGTCGAAGCTCGCGTCCTTGGGCAGCAGGTGCCAGGTTTCGTCGACGACTTCGTTGTTCTTAATGATTCGCTGCATAGACGCGCTCCTTGAACAGGTCGATGCCGATGCGCTGGTAGGTGTCGATGAAACGTTCATCTTCGGTGCGCTGTTCGATGTACACGTCGATCAGCTTGCCGATCACCTCGGGCATGGCTTCCTGGGCGAAGGATGGGCCGAGGATCTTGCCCAGGCTCGCATCACGGCTGGCGCTGCCACCCAGGGACACTTGGTAGAATTCCTCGCCTTTCTTGTCCACGCCCAGGATGCCGATGTGGCCGACGTGGTGGTGACCACAGGCGTTCATGCAACCGGAAATGTTCAGGTCCAGCTCGCCGATGTCGAACAGGTAGTCCAGGTCGTCGAAACGGCGCTGGATCGATTCGGCAATCGGGATCGACTTGGCGTTGGCCAGGGAGCAGAAGTCGCCGCCCGGGCAGCAGATGATATCGGTCAACAGGCCAATATTCGGTGTGGCGAAACCGCCTTCGCGCAACTCGCCCCACAGGGTAAATAGTTGGCTCTGCTCAACGTCCGCCAGGATGATGTTCTGCTCGTGGGAAGTGCGCAGCTGGCCGAAGCTGTAGCGCTCGGCCAGGTCGGCAACGGCGTCCAGCTGCTTGTCGGTGATATCGCCAGGGGCAACGCCGGTGGGCTTGAGTGACAGGGTCACGGCCACATAGCCCGGCTTCTTGTGCGCCAGGGTATTGCGCGTGCGCCAGCGGGCGAAACCTGGGTGCTGCTGGTCGAGGGCGGCCAGCTCGGCGTCCTGGTTGGCCAGGGCCTTGTACTCAGGGTCGACGAAGTGCTTGGCCACGCGGTGTACTTCGGCTTCGGTCAGGGTGGTCTGGCCGCCGCGCAGGTGTTCCATCTCGGCGTCGACTTTCTGGGCGAACACCTCAGGGGTCAGTGCCTTGACCAGGATCTTGATCCGGGCCTTGTATTTGTTGTCGCGACGACCATAGCGGTTGTAGACCCGCAAAATCGCATCGAGGTAACTCAACAGGTCCTGCCACGGCAGGAACTCGTTGATAAACGCGCCGACCACCGGGGTACGTCCGAGGCCGCCACCCACCAGCACGCGGAAACCCAGCTCGCCGGCTGCGTTGTGCACCGGCTCCAGGCCGATATCGTGCACTTCGATGGCCGCACGGTCGGAGGTCGAGCCGTTGATGGCGATCTTGAACTTGCGCGGCAGGTAGGCGAATTCCGGGTGGAAGGTGGTCCACTGGCGCACGATTTCACACCAGGGCCGTGGGTCGATCAATTCGTCGGCAGCGACGCCGGCAAACTGGTCGGTGGTCACGTTGCGCAGGCAGTTACCGCTGGTCTGAATGGCGTGCATCTGCACGGTGGCCAGTTCAGCCAGGATGTCCGGCACATCTTCCAGGGCCGGCCAGTTGAACTGCACGTTCTGGCGGGTGCTGATGTGGGCGTAGCCTTTGTCGAAGTCGCGGGCGATCTTGGCCATCATCCGCGCCTGGCGCGAAGTCAGTTGGCCATAGGGCACGGCGACCCGCAGCATCGGCGCAAAGCGCTGCACATAAAGGCCATTTTGCAGGCGCAGAGGGCGGAACTCTTCTTCGCTCAGTTCACCTGCTAAGTAGCGTCGGGTCTGATCACGGAACTGCTTGACGCGGTCCTCGATGATGCGCTGATCGTATTCGTCGTATACGTACATATAGGTCCTGTTCTCGGCAAATCTGCGCGCACGGCCGCGCACTCACAACGGAGCCGGCGCACGATACCAGTTTGCGTATATGCGCAAAAGTGATGTTTGGGTATATGTAAATAACCAAAATGACTAATGAGAACTGTTATCGCCATACCCACATTTGTCATGCGGGCAATCATGATCTTTACTGTGGTCGAGTCTTAGTGCCGTCACCTATAAAACCGACAAGAGGCGATGCAATGAGCAATTCCACCAAAGCCCGTAAACCTGACAGTACCGTGGATGCCTGGGCCATTCTGTTCCTGATCATTCTGGTGGTCGGGACCGCCGTGTTCTGGGTCAGCCACCAGTAATAAAGAGGGTTGATTGGGCCTCGATTGGCTGTCGGATTGCCACTATCATGACGATCCGTTTTCCAGGTTCGAGCAACCATGTTGAAGGTTTTGATTGCGTGTGTGTGGCTGGCAATATCGGCGCACGGGGCGATGGCCCAGGCCGCGTCGGTGGTGTTTCTCAACCCAGGCACTTCTACCGAAACCTTCTGGGTCAGCTATGCGCAATTCATGCAGGCCGCTGCCAAGGACCTCGGCCTGGATTTGCGCATGCGTTATTCCGAGCGCGAGGCCTTTAAAACGTTGGCACAGGCTCGCGAAGCGTTGTAAGGCAGAGAGCGGCCCGACTACCTGGTGCTGGTGAACGAGCGTTCAGCCTGCAACTGCTGCTGCGCTAAACGCCGGCCAGGTGCAGCACCAGCTTGACGATGCCGAACAGCGTCAAGGCAAATACCACGGTGAACAGGATGCCCAGCACCACAAAATGGCTGGGTTTGCCATGGGTAAAGTCGCGGGCGCGGTTCTTGCCGCTTTGCACGCCGAAGGCGGCGGCCATGACACTGTGGAGCATTTGCCAGAAGGTCGGTGGTTTGTTGTCGATTGGATCGCTCATGAGAACCTCGTCAGGTGCAGCGTTCTCTAGAGCATAGACAATGCCTGGGGCAGGGCGGCTTTACGTGCCTTCTTTAGCCGGTTGCACTCTTATGTATGCACCACCGTCCATGGACCGCGCCCAGGTGCTTGCCGCTCAAGCATCCGATGCCGCAGCCCTGTCCATCTTCGCTTCATTGAGTCATTGGCGTGCATCCGCACCGCGTATTGGCGATGCGGATGGGGAGCTTATAGCGGCGTTCACTCAGCCCCGGGGAGGTTCCAAGTCAAGGAACAGTTGCTTGTCCAGCGGCGGCCTGATCGTGGCTTTATCCAGGTTGACCACGGCGCGGTTTTCAGCAACAGCCCTTTCGATCAATTGTTTGCGCGTGAGCAACCGCTCGGCCGGAAGCTTCAAGTGGCCGAAGCTGTGCTGCGCAGCGGGCGTTTGGACGGTGGGGTAGTGGAAATGCGCGTACCACAAGACATGGGGGGTGCCTTTCTCGTACACCGCGTATTCGCTGAGAAAATCCCCGGCAGCCAGTGGCTCACGACTCTTGGCCAAGTTGATATCGACAAAGCCGTGGCGCCATAGATAGGCAACATTGGATGCCTTGGGCAGCTGTCGCTTGTAGCCCTCGGCACACACCTCACGGGCGAGCTTTTGCGCAGACGCGGCCTCGTCCCGGTACTGCTTGATCAATTCGGCGGCGTTGGCTTGGCTGGCATGATCGCGCTCGATCTCTTCGGCCAGGGCTTCGATTTTGCGCGCATGCTGGCTCAGCATGTCATCCCAGTCCAATGGGCTGAGCGTTTCACGTCGGGCCGGGTCTTGAAGTTTTCTCTGTTGGGCGCGAATCGTGCGTTCGATACCTGCCCGTTGGGCCATCACGGTTTCGGCGCTTTGCCTGATGGTCTTCAGTGCGCGAACTTTTGCGGCTGTCGAGGGCGTGGACGGTTTTGGTGTATCGACTTTGGCCCACACACCTTCATTGACATGTTCATGGTAGGTCTCGACAGTTTGGCCGGTGAGCGGATCCTTGATGTCGACAAAGCTGCCGGGCATCGCTGGGTCTGCGGGGCGCAAGTCGCCCACCAGAGTCATGTGCTTGCGCGTCTTGAACACTCTGCGGCTGGCGGGTTTCGGCCGGGTGGGGGCAGCTACGTTAGGCACGTGGGCGAAGCCTTCCTCGGCGAGAATCACATCGGCCAGTTGCGCTTCCAGGCTGGTGCGGGCGATCACCAGTTGGTCGAGGAGCTCTGTGCGATAGGCTTCGCGCACAAAGCCTGAGCCCATGTCCGTGAGGGCGTTGACCGCGTTCTCCATGCGCTCATAGCGTTCGAGCGCGCTCTTGAGGACCTCGATTTGTTCGCTCGTGGAGTAGCCGCTGGTGGTGCGCATTTCCGTATGCGCCAATACGCTGGTGGTGTTCTTGGGGTCGGTGAGCTCCTTGATAAAAGGCAGCTCCGCCGGGCTTCGCGAACCATGGGTGCGATCCAGCACCAGTTCGGCAAGGAACATCAGGATATTCTGTTCGACGGTGACGGCGGACAGGTATTGGTCCTCGGGATGCTCTTTCAACAGGAACTCGCGCAGTTCCGGATCCGCCTGCTTGAGTGTGGTTTCGATTTTTTCGGCCGGTTCGAGCATCTCTCGCAAGGCTTCGATCTGCAGTTTTCGGGTTTCGAGGAACATCTGGTAGGCGTAAGGAATGCCCTCAGGCAGTTCACGGTTGACCCGGTCAAACAGTTCTTCGGCATTTTCGCCCTGGTCGGTTTCAAGGATGTCGGTAAACTTTTGCAGCTTGGCTTCGAACACCGAGCCCCAGTAGTCATAAAGCGATCTGGCCGCGACATTGCGGGTTTTCTTATGTCTTGCGTCGGTGTTATCGGCCTCCATCAGTTCGCGGCCCTTGTCCTGGATCTGTTGCATGGTCGCATTGCCCAGCTCGGCGTCTTTCTGGTAACGCTCGAAGGCGATGTCCCACTCCAGCTTGGCCTTCGTCGCCATCGCACGCCTTTGCTCATGGCGCGCAGCGAGCTTGTCCTGCAAGCCAGGGATCTCACTCGCCGTGCGCAGCCTCAACCAGTCCTCGCGTAGCTTTTGTTTTTGATTGACCAGTTCGACACGCGCCTTGTCCAGCGCTGACTTGAACGGTAGCGAAGCCATCGCCCGGGGCAGGAACTCCAGGTTCAGTCGCGCAAGGTCTGCCTCCAGCACCTTCAAGCGATCACGATGCTGGCGCTCCCATCTTCCACGGCGCTCCCTGGGCATGCCACCCTCCAGCCGCGCCTTGCGTTCCAGGCGCCAATGCCCCTGGCCGTCGCCGGTCAGCTTGAAACCGGGGCGCAGGGGGTGTTGTGGGTCCACCAGATAGACCTCGCCGAAGCCGGGCACCACGCTGACCTGGAACAACAGCCCGCCCAGGCTTGCATGCCAGGTTTCGCCAATGCGGTACAAACCCTTGAATGGGCCGCTGGCCTGGGCGACGGGCAATGGGTCGGGCCAAGGTACGTGCAGGTCGAGCAATAATTTCAACAATTTCGCACCGGCCTGGGGGCTGGCAATCGAGCGGCTGAAATCCAGCGGGGTAAGCCCGGTGGCGGGCGGTTCACCTGGCAGCGCCACCTCACCATGACGTACCTGAGGCGCAGCGGGCTGGACCTGATGCGCAGGGCGGCGCCAGGCGGCCAGCGCTGGTGGGGCGTCCTCGTGTGCCTGCGGTGGGGTGCGCGGCGACGGGCTGGCAGCGTGCAACAGCACCATGGCGGTGTTGAGCAATAGGTCGATCAAGGCCAGCTCGCGAGTGGTCGGGTCGCGGCTGTCCAGGCCCGCCAGGTCTTGCTGCAGGCTGCCGACCAGTACCAGGAACCAGCCGGCCAACATCGCCGGGCCGCGGGTCAGTGGCAACAGCAGGGTGTTGAACAGCAGCCAGGCGCCCTCCATCACGATGGCCCAGCGGCTTTCGCTGTTGGACACCGACTCGCGGTCCGCCAGCTCCACCAGGGCCCGCGCGGTGCTGCCAAACAAATGGCTGAGCAGTTGGCCATTGACTTGCGATTGCAGCCATTCTTCGGCGCCTTCATCCACCGCCAGGGTCGCGGGCTCGGGCTTGTCCGGGATGGCGAACTCATCCCCGGCCAGAAAGCGAATGATGTGCGGCTCCTTGATACCGCCATGGGCGTAGATCGGTCGCGCCTTGTCGCTCAGCCAGGTCAGCACGCTGGCCTGCAGGTCACCGGGAGCGGCCAGCGCCTCAAGCAGTGCCTGGCGCGTGGGGTACTGATACAACGCGTCGGTGTACAAGGGGCGATACAGCAAGTGCGGGCCGATGCTGGCGTCTCGGGGCTCGATGATGAAGACGTTGTTGACGGTGTCTGGTGTGGCACCGGCCTTGCGGCACAGGGCCAGGGGCCGCAGGACGATCTCCTGGCCGTCGACAATCCGGTCGTTCGGTGTCTCGCCCATCAGGGCGTTTACATAGCGGTAGCCCTGGGTGGTGACACCGTATTGCTGCCTGATCGCGAATTCCAGTGCCATGCGCGGCAGTTGCACCTTGAGTTCGCGAGTAAAGAGTTGTTCCCGACGCCGCGCATCGTCGCTGTCGGACAGCAGCAGGTCCTTGATCGTCTGTGGGTAGGCCGTACCGATGTCGACCCGCTGGATCAGGCCCGAGGAGCCCAGCACGTAATCGTCAGTCAGCCATGGCGGCAGCGTGCCGCCATTTTTGGATGACAGCGTCAGCGTGCCTTTGGGTTTGCCGGCGAGGTTTTTCACTGCCAGTTCGGTCAGTGAAAGCCTGACGTGGTCGATAATGCCCGCGCCACCTGGGTAGCCGGCGGCCACGGCAAAGTCCAGCAGCACGTCGTCGGGGTCGTAGTCGCCATGGTCGGCCTGCATCTGCTTGCGCAGGGCTGCGCGGCTGAAATCATGCAGGTTTTCGATGCCCTCATTGTAGGAACGCCCCTGGTTGACCCGCAGTACCGTGGCCCCCTGCTGCAAGTGCAGGTGGTAGGCGAAACGGTCATCGGCATCTGCCTGCCGGAGCCAGCCAGGCAGTTGGGCGCCGATCTGCTGCATCAGCGCCGGGTTGCCTGCCGGCGCTGGCAGGAACAGCATGGCCGGATCCGTGAGCAGGTCCAGGCGCCGGTCTACCTGCGCTTCGCTGACGCCGCGCAGGTCGACGGCGGCCAGGTTGTCGAGTTGCTGGTTGAGGATTAACCCGGCCTGTTGTTCGAACAGGTTGCCGTTCGGTTCATTGCGCCGCCACGTCAGGCTATCGAACTGGAACTGGCGTTGCAGGCGGCGGCTCCAGGCCTGGCCAAATGCGTCCAGTGAGTCGAATGCCTCAATCGCCCCGGCCACGCCGCACAGCAACACTTGCTTGTCGCGTATCAGCAGCAGGTCCGGCGTCAGCAGGCGCACTTCTTGCGCGGCCCTGGCCAGTGTGGTTTCGATGAAATACGCATAGGTGGTGGGCGTGGAGCGTGGCAGGCGTTCCAGACGCCCCGGCCAGGCCGCGGCGACCGCCAGCATGTCGCGCTGGGTGTCGCTCAGGCTTGAGGCGGCGACGGCGGCGGCGGTCATCTGGCCCTGGAGAAACTCTCCCAGCCATTGCCAGCGACTGCGGCCATGGCTATCGGCCTGGCTCCAGTAATCGGCCAGGTCCTGCTGGAACGACAGATACAGCGAGGCGCGCAGTTCGTCGATAACCTGCGCAATCACCTGCATGTCGACGTCGGCCAGGCCGCTGCCCGGTGCGGGCGACAAGTAATACGGCAGTTCACCGCGAGGGCTCAGGTCAAGTAGCTGAGGGTTGAGAACGTGGTCGAGGGCCACATGGGCCAGCAAGGGAAAGGCATAGCCGCCGCTGGGCGTAGGGCTGGCCAGCTTGAGCGTGAGCAGGTCAAATTGCAGGTTCGGGTAGCGTTCGCTGATACCCGTGCGCAGGGCCTTGAACACCACTGAAAACAACGCCGGGCGCGTGGCGAAATGGGCGTGGACGGCCTGGCTGGGCAATTGGCCCAGGGCCGTAGGTGAATCGGACATGGTGAAATCCTTTTTCCTGTGTGAATCCGGCTGGGTTAGCTGCCGGGTCAGCGGACCGAGGATCGGTCCTGCACAGGAAAACGGATTTTGTGGTCACGGGTGCGGCATCGGGATACCGCACCCCTTGGCCAATGGCCTAGTTGTCGTACCCCAGGTCAGGCGCCAGCCAGCGCTCGGTCACAGTACCTCCAGCCCCAGGAACAGCTCCTGGTCGAGTGGTGGCCTGATCTCGGCTTTCTCGAGGTTGACCACGGCACGGTTGTCGGCGCGTGCTTGTTCGATCAGTTCCCGGCGGGTGAACCGGCGCTCGGCAATGGTTTTCAGATGGCCGAAGGCAGGTTGCGAGGCGGGCGTATCGGCGGCCGGATAGTGGAAGTGGGCGTACCACAACACGGTGTCCTCAAAGGGTTTTCCGGCATTGATCTGGTTTTTGTCGCGGATTGCATACTCGGTCAGAAAGTCACCGGCCTTCAAAATGACACGACTGCGCACCAGGTTGATATCGACAAAGCCATGGCGCCACAAATAAGCGACATTGGCGGCTTTCGGGCGCTGCCGCTTATACCCTTCGGCGCACGCCTCGCGAGCGTGTTCTGTGGCGGCATTCGCGTCAGCCAGATAAGCATTACGCAGTGCTACGGCCTCTGGATTGGCGGCGTGGTTGCGTAGGAGTTCCTCGGCGAGGGCTTCGAACTTCGCTGCATGCTGGCTCAGCATCACATCCCATTCATGGGGGTCGAGGCCCTCGCGTCGGCTGGGATCCTGAAGCTTGCGCTGTTGGAAGCGAATGCTTGCATCAATACCGGCCCGCTCGCCTTTGACGAGCTCTGCCTGCTCTTTGATCGCTTTTAACGTGCGGCCAGCAGCGGCGCTCGGCTGGGGTGGTTGCGCGGGTTTGACGATGTTCCAGACGCCTGTATTGGCGTGTTCATGGTAGGTGGCGACGGTTTGCCCGGTGAGTGGGTCCTTGATGTCGACGAAACTGTCCTCGACACCTGGCTCGTTCGGACGCAGGTCACCCACCAGGGTCTCCCGGTCATGGGTCCTGATGACCCTGCGGCTCGCGGGTTTCTGTCGGGCGTCTCGGTTGGAGGCTTGCCTAGGGACAAAGCCTTCTTCAGATAGGATCAACTGGGCCAGTTGCGCTTCCAGGGTAGTGCGGGCCACGCTGAACTGCTCCAGGAAAGAGCTTCTGTAGTGTTCTCGCACAAGCTCGGAACCCATTTCAGATAACGAGTTAACGGCGTTTTCCAGTCGTGCGTACTGCTGGAGCGCATCCTTGAATACGTCAATTTGTTCGGCCGGTGAGTAACCGCTGGTGGCTCGTATTTCGGTATAGGTAAGTATGGAAGTCGTCGCTCGGCGATCGGTAAGTACCTTAAGGAAAGGACGCTCCCTTGGGATATCTGTGTTTCGAGCACGATCGACTATCAACTCAACAAACGCCAACAGCATATGCTGCTCTATAACGACCGAGGAAACAGTGTTGTTGGACGTGATTTTGCTCGTGAGCCGAGCCCTCAATGCCGGATTGGCCTGTTGCAGGATGGCTTCAATTCTTTGTGCAACGCTGAGCATTTCCTTGAGCACTTGCAGGCGCTGCGTCGCACCGCTGATGAACTCCTCGTAGGCGTCGGTGATGTGCTTGGGCAGTTCTTGGTCGACCCGTAGCAGTAGCTCGGAGAGGCTTTCGCCGCGTCCGGTTTCCAGCGTGTTTTTGATTTTCTGATGCAGATTCGAGTAAGACAACAATAAGTGACTGTGAATGTTGTCGGTCGCGATATCTCGTACCTGCGTGTATTGAGCCTGCGTTCTGTCCAGATCCAACAGTTCTCTGGCCATGGCCAGAGACTTTTCCTGGGTGGAAATATACGCTTGGGTGTTTTCCTGGTAATTGTCGACTGCAATGCTCCAAGCGCTTGTGGCACGTGCTGTCGAGTCTTTCCTCTGCGCATGACGCTCAGTGATTTTGGGGCGCAGTTCGGGAAGTAATGTGGAGCTGCCGAGCCTTTCCCAGTCCGCTCTCAAGGCTTGCTTGTGTTCTGTCAGTTGACCCCGAGCCCTTTTCACTGCGTCTGTAAGCTGTTGCGCCTGGGGCGCCAATGCACTTGCTTCAATACTGAGGGCTTCCAATCCTGAGCTCAGCTCCTCCAATCGTTTCTTGCGTTTTCCTTGCCATTCACTGAACCGTTCTCTAGGCATGCCTCCCTCCAGCCTTGCGCGGCGATCCAGCCGCCAATTGCCCTGGCCGTCGCTGGCCAGTTGGAAGCCCGGGTGCTGCGGGTGCTGTGGGTGCACCACATAAACTTCGCCAAAACCCGGCACCACGCTGACCTGGAACAGCAGTCCACCCACACTGGCGTGCCAGGTCCCATCAATGCGGTAAAGCCCCTTGAGGACGCCGCCTGGTTCTGCGACCGGTAAAACGTTGGGCCACGGTACATGCACCTTGACCAATGCTTTGAGCAACGCTGCACTGGCTTGGGGGCTGGCCAGCGAGTGGCTGAAATCCAAGGCGGTGTGGCCAGACGCCGGGGGCTCACCGGGCAGCATCACTGCGCCATGGCGCACCACCGGCTTGCCTTGCGGATGGGGCAGGCCCGGCCGGCGGCGCCAGGCTTGCAGATGCTCTGCGCGACGCTCGGTCGGGCCAGGCGTGTGCGAGGAGGCAGCGTGCAGCAACACCATCGCGGTATTGAGCAACAGGTCGATCAGTGCCAGCTCGCGGGTCTGGGGGTCGGTGCTGTCCAGGCCTGCCAAGTCTTGCTGCAGGCTGCTGACCAGCACCAGGAACCAGCCTGCCAGCATGGCCGGCCCACGGGCCAGCGGCAACAGCAGGGTGTTGAACAGCAGCCAGGCGCCTTCCATCATGATGGCCCAGCGGCTTTCACTGTTGGACACCGACTCGCGGTCGGCCAAGTCGACCATTGCCCGAGCGGTGCTACCGAACAGGTGATTGGGAAGGTTGCCATTGATTTGCGACTGCAACCATTCCCCGGCACCTTCATTGATGGCCAGCGTGGCGGGCGCCGGTTTTGCAGAAACGCTGAACTCGTCCCCAGGCAGGAAACGAATGATGTGGGGTTCGCGCAAGCCGCCGTGATCGTAGATGGGGCGGGCCTTGTCGGGCAGCCAGGTCAGTACGCTGTCTTGCAGGTCGCCAGGCTCGGCGATCGCCGCCAACAGCGCCTGGCGCGTTGGGTATTCGCGCAGGGCGTCGGTGTACAGCGGCCGATACAGCAAGTGCGGGCCGATGGTCGCGTTGCGCGGTTCGATAATGAAAGCGTTGTTGACTTCATCGGGCGTGGCCCCGGTTTCGCGGCACAGGGCCAGGGGGCGCAGGACGATCTCCTGCTCGTCGACGATTCTGTCCGAGGGCATGTCACCCATCAACGCCTTCACGTAGCGATAACCCTTGAGGGTCACGCCGTACTGTTGGCGGATCTTGTATTCCAGCGCTTGCAGGGGCAGATGCACCTTGAGTTCGCGGGTAAACAACGCTTCCCTGCGCCGTGCGTCGACGCTATCGGACAACAGCAGGTCCTTGATTTTTTGGGGGTAGGCAGTACCGATGTCGACGCGCTGGATCAATCCGTTGCTGCCCAGCAGGTAGTCTTCGGTCAACCAGTGCGGCAATGGTGCGGCACTTTTGGACGATAGCTCGAGCGTGCCTTTGGGTTTGCCCGCCAGGTTTTTCAGGGCCAGTTCCGTCAGTGTCATCTGCACATGTTCGATGATGCCGTAGCCGCCCGGATAGCCGGCCGCGATGGCGAAGTCCAACAGCACCTCGTCTGGGTCAATGTCCCCATGATCGACCTGCATCTGCGTGCGCAATGCGCTGCGGCTGAAGTGCTGGATGTTATCAATGCCTTCATTGAACGAACGACCCTGATTTTGTCGCAACACCTGCGCCATGTCCTGCAGATGGCGATGGTAGGCAAACCGATCGGCGGCATCGGCCTGCCTGAGCCATTCGGGCAACTGATCGATAACCTTTTGCAGGGGCGCGGCGGCGGCAGTGGGCAGTGGGAAAAAAAACAGCGCCGGGTCCGTTAGGCGTTCCAGGCGCCGCTCAAGGGTTTCTTCGTCTTGCCCTTGAAACGTCAACGCCGCCAAGTCCTCCAGCTGCTGGTTGAGGATCAGGCCGGCCTGCTGTTCGAAAACATGATTGTCCGGTTCGTTGAGCCGCCAGGTAATGCTGTCGAACTGGAACTGGTGCTGCATCCTCTCAACCCAGGCTTGGCCGAAAGCATCCATCGAATCGAACGTCTCGACAACGCCGGCCACGCTGTACAGCAACACCTGTTTTTCGCGCACCAGCAGCAGGTCAGGGGTGAGTACGCGGACTTCCTGGTCGGCGCTGGTGAGTGTGTTTTCAATGAAATAGGCATGGGTGCTGGACGATGAGCGCGACAGGCGTTCTGCCAGCACTGGCCAGGCAGCGACGGTCGCCAGCATGTCGCGCTGGGTGTCGCCCAGGCTCGACCAACCAGCTGCCACGGCGGTCATTTGGCCGTTGAGCAGTTCGCCAAGCCATTGCCAGCGACTGTAGCCGTGACTGTCGATCTGGCTCCAGTAGTTCGCTAAGTCGTGCTGGAAATGCAGGTAAAGCGATGACGGCAATTCATCGATGATCTGCGCGATCACCTGCATGTCGATCAGCGGTGGGGTATCGGGTTTGAGGATGGTGGGTATTTGTTGGGTCAGGTAGTAAGGCAGTTCGCGCGGTGAGTGCAGATCAAGTAACTGTGGGTTCAGTACATGGGCGATAGCGACTTCCATCAACGCCTTGTAGGTGTAATGGCCAGAGGGGTGTGGGCTGGCTAGTTTGACCGTGAGCAGGTCCAGTTTGAGCGATGGGTAACGTTCCAGGATGCGCCCGCGCAGTGTGTTGAACACCACCGAAAACAAGCGCGGGCGGGTAGCGAAATGTTCGTGTACGGCCTGGGCAGGCCGTTGGCTCAGGGCCGAGGTTGGCAAGGGGGGAGTCGGGTCGGACATGACGATTTCCTTTTCGCGTGTGCAGCCGGTTTTTGGCTGCCGGCTCAGTTGACCGGTAATCGGTCTGCGATAGGAAATCCCATAGTGCGGCTACCGGTGCGTTACGGGGATACCGACTGCAACGATGGGCGCCATGATCCTCTGTCATTCGGTTTCAATTACACAACAGAGCGCCCTGAAGCCGTCGCCCCGCAGAGCCTGCACGGCGACTTTCTGAACACCCCGGCCCTCAGTTGTCATATCCCAGGTTCGGTGCCAGCCAGCGCTCAGTCACGATAAGGTCTTGGCCCTTGCGCGCGGTGTAGCTGGCCACCTGGTCTTTGTCGACCTTGCCCACGGCAAAGTACTGCGCCTGCGGATGGGCGAAATACCAGCCACTGACCGCCGCCGCCGGGAACATTGCGTAGTGCTCGGTGAGGAATACACCGCTGCGCCCGGCGTGCATTTCCCGGGCCTCTGGGTCCAGAAGTTGAAAGAGCTGGGCTTTCTCGGTGTGGTCCGGGCACGCCGGGTAACCCGGGGCAGGGCGGATGCCGCTGTACTGCTCCTTGATAAGCGCCTCGTTGTCCAGTTGCTCGTCCTTGGCGTAACCCCAGTGTTCTTTACGCACTTGCTGGTGCAGCCATTCGGCGCACGCTTCGGCCAGGCGATCAGCCAGGGCCTTGACCATGATCGAGTTGTAGTCGTCGCCGGCATCTTGATACGCCTTGGCGACTTCTTCGGCGCCGATGCCGGCGGTGGTGATAAACCCGCCGATGTAATCGGTCACGCCGCTGTCTTTAGGCGCAACGAAGTCGGCCAGGGAGAAGTTCGGCTTGCCGTCGGTCTTGATGATCTGCTGGCGCAAATGATGCAGCCTGGCGATCGGCTGGCCGTCGTCGCCGTAGACCTCCAGGTCATCGTCCTGCACCTGGTTGGTAGGCCAGAAACCGAACACGGCGCGGGCGCTGATGAGTTTCTCGTCGATCAGCTTCTTGAGCATTTCCTGGGCATCGGCGTACAGCGCCGTGGCGGCTTCACCGACCACCTCGTCTTCGAGGATGCGCGGG
This sequence comes from Pseudomonas sp. rhizo25, assembly GCF_031931935.1. Taxonomy (NCBI): domain Bacteria; kingdom Pseudomonadati; phylum Pseudomonadota; class Gammaproteobacteria; order Pseudomonadales; family Pseudomonadaceae; genus Pseudomonas; species Pseudomonas sp. rhizo25. The sequence continues at coordinate 91,098 of NZ_JAUJXA010000008.1, forward strand.
AACTTGCCGGCCAGGTCCCAGGAGATAAAGAACGGCGTCCAGTCGATGTACTCGGCCAGCACCTTGAGGTCGATATTGTCCAGCACCTTGGCACCGGTGAAGGTCGGCTTGACCGGGGTGTAGGTGCTCCAGTCGAACTGTGGCTTCTTGGCGATGGCCGCCGGGTAGCTCAGGCGCTCGGTGCGCGCACTGCGGTTAGAGGTGCGTTCACGCACGTCGATGTATTCCAGACGGGTCTTCTCGACGAAGCCGGCCTTCAACTCCTTGGACAGCAATTGCGTGGCCACACCCACCGCACGGGAGGCATCGGTGACGTAGATCACCGCGTCGTTACTGTACTTGGGCTCGATCTTCACCGCCGTGTGCGCCTTGGAGGTGGTGGCGCCACCGATCATCAGCGGCAGGTGGAAGTCCTGGCGCTGCATCTCACGGGCTACGTGCACCATCTCGTCCAACGATGGAGTGATGAGCCCGGACAGGCCGATGATGTCGCACTTCTGTTCCTTGGCCACCTGCAGGATCTTCTCCGCCGGTACCATTACGCCCAGGTCGACAATGTCATAGCCGTTGCAACCGAGCACCACGCCGACGATGTTCTTGCCGATGTCGTGCACGTCGCCCTTGACCGTGGCCATCAGGATCTTGCCCTTGGCTTCGGGCTTGTCGCCTTTTTCCAGCTCGATGAACGGGATCAAGTGGGCCACGGCCTGCTTCATCACCCGGGCGGATTTCACCACCTGGGGCAGGAACATCTTGCCGGCGCCAAACAGGTCGCCGACGATGTTCATGCCGGACATCAGCGGGCCTTCGATCACTTCGATCGGGCGTGCGAACGACTGCCGGGACTCCTCGGTGTCTTCGACGATATGGGTGGTGATGCCCTTGACCAGCGCGTGTTCCAGGCGCTTGTTGACTTCCCAGCCACGCCACTCCTCGGTTTCGGCTTCCTTGACGCTGCCGTCGCCCTTGTACTTGTCGGCGATGGCGAGGAGGGCGTCGGTGCCCTCCGGGGTGCGGTTGAGCACCACGTCTTCCACCGCGTCACGCAGCTCGGCCGGGATCTGGTCGTAGATCTCCAGTTGGCCGGCGTTGACGATCCCTATGGTCAGCCCGCTGCGAATCGCATATAGCAGGAACACCGAGTGGATCGCCTCGCGCACCGGGTTGTTGCCGCGGAACGAGAACGACACGTTGGACACGCCGCCGGAGGTCAGCGCGTAGGGCAGTTCGTCACGGATATACGCACAGGCGTTGATGAAATCGACGGCGTAGTTGTTGTGCTCTTCGATGCCGGTGGCGACGGCGAAGATGTTCGGGTCGAAAATGATGTCTTCCGGCGGAAAGCCGACTTCATTGACCAGGATGTCATAGGAGCGCTTGCAGATTTCTTTCTTGCGCGCTTCGGTGTCGGCCTGGCCGTCTTCGTCGAACGCCATCACCACCACGGCGGCACCGTAGCGCTTGCACAGCTTGGCGTGATGGATGAACTGCTCGACGCCTTCCTTCATGCTGATGGAGTTGACGATGCCCTTGCCCTGGATGCACTTGAGGCCGGCCTCGATCACTTCCCACTTGGAGGAGTCGATCATGATCGGCACCCGGGAGATGTCGGGCTCGCCGGCAATGAGATTGAGGAAGGTCACCATGGCCTTCTTCGAATCGAGCATGCCCTCGTCCATGTTGATGTCGATCACCTGGGCACCGGCTTCCACCTGTTGCAGGGCGACTTCCAGGGCTTCGGTGTAGTTGTCTTCGCGGATCAGCCGGGCGAACTTGGCCGAGCCTGTGATGTTGGTGCGCTCGCCGACGTTGACGAACAACGAGCTGCGATCGATGGTGAACGGCTCCAGGCCCGACAGACGGCAGGCCTTGGGAATGTCCGGGATCGCGCGCGGCGCATAACCGGCCACGGCCTTGGCGATAGCTTCGATATGGCCCGGGGTGGTGCCGCAGCAACCGCCGACGATATTGAGGAAACCGCTCTGGGCGAATTCTTCAATGACTTTGGCGGTTTGCGCCGGCAGTTCGTCGTACTCGCCGAATTCGTTGGGCAGCCCGGCGTTAGGGTGCGCAGATACGTGGGTATTGGCTTTGTTCGACAGCTCTTCCAGGTAGGGGCGCAACTCGCTGGCGCCAAGGGCGCAGTTCAAGCCTACGGAGATCGGCTTGGCGTGGGCCACGGAGTTCCAGAACGCTTCGGTGGTCTGGCCCGACAGGGTACGGCCGGACGCATCGGTGATGGTGCCGGAAATCATGATCGGCAGTTCCACGCCCAGTTCCTCGAACACGCCTTGCACGGCAAAGATCGCGGCCTTGGCGTTGAGGGTGTCGAAGATGGTCTCGATCAGGATCAGGTCAGCGCCACCCTCGATCAGGCCTTTAGTGGCCTCGGTGTAGTTTTCCACCAGTTCATCGAAGGTCACGTTGCGGTAGCCAGGGTTGTTCACGTCCGGCGACAGCGAGCAGGTGCGGCTGGTGGGGCCAAGCACGCCGGCGACGAAGCGCGGCTTGGCCGGGTTCTCGGCCGTCTTGGCGTCGGCGATCCTGCGCGCCAGGTGTGCGCCTTCTACGTTCAGCTCATAGGCGAGTTCTTCCATGCCGTAGTCGGCCATGGAGATACGCGTGGCGTTGAAGGTGTTGGTCTCGAGGATGTCAGCACCGGCGTCCAGATAAGCCTTCTCGATCCCGCCGATGACGTCGGGGCGGGTGAGCACCAGCAGGTCGTTGTTACCCTTGACGTCGCTTGGCCAGTCGACGAAGCGTTTGCCACGGTAGTCCTGCTCCTCGAGCTTATAGCTCTGGATCATCGTGCCCATGCCGCCATCGAGGATCAGGATACGTTCCTTGAGGGCTTGGTGAAGGGCTTGCAGACGAGCGCTACGATCGGGCATGGGACTACTCTGGTCAGGCATTACGGAGGGCATGGATCATAGCAAACCTGTGCCGATTTGGAGCATGTGCCGGTTTTGCATGAATATCGTTCATGTTGAGGGCGGCCGTGGCCCGGTAGAATCGCCGGCACTTTTAGCGCACGCATTGAATCGGGACCGGATACATGTCACTTCGCTTTTTCACCAGCGCCTTCCTGGCACTGGTCGCCTGTACCGCCCAGGCACAAGGTCCCGCTGCGGCGATCTCCTATACCCGCGACATCCAGCCGATTTTCACCGAGAAGTGCGTGGCCTGCCATGCCTGCTACGACTCCGCTTGCCAGCTTAACCTGGGCAGTGCCGAGGGCGCGGCCCGTGGTGCGAGCAAGGTGCCGGTATACGACGGCGAGCGGAGCCGGGCGGCACCGACCACCCGCTTGTTCTACGACGCTTTCGGCCAACAGGCCTGGCAGCAGAAGGGCTTCTATTCGGTACTCGATGCCCAGGGCAGCCAGGCCGCGCTGATGGCACGCATGCTGGAGCTGGGGCACAACGCGCCGTTGCAGCCTAATGCCAAGCTGCCGGAAGACATCGTCCTGGGCCTGAACCGCGAAAACATGTGCGCGACGCCTGGCGAGTTCAACACCTACGCCGGCGCCCATCCCAAGGAAGGCATGCCGCTGGCCGTCACTGGCTTGTCCGACCAGCAATACCAGACCCTGCAACGCTGGCTGGCCTCCGGTGCACCGATTGACGAACAAGGCCTGGCACCCAGCGCCAAAGAGGCCCTGCAGGTGCAGCAATGGGAAAACCTGTTCAACCAGCCCGGTGCCCGGCAAAGCCTGGTGGCGCGCTGGTTGTACGAGCATCTGTTCCTGGCCCATATCCACTTTGAGAACGGCGAGCCGGGGCATTTCTTCCAATGGGTACGTTCACGTACGCCAAGCGGCCAGCCCATCGACCTGATCGCCACGCGCCGTCCCAATGATGATCCTGGTACCAAAGTCTATTACCGCCTGTGGCCGGTGCAGGGCGTGATCGTGCATAAAACCCACATCACTTACCCGTTCAGCCCGGCGAAAATGGCGCGGATCAAGGCGCTGTTCTATTCCGGTGACTGGCAAGCGAGTGCTTTGCCGGGCTACGGCCCCGGGCGCCGCGCCAACCCGTTCGAAACCTTCGAAGCCATCCCGGCCAAGGCTCGCTACCAGTTCATGCTGGATAACGCCGAATACTTCGTGCGCACTTTTATCCGCGGGCCGGTGTGTCGTGGGCAGATCGCCACGGATGTGATCCGCGATAACTTCTGGGCTCTGTTCCAGGACCCGGACCACGACCTCTACATCACCGATGCGCGCTATCGTGGGCAGACCACGCCATTGCTGGCGATGCCGGGACAGAACGATGACGTGGGCAGCGTGCTGAGCCTGTGGCTGGCCTATCGCGATAAGCGCAACCAATACGAAGCCTTGCGCCGTGACAGCTATGCAGACGTGCCGCCACCGAGTTGGTCGAGCCTGTGGGCGGGCAGTGACAATGCCTTGCTGAGCATCTTCCGTCATTTCGACAGCGCCTCGGTCACCAAAGGCCTGATCGGCGAGGTGCCGCAAACAATGTGGCTGTTCGATTACCCGCTGCTGGAGCGTACCTATTACCAGTTGGCGGTGAACTTCGACGTGTTTGGCAACGTGTCGCACCAGGCCCAGACGCGCCTGTACTTCGACTTGATCCGTAACGGCGCCGAGCAGAACTTCCTGCGCCTGATGCCGGCTGACAGCCGCGAGGACTTCCTTGATGACTGGTACCAGAACAGCGGCAAGCTCAAGCTGTGGCTGGACTATGAAGCCATTGATGACGACAAGCCCACGGGCTTGCATCTGGACGAGAAGGACCCCAAGCGCGACTTTGCCAACCAGCTGTTGGCGCGTTATGGCGCTTTGAATGCAAGCCCGGATCCGATCAACCGCTGCACGGGGGCCTATTGCTCGCGCAGCGCTATCGACCCAGGCCTGCAGGATGCCGAACAGGCGCTTAGCCGCCTGACGTCGCGGCCTGCGGCGGGGCTCAAGGTGATCGACCAGTTGCCCGAGGCCACGATGCTGCGCATCGAGACCACCAGCGGTCAGCGTGTGGTGTACAGCATGCTGCGCAACCGCGCCCACAGTAACGTCGCGTTCCTGCTCGGTGAGGCGTATCGCTACCAGCCGGGGTTGGACACGCTGACCATCTATCCCGGGGTGATGAGCAGTTATCCGAACTTCATGTTCAATATTCCGGCCCGGGAAGTGCCTGAATTTGTCGCACGCATGCAGCAGGCCCAGGATGCCAAGGGGTTTGAGCAGATTGTCGAGCGCTGGGGTGTGCGCCGCAGCCATCCGTTGTTCTGGCAGTATTTCCACGACTTGTCGCGGTACATTCATGAAACCACGCCGGTGGAAGAGGGCGTATTGGACATGAACCGCTATGAGAACCTATAACTACAGCTATTAATCCGGTCATTTCTCCACGCGGGGGCTGAAGCAGTCGGATATCTGTCGATAGGCTGGAAAAGGTACTCCGACGATGTTGATTTCAGTGCAAGCGCTACGGGCGCTGGCGGCGTGGTTGGTGTTCGGGCACCACTTCACGCAGGTGTTTTTTGAATTTGAGGTGCATAACCCCCTGGCTTATCTGTTTGCCGACAAAGGCGGCATCGGGGTGGACATATTCTTCGTCATCAGCGGCCTGGTGATTTTCCTCGCCACCGCAGATAAGGCGCTCACGCCGTGGCAATTCATGCTGATGCGTCTGGCGCGGATCGCTCCGGCGTATTGGTTCTATACGCTGCTCATGGCTGTGCTGGTTCTGACAGTGCCGTCGATGTTTCCCGATGTTGAGCTGGCGCTGGGCCATGTGCTGCTGTCGCTGCTGTTTATACCTGCTGAGAACCCAGGAGGGTATGGGGTCTATCCGCTGCTGGATGCTGGCTGGACCCTGAACTTCGAGATGCTCTTCTACGTTCTGTTTGCCGTGGCCTTGCTGGTTGGCCGTTCATATCGGTTGTGGGTGGTGGCAGGTTTGTTGTACCTGGTGTGCTGTGCCCTCAGTCCTGCCCTGGACCTGGCCAGCGGTTTTTACCATAACGACATCGTGCTTGAGTTTCTGATGGGTATCGTGATCGGCATGTTGTACCAGCGTGGCTGGTGCCGGGCCCGGGCGTGGCTGCCATTATCCGGGATTGCGGTAGCCCTGGCGGCGATCTATCACGGGGCAGATGTACCCCGTGCGCTTGAGTGGGGTGTGCCCAGCGCAATATTGGTTATCAGCTGTGTAACTCTGGAGCCTTACTTCCAAGGTTCGCGCATTTTGAAAATGCTCGGCGATTGCTCTTATTCGGTGTACCTGATCCACGTGCCGGTGCTGGCCGCCGGGCGATGGGTTGCTGAGCGAAACGCAATAGATCCCTACACAATCCTGCCGGTTTGCATCGTAGTGACGGCGCTGGGCGCATACGTCAGCTACCAATGGCTGGAGAAGGCAACCTATCGCCCGCTCAAGCGTTGGCTGGGTGTCGAGGATCAGGCAATTATTTCCCGACAAAAATACTAGGACTTTGTACCTCTGTAATGATTTGGCGTAAACTGCCGGCAAGCCTGTGAGGAGTTTCCATGACTGCCATAACCATTACCGACGCCGCCCATGATTACCTGGCTGACCTGCTGTCCAAGCAGAACACCCCGGGTATTGGTATCCGCGTCTTTATCACCCAGCCCGGTACCCAGTACGCCGAGACGTGCATCGCCTACTGCAAGCCGGGTGAAGAGAAACCTGAAGACACCGCCCTGGGGCTGAAAAGCTTCACCGCCTACATCGATGCCTTCAGCGAAGCCTTCCTTGATGACGCCGTGGTCGACTACGCCACCGATCGCATGGGCGGCCAGTTGACCATCAAGGCGCCCAACGCCAAGGTGCCGAACGTCAACGCTGATAGCCCGGTCAACGAGCGCATCAACTACTACCTGCAAACCGAGATCAACCCAGGGCTGGCCAGCCATGGCGGCCAGGTGAGCCTGATCGACGTAGTGGATGACGGTATCGCCGTATTGAAATTCGGCGGCGGCTGCCAGGGCTGCGGCCAGGCAGACGTGACCCTGCGCGAAGGCATCGAGCGCACTTTGCTTGAGCGCATTCCGGAGCTCAAGGGCGTACGTGACGTGACTGACCACACGCAGAAAGAAAATGCCTACTACTGAGTAAGGTGTTCACTGCGAAGAAAAAACGGCGCCCCGTGAGCGCCGTTTTTTGTGCTTAAAATTCAGGGGCTTATGATATCTATCTAATAATAAAGATTAAGTGTGGGAGGGGCTTGCCCCCGATGGCGGCCTGACGACCGATCGGGATGTTGTAGGTTGATCGAGTACATATCCGTTATTTAGGTAACGGCCACTATTGGTTCCGCTCTTACAGCGGGTCACTTTTGAAAAGCGCAAAAGTAACCAAAACGCTATTGCCCCACCACTCGGCACCTCGCCTAGGCTCGGTGTGCCCGTAATCCGACAGGGATTTGGGGGGCCGCCGCCACGCGCCATCCATGGCGCGGGGCGGCTAAACCGGCATCCCTGCCGGTTTACCCCCCAAATCCCTGTCGAATTCCGGCCAGCGTGGTTTAACGGGGCGCCTAGGATCAACAGCAGATCAAGATCAAGAGCGGCTCGCTGCGCATCGTGGTTACCGGTGACTGCTATGAAGTGTGTAGATACCTATGGCCATCGGGGGCAAGCCACCTCCCACATTTTATTGGTATTTATTCATTTAAATCAGTGCGTTGATTTAATTTTATAAAGTAAAAAATCAAGGTCGGTACAGGTGCGCATGTCCCGCCCGATACAGTGAAGACTCACTGAAAGTGTCATTGGCCAACACCCGGCCCACCACAATCAACGCCGTACGCCGGAACCCCTTGGCCGCGACCTTCTGGGCAATATCCGCCAAGGTGCCCACGGCCCAATCCTGATCCGGCCAGGTTGCACGGTGAACTACGGCAATCGGACAATCGGCGCCATAGTGAGGCAGCAGGTCGGCGACGATCTTCTCCAGGTGATTGACCCCCAGGTGAATCGCCATGGTCGTGCCGTGCCGGGCCAGGCTGTCGAAGCCCTCACCAGCGGGCATGCTGGTTTTATCCGCATAGCGAGTCAGGATCACGCTCTGGGCGATGTCCGGCAGGGTCAGCTCGGTTTCCAGCAGCGCCGCGCAAGCCGCTACCGCCGTGACCCCGGGAATGATCTGGAAGGGAATGCCCAGCTCACGCAAGTGACGGATCTGCTCGCCAATCGCCCCATACAGGCTTGGGTCGCCGGAGTGCACGCGTGCCACATCCTGGCCTTGTCCATGGGCGGTCGTGATCAAGTCGATGATCTGCTCCAGATGCAGTTCGGCGCTGTTGACCACCTGATGCGCCTGATGGCCTTCCAGCACCGCCGCAGGCACCAGCGAGCCCGCGTAGATGATCACCGGGCAACTACGGATCAGCCGCTGGCCCTTGACGGTGATCAGTTCCGGGTCACCGGGGCCTGCGCCGATGAAGTAGACGGTCATGGGAAATTCCTGTTGAAAAACGGGTGAGCATGAAGATTATTCATGATCGATAACGGCAATTATCGGGATTTTAACTGGCGCAGGCTAATGCAAAGGTGGCCTGGTTGGTTTTCCGGCGGGTAATCAGCAGGCGGGATGGGCAGCCCGAGAGGTGTTCGGCCAGGGCCAGGGCGGCACTTTCGGCGACGCCATAACAACCTGCATGGGCAAAAGCGACCGATGACTTATGGCTCAAGCGATGTTCATAACCTGCCAGTTGTTCGGCGTTGAAACACTGTAGCGGTAGGCCCAGAAGATGGGCGAGGGCCACCAAACCGGGCTCATCCTGTTTGCGATCAAGGCTCGCCAGGGCGCTGATACGCTGGCGTTCAATGCCGCCCTCGGCGAGGGCGGCGTCAAACAGGTCCAGAAGGGCGTGAACATCACAACCGCGCTGGCACCCCAGGCCGACCACCAGGATCATGCCGAGTATCGATCGTCGCGGTGGCGGCGGAATAACCAGGCGCTGATCAGGCCAAGGGCCAGCCAGAACGCCACGTTGGTCAATTGCGAGGCAATCTGGAATTGTGCCTCGAGAGCCTCCGGGGCCAGCATCGAGTGCACCTGCGGCTGCGGTGCGCCGATCACGTGGGGCACGGCAAGGATCGCCACGCCCAGCACTTTCAACAGCCAGTTGCGGCCGAACACGATCAGCGCAATACCGGCGGCGGTGGAGGCGGCGGTGCCTATCCACCAGCTCTGGCGCAGCGTCAGGTCAGCCGCAGCCGTGCCCGGCAATTCCGGTGGCAGGCCCAGGGTGGGTGCCAGCACGAAGGTTGCGTAACCCGCCAGGCCCCAGAGCAAGCCCTGGGCGGTGCGGGTCGGTGCGCGCAGGGTGTACAGGCCGGCCAGCATCAGTGCAAAACCGACGGCAACCACCAGGTTGCCACCGGTGGTGGAGAGCACCCGCTGCCAGCCATCTTCCGGCTCCCAGGCCTCGGCGTCGTGGGTGTGCGCAGCGGCGCCGGCATGCTCATGGGTGACTTCGGTGGTTGCCGGCGGCTTTTCATAGGTCTCCGCCTGCAAAATCAACGGTGCAACCCACAAGCTTTGCAGCAGTGTCAACAGTAGGGCGGCCAACAAGCCGGTGAACCCTGCGGTCTGGGCAATACGCTTGATCATATCGGCAGGTCTCAGTGGCACGGGAACGCGGCGCTGTGGCGGGTATCGTGGGCCGCGTTGTGCACTGCCTCGATATGGGAGAAACCGGCGAAATATACAAGGCACGCGCCGAGGATCGACGCACCGATTGCGGCGGTCAGGCGTTGGCTCAAGGTGGCAGTGCTGCTGGCGGAGTGCGAGGTGCTGGTGGTGATCGACATGGCGCGTCCCTATCAGGTGTCAGAGTGAAACGAGCGCATGCAAACCACGCGAGCCAGGCACGCAGGGTTCTGAACAGCGCCCGCCCACCGCGGGTTTGTTATCTGAATTTTTCGGGCCGGTCTCCGGGCTTGCGAGGGGCGGCTCTTGGAAGAGTTCCACCTGATAAGCGTCTCCTTCCCATGCACAGCACAGTGGATTTGACGCTTCGCTCGCTTACCGTTGCGGGGGCAGCACCGGACTTGCCATAGGTCTATGGCGCACCGGTTTCCCGTTTCACCCTGTGAAGGGCACCCGAAACAAGGTGTGTAGGAGAGCATGCGGCGAGCGCTTACGTCAAATGGCGGAATGCGCTGTCATGAGCTACTTCGATGCCGACTTAAGTGGTCAGAACCATCAAGGAAAGTACTCTGCTGCACCCTTGATGGGTGATATTGCGGGTGTCCAGCGGGTATATGGTGCCAATTATAGGACACGTAATTCAGACACCACCTACGGTTTTAACTCCAATTAGGGTCGAGACTATTATCAACTCGATCATCCCAGGGATACGGCAATATTCTGTGTGTGGGACGGTGGAGGTAACGACACGTTGGATTTTTCCAAATATCGCCAAAACCAGACTATCAACCTCAACGCTGAATCCTATTCCGATGTTGGAGGCTTGCGGGGGAATGTTTCTATTGCCAAAGGCGTTACGGTTGAAAACGCAATCGGCGGCTCTGGTCATGATGCGATCATCGGCAACGATGCGGACAATGTGCTCAAGGGGGCAGCGGGCGCCGATTGGCTGAGGGGGGCAGGGGGAGCGGATACCTTTGCTTATGACCACGCCAGCGATTCCACGTTGGAAAATCCTGACCTGATCATGGACTTTGTGAGTGGCACCGACAGAATCGACATCGGCCTTGTTGAAAAACGCCGGTATTGGCGCGTTGACGTTTGTAAGGCGGTTATCGGGCGAACCGGGTCAAGCTGTTCTAAGTTACAACCGCCACGCCAACCTGTCGAGGTTGGCTATCGATCTGACGGGCAACGGCCGTTTTGACTTTTTTCTCAAAAGCCACGGTCCGATAAATACACCCGACATCATCAGTAATGTTCCGGTTAAGTGGGCCTATTCCTAAAAAAGAAGCAGCATGCCAGCGGGTAGGGAGTAGCCGCTTCAACAGGCCGGCCGCTGCCTGAGTGGTTTCGGCGTTTCTCGAGGTCGGATGCGCGATCAACATTGACCCCTTCTCCCGCACTGCGTAGCCTTGCTCGCTCGAGGTTCTTCGGCCCAGGCCGAAGCTAAGAAGGGAACGCGGTCCAAGCCGCGGCTGCCCCCGCAACTGTGAAGGGTTCAGTTGACTGCCATGCCACTGCCGAGACGGCGGGAAGGCGCAGTCAGCGTTGGTCGCAAGACCTGTACGCCCCAAGCCAGGAGACCTGCCTCGTCACCGATTTTCCAATTCAACCGGGCGGGGTGATCCGGTGACGAAATCCGCTGCTGCGCGCCGCCGCAGGGCCTGTCGTCCCGTATGCCCGCCCCAAAGGGCATCCGATGAAAACACTGGCCAAACTCCCCGTCACCATCGTTACCGGCTTCCTTGGCTCGGGCAAGACCACCTTGTTGCGTCATATGCTCGACAACGCCCAGGGCCGTCGTATTGCGGTGATCGTCAACGAATTCGGCGAGCTGGGCATTGACGGTGAAATCCTCAAGCAGTGCTCTATCGGTTGTACCGAAGAAGAAGCCAATGGCCGCGTGTACGAACTGGCCAACGGTTGCCTGTGCTGCACCGTGCAGGAAGAGTTCTTCCCGGTGATGCGCGAACTGGTTGCCCGTCGCGGTGACCTTGACCATATCCTCATCGAAACCTCGGGCCTGGCCCTGCCAAAGCCGCTGGTGCAAGCCTTCCAGTGGCCGGAGATCCGCAGCGCCTGCACCGTCGACGCAGTGATCACCGTGGTCGACAGCCCAGCGGTGGCCGCCGGCACCTTCGCCGCGTTCCCGGATCAGGTCGACGCCCAGCGCAAACTCGACCCGAACCTGGACCACGAGTCGCCGTTGCATGAACTGTTCGCTGATCAACTGGCCAGCGCGGACCTGGTGATCCTCAACAAAGCCGACCTGATCAGCGCCGAAGACCTGGCCCGCGTGCGCCTGGAAGTCGCCGAGGAGCTGCCGCCAGCAGTGAAGGTCATCGAAGCCAGCAGCGGTCGCCTGCCGTTGGACGTGCTGATTGGCCTGGGCGCAGGCTCCGAGGAGCACATTGACGCTCGCCACAGCCATCACGATCATCATCATGAAGGTGAAGACGATCACGATCACGATGCCTTCGACTCCATCTCCATCGACCTGCCCCAAGCCGAAGAAGCGCTGCTGCTCGACGCCCTGGCTCAATTGGTGGTGCAGCACGGCATCCTGCGCGTCAAAGGTTTCGCCGCGATCCCGAACAAGCCGATGCGCCTGCTGATCCAGGGTGTGGGCACGCGCTTCGACAAACACTTCGACCGTGCCTGGGGGGCCGATGAAGCTCGTACCACGCGCCTGGTGCTGATCGGCCAGGAACTGGATGCCGCCGGCCTTGAAGCGCAATTGCGCGCTGCCCTCAGCGTTTAACCATGCACCTGCTCAGGACCCAACCCGGTGGTTTCGTCGCGGACGACAATATTGCCGACCTTGGCCAAACCCCTGCTGAACTGGTGATCCTGTGCAGCGGCGACTCCAGCCTGGCGCTGCTCGCCGAAGCGGCCCGGCAGTTGCCCGAGGATTACCCGAGCCTGCGCCTGGCCAACCCGATGCAGGTGCAGAACCACGCCTCGGTCGACCTGTACGTCGATGAGGTGTTGCGCCACGCCAAGGTCATCCTGATTTCCCTGCACGGCGGCATTGGTTATTGGCGCTACGGCATCGAGCGCCTGGTGGAGCTGGCCGAACGCGGCGTCACGCTGATTTTGGTGCCGGGGGATGACCGACCCGACCCGGAGCTCAGCGCCCTGAGCACTGTTGATGCCGAACAGCGCGAGCGCCTGTGGCATTTCCTGCGCCAGGGTGGCCTGGGTAATGCGCTGGATTTTTACCATTGCCTTGCCAGCGCCCATCTGGGCCGCGACTATCTCTGGGCCGAGCCGCAAACCTTGCCGCGTACGGCGATCTATCACCCCAATACAGCCAATGCCCGCCTCAATGACTGGCAGGTAGATTGGCGCCCCGACTTCCCTGTGGCTGCGGTGCTGTTCTACCGCTCCCACTTGCAGGCGGCCAATACCGGTTTCATCGATGTGTTTTGCCAGCGCTTGCAGGCGGCGGGCCTCAATCCGCTGCCTATCGCGGTGGCCAGCTTGAAAGAACCCGGTTGCCTTGCGGTGGTCGAGGACCTGCTGGACGACGTGCAAGCCGCCGTGATCCTCAACACCACCGGCTTTGCCCAGTCCAGCCCCGAAGCCCCGCACCTGCGCCCATTTCGCCGCGATATCCCGGTGATCCAGGCGATCTGCGCCCAGGACAACCAACCCGGCTGGCAGGCCAGTGAGCAAGGGCTCGGCCCTCGTGACCTGGCGATGCATATTGCCTTGCCGGAGCTGGATGGGCGCATCATCAGCCGGCCGATCAGCTTCAAGGACCTTGCCTGGCGCAGCGAACGCAGCCAGTCGGACGTGGTGTGCTACCGCGCAGCGCCCGAACGCATGGATTTTGTCGCTGAACTGGCGCGGCGCTGGGTTGACCTGGCCCGGGTGCCCAATGCCGACAAGCGCATTGCCCTGATCCTCGCCAACTACCCCACCCGTGACGGTCGTATTGGCAATGGTGTCGGCTTGGACACCCCGGCGGCCGCGCTGAATATCCTGCGCGCCTTGCAAGCTGAAGGCTACCCGGTGGCGGAAGTGCTTCCCGACAGTGGCACCGCACTGATCCATGCGCTGCTCGGGGGTGTCACCAATGACCTCGACAGCCTCGACCTGCGCCCGTGCCATCAAAGCCTGGGCCTGGAGGATTACCAGGCGATGTTCGAGCGCCTGCCGGACTCTAATCGCCAGGCCGTACTGGAACGTTGGGGCGCGCCACAAAACGACCCCATGTTTCGCGACGGCCGCATGATGATCGCCGGCTTGCGCCTGGGCCTGACCTTCGTCGGCATCCAGCCGGCCCGGGGTTACCAGGTGGACGCCAGCGCCGTGTACCACGACCCGGACCTGGTGCCGCCCCATGGCTACCTGGCGTTTTACTTCTGGTTGCGCCACACCTACGGTGCCCATGGCGTGATCCATGTGGGCAAGCACGGCAACCTGGAATGGCTGCCGGGCAAAGGCGTGGGCCTTTCGGAAAACTGCTGGCCGGATGCATTGCTCGGGCCACTACCGAACATCTACCCGTTTATCGTCAACGACCCGGGCGAGGGTGCCCAGGCCAAGCGGCGTACCCAGGCGGTGATCATCGACCACCTGATGCCACCGCTGACCCGCGCCGAAACCTACGGCCCGTTGCGTAACCTGGAGCTGTTGGCCGACGAGTACTACGAGGCGCAATTGCTCGACCCGCGCCGCGCCCTTGAGCTGCAAAAAGACATTCTCAAGCTGGTGCGCGAAACCCGCATCGACCAGGAGCTGGAGCTGGACAGCGAGGCTGACGCCGACATCTGGCTGCCGCGCCTGGACACCTACCTGTGTGACTTGAAGGAATCGCAGATCCGCGACGGTCTGCATGTTTTTGGCGAATCACCCGAGGGCCGCTTGCGCATCGACACCTTGCTGGCCTTGTTGCGAATTCCCCGTGGCGACGGCCGTGGCCCGCAATCGAGCCTGCTGCGGGTACTGGCCAAGGCATTCGACCTGGGCTTTGATCCGCTCGATTGCGCCTTGGCCGAGCCCTGGACGGGACGGCGTCCGCCCGTGTTGCAGAAGATCGACGGGCAGTTATGGCGCACCGCCGGCGATACCCGCGAACGCCTGGAGTTTTACGCAGCACGCCTGATCGAGCAGGCGCTGGAAGGTCCCCTCGAGCAGTTGGAAGAGCCCGGCTGGCAGGACGTGAAGTCGGTGATAGAAAGCCTGCGTATCTTGGTAGCGCCACGCCTGGACGCCTGTGGCCCAGCGGAGATGCGCGGCTTGCTGGATGCCCTGGGCGGGCGGTTTGTACCGGCAGGGCCCAGCGGTGCGCCCAGTCGCGGTCGCCTGGATGTACTGCCGACGGGGCGTAACTTCTTCACTGTGGATGTACGCAACCTGCCGACCACCACGGCCTGGCGCATCGGTTTCCAGTCGGCCAATCTGATTCTTGAGCGACATCTACAAGATCACGGCGACCACCTGCGCCAGCTTGGCTTGTCGGTGTGGGGCACGGCCACCATGCGCACGGGTGGCGACGATATCGCCCAGGCCATGGCGCTGATGGGCGTGCGCCCGGTATGGGCCACCGGCAGCCAGCGGGTGGATGATTTTGAAATACTGCCGATCAGCCTGCTGGACCGCCCGCGTGTCGACGTGACCCTGCGCGTGTCCGGGTTCTTCCGCGATGCCTTCGCCAACCTGATCCGTTTGTTCGATGCGGCGGTGCAGGCGGTAGCGGCCCTCGACGAACCGGATGACATGAACCCGCTGGCCGCCAAGGTGCGCAGCGAGCGCCAGGCGCTGCTGGCGTCGGGCCTGGACTTAGAGGCTGCGGCGAAGCAGGCCGGCTGGCGCATCTTCGGCGCCAAGCCCGGTGCCTATGGCGCGGGTGTGCAGGGCGCGATTGACGGACGCCTGTGGCAGAGCCGTGAAGACTTGGCTGAGATCTACCTGAACTGGGGCGGTTATGCCTACGGTGGGTCCGACGAGGGCACCGCCGCCCGCGGACAATTTGCCCAGCGCTTGAGCCAGGTGCAGGCGGTATTGCAGAACCAGGACAATCGCGAGCATGACCTGCTCGACTCCAATGACTACTACCAATTCCAGGGCGGCATGCTTGCCGCCGTGGAAACCCTGAGCGGTGACAAGGCCGCCAGCTATCATGGTGACCATAGCCAGCCGGACCTGCCCAGAATCCGTACCTTGAAGGAAGAGCTGAACCGGGTTATCCGCGCCCGCGCCGCCAACCCCAAGTGGATCGAAGGCGTAAAGCGCCATGGCTATAAAGGCGCGTTCGAGATGGCCGCGACCGTGGACAACCTGTTCGCTTTCGACGCCACCACCGCGCTGATCGACGATCATCAATACGCGCTGCTGGCCGATGCCTACCTGCTCGACCCTGACACCCGCGCCTTTGTGCAGCAACACAACCCCGACGCCCTGCGGGACATGACCGAGCGTATGCTCGAAGCCCAGCAGCGGGGCATGTGGCAGGAGCCGGGGGCGTATCGCGAGGCGTTGGAAAACCTGTTGCTGGATATAGAAGAAGACAGCCGATGACTGAGACTCCCCATTTCCCGCTGTCCGCCGTGGTCGGCGCCGACGAGCTGAAACTGGCGCTGTGCCTGACTGCCATCGACCCGAGGATAGGCGGCGTGCTGATCGAAGGGCCGCGGGGCATGGCCAAGTCGACCCTGGCCCGTGGCCTGGCGGACCTGCTGGCCAGCGGGCAGTTCGTCACCTTGCCTTTGGGCGCGACCGAGGAGCGGCTGGTCGGCACCTTGGACCTGGATGCAGCACTGGGCGAAGGCCGTGCGCAGTTTTCCCCCGGCGTGTTGGCCAAGGCGGATGGCGGTGTGCTGTATGTGGATGAGGTCAACCTGTTGGCAGACCACTTGGTGGACCTGCTGCTGGACGTGGCCGCCAGCGGCACCAACCTGATCGAACGTGACGGCATTTCCCATCGCCATTCGGCGCGCTTTGTGCTGATCGGCACCATGAACCCGGAGGAGGGTGAGTTGCGCCCGCAACTGCTCGACCGCTTCGGCTTTAATGTGGCGCTGAGCGGGCAGACCTTGCCTGCCGAGCGCGGGCAGATCATCCGTCGTCGCCTGGATTTCGACACCGATCCAGCCGCGTTCTGCGCGCAGTGGGCTGAACCTCAGGCCGCCTTGCGCGAGCGCTGCACCCAGGCGCGGGCACGGCTCGACAGCATCCCGCTGGATGACCTGGCATTGGCCCGGATCACCGAACGCTGCTTTGCTGAAGGCGTCGATGGCCTGCGCGCTGACCTGGTCTGGCTGCGTGGCGCCCGGGCTCATGCGGCTTGGCGTGGCGCGTCAGTCATCGCCGAAGAAGACATAGATGCAGTGGCCGAGTTTGCCTTGCGCCATCGCCGTCAGCCGCAAACGCCACCGGCCGCGCCGCCGAATGAAGGGCAATCGTCGAAGCCGTCTGAGACCTCCCCTGGCCAGGGCCAATGGGGCGATATGCCCGCACCGGCCTTGCCCACCGGCGCACGCCGCGATGTGCCGGCCTGGCCAAAAAAGCCCTAGGCATCCGCCCCCGACCTGACGCGGGGGCGGATGCCCGGCCCCAGGCGGGCAGACTGGACAACGGCAGGCAGGGCAAGGCGCGCAGCGCACAGCAGGGCACGATCAATTGGCCGGGCACCTTGCTTGGCGGCCGGCCGCAATGTCGGGAAGATGTGCTGTTCTACCTGCGTAGCCGTTCGGCGCCTGAATTATGGTTGGTGATCGTCGATGCCTCGGCGTCGACTCGGCGCCATCGCGCGTTGACCGATGCCAAGGGGTTGTTGGCCCAGCTGTTTGACGATGCTTACCGGCAACGGGCGCGCATGGCATTGCTGACGGCGAGCGGCGCATCGCCGAAGTGGCAGGTGCAAGGCCTGAAGGCTGCCAAAGGCCTGGCGGGCTGGCTGGATCAGCTCGGTGCCGGCGGCGGCACGCCATTGCTGGCGGCACTGGCCGAGGCCGGGGAGTGGCTCGCGGCGCGGCGCAAGCGCTATCCGGTGGAGCAACAGAAGTTGCTGGTGGTGACCGATGGGCGGCTCAAGGCGATTGACGCGTTACCGCGATTGGAGTGCCCGGGAGTGCTGGTCGATATTGAGCGCGGGCCGATCAGGTTGGGGCGGGCTCAAGAGCTGGCGATGGGGTTGCAGTTGGAGTATCGGCATATCGATGGTTTGTAGTGCCTTGGCCATCGCCATCGGGAGCAAGCCCCCTCCCACAGGGGAATGAGGTGTGCTCAAAATGTGGGAGGGGGCTTGCCCCCGATGAGGCCTTTAAATACACCACAGCTTCATCAGCCCGCCCCCGGCACATTCGGCCAAAGATCCGCCACCAGAAACAACCGCTCCGCTTCCTCCCACTCCTCACCGCTCTGCACCATCCGCACCAGCAACTGCGCCGGCGCCATCGGGTCCAGGTCCGCCAGCCAGCCTTGCATCTGTTCTTCACTCCATACTTCACCCGCCGGGTAATGCGCCGGTGCCAGCCAGGCATGGCGGGGTAAGGGCTGCCAGCGGCCGGGCGGGGTGGTGCTGACAAAGTCCCGCCAGTCGCGTTGATGCAGCCAGCGCCCGCGCAAATGCTGCGGGTGAGCGCCAAGGGGGGATTGCGCCGCGCCGGGCCAGGGGTAGAGCAGATAACCGCCCAGCCACAAATGCGCATCGAACTGTTGGATGTCCAGCGCCGCCAAGGCTTCGCGACTTTCTGCCCGCGCCGAGATCGGCAGTTGGTGCTGGGCCAGGTGAGCCAGCTTGCGGTCCAGTCGGTCATGACACCCCGGGCCGAGCCACTGCGCGGTATCCTGGCCATCGCCGTCCTGAGGGCCCAGGTAGAGCTTGATCGCCAGTTCCAGGTGGTGCACGCCATCGCGGTCGCGCAGCAGCATGTCCAGCTCGCCCAGGGTATGCCCGGCGCGCCGGATCGGCAGGTTGGCGGCCAGCAATTCCACGCCCGGCGCATGTTGCACCGCGAACTGCCACAGGCGTTCGTAATAGAGGCCCAGGCGCCGCGTGCGTGACAGGCTCAGCCACTGCTGCAAGGCACTGCTGTCGCGGTCCAGGTCACGCAGCCAGGCTTCGAGCAAGTGGGGCGCCTGTACCCAGTCACTGCCGGCCAACGGATGGCGCTGCGGCCATGGCGTCTGCGCGAGCATCGGCGGGGCGAGTATCACCCACGCCAGGTCGCGCACCTCGGGGTGGCGCAATTGACGGGGCAGGGCGTGCAAGTCAGGGAACACTGTCATGGTCCGAGCATAGCCTTTTCAGACGTGCGTAAGGTGCCTGAGAACCATTGTCATCAAGGCTCTGCGGCGACAAAGGATTTTGCCTGAGACGGCCTTTCGCCCATAATCGTTCTTTTTGGTCGCACCCCACACCCCGCAGGAGCCCCATGGAGCAATTTCGCAATATCGGCATTATCGGTCGCCTGGGCAGTACCCAGGTGTTGGACACCGTCCGCCGACTGAAGAAGTTTCTGCTCGAGCGCCACCTGCATGTGATCCTCGAAGACACCATCGCTGAAATCCTCCCAGGCCATGGCCTGCAAACCTCGTCGCGCAAGATGCTCGGCGAAGTCTGCGACATGGTCATTGTGGTCGGCGGCGATGGCAGCCTGCTCGGCGCCGCGCGTGCGCTGGCGCGGCATAACGTGCCGGTGCTGGGGATCAACCGCGGCAGCCTGGGGTTTCTGACCGATATCCGCCCCGATGAGTTGGAAGTCGAAGTGGCCAAGGTGCTCGACGGCCATTACCTGGTGGAGAACCGCTTCCTGCTGCAAGCCGAAGTGCGCCGCCACGGCGAGGCCATTGGCCAGGGCGATGCCCTCAACGATGTAGTGCTGCACCCGGGCAAGTCCACGCGGATGATCGAATTCGAGTTGTACATCGACGGCCAGTTCGTGTGCAGCCAGAAGGCCGACGGCCTGATCGTCGCCACCCCCACCGGGTCGACTGCCTACGCGCTGTCGGCTGGCGGTCCGATCATGCATCCCAAGCTCGATGCCATTGTGATCGTGCCGATGTACCCCCATATGTTGTCCAGCAGACCGATTGTGGTCGATGGCAACAGTGAGTTGAAAATCGTGGTGTCCAAAGACATGCAGATTTACCCGCAAGTCTCCTGCGACGGGCAGAACCATTTCACCTGCGCCCCCGGTGACACCATCACCGTGAGCAAAAAGGCACAGAAGTTGCGCTTGATCCACCCGCTGGATCACAACTACTACGAAGTGTGCCGTACCAAGCTGGGCTGGGGCAGCCGCTTGGGGGGTGGAGGCGACTGATGCTCGATCCCGCGCGTAGTTATGACCTGATTGGTGACGTGCACGGTTGCGCTCATACCCTTGAGCACTTGCTCGACCAATTGGGGTACCACAAGCAGGGCGGCACCTGGCGCCACCCGTCACGCATGGCGGTGTTCCTCGGCGATATCATCGACCGTGGCCCGCGCATCCGCGAGGCGCTGCATATCGTTCACGATATGACCGAGGCCGGCCAGGCGCTGTGCATCATGGGCAATCATGAGTTCAACGCGCTGGGCTGGACCACGCCGGCGCCGCCTGGCAGCGGCAAGCAGTTCGTGCGAGAGCACAACCCACGGCATGCGCGCTTGATCCAAGAGACCCTGACCCAATTCGAACACCACCCGGCCGACTGGCACGACTTCCTCGGCTGGTTCTACGACATGCCGCTGTTTGTCGATGCCGGGCGTTTCCGCGTGGTGCACGCGTGCTGGGACGAGGGCTTTATCCAGCCGCTGCGCGCGACCTTCCCGGATGGCTGTATCGACCAGCACTTCCTGCAGGCCGCCGCCGTGCCGGGCAGTTTTGCCTGCAACGCCTTCGACCGGCTGCTGCGCGGCACCGATATGCGCTTGCCCGACGGCTTGACCCTGACCGGTGGCGATGGCCTGACGCGCTCGTTTTTTCGCACCAAGTTCTGGGAAGACGACCCCAAGACCTACGGCGACATCGTGTTCCAGCCCGACGCCTTGCCAGAGCCGGTGGCGCGCACGCCGTTGTCTTCCAAGCAAAAGAATTCGTTGCTGCGCTACGGCGTCGATGAACCGCTGTTGTTCGTCGGCCACTACTGGCGCAGCGGCAAACCGGCGCCGATCCGCCCGAACCTGGCCTGCCTGGACTACAGCGCGGTGCTGTACGGCAAGCTGGTCGCGTATCGACTGGATCAGGAAACCCAGCTGGATCCACGTAAATTCGTATGGGTCGACGTTGAGCGACCAGAGGCCATTCCATGAGTACCGTAGCTGTATTGCGCTTGCCCCTGAGCGTCGACCTGGGTGGTTTCGTCAAGTTGCTGCAACGCATGCAAGTGCCCCATCGCGTCAGTGAAGAGGCGGGCGAGCAAGTGTTGTGGGTGCCCGAAACCATCAGTGATGACGTGCGCGTGTTGTATCAGCGTTTCCCTGCCGGCGACCCGGACCAGCAGTTGGATATTCCCGAACAGGCACCGGTTGCTCGGCCAAGCTTTGTCCAGCAAGTGCGCCATAGCCCGGTCACCGCGCTGGTGCTGCTGGCCAGCCTTATCGTTGGTGCCGTGACCCTGCTCGGCGAAAACCTGCAAGCCATGGCCTGGCTGACCTTCCTGCCGTTCCGGGTGCTGGGCGAGTACATCCAGTTCACGCCGCTCGCCGACACGCTGGCTTCGGGGCAGTGGTGGCGCCTGGTCACGCCGATGCTGATTCACTTCGGCATCCTGCACCTGGCCATGAACGGCATGTGGTACTGGGAGCTGGGCCGGCGCATTGAAGCCCGCCAGGGCAGTATCAACCTGCTGGGCCTGACCCTGTTGTTCAGCCTGGTCTCCAACTACGCTCAATATGCCTATGGCGGGCCCGGCCTGTTTGGCGGTTTGTCCGGCGTGCTGTATGGCCTGCTCGGGCATTGCTGGATCTTTCAATTATTGTCACCCAACCCGGCCTATCGCCTGCCCCGTGGGGTACTGGTGATGATGCTGGTGTGGCTGCTGCTTTGCCTGTCGGGGCTGGTCTCGATGATCGGCTTCGGCGAAATCGCCAACGCGGCCCATGTGGGCGGCTTGGTCATCGGTTGCTTGACGGGTTTGCTCGGCGGTTTGTACAACCGTCGCAAAGCGTCTATTTGATAAGGAAGAGCCTTATGTCCTCTTTTGCTGCAATGATCGAAAACATCACCCCGGACATCTACGAGAGCCTCAAGCTCGCCGTGGAAATCGGCAAATGGTCTGACGGCCGCAAGCTCACCGCCGAGCAGCGCGAGTTGTCTTTGCAGGCAGTGATCGCCTGGGAAATCCAGAACCTGCCCGAAGAGCAGCGCACCGGCTACATGGGCCCGCAGGAATGCGCCTCCAAGTCGGCGCCGGTGCCGAACATCCTGTTCAAGTCGGATGCGATCCATTGATTGAAATTGGTCGCGGTGCAGTCAGCAAAATGTCGGCGCAACTCGGTGAGCCGACTGTTCAATACGCTTTTCGCCTGGGCGATGTCGAGGTGCCGGTCAACCCTCTGATCGGCACCCATGTGCGCCTCGAATACCTGGGTGCCATTCATTGCAGCCATTGCGGGCGCAAGACCAAGACCAGCTTCAGCCAGGGCTATTGCTACCCGTGCATGACCAAGCTGGCCCAGTGCGACCTGTGCATCATGAGCCCCGAGCGCTGCCATTACGACGCCGGCACCTGCCGTGATCCCGGCTGGGGCGAAACGTTCTGCATGACCGACCACGTGGTGTACCTGGCCAATTCGTCGGGGATCAAGGTCGGCATCACCCGCGCCACCCAATTGCCCACCCGCTGGCTCGATCAGGGCGCCAGCCAGGCGCTGCCGATCATGCGTGTCGCCACGCGCCAGCAGTCTGGCTTCGTCGAAGACCTGTTCCGCAGCCAGGTGGCCGACAAGACCAACTGGCGCGCCTTGCTCAAGGGCGACGCGGTAGCAGTGGACCTCAAGCAGGTGCGCGATGAGCTGTTTGCTTCCTGTGCCGAAGGCTTGCTGGGTTTGCAGGAACGCTTTGGCTTGCAAGCCATCCAAACCATTGCCGACATCGAGCCGATTGAAATCCGCTACCCGGTCGAGCAGTATCCGACCAAGATCGTCAGCTTCAACCTGGACAAGAACCCGATTGCCGAAGGCACGCTGCTGGGGATCAAGGGCCAATACCTGATCTTCGATACCGGCGTTATCAATATTCGTAAATACACGGCCTACCAGCTCGCCGTGCATCAGTAGAAGGATCCCAAGCATGCGCACCGAACAACCGAAGATGATCTACCTTAAGGACTATCAGGCGCCGGACTACCTGATTGACGAGACGCACCTGACCTTCGAGTTGTTCGAGGACCACAGCCTGGTCCACGCGCAATTGGTGATGCGCCGCAACCCCGAGCGCGGTGCCGGCCTGCCGCCGCTGGTGCTCGATGGCCAGCAACTGGAGCTATTGAGCGTGAACCTGGCTGACCAGGAACTGACGGACGCTGACTACCAGCTGACCGACAGCCACCTGACCGTGCAGCCCAAGAGTGCAACCTTCACCCTCGACACCACCGTCAAGATCCACCCGGAAACCAACACTGCCCTCGAAGGGCTGTACAAATCCGGCAGCATGTTCTGCACCCAGTGCGAAGCCGAAGGCTTTCGCAAGATCACTTACTACCTCGACCGTCCGGACGTGATGAGCGTCTTCACTACCACAGTGATCGCCGAGCAGCACAGCTACCCGGTGTTGCTGTCCAATGGCAACCCAATTGCCAGCGGCCCCGGCGAAGACGGCCGGCATTGGGCGACCTGGGAAGACCCGTTCAAGAAGCCGGCCTACCTGTTCGCGCTGGTGGCCGGTGATTTGTGGTGCGTGGAAGACAGCTTCACCACCATGACCAACCGTGAAGTGGCACTGCGCATCTACGTCGAACCGGAAAACATCGACAAGTGCCAGCACGCCATGACCAGCCTGAAAAAATCCATGCGCTGGGACGAAGAAACCTACGGCCGCGAGTACGATCTCGACATCTTCATGATCGTGGCGGTCAACGACTTCAACATGGGCGCCATGGAGAACAAGGGCCTCAATATCTTCAATTCCAGCGCCGTGCTGGCTCGCGCCGAAACCGCCACCGACGCCGCCCACCAACGGGTCGAGGCCATCGTCGCCCACGAGTACTTCCATAACTGGTCGGGCAACCGCGTGACCTGCCGAGACTGGTTCCAGCTGTCGCTCAAGGAAGGCTTCACCGTGTTCCGTGACTCGGGCTTCTCTGCCGACATGAACTCGGCCACGGTCAAGCGCATTCAGGATGTGGCCTACCTGCGTACCCACCAGTTCGCCGAAGACGCCGGGCCCATGGCCCACGCGGTGCGCCCGGAAAGCTTTATTGAGATCTCCAACTTCTACACCCTGACCGTGTACGAAAAGGGCTCGGAAGTAGTCGGCATGCTCCATACCTTGCTCGGCGCCGACGGTTTCCGCAAAGGCAGTGACCTTTACTTCGAGCGCCATGACGGCCAGGCCGTGACCTGCGATGACTTCATCAAGGCCATGGAAGACGCCAATGGTGCCGACCTCAGCCAGTTCAAACGCTGGTACAGCCAGGCCGGTACGCCACGTCTGGCGGTCAGCGAGTCGTATGACGCTGCGGCCAGGACCTACAGCCTGACCTTCCGCCAGAGCTGCCCGGCCACCCCGGATAAGGTCGAGAAACTGCCGTTCGTGATTCCGGTGGCACTCGGCTTGCTGGACGGGCAGGGCGCGGGTATTGCCTTGCGCCTGGCCGGTGAGGCGACGGCTGGCGGCACTTCCCGGGTGATCTCGGTGACTGAAGCCGAGCAGACCTTCACCTTCGTCGACATAGCCGAAAAACCCTTGCCTTCGCTGCTGCGTGGCTTCTCGGCGCCGGTGAAACTGAGCTTCCCTTACGACCGTGACCAGCTGATGTTCCTGATGCAGCACGACAGTGACGGCTTCAACCGTTGGGATGCCGGTCAGCAACTGTCGGTGCAGGTGCTGCAGGAACTGATCGGCCAACATCAGGCGGGTCAGCCGCTGAAGCTGGATCAGCGCCTTATCGACGCGCTGCGCACTGTCTTGAGCGATGAAAGCCTGGACCAGGCCATGGTCGCGGAAATGCTCTCGCTGCCGAGCGAAGCCTACCTGGCAGAAATCAGCGATGTGGCGGATGTGGATGCCATTCACGCCGCCCGTGAGTATGCCCGCAAGCAATTGGCCGACAACCTGTTCGAAGGATTGTGGCTGCGTTACCAGGCCAACCGCGACCTGTCCAAGCAGACGCCGTACGTGGCGGAGGCCGAGCACTTTGCCCGTCGCGCCCTGCAAAACATCGCGTTGTCGTACCTGATGCTCAGCGGCAAGCCGCAAGTACTCGCGGCCACCCTGGATCAGTTCGATACTGCCGACAACATGACCGAGCGCCTGACCGCCCTGGCGGTACTGGTGAACTCGCCGTTCGAGGCGGAAAAAGCCCAGGCGTTGGCGGTGTTTGCCGAGAACTTCAAGGACAACCCGTTGGTGATGGACCAGTGGTTCAGCGTCCAGGCCGGCAGCACCTTGCCGGGCGGGCTGGCACGGGTCAAGGCACTGATGGAGCACCCGGCATTCACCATCAAGAACCCGAACAAGGTGCGTGCGCTGATCGGTGCATTTGCCGGGCAGAACCTGGTCAACTTCCATGCCGCGGACGGCTCGGGTTATCGCTTCCTGGCGGACCTGGTGATACAGCTCAATACCCTGAACCCTCAGATCGCCTCGCGCCAACTGGCGCCGCTGACGCGCTGGCGCAAATACGACAGCGCGCGGCAGGCGCTGATGAAAGCGGAACTGGAGCGCATTCTTGCCTCCGGCGAGCTGTCCAGTGATGTGTTCGAGGTGGTCAGCAAGAGCCTGGCGTAATTTGGGGGCAGGGTGGCTGCCGGCGGTTATTGAGCGGGTGATCTTCAATCCAAGGGGGCTTGGTTCCGCTGGGGCCTTACAGCCGACCGTTATCTAACCAGCGCCCTGATCCAATGTGGGAGGGGGCTTGCCCCCGATGGCGGCCTGACAGCCGACCAGAATGTTGGATCAGACCAAGTACATATCCATTGTTTAGGTAACGGCCACTATTGGTTCCGCTCTTACAGCGGGTCACTTTTGGAAGAGCGCCAAAAGTAACCAAAAACGCTTCGCCCCACCACTCGGCACCTCGCTCAGGCTCGGTGTGCCCGTAATCCGACATGGATTTGGGGGGCCGCCGCCACGCGCCATCCATGGCGCGGGGCGGCTAAACCGGCATCCCTGCCGGTTTACCCCCCAAATCCCTGTCGAATTCCGGCCAGCGTGGTTTAACGGGGCGCCTGAGATCAAAAGCAGATCAAGATCAAGATCAAGAGCGGCTCGCTGCGCATCGTGGTTACCGTCGGCTGCTACGAAGTTGTGTAGATATCTATGCTCATCGGGGGCAAGCCCTTTCCCACATTCATGGCATTTCTGACGGAGTTAGAGGTCTTGAAAGCGGCCGGCTCGAAGGTCGCTATCGAGCCCGTAGTACTGACATTTGCTGACAGGAACCTCTGCTAAGCTGCCGCACCTCTATCCCTGATTCTGGTGGCATCAACGTGTCGCGCACCACTCGCCTATTAACGTTGCTTCAGGCCCTGCGGGGCAGAAAACGCCCGGTCACCGCCGCCGTTCTCGCGGCGCAACTGGAAGTATCGGAACGCACGCTGTACCGCGATATCGCTGAATTGACCGCCTTGGGCGCGCCGATTTTTGGCGAGGCCGGGGTCGGCTACGTATTGCGCAGCGGCCTGTTTCTGCCGCCCCTGATGGTCAACGCCGAAGAGACCGAGGCGGTCGTGCTGGGCTTGCGTTATGTAGACCAGCGCGGCGATGACGTATTGAGCCGTGCCGCCGCCAACGCCCTGGCGAAGATCGCCGATGTACTGGACCCTGCGGCTCAAGAGGCGTTGCGTAACCCGACGCTGCTCCCTGGACCTCCCGGCTTCGGCTACCCGGAAAACCGCGTCCCGCTTAACGTGTTTCGCGATGCTATTCGCCATCAGGCCAAGCTGCATATCAGCTACGCCGACGCCAGCCAAATCCAGAGCCAACGCCTTATCTGGCCGCTGGCTCTGGGCTTTCTCAATGAGGCGCGGGTGATCGTGGCGTGGTGCGAGTTGCGCAGTGCCTATCGCACCTTTCGCACCGACCGCGTGGCCAGCGCCGATGCCCAGGGTGAGCGTTACCCCGGGAGGCGCAGCGACCTGTTGCGAGGCTGGCGCAAGCTGATGGAGCAGCAAGAGTCCGCGCCGTTTACTCCTGACAAAAACTGACACACCCGTGGCTTAGCATGGCGTCACAAATCATCCAGGCAAGGAGTTGTGCCATGTCTTTTCCCGAGTTGGCCCCGGCCATCGTGGCTTATATTGCAGCAACCAATACCGGCGACATCACCGCGATCCCCCAGTGTTTCGCTGACGATGCCAATGTATTCGATGAAGGCGAACATCAGGTGGGTACGGCCGCCATTGCACGCTGGATGGAAGATACCGGCCGCCGCTACCAGCCACGGGTCGAGGTGCTCAGCGTGCAGCAACGCACCGGCAAAGTGCTGGTCAGCAATATCGTCTCCGGTAATTTCCCCGGCAGTCCGCTTGAGCTGCGCTACACCTTTCGGCTGAACGAACAGGGCAAGATTTCACGGCTGGATATCTGCGCGTAAGTCATACTGGCACACATGACTTTCGACTCGCCGCTCGCCGCTTACCAACATGCCATCGCCCAGCAAGGTTTCGTCCCTGACGATGCCCAGCAGCAGGCGGTGCACGCCCTGCAAGCCTGTCACGAGGTCTTGCACCAAGGCCGTTCGCCGATTGCCGGGGTTTACCTATGGGGGCCGGTAGGCCGCGGCAAGACCTGGCTGATGGACCATTTCTACCAAAGCCTGCGTATTCCCGCACGACGCCAGCATTTTCATCACTTCATGGGGTGGGTGCACCAACGTTTGTTCCAGCTCACGGGAACCCAGGATCCGTTGCGGGCGTTGGCCCGGGAGTTGAGTCGGGAGGTGCGGGTGCTGTGCTTCGATGAGCTGTTTGTGAATGACATTGGTGACGCGATCATCCTCGGTCGCCTGTTCCAGGTGATGTTCGAGCAGGGCGTGGTGATGGTGTGCACCTCTAACCAGCCGCCCGATCAGCTATACGCCGATGGCTTCAATCGCGAGCGTTTCCTGCCGGGCATCGCTGCAGTCCAGCAGCACATGCAGGTGGTGGCAGTGGACGGAGGCGAGGACCATCGCTTGCATCCCGGTGCAGGCATGCAGCGATACTGGGTGAACCAACCGGCTGCACTGGCTGCGGTGTTCAACCAATTAAGCCTGGGGCAGCGTGTGATCAGCGGGGCAGTGAGTGTAGGTCACCGTTCTATCGTGGCGGTACAGGCCAGTGACAGGGTGCTCTGGTGTCGTTATGCCGAGCTGTGCGAGCAACCCCTGGCCGCCATGGACTTTATGCTGCTGTGTGATCGCTACCAGGCCATCCTGTTGGGTGACGTCCCCAACCTCAGCGCACGGAGGCGTGCCGGGCGGATTGCCCGTGGCACCGAGGACGGCGTCGAACGTGTAGTGGCGGGGGATCGCGAATTGCCGCAGCTGTCGGTACACGATGACAGCGTGAGACGCTTTATCGCGTTGGTGGACGAATGCTACGACCGCAAGGTGCCGCTCTTTATCGACGCCGCGGTGCCATTGGAGGGCCTTTACACCGAAGGCTACCTGGAGTTTCCTTTCCGTCGCACCCTGAGCCGTTTGCAGGCGATGCAGTTGCAACGCTTCGCCGTCTAGGAAAAATCGCCGTTTCAGGGATGTTTGCAGGTTTTGACGCGTTCAAGCTTCGCGATTTCTGTCGGGCATTTGTAGTTAATCTCCTTCATCTGTTGCCGACTCCGCGCTTACAATCGCAGCTCTCAAAGGGAAACGAATCCCTGGTTGTCGTTATCGAGGAAGGAAATGGACACCCCAGACATCCTGGTGCTGCAAGCCAGCTACACCAACGCCGTGCATGCCGATGCCATTGGCCTGTTGCTCAATCATTATGCTGAAGATTCGATGGGCGGCGGCCACACCTTGCCGGCCGATCTCTTGCAGCAGCTGCCTGCCGAGTTGGCCAAGCGCCCACACGCGTTCAGCGTCCTGGCGTTTATCGGTGGCGAACCGGCGGGGTTGGTCAACTGTTTTGAAGGTTTCTCAACCTTTGCCTGCCGCCCGCTGGTCAACGTCCACGACGTGGTGGTGATGGATAGGTTTCGTGGCTTGGGGTTGAGTCAGAAAATGCTGCAGAAGGTCGAGGAAATCGCTCGGCAGCGCGGCTGCTGCAAGATCACCCTGGAAGTGCTCGAAGGCAATGAACTGGCCCAGTCGGCCTACCGAAAGTTCGGTTTCGATGATTCAGTATTTGATCCGAGTCATGGACGTATGTTGTTCTGGAGCAAGTCGCTTTAATAAATACCAAGCGAAAAAAAGGGCGCCGTTAAGTGGCGCCCAATATACCTTCGCCAACGGAGCGGAATGGCGCAGGGTGTTGCAGATTAAATCAACATTAAATCAACTGTTCGGTTGTTCCTCATTGACGGTGTCGACCTTCAAGGTCTTACCGTCTGCGGAGGCCATTCGCTGTTCAGCTGCGCCATGGGTTTGTTGCTGAATGAAGCTGAAGTTCTGGTAGAACTCCTTAGAACGCTCTGAACCGCCCTCTGCAAAGGCGGCGGCGGAGGTCAGTGTCATCAGGCTGGCAAACATCAAGGTCGAGAGTTTCATCGCAGTATTCCCATTAAGAGTGATAGGTGTCTGGCCGTTCCTTGATCAGAAGCATGGGGCGACTATGGACGTATCGTATTAAGTGGGAGTTAACGCAAAGTGCCTGCGAAGTTAACAGTTTGTTAACTTCGCAGGCACGGGGCAGGGCAGGGGTTCAAAGACGCAAGGGGATGAAGAACTTCAGGCCTGGACGAGAATGATTGTATCGTTCTGTCGCCGAGCCCAGGTTTACTTCAGCACCACTTCACTGCTATCGGCCTTCTTTGGCTTGATCAGGCTGAAGTCGATCAGCGCCTTCTGCTTGGTTTCGTAAGGGTTGCCGATCAGCAAGGGACGTGGCTTGAAGCTGTCGCTGACCAGGCTCTTGCTGTGGTCCAGCTCGTCAAAACTCAAGCCGGCCATGTCGGCCCAGGTGTGAATCAGCTGCGAGCTGCTGTACGGCCGCTGCAGGTCGCCGGCGAAGCTCCAGTCGTGGCTTTCGCGCCACTTCGGTGAGGCGTAGGCCATGAACGGGATGGTGTACATCGGCGCGGTCGGCTTGCCTTCGTTGCGGCCCAGGGTGTCGTGGCCGACGGAGTCGAACACGTCTTCGCCGTGGTCCGAGAGGTACAGCAGGAAGCCGTTGGGGTCGGTCTTGGCGTAGTCCTTGATCAGGCTGGAGACCACGAAGTCGTTGTACAGCACGGCGTTGTCATAGCTGTTGTACGTCGGCAACTGCGCATCGCTGACACCCGCGGGCACGCCCTGGCGGTCGGTGAACTTGTCGAAGCTCGGTGGGTAGCGGTACTGATAGCTCATGTGAGTGCCCAGCAGGTGTACCACGATGAACTTGCGCTCAGCGGTATCGGCCAGGGCCTTGGAGAAAGGCGCCAGCACATCGCCGTCGTACTGACGGGCGTTCTGGTTGCGGTTGTTATTCAAGTACACCTGCTCGTCAGCCTGTTCGGAAAAGGTCGTGAGCATGGTGTTGCGCTTGGTCATGGTCTGCTGGTTGGTAATCCAGAAGGTCTTGTAGCCGGCCTGCTTCATTACGCTGACAATCGACGGCGTCTTGAGGTACAGGTCCGGGTTTTCTTCGTCGGCAAAGGTCAGCACCTGTTGCAGTGCCTCAATAGTGTAGGGGCGCGGGGTGATGACGTTATCGAACACGGCCAGTTGGTCGCGCAGCTTGTCCAGCTCCGGCGTGGTATTGCGCGGGTAACCGTAGAGGCTCATACGCTGGCGGTTGGTGGACTCGCCGATCACCAGCACCAGAGTGGACGGCTGGCCGGCCATGCTGTCCTTGAGGTTCTTCAATGGCGGGATCTGGCTGGCACTGGTCAGCATGCCTTGCATATTGTCCAGCTGTTCGGTGTAGCGACGGTAGGCGACGATCATCTGCCAAGGCACAGCCGGTTCGATACGGGTCTCGAAACGGTCGATGGCCAATTCCATGGTTTCGCTGGTAGCGATCTGCTTGACCAGCGGGTAGCCCACAACGGCCAGGACGATGGCCACCGCTGCCACGATCGACTGGCCGCGCGGCAGGTACACAGGGCGCAGGCGTGTCCAGAGGAAGACGGCAAAGGCGGTGTGGGCAATAAATGCCAGCACGATCCACCAGGCAAAATATTGGGTCGCGTATTCGCCGGCTTCAGAGATGTTCGATTCGAACATGATGAAGATGACGCTCTGGGAAAATTCCTGCTGGTAAATGAAGAAATAACCCAGGCTCGCCATTGAGCAGGCCCACAGCACCACGCCGATTAGCGCGGCAAGCAGGCGCGTACGACGCGGGAACAACAACATCGGCGCCAGCCATAGCGCACTCATGAAGAAGGCTTGGCGAAAACCACTGAAGCCGGAGGTGCCGGTCAGTTGGATTAGCAGTTGAGTAATACCCGAGAAATACCAGAAAAACAGAAATAACCAGCCAAGGCCGGCCCAATCAAAGCCTTTCGCAGTCGTCGTGCTGCGTTTGAACATCGCCATCCAGCGCCCCATCAGAGAATGATTGTCGCGCACAGGCGCGCGACATCGGGCCGCTCAGGAAGTGAGCGGCATCGCGGGCGGGAGTATCGGGACAGGCGTGTGAAAACTTTGTGAGTTTTCTGTAAGTATTGCCTTACAAACTAACCAGAGGCGATCAGCAGAGCGCAGGCTTGGCGTCAGACGGCAATTCGAGCTGGCTTTGAAGGTACGAGCGCAGGCGCAGGACTTCCTGCTGCAACTGATCGCGCTCATCTTTCAACTGACGCAATTCATCGCGACGGATGCTGACGTAGAGGGTCTGTGGCGGGCGGGTCATCTGTGCTGTGCTCATTGCTTACCTCGCAAATAGCCGGTAGATCGCGGTGCCGGAACAGGTTTCCAGCAACAGTCGGGAGCAAGTTTGAATTCTTTTGCGAGACAAGGGAACTTTTTTATTTTTCGCGGTCGTGTGACTTTTCCGAGGGTGATGGTGAAACGATGGCAGTTTTTTTGTCATGAAACTACACGGATCCGCTCTGGACTAACCCTCATTAGCCTCATTGCGCTATAAACTATGTCACACATTTTTTAGCAGTTAGGAGCATCAGCACATGCAACTGGGGATTATCGGACTAGGCCGCATGGGCGGTAACATTGCGCGGCGCCTGATGCTCAATGGGCATACCACCGTTGTATACGACCGTAACGAAGCCTTTGTCAAAGGCCTGAGCGAGGAGGGCGCTACCGGCGTCGCCGACTTGAAAGCCCTGGTGGCCGGCCTGCAAAAGCCCCGTGCCGTGTGGGTAATGTTGCCGGCGGGCGCGCCCACTGAAGACACCATCAACGCGCTGAGCGAGTTGCTTGAAAACGGTGATGTGATCATCGACGGCGGCAACACCAACTACAAGGACGACGTGCGTCGCGGCAAGGCCCTGGCGGAAAAGGGCCTGCACTATGTCGATGTCGGCACTTCGGGCGGCGTCTGGGGCCTAGAGCGCGGCTACTGCATGATGATCGGTGGCGACGTCGAGACCGTGCAGCGCCTTGACCCGATCTTCAAGAGCCTGGCGCCGGGCATGGGCAACATCCCGCGCACCAAGGACCGTTCGCCGTCTGCCGACCCGCGTGCCGAGCACGGTTATATCCATGCCGGCCCAGCGGGCTCCGGTCACTTCGTCAAGATGATCCATAACGGCATCGAGTACGGAATGATGCAGGCGTTTGCCGAAGGTTTTGACATCCTCAAGACCAAGAACTCGGAAAACCTGCCGGAAGACCAGCGTTTCGACCTCAACGTTGCCGATATCGCCGAAGTCTGGCGCCGTGGCAGCGTGGTGTCGTCCTGGCTGCTGGACCTGACCGCCGACGCCCTGGCCACCGATCCGAAGCTCGATGGCTACTCAGGTTCCGTGGCCGATAGCGGTGAAGGTCGCTGGACCATCGAAGCGGCCATGGAACAAGCGGTGCCGGTACCGGTGCTGTCGACGTCGTTGTTTGCGCGTTTCCGTTCCCGCCAGCAGAGCACCTACGGTGACAAAATGCTGTCTGCCATGCGCTTCGGCTTTGGTGGCCATGTGGAGACTTCAAAAAAATGACCGCCAACGGCAAGAAACCCAAGGCCGAACCCGCACCCCCCACCACCCTGTTTCTGTTTGGCGCCCATGGCGACCTGGTCAAGCGCCTGCTCATGCCGGCGCTGTATAACCTGAGCCGTGACGGGCTGCTGGGCGATGGCCTGCGCATTGTCGGCGTTGATCACAACGCCATCAGCGATGCCGACTTCGCCAAGAAGCTTGAGGACTTCATTCGCACCGAGGCCGCCAGCAAGGTGCGCGGCAATGCCGAAAATGCCCTCGACCCGGCAATGTGGGCAAAATTGGCCAAGGGCATCAGCTACGTCGAGGGCGACTTTCTCGACGACAGCACCTACGCTGATATCGCGCAGAAGATCGCCGACAGCGGCACCGCCAACGCGGTGTTCTACCTGGCTACCGCTCCGCGCTTCTTCAGTGAAGTGGTGCAGCGCCTGGGCAGCGCCGGCTTGCTGAACGAAACGGATGAGGGCTTTCGCCGCGTGGTCATCGAAAAGCCGTTCGGCTCCGACCTGGCCACTGCCGAGGCGCTGAATGCGTGCCTGCTCAAAGTGATGAGCGAGAAGCAGATCTACCGCATCGACCATTACCTGGGCAAGGAAACGGTGCAGAACATCTTGATCAGCCGTTTCTCCAACGTGCTGTTCGAAGCGTTCTGGAACAACCACTACATCGACCACGTGCAAATCACCGCCGCGGAAACGGTCGGTGTGGAAACCCGGGGCAATTTCTTCGAGAAAACCGGCACCCTGCGCGACATGGTGCCCAATCACCTGTTCCAGTTGCTGGCGATGGTCGCCATGGAGCCGCCTGCCGCCTTTGGCGCCGATGCGGTGCGTGGCGAGAAGGCCAAGGTGGTCGGTGCGATCCGCCCCTGGTCTTTGGAGGATGCCCGAGCCAACTCGGTTCGCGGCCAGTACACCGCCGGCGAAATCGCCGGCAAGGCGCTGCCAGGCTATCGCGAGGAAGCCAACGTTGCACCCGACAGCAGCACCGAGACCTTCGTCGCCCTCAAGGTAATGATCGACAACTGGCGCTGGGTTGGCGTGCCGTTCTACCTGCGTACCGGCAAGCGCATGAGCATTCGCGATACCGAGATCGTGATCTGCTTCAAGCACGCGCCCTATGCGCAGTTCCGCGACACCGAAGTCGATGAGCTCAAGCCCACCTACCTGAAGATCCAGATCCAGCCAAACGAAGGCATGTGGTTCGACCTACTGGCCAAGAAACCTGGGCCGACCCTGGAGATGGCTAATATCGAGCTGGGTTTTGACTACAAGGATTTCTTCGAGATGCAGCCGTCGACGGGGTACGAAACCCTGATCTACGACTGCATGACCGGCGACCAGACCTTGTTCCAGCGTGCCGACAATATCGAGAACGGTTGGCGTGCCGTGCAGCCGTTCCTCGATGCGTGGAAGGAAGATGACGGCATCCAGACGTACAAGGCCGGTGAAGATGGCCCCGCGGCGGCAGACGCGCTGCTGGCCCGTGATGGCCGCACCTGGCATAGCCTCGGATGAGTGACGCGACGATTCATCCCATCCGATTTGTTCTCAGCGATGTGGACGGGACCTTATTGCATCCCGACCACAGCCTCAGCCAGCGTACCGCCGACGCGATTCGTGCGATGCGTGAAGCCGGAGTGCTATTCAGCCTGGCCAGCGGGCGTCCGCCCAAGGCCATGCTGCATCTGATCGAGACGTTTGGCATCGATGTGCCGGTGGCCGGTTTCAATGGCGGTACGCTGGTCAACCCGGATGGCAGCATCCTGGTTGCGCACCATCTGCCGGCAGAGGCGGCGCTGGTCACCCTGGCGCTGTTTTCAGCCGAGCCGGACGTGGAGGTCTGGGTGTTTGCCGACGGCGACTGGCTGCGCCGTGACCCGCCTGGGCCGATGGTGCAGCGCGAAGCCGATGGCTTAGGGTACGGGCCAGTGGTGGTGGAGAGTTTCGAGCCCTACCTGGATCGTGTCGACAAGATCGTCGCCGCCAGTAACAACACGCAGTTGCTGGTGGAGCTGGAGGCGCAATTGCAGCCGAAGGTGCAAGGGTTGGCTCAGGTGTCACGTTCGCAACCGGTGTACCTGGACGTGACGGCGATGCTGGCCAACAAGGGCGAAGCATTGAAAACCCTGGCCGAGCATCTTGGGGTGCCGCTTGAACAGACCGCAGCCATCGGCGACGGCGGTAATGACCCGGCCATGTTTAAAGTGGCCGGTTTATCCATCGCCATGGGCCAGGCCGAAGAAACCGTCAAGCGCCAGGCCAATGTGGTCACCGGTAGTAATATCGAAGACGGCGCTGCCGAGGCATTCGAACGGTTTATTCTCGCGGCACGTTAAACCTGAAGTCTCGCTGCACAACTTCCAGCCTGTATTTCCCAAGGGCTGGAAGTTGTTGTAGTGAATTACTTCGGCATTGCCCAGTGTTGCAACTGGTAGCCATCTTTATCGAGCTCGGCGCGAGCCTGCAACAACAGGTTTTCCAATTGCGCTGGATCGGTATAAGTCTTCGATGACAGCTGTTTGCTGCCGATACGGGTATTGGTACGGTCGATGACGCTCAGGCTGAGGGCGCCATTGCCATCGTGCCAGGCCACGCACTGGAAGGGTTGGAAGGCACGGTCTGCAATCAAAAGAGCTTCGTTGATGCGCAGCGGAGCGTTCATTTGGGTCTTCTCTCTGTATGCCCATTCAAGTGAGTACCGGCGGTTGGGCTGACCGTGCGGTGGGTTACTTGTACTGATGCACGATGATGGGGTGCGGGTCACATGCTAGAGCAAGAAATTTTAACTTTCCCTGATTAACATCATCTAAATGCCTGTTTTGAAAGCTGAATGAAAGTTTCCGCCGCCGGCAACTTGCGAGCGCCACATGGTTTTTTGTCCGCACTTATAGCGAAATGGTACAAGGCAGGCGTCAATATCTTGCTAGGGTTACCGCCAGGCGCCACAAACCATTGTTTCTAAATAACTTTAATAATTCTGGCGCCAAGGAATCGACATGCTTGTGACACCCGTCCAACGTCGCTTGCTGGTGGTCGACCCCTGTGATGATTGCCACGACCTATTACCCGGACTGCGCACGGCCGGTTGGGAAGTGGACAGTTGTGCCTTGCAGGCGGTAGGTGAGCGCTCCTGCGATGTGGGGCTGCTGCGCTTGCAGCCCAGCCATCTGGAGCGCCCCGAAGCGGTCAAGGAATTGATTGGCCGCAGCGGCACCGAGTGGATTGCTGTGCTCAGCCAGGATGTACTACGCCTGCAGAACGTCGGTGATTTTGTCTGCGAATGGTTCTTTGACTTCCACACCTTGCCGTTCGATGTGTCCCGGGTCCAGGTGACAATCGGCCGTGCGTTCGGCATGGCGCGCCTGCGTGGCAAGGGTTACGCGCCTGTAGATGAGCCCCACGAGCTGTTGGGCGACAGCCGCCCCATTCGTGAACTGCGCAAATTGTTGGCCAAGTTGGCCCCCACTGAATCCCCTGTGTTGATCCGCGGCGACAGCGGCACCGGTAAAGAGCTGGTGGCCAAGACCTTGCACCGGCAATCCCAACGGCACGCTAAACCGTTCGTGGCGATCAATTGCGGTGCTATCCCTGAACACCTGATCCAATCCGAACTGTTCGGCCACGAAAAAGGCGCGTTCACCGGCGCTCATCAGCGCAAGGTGGGGCGCATTGAGGCTGCCAACGGTGGCACGCTGTTCCTGGATGAAATCGGTGACCTACCGCTGGAGCTGCAAGCCAACCTTTTGCGTTTCCTGCAGGAAAAACACATCGAGCGCGTCGGCGGCAGTCAGCCGATCCCGGTGGATGTGCGGGTGCTTGCCGCGACCCATGTCGACCTCGAAGCTGCGGTGGAGAAGGGCACCTTTCGCGAAGACTTGTATTACCGCCTGAATGTCCTGCAAGTGGTCACCGCGCCTTTGCGCGAGCGCCATGGCGACGTGGCGATGCTGGCCAACCACTTTTCGCGTTTCTATAGCCGGGAAACCGGCCGGCGCCCGCGCAGTTTCAGCGAGGACGCGCTGGTGGCGATGGGGCAACACCCTTGGCCGGGCAATGTGCGGGAACTGGCCAACCGCGTGCGTCGCGGCCTGGTGTTGGCCGAAGGGCGCCAGATCGAAGCCGTTGATCTGGGGTTGCAAGGCCAGCCGGCCCTTTCGGCGCCGATGGCGACATTGGAAGATTACAAGCACCGCGCCGAACGCCAGGCGCTGTGCGATGTGCTCAACCGGCACAGCGACAACTTCAGTGTCGCCGCGCGTGTGCTGGGGATTTCCCGGCCGACGTTCTACCGGTTGCTGCATAAACACCAGATTCGCTGATGGCGGTGTGTCAGCTATAGATAAGCTGGCTGACACACTGCTATCGGGGTGTAGTCAGAAGTAATACGGGAATTTCAGGCTGAAGGTAAAGTCCGGCGCATCATCGGTCATGCCGATCGCCAGGTTCGGCACGATGGTCAGGTTATCCGAGGCGGCAATGGTCATGCCCACGTTGAAGTAACCGGCATTGGCATCGCTGGACACCACCGATTGCCAGTCGCCACCGTCCGGCTTGAGCTTGCTCTTGCGCTGCACCAGGTCGGAGACCGAGAACGACATGCTCATTTTTTCGTTGAGCGCGAAGGCTACGCCGACGCCGAACTGGAAGCTGTCGCCCAGGCGGACTTTACCGCCGACCTTCTGGTTGACGTCGCTGCTGATATCGTCAAACGAATCTTCAAAGTTGTGGGTATACGACAGCGAACCAAACAACACTGCCGGGTCGAAGGTCTTGACCAGGGAAATACCCGGGGTGACCGACCAGACCCCGTTGCCCGTCGGCAGGCTTTCCGGCAGGTAGAGGTTGTCGTTGTTGGGCTGCCGGACCAGCTTGATGCCGAAAGGCTCTTTACCCGTGGGCGCCTTGACCCGTACAGACACCACCGCATCCGGCAGGGTCGGGGTTTCGTCGAGAAACTTGTAGGCCACGCCAAAGTTGACGTCGCCAATGGTCGGGTCGCGGGTCACCGAGCCTTCAGAGGTGGCGGTGGCATCGTTGCCGGCGCCGGCCGACTGGTAGGTCGAGTCGCGGTACACCACCGGTACGTTCAGGTCGAACTGCCAACGGTTGTCGACGTTGTAGCGCCCGGTGAGGTCCAGGGTCCAGCTGTCGGACTTGATCCGGTCCAGGTTGATGTTGCCGAGGAAGATCGAGTCCAGCGCGAGGAAGCCATTGAGGGTTAATTGGCGTGCGTCATAACGGGCATAGGTGATGCCGGTTTCAACGCTGAACTTGCCGTTGCCGAAGAAGCCACTGGCCTCGTTGTAGAGGTTGCTCACACTTTGCGCCGGGGCCGAATCGTCCTTGAGGGATTGGCCGTAGGAACTGCCTGCACCACCCGAGGCGGCTGCGGCTCCAGTACCCGTGGTCGCGACAGCGTTACCGCCATTCTTGAAGTCGGCAGGTGACTTGGCCAGGCGCCTGGGGGCGGGCGTCGCCGGTTGATCCTCTACCTGACGTACACGTTGCTCCAGCACAGCCAAGGCTTTTTGCTGCACGTCATAACGTTGCTTGAGTTCCAGGAGTTCCCTCTTCAGGGCTTCGATATCGGCGTCTGGCGCGGCATACAACAGGGATGCGGGCAAGAGCGTACTTAAACAAACCACCGCACGTAGCGATAACGATCGATGCATGAAATAAGCCGTCCTTTACTAATGCGTAAGTGTCGAAGGGTCAGCGTAGTTCAATAACCGAGCGTACGTAGGCCTTTGAGCTGATCCAAATTGCAATTCAACGCGGCGTTATTCAAGCCGTTATTGTTCATCACCACGTTGATCTGAGTGATATTTCTGACAAGGTTGGTATTGCCGGTCAGCACCGTACCCTGCAGCACGTTGCCGCCACCGATCTGCTGCAGGCTGCTGCCTTGGTTGTGGTTGGCCTGGATCGCCATCTGCACGCCGCCATTGTTGGCCGATACGCTGACGCGGCCCGCTGCGCTGTCACCGCTCACGGTACCGCCGGCCACCAGTACCTGCCCGGATTGGACGTTATTGGCGGGGGTAACGCCGTTTTCAACATTGATGCCGACGTTGTTGTAGGCCGTGTTGCCATCGCCGGCCGTGCGCACACTTTGGGTCACGCCCTGGCCGCTGCCCAGGCCCGCCCCCCCGACCACGTTACCGGTGCCGGTGGTTGGAGGCATGCCGGTACCGGTCGAACCGGTGGTTTGCACATAGAACTGGGGGGTGATAGTGGTCTTGTCGATCTGCATGTTGGCCGTGCCGGTGATGCTGTCACCGACGGCATTGGTCCAGTTGCTGCTCATGACGATGCCGAAGCTGATGATGCGCCCCGGCATTACGTAGCGGCCACGCAGTTCGGCCATTTCTGCGTCCTTGAGTTCGATAGGCTTAAACCCCGATGACGCATAAGCGGGCATTGAGGCTGCCACGCACAACAGCGTCAGCCAACGGCAAGTGTTCATCTGCGGCTCCTGGGGCGTCCTGCCCCTTATTGCGCTTCTAGAAGAAGTCGCTCTGGATAAAACCGAAATCCATCAGCTCTGCATCGCCCACCGGCTTGAACTCATTCATCTGGCTCTTGGCAGTCAGCGGCATGGGCGGGTCGAGCAGGACGTTGGCCTTGTCGTAACCTTCACCCAGCACGGCGAAGACAATGCCATTCCAGCCTTTGACGAAATCGTCACGGGAATAGCGCTTGTGGCCCAGCACCGGGTCGCCGATATATACCCAGTCCTTGTCGGCCCGTTGCATCACCACGAAGTGCTTGTAGCCACGGATTTCCAGCAGCACCACCACAGGGATTTTCACGGTCAGCAAGGTATCCGGCGCGATCTTGTAGCCGCGGGCACGCATGCCGATGCTTTCGAGGTAGCGCTTCATGTCAAGCATGGAAAAGCCCTGGGTTCGCACC
Organism: Pseudomonas sp. rhizo25; assembly: GCF_031931935.1. Classification (NCBI taxonomy): domain Bacteria; kingdom Pseudomonadati; phylum Pseudomonadota; class Gammaproteobacteria; order Pseudomonadales; family Pseudomonadaceae; genus Pseudomonas; species Pseudomonas sp. rhizo25. The sequence continues at coordinate 131,001 of NZ_JAUJXA010000008.1, forward strand.
AGGTCCTGGTCGGCGGTCACCAGCATGCCTTTGATGATGTGGTCTTCGTCGACGTCCAGCCAATAGGCCTGGCGCAGGATGGTGGCGAGTGCCGCGGCACCGCAGCTGAAATCGGTTTTCTGTTCCACCAGGTTGGCGAAGCGGCGCTCACGGATGCTCTCGACCTTCTTGTAGATCACCGCGCCGCCGGGCATGGCGGAGATCGCCATGGTGCCTGCCCAGGTCGTGCCGGTGAGCAACATCAGGAGGGTGAGAATCGCGAGGCGCATGATCGGTTCACCTGCTGGACACTGGAATAAGATAGGGCCTTGTTGCCAAGGCCCCGTTGGATCAGAAGCGCACGCTGCTGCTGCAGACGCTGCAACCTTGGCCGATCGCCAGGCTGTTGCTGCCTTGGTTGCCCGCACCGGATTGCAGGTTGACGCCTACGTTGCCGGAGTTGCGGTTAACCGAGTTGTCGAGGCTTGCGTTGTTGGACACGTATTGCGGCTTGCCACCATAACCATGGCTGCTGGCGGCCGCATTGAGGTAGCTGTTGTTGAGCGAGTTTTGCTCGGTGTTGGAGGCCGCTGCGATGTTCTTGCCATCGGCAGTAGTGATTGCCAGGTTGTTTTTACCTTGGTTGCCTTGCCCGGCCTGACCGTTGTAACCCACGTTGCCGGAGTTACCAGTGATGGAACCGTCAAGAGAGGCGTTGTTTTGCGTGCCTTTGTTGACGAAGTTATTGCCTGAACTGCCTTGATCTACATCGATTACCGCAAACACAGTGGCAAAGTCACCTTTTGCACTGGAGATGGCACCGGCATTGTCGGCCTGGTTACCGGACCCCGATTGCGCGTTGACGCCGACGTTACCGCTGTTGCTGTTGACCGAGTTATCGGCCGAGGCGTTGTTTTCGGTGTTGGTGTCGTCGAATTTGTTGTGTTCGCTTTTTTGCACATCAGTGACGACAGCGGCAACAGTGCCGGTGGGTTGAGGGGTTGGATGCCAGCCACCCGCTTGAGCAGCAGCAGCCATGAGCGCGGCGAGAGCGAAAACCAATGGTTTGAGCGCCATTTGAGGTTTCATGGTGTTTCTCCTTGCTTCTAATTAGTTGGGTTAAGTGTTGGTACGGTCTAACTAACGTCTACCAAGCGGTTACTTGATAGTGATACCCAGGGTGTTAGCCACTCGGTTCCCCACCCCGGCACTCTGGTTCACCTGAATCACACCTCGGCTGCCGGTGAAGGCCTGGTCGCTGGTAACGACCTGGCGGCTGCCAGTGGTGGGGGTGAGCCCTGAGTCAGTTGCCAGCGTCGTCGTGTTCTGTTGCAACAGGACGCTGTCATCGATGCTTTGCGGGCCAGGGTTGAGGCTGATCCGCAGCGCATTGATCGATTGGTTATTGGCCCCGGCCGACTGGTTGACGCCCAGTACACCTTTGCCATTGGTAAAAGAGGTGCCCTGGATCGTCGCCTTGGCGTTCAGGGCCGGGTCGACCTTGCCGTTGAGGTTCTGGATGTCGACGGTGGTGGCTTGGCCACCGAACGCCATGGCGCGGCTGTTGGAGCTTTGCTGCTGAGTGCCGGCCGCCTGGTTGATCGACATCAAACCTTCGAAATGCTGGCCGCTGTTGTTGATCACGGCGGTGTTGTCGGCCATGGCCAAGGCGCTGCCCAGCAGGGCGAACATCAACAGGGCACGATTCATCACTTGCCCCCCAGCATGTTGCCGAGGTTGTTCAAGGGCGCCATGCCGCGCTGGATCGAGTCGCTGATCTGCCCGCCCATGCTGTTGCCCGCACCATGGCCGGCGGCTGCGCCAGTGCCCAGTGTCGACATGCCGTGCTGTGTGGTGCCAAGGCCAGACAAACTGGCATTGGGCTGGATGGAGCGGGCGAGGCTTGCGCCGCTGCTGATGCCGCCAATATCCGCGTCGCTGAGTTCGCCGGACAGGGCGTTGATGATCTCTTTGCTGGGGTTGGCGTTGGCGGTAGTGGGGTAGGGGTCGGGGCCGAAGGCCGGGCGGCCGACCATATGCCCCTGCACATTACGACCCGTGACGATAACGCCGTCACCGGCAAAGCTCGGAATACTGATACCGGCGCTGAGTACACAGCCGACCAGCAGTGCGGTCATCGAACCTTGAGCAAGTGTGTTCACGGCGGCAGTCCTTATGCTTCACGCTGACCCTAAACAGCGTTGTCAGGGAAAGAGCAGAAGCCGTGCCGCTTTTGATTTTTTGTTGATTTACAGTGGGTTATGTTTAAAGCCGGGCAAAGTGATGGCAACGCTGTTTCAACGTTGAAACAGTCCCCCGGCGCTTGAGACAGGCCCATCCTCACCTCGCACTGTCTCAGCGATGTAACACCGCCCATGACAAATGGATGAATCCGCACAATGCGGGCGATTCAGGGGCGGAAGGTGTTTCAAAACTGAGACTGCGGGCGTGAGCGAACCCACTCCCGCATGGGGGCTCAACCCTTGGGGGTTTTACCTGGGATGGAATTGAGTACGGGGTTGCCGTCCTGGTTCTGGGTCAGATAGACCGGCAGTACCTTGGGCAGGGAGGGAACGAGGTTGCTGACTTCATTGATATTGTAGATGCCGCCGATGCGGATCTTGCCGGTACCGGCGTCTGCGAGCATGACCGGCGTTTTCAGGTAACGGTTGATCAGCGGCAGCGCATCCGTCAGGGGCAGGTTGTCGAGCACCAGCTTGCCGTGGCGCCATGCCAGCGCGCTGTCATCGGGGCTGATGGCGGCGACTTGCGGGGTGTCGTCACCTTGGCGAAAGCTGGCCTGCATGCCTGGGCTCAGCGGTACACTGGCGTGCTCCGCGTCGCTGGAAACCTGCACCGAGCCTTCCAGCAATATCACCCGCACCTGTTCGTCGTATTCCCAGACGTTGAACTGGGTACCGGTTACCCGCACCTGGCCTTCGCCGGCCCGAACGATAAACGGGTGTTCGCGGTCGTGGGTCACCTTGAAGAACGCTTCGCCCTTTTTCAAGGTGACCCGGCGCTGGTCCTTGTAGTGGCTGTAGACCAGCTCGGTGCCCAGGTTCAACTCCACTTGGCTGCCATCGCCCAGAGTGATTTTTTCCAGGCCATTGGTTGCCTCGAAATGTTCATAAGAACTGGGCAACCAACCGGCTTCCCAGCCGGTAAAGGCCGCAAGCGGCAATGCGCCAAGGCAGACCGCTGCGGCCACTGCGTAGTTGCGTAACCGGCTGCGTGGCTTGACGGGGGCCACCGTTGGGGCAGGTGGGGGGCGGGGCAGGTGATCGGCCACCTCCCAGATCTCCAGCATGGCCGCATATTCGAAGGCGTGCAGCGGATGAGCATCGTGCCATTGCGTAAAAGCCTGACGTTCGCTCGCCGTGCAATCGGCGGCATGCAGGCGCATGCACCAATGCGCGGCGGCGTCGGTGATCGCATCGTATTCGGCGTCTGAAAGGGGCTTTTCGCTCATTGACTCATCCTGGTTTGCCGCATTCTAACCCCCCGAGGCAGGCGGCGAGAACCGCCATCATGGCGATTGCACATCAATTGGAACTTATTCTTATTTGGTAATACCTAAAATATCAGGACAAGTGTCCGGCATTCCCACAATGGAGTACGAATATGTTGAAGAAAACCTTAGTCGCCCTGTGTGCAACCACTGCGCTGCTCAGCGCTGGCGCCGCCCTGGCCGATAAGCCGGGCGCCGGCTGGATCCCTATTGAGAAGGCCATTGAAGTGGCGAAGACCAAGGCTGGGTATGTCGAGGTCTATTCGGCTGAAGCCGACAACGACGGTTACTGGGAAGTCAAAGGTCGCAAGTCCGACGGCACTGTCTATGAAGCCCGTATCGACGGCGCCTCCGGCAATGTCCTGCGCGACCAGAAAGACTGATTTGCCCGCTGGGGGCCTGCTCAGGCCCCCACATCAAGCATACGCCCCAGATGCGTTATCAGGTAAGTGACTGAGTCTGCGTTGGATAGAATCACGTCAATGCGCTTGTCAACGTTGCTCATAAAGATTTGCCTGGCTTCAATCAGGTTCTTGGCACCGGTGGTGCTCAGGACTTTGCGCTTGAGGTAGTGGGTGGTAGTGAAAAAACCGTAGTCCTCCCAGGTATTCGAAACATCATCCCACGTCTTGAACAATACGCTGGCCGGCGTCAATGTGGACAAGGCAGTGGTTTGCAAATCATCCTGGCGGGTCTTCACCGCCTGGGCGCCAGGCTTGGCGGTGTCGATCAGGTCGCGAAACGGCTCTAAGCTGCGCAGGTAGGCAATATCTGCTGTCTCGAACCTCAGGTGGGTCAGTTCATGGATCAGGGTAGCGGCCCTGGCGTGGGCCGACATGTCGAAGGGAACGCTCAACCTGTCCAGGTAATCCGACATGTTCGGATCAAAGAATCGCTCGAATAAATACACTTTGCGTTCGCTGTCAGTGACCAGCACCATGGCGTATTCACTGGTAGGATCCACCAGGCTGGCGCCGCTGACGAAACGCATCGAGTCAGCGCTGATCAACGTGGGGTCACTCAACTCGTCCAATATTCCGTCGACGATGTGCTCGATTTTCCTGACCTGGTCTGGGCTCAGGTTGAGGGTGCCGAACAGGTCGCACAAGAACAGGCCGACCCGGCTGTCTGGCGTGAGCAGGTTTGCAAAGTGCTGGATGTTGCGCTTGCAGTTAACGGCATAGTAGGTCGCCACATTCAGCGCTTCGTCGATGGCCTGGGCTTTCCAGCTGGACACTGCGGCAATCGCCCTGATACCCCGCGCTTCAATATTGATATCGTGCCGTTCGGCCCGCAGCACTTTGTGGCGCGTCCAGGCTTGACCGAAGCGCGGCTTGTGTATGGCCAGGTCCACCACCCATCTCCCCTCAGCGTTGCGGCCGACGTAAGGGCCTTGCTGATCGTCGCCGCCCAGGCGCCAGTGGTCCTTGGTTTTCTTCAGCGGATACACCTTGCCGCCCAGTGGCACATAGTCTTTGGCGCTGGTCTTGTCCTTGTAGACATGGGAGGCGGTGTTCAGCTCAAGGTCCTGCAGGTCGATGTCGTGTTCCTCGAACTGTTGCAACCGCGTACGTGAGGTGGCGGTGAGGTCCAAGGTGGCCAGGGTGGTGGCCGTGGGCAGTGTGCCCTCCGGCAGGTCGACGACCTCTGCCTCATCGGGCGGCGGGGTTTCGCTGCCGTCGAGTTCACTGTACAGCGAGGCCATTTGCACCACGGCCAGGATGAAGTCCTTCATTGCGGCTTTCCACTGGTGCAGTTGCAACGCTTCCATCGAGCGCTTGACCAGCTTGTAGCTGCGCCAGACCACCAGCGGATAGGCGAGTTTGCCCGCCATGAAGTACACCGCCGTGGGAATCCCCTTGCCGAGTAGGTCGACGACCTTGTCCCAGAGCAGCTTGGTGCCTTTTTTGAACTGGCAGGCGAGCATCTTGAGCAGGATCAGCGTGTTTTCACTGAACAGGTAATGCAGCAGGTTACCCATGACCGGAGCCGAGGCAAGGTGGACTTCCGATGGGCGATGATGATTGTCCTGCCACAAGCCACGGTAAATGGCCTGGTGCGGATCCTCCAGGTGCTGGAGGGCCCAGTCCTGCAGCTCGCCCGGGCGCTCCAGTTCATCCAGCAACGCTTGTTCGCTGGCGTATTGCTTGAGCACATGGTGCTCGCTGTAGGGGGCATACAGCACCACAGGGCCGGCCTCTTTGCTGGGCGCGCTGATCAGGTACATGCCCAGTACCTTGGCGGCAGTGGCGCCTGCGGTCGCCACCAATTCCACGGGCCGGATCAGCGCAGACGCGCCCTCCAGCGCCGCGCGCGCCAGGCCGTCGGGCATGTCGAACACTTGCTGGACCAGGCCCATGGCCTCGCTCGAGAGGCGTTCTTGAAGATGTTGCTCGTGGGCATATTGCAACACCTGCCAAGGCAATTGCCGGCAGAACCGACGCCGGCGTGCACGGGCTGCCTCGGTGTTGGTGCCCAGCGCAGTTTGCAGGTGCTTCTGGTAGATCGATTTCAAGTCCAACTGCCGCACCATCTGGATCACCGCATTGGCATCCAGGGTAGGGGGCAAGGGCTCGGCGCTACGTGAGCGCGGGCGAATAATCTGGCTGTTCAGGTCCGGCCAGTGGCGCAAGGCAAAATCGGTCAGGCTGTAGTCGTGGATATCCAGGGCCTGGTGTACGGGAATCAGCACGTTATCAGGGCTGATGGTCTGCTTGGGAAAGCGTGCCTGGAGCAGCTCCAGCAGCGCGGAAAAGGTATGCTCGCGGATGGTCGTAATGCCATGCAGGTAGTCTTCTTCCTCGGGGGCGCTGTTGTGATATTGCTCCAGCAGTTCGGCGTGGTGGATCTGCTCCGCGGCTGGCGCCATTGCCAGCCAGACGGGCAGGGCCTGCTGGTTGACCATGGCCTCGGCCAACGCCTGGGCCCGCCCCAGGTTGGTTGGGGCAGGCGTCTGCAGGACCGCATCCAGGCGGTCCTGCACGGCGCGCGCGGGCAGGTCCATTGCCAACAGATGATCCACCGCGTCCATGACGCAGTTGCCGTAAGTTTTCAGACGATCATCCAGCAGGTTCTCGTCAATACGTTGCAGTGGCCCCAGGCGATACTGCCGATGAGGCACGCGTTGGGAAAACGGCAGGTTCTCCAGCAGCGAGAGGCGTTTGATCGGATGCTCCAGGCGCTTGGTGAGGGCCTGGAGCAGGGCCGGGACCGAGGCAAATACCTCATGGCCGCGCCGGGGCGTCCATAGAGTCGCCTGGCCCGAGCGCCTGGGGTCAAGGCCGCCACGCTCGGTGATTACAAACAGGTTGGCCAACGGCAGCAGCGTATCGTACGTGCCCTGTTGCAAGGTCAGTGCGTAGGCATCCGGGAGGAAACCGTTGATCCCATGGCGGGTCAGGCGCACCAGGCTGTCGGTGCGCAACACCGTATCCAGAATGGCATGGGGAGCGGTCGGCAGGGTTTTCCCCAGCAGCCGTAGTTCAGCCTCGCTGCGCAGGCCCAGCAGCATCGAGTGCGCATGTTTATCGCGGGTGTTTTCCAGGAACAGACGCGGGAGTTCACGCAGATCATGGCCGGCAAACACGTTCAGCACCTGTTCGATGATGGCGTTAAAGCTTTTGAGGCTTATGTTATTGAGCTGTTGGGCCACACCCTGGTCGCGCTTTGTGTAGAAACCCGTCCTGGATGACACCGGCAGCGGTCTGCTTTCCTGGGCCAGGCGCTGGATGAAGTGTTCAACCATGCTCAGGGACGAAAGCGCCGGACGCTCCTCGCGCTGCTGGGCGCGGGAGGCGTAGGTGTTGATGTGGACCTCATCGGCCTTGAGGTCCAGTTGGTGCTTTTGCAGTTGCATGTCCAGCGCCACGACTGCCATGCCGCGCAGTGTCGGGTGCTTAGCGAGCTCAATGCTTAACCCCTCCTGGGCAGCTTGCAGGCGGCGCAGATGCAACTTGGCGCGCTCGGCCAGGACCGTGGAGGGGCGGCCATTACCGCTGGTCACAGGATGGACCGTCCAGCGCCCGTTGGTTTCCAGGTCGACCAGCCGATGGTCGAGCATGGTGCGGATGTCCAACGCGTAATCGAGCAAGGCGTCCAGGTCCACCTGGCCGGCGCTTGCGCGATAGAGGCCCAGGGCGTGGTTCATGTTACTGATCTGCTTGGCGGCAATGTCTTCGATCATGCTGGTAAACACATGCCCCGTGACGGGGCGCGCAGCAATGTTTATCTGGTCCAGGCCGATGAAGATGTTGCGTTCGTCCAGGGACAGGAAATTAAGCAGCTCATCTTCGTGTCCGGCGGCCTTGAGCATGCTCAACAGTGTGTCCTTGAGGTCATCCAGGTCTTGGAGTACCTGCAGGCCACGGGATTGGGTGTACAGATAGGCGTGGTTTTCGTGCAGCATCAGGGTGCTGGCCAATTCCACGTAGTGCTGGTAGGGCGCATAGATACGCACTTTTTCCACGCTCAGGTTGGCGGCGTAGGCGCTGCGAGCGGCCTGGTCGTCTAGGAACATGGCCTGGAGCATATGGCTATCGGTGGAGCTAAGGATGCCGGCCTGGCGCTTGAGCAGTATATCGAGGCGAAATTTGTCGGCCATGACTTGCGCAAACAGTTCCAGGCGCGAGGTGCCACCGTCGATGTCCTCGTTCCAGTAGGTTTGCAGCAGGCTATCGAGCAGTTTGGACAGCGTACCGGAGGTTTGTTCGACGAGGCGCTCCCAGTGTTCCCGGTCTTGTTGCAACTGGGTCGGGGTGAAGTCGGTGGTGACATGCTTTGGGTTGAAGAATTCGCGGGTTTGCCCTGTAGGCCAGGCGTGTTTCACGTAGAACAGCAGGAGCGCTTCCCGTAGCGGCAGCGGGTCGATCCAGCGCCGGTCGGCATCCGTCGGGCTTTGCATAAAGCAATTGACCCGCGTATCCCGTTGATCCAAGCCGGGGAAATACGGATGGGCCATGATGCCGAGCAGGGTGTCGAGCATACCGGACAGGGTCGGGGTTTTCTGCAACTGAGCCAGGATGGCGTGTACGTTGGCCTGCTGGCAGGCCTGCAGGGTTTGTTCCTGGTCCGCCATGACGGCACCTTCGACCAGTAGGGTTGTCAGCGTCATGGCCGTGCCCACCGGCAGGCTGTTGCGCTGGGCGATCGACAGGAAACTGAGCAATTCGACGCGCTGAACCGGGTCGGCCAGTGCCTGGCTGACCTCGGCGAGCAGCGTGGCATGACTGTCAAAGACTTGGATACCGCCGTAGGGGGTATACAGCAGGGCCTTGCTACCGTCCGGGCTGGGGCTCATCAGGAACACACCGGCCAGTGGGATCACGGCTTTGCCCGCTACCGTGAGCAACAGCTTTTCGACACGCATGGCGGGGCTTTGGAGGCGACTATCCTGACGGCTGGCAGCGCTGGCGTAATACACGCCATGCAGCCATTCCAGGTCCTTGACCGTAAGCCCCAGGGCGCGCTCGCGCTCGCTCAGTGTCGAACGATTGACGGGTTGCAAAAATTCGTCGAAAAAATACGGTGGGGTGACGCGAGTCATGGCCTGGCTCCAGCGTGAATACGGAAACGCAGGGTAGTCAGGCCCTTGTACCGGGCGGGGGTAACTATTGAGCCAAGCGGCAAGTTGACAGTGAGCGCTGTGCGTGGTGTTTAATCGACGATCTGGATTTGTCCATTCGTTGCCCCTTCCAATCATAAAAACGGACCTTCAAATGTCTGCACAGTCTCCGACAGTCGCCACGGCTTCGACCTCGATCCCGTTCACCGAGCTGGTGACCTTGCTGCAACAGGTATTTGTTCGGCATGGCACGTCGCCCGAGGTGGCTTTGGTGCTCGCGCACAATTGCGCCAGCGCCGAACGCGATGGCGCCCATAGCCATGGGGTGTTCCGTATTCCCGGGTATGTCTCGACGCTCGGCAGTGGCTGGGTCAGCGGCAAGGCAGTGCCGGTGGTCGAGGATGTCGCCTCCGGGTTTGTACGCGTGGATGCCAACAACGGCTTCGCCCAACCGGCCCTGGCGGCGGCGCGCAGCCTGTTGGTGGAGAAGGCCCGCAGTGCCGGGATCGCCTTGCTGGCGATTCGCAATTCCCACCATTTCGCCGCACTGTGGCCAGACGTGGAGCCCTTTGCCGAAGAAGGCCTGGTGGCCCTGAGCGTGGTCAACAGCATGACCTGCGTGGTGCCCCACGGCGCGGATCGGCCGCTGTTCGGCACCAACCCCATTGCATTTGCCGCACCCCGCGCCGATGGTCCGCCGATTGTATTTGACCTGGCCACCAGCGCCATTGCCCATGGCGATGTGCAGATTGCCGCACGCAAGGGCGAGCGCTTGCCCCTGGGCACCGGGGTCGACAGCCTGGGCCAGCCGACCCAGGATCCCAAGGCCATCCTTGAGGGCGGCGCGTTGTTGCCGTTTGGAGGGCACAAGGGCTCGGCACTGTCGATGATGGTTGAACTGTTGGCGGCAGCCCTGACTGGCGGCAATTTTTCCTTTGAGTTTGATTGGTCCAACCACCCTGGCGCCCGCACACCCTGGACCGGCCAGTTGCTGATCGTGATTGATCCGGCCAAAACGGCAGGGCAGGGCTTCGCCGAGCGCAGCCAGGAACTGGTGCGGCAGATGCATGCGGCAGGGTTGAGGAGGTTGCCGGGGGATCGGCGGCATCGCACGCGGGCGAAATCGTTGCAGGAGGGAATCGTGTTGGAGGTGGAGGTATTGCAGCAATTGCGCGAGCTGGCGAGTTGAAACAATGGCGTGGCAGCGGTGGGCCGCTGCCACGCCATGGGTCAGTTGCGGCGACCCAGCAACAGGCCAATCACCAGGCCGAAACCGGCGGAAATCGCCACGGTCTGCCATGGGTGTCCACCGATATAGGTCTCGGTGGCATCGACCACCGGTTTGCTGCGTTCACGCACGCTGGACAGCGAGTCCAGGGCTTGCTTGAGCTTGATGGCGACCTGCTCGCGCAGGGTTTCACCTTCTTCGCCCACCAGGGATGCGCTGTTCTTGAGCAGTTTGTCCGACTCCTCGATCAGCGCGGTCAATTCGCTGAAAGCTTGGTCCTTGATTTGTTCTTCGGCAGCTTGGGCGGCGGTTTTGCGGGCCATTGGGGTGACTCCTTGCAGGTGAATGTGACAGTGAACAATGGAGTGTCGGGCAGCGGCAAAAGTTGCAGTTATTTTCCCGGGCGTTCATCTGCGGCAAAATCCGGATCGGGAACTTTAGACCTACAGTGTAAGATGTCACCTATTTGTGCAGCAGGTAACTTAACATGAGCTTCAATCTCGCCAACAAGACCCTCGCCGAACGCGCCGAGCTGGAAGATGAAAAGTCCCGCCTCTATGACCTGTGGCAAACCAACCTGGGCAAGGCCAAGGGCGAAGCCGCGCGGTTGTTCGGCGAGCGCGCCAAGCGCAAGGGCAAGTGGGCCGAATGGGTGCGTGCCGAACTGGACGGCATGTCGCCGCCGGAGTTTTCCAACATGGTGCGCAGTGAGGTCAACAAGCTGATGGCGGCGGCGAAGTAAAGCACGCCACAACCGCCTCGCGCACCTTGAGCAACAGCGGATCAAGCTGGGTCTGGGTGCGCCAACCCAGCTCCACCGGGTAACGCGGCAGCGCCAACGGGCAGGGCAACACCTGCAGGCCGGTCATCTGCGCGATGGCCTGGGCCGCGTGCCCGGGAATCGTCGCCACTGCCGCGCTGCCTTTGAGCAGGTACGGCAGCGCGGCGAAGTGGCTGGTGGACGCGCACACCTGACGTCTCAAGCCCTGCGCCGCCAAGCCTTCGTCGGTAATGCCGATAAAGCCGCCCGACGACACCAGCACATGCTCCCGTGCGACGAACTCCTCAAGGTCGATACGTTGCTGGCCGGGCGCCAGGCTGGACGGGTCTACCAGGCAGCGATAATCGCCTTCCCCCAGTACCTGTCGACTCAACCTGCGCTCGGCAAAACCGCCGGCGGTGACAGCCAGGTCCAGGTTGCGGTCAAGCAGGGCGCCAGCGACGATCTGGCTGTGGGTCTGGCGAAAGATTACCCGCAGTTTTGGCAGGCGCTGAGCGATGGCGTCCATCAGTCGACGGCCGTAGGCAATCTCGAAGTCGTCGGACAGCCCCAGGACCACCGAGCGCCCCTCGTAGTGCAGGTTATCCGGGTTGATCATCGCCAGGCTCTGCCGACAGCGATCCAGTGCCTCGCTGATCACCGGTTTCAACTGATTGGCGCGCAATGTCGGCGCCAGGCCGCGGCCGGTGCGGATGAACAATGGGTCGCCATACACCTCGCGCAAACGCCGCAAGCCGGCACTGATCGCCGATTGCGTCACCCCCAGGCGCAACGCTGCGCGGCTGGCGCTGGACTCGTCGTGCAGGGCTTCGAAGGTTTTCAGCAGGTTAAGGTCAACCTGGGCGATATTCATTTGGCTCATATCATTTAGCACTGGAGTGGGCTTTATTCATGATCGAGCCTGGCCGGAGAATGGGCAACCCCCACTTTCGGAGTGATTCTGATGCCTGTTTCTATCGTCGCTGCCTTGCAAATCGGTTCCTTGCCCAGTGGCAAGGCTGACACCCTTGCGCAGATCCTGACTTTTGAAGATGAGATTTTGCACAGTGGCGCGCAATTGGTGGTCATGCCCGAGGCGTTGCTGGGCGGCTACCCCAAGGGCGAAAGCTTCGGTACACAGTTGGGCTATCGCCTGCCCCAAGGGCGTGAAGCGTTTGCGCGGTATTTTGCCAATGCCATCGACGTGCCGGGCGTGGAGACCGAGGCGCTGGCCGGGTTGTCGGCGCGTACCGGTGCCAGCCTGGTGCTCGGGGTGATTGAGCGCAGTGGCAGTACGCTGTATTGCACTGTGCTGTACTTCGAACCCTCAAGTGGTCTGGTCGCCAAGCACCGCAAGTTGATGCCGACCGGTACCGAACGGCTGATCTGGGGCAAAGGCGATGGCTCGACGCTGCCGGTGATCGACGCTGCAGTTGGACGTATCGGCGGGGCGGTGTGCTGGGAAAACATGATGCCGCTGCTGCGTACCGCGATGTACGCCAAAGGGGTGGAGGTGTGGTGTGCGCCCACGGTGGACGAGCGCGAAATGTGGCAGGTGAGCATGCGCCATGTCGCCCATGAAGGGCGCTGTTTTGTCGTGAGTGCTTGCCAGGTGCAGGCATCGCCAGAGGCGTTGGGTGTCGAGGTTGCCAACTGGCCCGCAGATCGCCCGTTGATTGCCGGCGGCAGCGTGATTGTCGGGCCCATGGGTGACATTCTGGCCGGGCCGATGCTGGGAGAGGCGGGGTTGTTGACGGCGCAGATCAATACCGATGACTTGGTGCGGGCACGCTACGATTATGACGTGGCGGGGCACTACGCCCGGCCGGATATTTTTGAACTGACCGTAGACGAGCGCGCCCAGCCCGGCGTTCGCTTCATCACTGACTGAACCGGGTCAAACCAAAGCTTTTGTAGGAGCGAGCTTGCTCGCGAAAAACCCATAGGCGCCGCGTTTGTTCAGGAAACACGCGTTATCGTTGACGTTTTTCGCGAGCAAGCTCGCTCCTACAGTTGATCTTCAGCATTTCGCGGATTTGGATCAGATCTTTCTCGCATCACCAGGTGGCGGTATTGGGCAAATCCAGGGTGCCACGCTCTACAAAGCGCATGGTGCCGAACAACCCGCCCGCCAGTTTGCCACGCAGCACGTAGGGCAGGTTATTCAGGCTTTGGGTCTGGCTCAGGCCCAGGGTCTGACGCAACACCGAAAACGCCGAAACACTGACCGGCACCATCATCACCGTCTCGGAGAAACGTGGGATGCTGCCGGCCTGGTCACTCACGCCTGAGGCCAACGGTCGGCCATTGACTTCCAGGTCCAGGGCCACGCCGTTGTAGTCGATCGCGGTTTCATTGGGGTTCTGCACCCGCAGCTTCACCGCGAAGCGCACTTCCAGGTCCTGGCTTTGCAGCGGCTCGATGCCCACTACGTTGATGTTGACCGGGTCACGGTTGGGGAACAGCGCGCAGGCGCTCAAGGTCAGCAGCAACAGCGATAGAACCATGAGCTTGCGCATATGAAAGGTGCTCCTATTGTTTCGTGACGTCGGGGTCTTGCATGACCTTGAGGGTAGAAGACTCCGGATCGAATTCATCTTCTTCCAGCTCTATGAACTCTTCGGGCAGGAAAATGTTCAGCAGGATTGCACAGAACGCACCCACGGTGATGGGCGACTCGAAGATGTTGTGCAGCGCCTTGGGCAGGTCGCGCAGTACTTCCGGTACGGCGGCAACGCCCAGGCCCATGCCCAGGGAGATTGCCACGATCAGCACATTGCGCCGATGCAGGCCGGCTTCGGCGAGGATCTTGATCCCGGCCACGGCCACGGTGCCGAACATGATCAGGGTGGCGCCGCCCAGCACCGGCTTGGGCATCAGTTGCAGCACCGCGCCGATCATCGGGAACAGCCCCAGCAGCACCAGCAGGCCGGCAATAAAATAGGCGACGTAGCGGCTGGCCACGCCGGTCAATTGGATCACGCCATTGTTCTGGGCGAAGGTCACCATCGGCAAGCTGTTAAAAGTAGCAGCCATCGCCGAGTTGAGGCCGTCGGCCAGCAGGCCGGACTTGATGCGCTTGATATACAGCGGGCCCTTGACCGGTTGTTGGGAAATCATCGAATTGGCAGTCAGGTCACCGGCGGCTTCCAGGGGCGAAATCAGGAAGATCACCGCCACCGGGATAAACGCCACCCAGTCGAACGAGAAACCATACTTGAACGGCACCGGCACGCTGATCAACGGCACCTGGGGCAGGGCGGCCATGTCGACCCGGCCCAGCCACCACGCGACGAAGAAACCCAGGCTCAGGCCGATCACGATCGAACCCAGGCGCAGGAACGGGTTGCTGAACCGGTTGAGAACCACGATGGTCAGCAGCACCAGCGCCGCCAGGCCCATATTGCCCGCGGCGCCGAGGTCGCCGGCGCCATAGCCACCGGCCATGTCGGTGACTGCCACCTTGATCAGCGACAGGCCCATCAGGGTAATGATGGTTCCGGTGACCACCGGGGTGATCAGCTTGCGCAGCTTGCCGATGAATTGGCTTAGCACTACCTCGATAAACGCGGCGAAAAAGCAGATACCAAAGATCGTCGACAGGATTTCATCGGTGCCGCCGCCCCGGGCCTTGACCATGAAGCCGGCGCTGAGAATCACGCTGATGAACGAAAAACTGGTGCCTTGCAGGCACAACAGGCCCGAGCCCACCGGCCCGAATGTACGCGCCTGCACGAAGGTGCCGAGCCCCGAGACGAACAGCGCCATGCTCACTAGGTACGGCACCTCGCTTTCCAGGCCGAGTACGCCGCCGACGATCAGGGTCGGGGTGATGATGCCGACGAAACTGGCCAAGACGTGCTGCAGGGCGGCAAATATCGCGGCGGTGAAGTGCGGGCGGTCTTCCAGGCCATAGATCAGGTCGGATTTATAGCGCGGGCGGGGGGCTTGAGCGTCAGACAAAATGATGGCTCGGGTCGGAAAATGGAGGCGAAGAATGCCAGAAACCGCCAGCCGTCAGAAGTGTAAAAAAATATTAATAAAGACCCTGCGCAAAACCCCGGCCCCGGCCGATAGTAAATATAGGCCCACATTAAAACCACAACAGTGGTGACCAAGGTCTGGCCAGTGCGTTGACGCTGACGGATCGTTTCGCGGCAGGGATGCTCGCAAACACTACTTCTGAGAGCAGCCCTATGTCCCTTCGTCATCTGAATATCGCCCCTCGAGCGTTTCTCGGTTTCGCCTTCATTGCAGTGTTGGTGGTCATCCTGGGGGTGTTTGCGGTCAACCGCATGACGCAGATCCGGCAGTCTTCCGTGGACATGAGCGCAACCCAGCTGCCCAGCGTGACGTCCCTGGGCAACATCACTGAAAACGTACTGCGCATGCGCATCCTGTCGTTCCGGGTGTTGGTCAATCGCGAACCGGCTGCCCTGCAGGAAGCCGAAACCCGCATCGGCGTACTGACCGACAAGGTCAAGGCTGCCCAGGCCCATTACGTCCAGTTGCCGATGGGCGAGCAAGAGGCAGTGTTGTACAAGACCTTCAGCGTGACGCTGGATAACTACTTGAAGGCCCAGGCCGACATGCTGGTGCTGTCCAAGCAAGGCAAGGTCGATGAAATGCGTACGCTGATCAACAGTCGCATCAAGGACGGCACCGACCAGATGGGCGAGCAGTTGAACAAGCTGATCGCCCTCAACGCCGCCGATGCGAAGACCGCTGACGCGGCGGCTGGGCAAAGTTATGAGGGCGCAATCACCGGCGTGGTGGCGGTGTCGGTGGTGGCCGCATTGCTCACGGTGCTGTTGGCCTGGCTGCTGACCCGCAGCATCGTCACGCCATTGCGCAAAGCCGTGGAAGTTGCCGAGACCATCGCCGCCGGCAACCTCAGCAAAACCTTCGCGGACGATGGCAAGGATGAACCTGCGCGCTTGCTCAGTGCCTTGTCGAGCATGCAGGCCAACCTGCGCCAGACCATCCAGCATATCGCCGGCTCGGCCACGCAGCTGGCGTCAGCGGCGGAAGAGTTGAGCGCTGTCACCGAGGAAGCCTCCCGCGGCCTGCAGCAACAGAACAATGAGATCGACCAGGCCGCCACGGCGGTTAACGAGATGACCGCAGCGGTAGAAGAAGTGGCGCGTAATGCTGTCTCCACCTCCGAGGCCTCCGGGCAGTCCAACCAGGCGGCGCGCGATGGCCGCGACCGCGTGATGGACACCGTCGGCGCGATCCAGACCATGACCCAGGATGTGCAAAACACCGCCGTGATGATCGAAGGCCTGGCGACTCAAGGTCGGGATATCGGCAAGGTCCTCGACGTGATCCGGGCGATTGCCGAGCAGACCAACCTGTTGGCGCTCAACGCCGCGATTGAAGCCGCCCGCGCCGGTGAGGCCGGGCGTGGCTTTGCGGTGGTTGCCGATGAAGTGCGGGCCCTGGCCCATCGCACCGCGCAGTCGACCCAGGAAATCGAGAAGATGGTCGCCGGCATCCAGAACGGCACCGGTGAAGCTGTGCAGTCCATGCAGCAAAGCAATCAACGTACCCAAGCCACCCTGGAAATGGCCCGTGCTGCCGGCGTGGCCCTGGAGCAGATCACCCAGTCCATCAGCCTGATCAACGAACGCAACCTGGTGATTGCCAGCGCGTCGGAAGAACAGGCCCAGGTCTCCCGCGAGGTGGACCGCAACTTGGTCAACATCCGCGACCTGGCCACCCAGTCGGCGGCGGGCGCCAACCAGACCAGCGCAGCCAGCCATGAGCTGTCGAGGTTGGCGGTGGATTTGAATGGGATGGTGGCGCGGTTTGTAATCTGACCTGATTTGAAACGCGGTCGAATGTGGGAGTGGGCTCCCTCCCACATGGGTTCACTGTTTCCAGACAGCCGCGTTCACCAGGTTTTGTGGCCGCTCACCCGACAAGGCCTGCAGCAGATTATCCACCGCACACTTGGCCATCGCCTCGCGCGTTTCATGGGTGGCCGAGCCGATATGCGGCGTCGCCACCACGTTGTTCAAGCGCAGCAACGGCGAGTCGTGGCTGAGCGGTTCTTTCTCGAACACATCCAACCCCGCCGCCCGGATGGTGCGTTGCTGCAACGCTTCGACCAGCGCAGCCTCGTTCACCACCTTGCCGCGTGAAATATTGATAAAGATCGTCTCCGGCCCCATCACTGCGAACTCTTCGGCGCCGATCAGCTTCTCGGTTTCGGCGGTCAACGGCAGGGTCAGGCAGACAAAATCCGCCTCTTTGAGCAAGTCCTGGAGGCTTCGGTACTGCGCGCCAAAGCGCGCCTCCACCGCAGGCTTTGGCGAATGGCTGTGGTAGATCACCGGCATGCCGAAGCCAAAATGCCCACGCTGGGCCAAGGCTTCGCCGATGCGGCCCATGCCGATGATGCCCAGCGTCTTGCCATGCACATCGCTGCCAAAATGCGCCGGGCCGATGTTCTTGTTCCACTGGCCGGCACGCACCATGTCGGCCAACTCGACCACACGCCGGGCGGTCGCCAGGATCAGCGCAAAGCCGGTGTCGGCGGTGGTTTCGGTGAGCACATCCGGGGTGTTGCTGAGCAGGATGCCGCGTTGGGTCAGGTAATCGATGTCGTAGTTGTCGACCCCGACCGAAACGCTGGCCACTGCTTCCAGCTTGGGTGCCAGGTCGAGCAACTGGGCGTCCAGGCGCAGGCTTGCACCCAACAGGCCATGGGCGCCGGGCAGCGCATCGCGCAGTTTGGCCAGGCCGGTCTCATCCAGTGCATCGATCAGCGTGACCTCGGCCTGCTCATGCAGGCGAGCCATCAGCGGCGCGGAGAGTTTCTTGTACAACACAACGGACTTTTTCATGAGGTTTTTACCTTCAACTCCAGGGTTGGCGCCGGCGAGCGGTCACTGGCGCCGGGCTTGAGGAAAATCGTCAGCACCACCGACAGCAGCAGCGCGCCGCTCATCAACAGGTACGAAGCGCCGGGCGAACCGGTGCTGCTGTTGAGGTAGCCCACCAGATACGAGCCGCCGAACGAGCCCAGCGCGCCCATGCTGTTGATCAGCGCCATGGCGCCACCGGCGACGTTGGCCGGCAGGATTTCCGGGACGATGGCGAAGAACGGGCCGTAGGGTGCATACATGCATGCCCCGGCGATCACCAGCAGGGTGTAGGACCACCAGAAATGTTCAGCGCCCAATACGTAGGACGCGTAGAAAGCGATGGACGCGATCAGCAACGGTGGCCACACAAAACGCTTACGCTTTTGCAGCTTGTCCGAGCCCCAGGACACCACGAGCATGCCGATCACCGCCGCCAGGTAAGGCAGCGCCGAGAGCCAGCCGGCTTCGACCATGTCCATCTGCAAGCCGGCCTTGAGGATCGATGGCAGCCACAACACGAAGCCATACACGCCGATGCTCCAGCAGAAGAATTGCAGGGCGAGGATGATCACCTTGGGTGAACGGAAGGCCTCGGCGTAGTTCTTCACCGCCTTGATCCCCACCTGTTCGGCGGCGAGGGCGGTTTCCAGGTCTTTTTTATGCTGTTCACTGAGCCACTTGGCATCGGCGGGTTTTTCATCCGCCAGTTTCCACCAGATAAACGCCCACAATACCGCCGGCAGGCCCTCGATGATAAACATCCAGCGCCAGCTGAAATGCTGCACCAGGTAGCCCGAAACCACCGACATCCACAGCATGGTCACCGGGTTGCCGAGGATCAGGAAGGTATTGGCCCGCGAGCGTTCGGCACGGGTGAACCAGTGGCACAGGTACACCAGCATCGCCGGCATCACCGCCGCTTCGACTACCCCGAGCATGAAGCGGATGGCGATCAGCATATAGGCGTTAGACACTACACCGGTCAGGGTCGCCAGGCCGCCCCAGAGGATCAGGCTGACGAAGATCAGTTTCTTGACGCTGCGCTTCTGCGCATAGATCGCCCCGGGTACCTGGAAGAAAAAGTAGCCAAGAAAAAACAGTGCACCGAGCAGCGAGGACATGCCCGGCGTGATCATCAGGTCTTCGGCCATCCCGGAGGCGGCGGCAAAGCCGTAGTTGGCGCGGTCCAGGTAGGCCAGGCTGTAGGTGATAAAAACGATGGGCATGATGTACCACCAGCGGCGGGTGGCGAGTTTCACGGTTTCCATGGGGTTGCTCCTGAGCTTGTTGTAGTTGTGGCAACAGGTAATGGGTCAAGCAACGGATCGTGTGGGCAGTTCGCTGCGGCTGGGCAAGCCTTCCATATCGCCACGACTCTGCACGGCGCGGCTGCCGATCCAGTTACCGCGCTGCACCGCCTCGGGGAAGCTTGAGTTTTCCAGCAGGGCGCTGATCATGCCCACGGCAAAACCATCGCCGGCGCCGACGGTGTCCACCACTGCTTCCACCTTGACGGCAGCGACAAAGCCCTGGTCCATGTGGGTGCGGTAATAGGCGCCGTCGGGGCCGAGCTTGATCGCCACGGCTTCGGCGCCCTGATCGAGGTAGAACGCGGCGATGTCGGCCGGGTCGTCGAAGCCGGTGAGCAGGCGACCCTCACTCAGACCGGGCAATACCCAGTCGGCCAGGCCGGCGAGGGCGTTGATGTCGCGGATCATCTGCGCCTGGCTGGCCCACAGGGAGGGGCGCAAGTTCGGGTCGAACGACACACTGCGTCCGGCCTTGCGCATCTGCGTCATCAGCTCGAAGGACAGTTCACGGGTGGCATCCGACAATGCCGGTGGAATCCCGGTGGCGTGCAGATGACGGGCTTGAAGCAGTGCGGGGCTGATATCGGCGATGGACAAATGACTGGCCGCCGAGCCTCTGCGGAAGTACTCCACCTGGGGATCTGCGCCCGCTTCTTCACGGGACTTGAGTTGAAAACCGGTGGGGTGCAGTGGATCGACTGCTACATGACGGCAATCGAGCCCCTCCTTGCTCAGCGTCTCGACCACAAAACGCCCGAGAGAGTCGTTACCCACCCGGCTCAGCCAGGCGACGTTGAACCCCAGGCGCGACAAACCAATGGCGACATTGCTGTCGGCACCGGCAATACGCTTGTGGAACTGCCCGACCTGGGCCAGGTCGCCGGTCTGCTCAGCGACAAACATCGCCATGGTTTCACCAAACGACAGGATATCGATCTCAGACATGGGCATTCTCCACACGGGGTTGGCCAAGGTGGGCGAGGGTGGCGACCTGCTGCGCGGTGACCTCGATCAAGTCATCGCCCTGCAACGGAAATTCCACCGCCCGGGTAATACCTTGAGTCATGTGCTTGAGCAGTTGTTCCCACAGATGCAGGTCGGTGGCGCCGGGCGGCAAGGCCACCAGCTTGCCGTCCGGGCGACGGGCCACGGCCTTGCAGTGCAGGTAATCCACATGCCGTCCCAGCAGGCGTGCGGCGGTGAGCGCGGATTGGTCCTGCCACTGCCAGTTGCCGATATCGAAAGTCATCTTCACCGGCAGGCCCAGGCGTTCGACTTCGGTGAAAAACCGCTGCATCGGTTCGATGCGCCCACCGTGCAGGGTCTGGTCGTTTTCCACCAGCAGCTTGACCGGGTGGCGATTGAGCAGGGCGTGCAGGCTTTCCAGATCGTTGGTGTCGGTGAAGTAGCCGAGGGAGACTTTCAGCCAGCCCGACCCGAACGCCTGGGCGCGGTCCAGGGTTGCGGCGAGTTCGGCATTCGGCTGGGCCCGGCCGGCGACCCAGAGTTCCAGGGGCGACGAAAACACGCTGTTCAGGCCTTGCTCGGCGGCGGCCTGGGCCAAAGTGGCGGGATGTTCGTTGGTCAGCAGCTCTTCACGCCATTCGATGCGTTGGGCGCCGGCTGCGCTGAGCAGCGCGACAAAACTCAATTGGCCCTGCTGGCGCACAAGCTCGGCGCCGTAGCTGGAAAGGCTGATGGAGACGGGGTATTTATGCATTGTTGTTTACCTCTGAAACCGGTTTCATTTTCATACGCAGAACAAATGTGGGAGGGGGCTTGCTCCCGATAGCAGTGGGTCAGCTAAAGATAGCTGACGGACATACCGCCATCGGGAGCAAGCCCCCTCCCACAGGGCGTTGTGTGGAGCCGCGAACAATCAGCTCGGGCAAGAAATCCAGGGTGCGGGCTGGTGCCGTGTCGCCGCGCAGGCGCTTGAGCAAGCAGTCGAAAGCGCTGGCGCCAATCGCTTGCGTCGGCTGGGCGAGGGCGGTGATGCCGTTGCCCACCAGCGGGTACCAGTCCAGGTCATCCAGGGCGATCAGGCCGACATCGCTGAACAGCTCGCAGCCTAATGCCTTGAGCCCACGTGTGCAGGCCAGCGCAGCAACACCGTTGGCGCAAAAAAGCGCCTTGGGGCCGGGCTTGGCCAAAAAGGTCTGCAGGCGGCTTTCCAGTTCGTCATCCAACTCAACCACGGCACCGGTCAAGCCTGGGCGCCTGGCAATCTCGGCCTTGAAACTCTCCAGGCGCTCCAAACGTGAGCTGGTGCCATCGGTGGTCTCGCTCACCAGCAGCACATCGCGGTAGCCCTGCTGTTCAAGATGTTCCACCGCGATACGTACCGCCGCCGGGTTATCCAGGCCCACCAGGTCGCTGTGCAAGGGTTCGACCTTGCGGTCGACCAGCACCAGGGGCATTTCCCGTTGCAGTTCCAGCAGTTGGTCGAGGTGGTGGCCGAGGGTGTTCACGATAAGCCCTTCGATGTTGTACGAGCGCAGCGCCGCCAAGTGCTGGCGCTCCTGTTCGTCATCGCGGTCGGTGTTGCACACCACCAGGCTGTAGCCGTGCTGGCGGCAGGCGGTTTCGACGCCGTGCATCACGGCAATGGAATAGGGGTTGCGGATATCGGCTACCAGCATACCGATCAGGCGCGTACGCCCACGCTTGAGGCCGCGGGCCATCTGGTTGGGGCGATAGCCGAGTTCGTCGATAGCCTGTTCGATACGCAGGGCGATGGCATTGGAGAGCAGGGCACGGTCATCGCCGATGAAGCGCGAGACGCTGGCCTTGGACACGCCAGCGCGCTCGGCGACGTCGAGCATGGTCACGCGGCTACGCTGGGCAGCGGAAAAGTTGTTCACGGCCATTGACCTTCTGTTCTTATTGGAATGACTGAAACCGGTTTCAGGAAACCATTAAAGTAGGAAAGTCGTCAAGAAATTGTAGGACGTGACCGGATGACCGGGTGTTCAGCGAAACACGCTCACCCAGGTTGCAGCTAGCAGCACCAGCGCCATCGCGCGATTGAACCATTGCATGGCTTGGGCCGACCGCAGTATCCGGGCTGAACCCGAGCCCAGCAGTGCCCACAGACCCAGGCAGGGAAGTGAAATCAGAAAAAACACCAAAGACAGGTACATCACCTGGCTCTCGCGTTGCGCGCCAGTACCCGCAAATACGCTCACCACTGCCAGCGCCATCACCCAGGTCTTAGGGTTGACCAATTGCAGCGCCGCGGCACCGGACAGGCCCAAGGGTTCCTGCCTGGCATCGGCCTGGATGGCTTGAGCCGGGGCGCTGAAGATTCGCCAGGCCAGGACACTCAGCCAGGCTACGCCGACCCATTGCATCGCGGTTTGCACCTTGGGCATTTGCACCAGCGACTGGCCGATCCCGCAGCCCACCAGCAGCACGATCCCCGCAGCTCCCGCGCAGGCACCGAAAATGATCGGCAGCGCAGCCTTGAAACCGTAACGGGCGCTGTTGCTCAGCACCAGGATATTGGTGGGCCCGGGGGTAATGGAGGCGACGAATGCAAACAGCATGAAAGGGAACAAGGTGGACTGCATGGCGGGGAGACTCCGATGAACCAATCGATGGAGTCGAGCTTCACAAACCCACGCGCTACCTGTCTGGAAGATTTGAGCAACGCTTGCGATAGGCCGCCGGGGTCAGGCCGTAGGCGCGCATAAACCAGCGGCCCAGGTGGCTCTGGTCGGCGAAGCCAAGCAGAGTGGCCACTTGCGCTGGCGGCTCGCCTTTAGCCAACAAGTGCCGGGCACGCGCCAGGCGCAGTTGCACCAGATAAGCGTGGGGCGCCAAGCCGAAGGCGCTCTTGAAGGCACGGGTCAGGCGAAAGCGGTCGACGTTGCAGGCCCGCGCCAGTTCATCCATACCCACGTCGTGATGCAGATGTGCATGCAGATATTCCCGGGCTTTGTGGGCCACCTGTGGCAGACGCGGGTCTGGGTGATAACGAGTGCGCCAGTAAAGTTGGCCGGTGATGAGCTCCAGCAACTGGTCCATCGCACGCTGGCGCACGATGCGCAATTCGCTGCTGTGCAGCGACTGGAACGCTTGACTGGTGGCCAACGCCAGGCGTGAGTCGCAGATCAAGGTATTGGCAAAGCTCAACTGGCTGTTGGCAGGCGCCTCTTCAAATACCGCACTCACTTCCCGCGCCAGCCATTGCGGGTCGAGGTAGAGCATGTGATAGGTGAAGCCATCTACGGTTGGTGCGTCGCCGTCATGCAACTCGCCGGGCTCCAGTAGGAACACCTGGCCGGGTACACTGTTATGGCGGGTGCGGCGGCAATTGAACTGCTGCACGCCTTGTTCGGTGACGCCGATCAGGTAGCTATCGTGCCAATGGGGGTCGTAGGCGTGGCCTTCGAAATGCGCACGCAACGTCTCGATGCCGGTGTCGGCGTCCTGGGATAGGTCGATCCAATTGTGCGCGGCCATAAACCACCGAGATGGAAAAGTTAAGCGTATTCATGCTCGGCGGTTGTGTGAGCGTCTAGAAGGTTTGTGCAGCCCTAGCCGAACAGCCCGGCGGCGATGTTGATCGAAAACCCCAGGATGGCGGTATTGAATAGAAACCCGATCAACGACTGCCCCAGCACCACCTTGCGCAGGCCACGGGTAGCGACGCCGACATCCGAGGTTTGCACCGCCACACCGATGGTGAAGGAAAAATACAAGAAGTCCCAGTAGTTAGGGGTGAGCAAGCCTTCGGCAAAGCGCAGCGCCGGTTCCTTGCCCGGCCAAGTGTAATAGAGCCTGGCGTAGTGCACGCTGAAAATCACCCCGATCAGCAGCCATGAGCCGATCACCGTCAGCCCTGTAAAGCCGTAGTGCAGCAGGCGCTCGGAGGTGGCCAGGTCCTTGCTGCCGACCAGTTCGAAGGTAATGGTCGCCAGGCTGGCGATGGCGGCGATGCACACCATGAACAGCACCAGGCCGGCGTTCTCGTCCTCGATTTCGGCGATGCGCTTGACATCTTCGGCCTTGGCGCGAATGGTCAGCCATAGCATCAATACCAGGTAGGTCCAGACTCCGGCGTTCCAGCCGATCAGGATTTTGCTGGCGAGAGTGTCGGCCGGTACCAGAATGCCCACGACAAGGCCCAGTACGGCGGCGGATGAGAGGCGAGGGTGGGTGCGGGCGAGGAAGGGCATGGTTGGTCACAGCTGGCGATAGTTGAGCAGACTGTACCTGATCCTGTGGGAGGGGGCTTGCTCCCGATGGCAGTGTATCAGTGCCAAATATGCTGACTGATACACCGCCATCGGGAGCAAGCCCCCTCCCACATTGGATTAATCTTTGTTGTGTCGCTTGCGCACCAGCTTCATCACCACCACAAAAAACACCGGCACAAACACCACCGCCAAGGTCGCCGTGATCATCCCGCCAATCACACCGGTACCAATCGCCTGCTGGCTGGCCGAACTGGCCCCGGTGGCAATCGCCAGCGGCACCACGCCGAGGATAAACGCCAGCGAGGTCATGATGATTGGTCGCAGTCGCAACCGTGCAGCCTTCAGGGTGGCGTCGATCAAGTCCTCGCCCTGGTCATACAGGTCCTTGGCGAACTCGATGATCAGGATCGCGTTTTTCGCCGACAGGCCGATGATGGTGATCAGGCCGACCTTGAAGAACACATCGTTAGGCATGCCACGCAGGGACACAGCCAGGACTGCGCCAAGCACGCCCAGGGGCACCACCAGCAACACCGAAGTCGGGATCGACCAGCTTTCGTACAAGGCAGCCAGGCACAGGAACACGATCAGCAACGACAGCACCAGCAGCAACGGTGCCTGGGAGCCGGACAGGCGTTCCTGCAAGGACAAGCCGGTCCATTCCTGGCCCAGGCCCGCAGGCAACTGGCTGACCAGGCGCTGGATTTCCTCCATGGCCTCGCCGGTGCTGTGCCCCGGCGCCGCTTCACCGCTGATGGCGATGGCCGGGTAGCCGTTGTAACGGGTCAACTGTGTCGGGCCCTGGGTCCACTTGGCTTCGACAAAGGCCGACAGCGGCACCATCTTGCCGGCGTTGTTGCGCACGTTGATCTTCATCAGGTCGGCAACCTGGCTGCGCTGGTCGCCTTCGGCTTGCACCACCACGCGCTGCATGCGGCCCTGGTTGGGGAAGTCATTGATATACGCCGAACCAATTGCCGAGGAGAGCACATTGCCGACGTCGGCAAAGGAAACGCCCAAGGCATTGGCCTGCTTGCGGTCGACTTCCAGCTGCACTTGCGGCGCTTCGGCCAGGGCACTTTCGCGCACGTTGGCCAGGATCGGGCTTTTCGCCGCCGCGTCCAGCAATTCGGTACGTGCGGCCATCAACCCGGCATGGCCGACGCCGCCGCGGTCCTGCAAGCGGAACTCGAACCCGCTGGAGGTGCCAAGGCCATCCACCGGTGGTGGCAGGATCGCATAGGCAATCGCATCCTTGAGTTCGCTGAAGGCCATGTTGGCGCGGTCTGCAATCGACGCTGCCGAGTCATCGCTGCCGCGCTGTGACCAGTCCTTGAGCGTGGTAAACGCCAGCGCCGCGTTCTGCCCGGCGCCGGAGAAACTGAAGCCCATGATCATGGTGGTATCACCCACCCCTGGCTCCTCGGCGTTGTGCGCCTCGATCTGCTCGGCCACCTGCACCGTGCGGTTCTTGCTGGCGCCCGGCGGCAGCTGGATATCGGTGATGGTGTAGCCCTGGTCTTCCACCGGCAGGAACGAGGAGGGCAAGCGGCTGAACAACAGCCCCATACCCACCAGCAATACCAGGTAGATCAGCAGGTAGCGGCCGCTGCGCTTGAGGGCGTACGCCACCCAGCCTTCATAGCGGTTGGTGAGTTGGTCAAAGCGCTTGTTGAACCAGCCGAAGAAACCGCCCTTGGCATGGTGCTCGCCCTGGGCAATCGGCTTGAGCAAGGTGGCGCACAGGGCCGGGGTCAAGGTCAGGGCGAGGAACGCCGAGAACAGGATCGAGGTGGCCATCGACAGCGAGAACTGCTGGTAGATGACCCCCACGGAACCCGGCATGAACGCCATCGGCAGGAACACCGCCACCAGCACAAGGGTGATACCGATGATGGCCCCGGTGATCTGGCCCATGGCTTTTTTCGTCGCGTCCTTGGGCGACAGGCCCTCGGTGGCCATGATGCGCTCGACGTTTTCCACCACCACGATGGCATCGTCCACCAGGATGCCGATGGCCAGCACCATGCCGAACATGGTCAGTACGTTGATCGAGAAACCCAGCAACAGCATGGTGGCAAAGGTGCCCATCAGCGCAATCGGCACCACCAGGGTAGGGATCAAGGTGTAACGCACGTTCTGCAGGAACAGAAACATCACCGCAAACACCAACGCCATGGCCTCAAGCAAGGTGTAGACCACCTTGGTGATCGAGACCTTGACGAACGGCGAGGTGTCGTAGGGGATCTTGTATTCCACATTGGCCGGGAAATAGCGCGACAGTTCGTCCATCTTTGCCCGCACCAGGGTTGCGGTGCTCAGCGCGTTGGCGCCCGGCGACAATTGCACGCTGACGGCGGTGGAGGGCTTGCCGTTCAGGCGAGTAGAGAACTGGTATTCCTGGCTGCCGACTTCGACCCGCGCCACATCACCGATGCGTACGGTAGAGCCGTCGGGGTTGGCCTTGAGCACGATGTCGGCAAACTCCGCAGGGGTCGACAATTGGCCCTTGACCAGGATCGCCGCGGTGATTTCCTGAGTATTGGTGCCCGGCAAGTCACCGATGCTGCCCGCCGAGACCTGGGCGTTCTGCGCGCTGATCGCCGCGTTGACATCGGCCGGCGTGAGGTTGAAACCGATCAGCTTCTGCGGGTCGATCCAGATGCGCATGGCGCGTTCGGCGCCATACAGCTGGGCCTTGCCGACGCCGTCCAGGCGCTTGAGTTCGTTCATCACGTTGCGCGCCAGGTAATCGCTGAGCGCCACGTCATCGAGCTTGCCGTCGTTGGAGGTCAAGGTCACCAGCAGCAGGAAGCCGGCGGAGACTTTTTCCACCTGCAAGCCTTGTTGGGTCACGGCTTGCGGCAGTCGCGGCTCGACCACCTTGAGGCGGTTCTGCACATCCACTTGGGCCATTTCCGGGTCGGTGCCCGGCTGGAAGGTCGCGGTGATCGTCGCCGAACCCAGGCTGCTCTGGGATTCGAAATACAGCAGGTGATCGGCACCGTTGAGCTCCTGCTCGATCAGGCTGACCACGCTTTCATCCAGGGTCTGGGCCGAAGCACCTGGGTACACCGCGTAGATTTCCACCTTCGGTGGCGCGACGTTGGGGTACTGGGCTACCGGCAGCTGCGGGATCGCCAGGAAGCCAGCCAGCAGGATAAACAGGGCCACCACCCAGGCAAAAATCGGGCGGTCAATAAAGAACTGTGGCATGACGGGTTATTCCTTTACGAGCGGGCTGTCGTCCACTTCAACTTTTTCACCGGGGCGCGCGTGTTGCAGGCCCTCGACGATGATGCGGTCGCCGGGCTTGAGGCCGCTGGTGACGATCCAGCGATCCTCGATCACCGCGCCCAATTCCACCGGTTGCTGGCTGACGGTCTGCTCGGCGTCCAGCAGCAGCACCATCGGGATGCCGGCACTGTCACGGGTGATGGCGCGTTGCGGCACACTGATGCCTTGCTTGTCCACGGCCTGCTCCAGGCGCACCCGGACGAAACTGCCGGGCAACAGGTCGAGGTCCGGGTTGGGGAACTCGCTGCGCAGCGTGATCTGCCCGGTGCCAGGGTCGACGCTGATCTCGGCGAACAGCAATTTGCCCGGCAACGGGTACAGGCTGCCGTCATCCTCGATCAGGGTGGCCTTGGCCTGGTCCTGGCCGACCTGCTTCAAGCTGCCGGCGCGAAAGGCGCGGCGCAGGTCATTCAACTCTCGGGTGGACTGGGTGAGGTCAGCGTGGATCGGGTCCAGTTGCTGGATAATCGCCAGCGGCGTGGCTTCGTTCTGGCCGACCAACGCGCCCTCGGTGACCAGGGCGCGGCCGATGCGCCCGGAAATCGGCGCAGTCACAGTGGCATAGCCCAGGTTTAACTTGGCACGCTCGACGGCGGCCTTGTTGGCGGCGATTTCGGCGTTGGCCTGGCGCAAGGCAGCACGGGCGTTGTCGTATTCCTGGCCGCTGATGGCGTTGCCTTCAACCAACTGGCTGTAACGCTGCTCCTGCAAGCGTGCCTGGAAGGCATTGGCCTCGGCCTTGCTCAGGTTGGCCTGGGCACTGTCCAGGTCGGCCTTGAACGGCGCCGGGTCAATACGGAACAGCACGTCGCCCTGTTTCACATCGCGCCCTTCGTTGAACACCCGCTGCATGACCACGCCGGCAACCCGGGCCCGCACTTCGGCAATCCGTGGCGCGGCGATACGCCCGCTCAGTTCGTTGGTGATGGACAGGGGCTTGGCCTGCAGGGTTTCGATGCGCACTTTGGCCAGGGGCATTTGTGGCGCCTCGTCTGCAGACTGACCACACGCGCTCAGCGCCAGTGTGAGGGCCAACAGGCAAAACGGCGCAAATAGATTCTTCGACATGCTCTTATCCCAATATTGACTGGCGCATCCTAAGGACACCTGCGCCGTGGTGCTGTGAAGCTGTGTAGGTCGTGTGTGAAGAAGTGTAAGGTACGGCGCGCGTGGCGTCGGTGGCGTATATCCTTGCACAACCTTGCTTACAATGAAGATCAAATGTGGGAGGGGGCTTGCTCCCGATGGCAGTGGATCAGTTGCACAAGGGTTGACTGATCCACCGCTATCGGGAGCAAGCCCCCTCCCACATGGGATTTGTGTACGACTTATCACTGTATTTTCTGGAAACACCTCCATGCCCAACATCCTCCTGGTCGAAGACGACGCCGCACTCTCCGAGCTGATTGCCAGCTACCTGGAACGCAACGGCTACCACGTCTGCGTGCTCAGCCGTGGCGACCATGTGCGCGAACGTGCGCGCCTGAACCCACCGGACCTGGTGATCCTCGACCTGATGTTGCCGGGCCTCGACGGCCTGCAGGTCTGCCGCCTGTTGCGCGCCGACTCGGCGGGCCTGCCGATCCTGATGCTGACCGCCCGCGACGACAGCCATGACCAGGTACTGGGCCTGGAGATGGGCGCCGACGACTATGTCACCAAGCCCTGCGAGCCGCGTGTGCTGCTGGCCCGGGTGCGCACGCTGCTGCGCCGCAGCAGCCTGTCCGAACCCCAGGTGGCCAACGACCGGATCATCATGGGCAACCTGTGCATCGACCTGTCGGAGCGCACCGTGACCTGGCGCGAGCAGGCAGTGGAGCTGTCCAGCGGTGAATACAACCTGCTGGTGGTGCTGGCCCGGCATGCCGGCGAAGTGCTCAGCCGCGACCAGATCCTGCAGCGCCTGCGCGGTATCGAGTTCAACGGCACCGATCGCTCGGTGGACGTGGCGATCTCCAAGCTGCGCCGCAAGTTCGACGACCACGCCGGCGAGGCGCGCAAGATCAAGACTGTGTGGGGCAAGGGCTATCTGTTCAGCCGTTCCGAGTGGGAATGCTGAACCATGTTCCGTGTGCTGCTACGCCTCTATCTGATCACCATCGTGACTTATAGCGCGGCGATTTTCCTGATTCCCAAGCTGGTGATCCAGCTGTTCGAACACCGCTACATGGACTACAACGTCGAGCAGTCCCGTGGCCTGCAAAAATTGATGGTCAAGCAATACCAGCGCGCTCCGGTGGAGCGCTGGTCCCAGGTCACCGACCAGCTGAGCCAGGATTTCGCGCCGCTGAAGGTCGAGCTGCTGCTGCGCCAGGACGCCCGCTACACACCCCAGGAAGAACAGCTGCTGGAGCAAGGCAAGCCGGTGATCCGCCTGGGCGAGTGGGGCTGGATGGAAGAAATCAGCTCGCCGATCAACCAGCAGTTCGCGGTCAAACTTACCGTGCCGCCGGATCCGCTGGACATGAACCTGCTGTATTGGTCGATGAACGTGCTGATCGGCGCGGCACTGTTGGCGTGTCTGCTGGTCTGGCTGCGCCCGCACTGGCGTGACCTGGAACGCCTGAAAAGCACCGCCGCACTGTTGGGCAAGGGCCACCTGGGGGAGCGCACGCGACTGCCGCCCAGTTCCAGCATCGGCAGCCTGGCGGCTGTGTTCGATACCATGGCGGACGATATCGAGCACCTGCTCAACCAGCAGCGTGATTTGCTCAATGCGGTCTCCCATGAACTGCGCACGCCGCTCACACGCCTGGACTTCGGCCTGGCCCTGGCGCTCTCCGAAGACTTGCCCGAGGCCAGTCGCGAGCGCTTGCAAAGCCTGGTGGCGCATATTCGCGAGCTGGACGAGCTGGTGCTGGAGTTGCTCTCTTACAGCCGCCTGCAAAACCCGGCGCAATTGCCCGAGCGAGTAGAAGTGGCGCTGGACGAGTTTATCGACAGCGTGCTGGGCAGTGTCGACGATGAGCTGGAAAACCCGGAGATCGTCATCGATGTGGTGCTCGACTGCACGGTTGAGCGTTTCAGCCTCGACCCGCGCCTCACTGCCCGGGCGTTGCAGAATTTGCTGCGCAACGCTACGCGTTACTGCGACAAGCGCATCCAGGTGGGCGTCAAGGTGTGCCCCAACGGCTGTGAAATCTGGGTGGATGACGATGGCATCGGCATTCCGGCGGATCAACGCGAGCGCATCTTCGAGCCGTTCTACCGCCTGGATCGCAGTCGTGACCGCGCCACCGGCGGTTTCGGCCTTGGCCTGGCGATCAGCCGGCGTGCCCTGGAAGCTCAGGGCGGCACCTTGACGGCCCTGGCGTCGCCCCTGGGTGGTGCGCGGTTTCGGGTGTGGCTGCCCACTCGAACCGATTAGAAAAACCGCGGGGAAGGGCGCACACTGTGCGCCCCGCTTTACCCGAGGAGAGATTGGCAATGACTGGTGTTCACACGTCTGCTCAACAGGGTTTCTCGACCCAGGCCGTCACCTACGCCCAAGGCCGACCGGACTATCCGCGCCAACTGACGGCTTGGCTGGCCGAGGCGCTGCAGATCAATTCGCAATCGACGGTGATCGACCTCGGCGCCGGCACTGGCAAGTTCACCCGCTTGCTCAGCAGCCTGGCGCCGACGCTGATTGCGGTCGAGCCAGTGGCAGAGATGGGCGCGCAGTTGGCCAAGCTATTGCCGGATGTACGCCTGCTCGACGGCACCGCCGAGTCCATCCCCTTGGCGTCCGCCAGCGCCGATGCCCTGGTGTGTGCCCAGGCATTCCACTGGTTCTCCACTCACGCTGCACTGGCGGAAATCCACCGTGTGCTCAAGCCTGGCGGGCGACTGGGGTTGGTGTGGAATGTACGTGATGAGTCGGTGGACTGGGTGGCGGCGATCACTGAGATCATCACCCCGTATGAGGGCGACACCCCGCGCTTTCATAGCGGACGTTGGCGCGAAGCCTTCACCGGTGAGTACTTTGGCGCTCCGCAAATGACCTGTTTTGCCTACCAGCACGTGGGCAGCCCCCAGGAAGTGATCATGGATCGATTCCTGTCGGTGAGTTTTATCGCGGCGCTGCCACCTGCGGAAAAAGCCACAGTCACCGCGCAATTGCGCACCTTGATCGACACCCATCCCGCCCTGCGAGGCCGCGATACCGTAGCCTTCCCGTACCAGACCCAGGCGTACTTGTGTGAGCGACTGAGCTAAAAGGCATAAAGTCAGATCACATTGGTATAAGTAGTTATAAGAAAAATCGCTATCCTGCGGCCAGAAATTTATAAGGCCGCAGGTAGCTGTAATGGATGTAGGTAATTTTGGTTTTGTGGTGGCCGGCCTGATCGTGGGGTTTATCGTGGGTATGACTGGTGTCGGCGGGGGCTCGCTGATGACGCCGATCCTGTTGTGGTTCGGTATCAACCCGGCCACTGCGGTTGGCACCGACTTGTTATATGCCGCCATCACCAAGTCCGGTGGCGTGCTGGTGCACGGCAAGAACAAGAACATCGACTGGAGCATCACCGGCTGGCTGACCCTGGGCAGCGTGCCGGCGGTGTTGTTGACCTTATGGTTCCTCGCCAGCCTGCACACCGACCCCAGCGCAATGAACGCCGTGATCAAGCAGGCACTCGGCGTGGTATTGCTGCTCACGGCCCTGGCGATCCTGTTCAAGAAAAGCCTGTTGGCCTTTGCCCAGCGACATGCCGGCGACGACTACCATATGCGCCCGCGCAACCTGAATGCACTGACCGTGGTCACCGGCGCGGTCCTCGGCACGATGGTGGCCTTGACCTCCATCGGCGCCGGCGCCTTGGGCACGGTGGCGCTGTTTATCCTCTACCCGTTCCTGGCCACGCGGCGCCTGGTCGGCACCGAGATCGCCCACGCTGTGCCCCTGACCCTGGTGGCGGGCCTGGGTCATGCAAGCATGGGCAATATGGATTGGCACCTGTTGGGCTTTTTGCTGATGGGCTCGTTGCCGGGGATCTACTTTGGCAGCCATATGACTGGCAGGATTCCAGACGGCGTATTGCGCCCGTGCCTGGCGGTGATGTTGATGGCCGTGGGTTACAAGCTGGCGTTCTAAGCTGCACATTTGCCCCAGTAAGTGTTGCTCCAGCAACAGCCTATCGACAAATCACTGTGATCCCCGACATTAGCCGCCGGATGATCCAAGTTGGCATTTCTACTGCAACACCCATGGCGCGGGCCTTTGCCTGAGTCTGGCACGCTTGCTGCTCCAGCACCCTTACATCCTTTCGTGTGAGGTAGTGTTCGATGAGCCAGCAAGCCGTGAAATTTGCCTATTGGGTGCCCAACGTCAGCGGTGGGCTGGTGGTGAGCAAGATCGAACAACGTACCCATTGGGGCATCGATTACAACCGCAAGCTGGCGCAACTGGCCGAAGCCGCCGGCTTCGAGTATGGCCTGACGCAGATTCGTTTCACCGCCGGTTACGGCGCCGAAAACCAGCACGAGTCCGTAGCGTTCAGCCATGCGTTGCTGGCGGCAACCACCACGCTCAAGGTGATCGCGGCGATCCTGCCAGGTCCCTGGCAACCGGCGCTGGCGGCCAAGCAGTTGGCAACCATCGACCAGCTCACCAACGGCCGTATCGCGGTGAATATCGTCAGTGGCTGGTTCAAGGGCGAGTTCCAGGCCATTGGCGAACCCTGGCTGGAGCACGATGAGCGCTACCGTCGTTCCGAAGAGTTCATTCGCACCCTCAAAGGCATCTGGACCCAAGACGATTTCACCTTCAAGGGCGACTTCTACCGTTTCAACAACTACACCCTCAAGCCCAAGCCGTTGGGTCAACCGGAGATTTTCCAGGGCGGCAGCTCAAGGGCGGCGCGGGACATGGCAGCAAAGGTTTCAGACTGGTATTTCACCAACGGCAACACCCCCGAAGGCATCAAGGCCCAGGTCGATGATATCCGCGCCAAGGCCGCTGCCAACCACCATTCGGTCAAGGTCGGCGTGAACGCCTTTGTGATCGCCCGCGATACCGAAGAAGAAGCGCGGGCCGTGCTGGCAGAAATCATCGACAAGGCCGACCCGGAGGCCGTCAACGCCTTTGGGGATGCCGCCAAACAAGCGGGCAGGGCATCACCGGAGGGTGAGGGCAACTGGGCCAAGTCCAGCTTTGAGGACCTGGTGCAGTACAACGATGGCTTCAAGACCAACCTGATCGGCACACCACAACAGATCGCCGAACGTATCGTCGCGCTCAAGGCCGTGGGTGTGGACCTGGTGCTCGCGGGCTTCCTGCACTTTCAGGAAGAGGTGGAGTACTTCGGCAAACGTGTATTGCCGCTGGTGCGCGAGTTGGAAGCCACGGCCGATGCAGGCGCGAGCGGTTTTTCCAGGCACAGGGCAGCGGTGTGGTCTTCGTAGTAGTCATCGACCCAGGCAAAGCGCTGATAGCCGTTGCGCTCGTACAGGGCGAGTGCGCCGGGGTTGTCGGTGCGCACTTGCAGTCGCAGGGACGCGCAATTGTTGGCCAGGGCGCAGGCTTCGATGTGCCCCAGCAACTGATGGCCCAGGCCCATGCCTCGAGCGTGCTCGGCAATAGCGATGGAATACAAGCGTGCCAGACGAGTGCCGCGACGAAACAGCACCAGCCCATAGCCGAGCAATTGCCCGTGCTGCTGCACAAGCCACAACTGACCATTGGCCCGGCTGATCATCCAGCGCAGACTGCGCGGTGACAGCCGGTCACTACGAAAACACTGCTGTTCCAGCGCCACTAATGCAGGTACATCGTCGAGGGTTGCAACGCGAAAGAAAAGCGCCATAAGACCACCGTAAAAGTTGCGTAACGAAACGGGACTTCCCTAAAAGATCGTGCTTAATAGAAAAGGTCGAGTTCTCTAAAGCGGATCAACTATTATGTCGGCGGTACACAGTCATTGGCGTCAAGTATCCGAGCAAACAGTCGCGGCGACAATAACCTCCAACGGTTATTTATCCGCGCCACTCCTAAGTTCAAGCCAAGTCGTAATTATTGTCGAACGCAAGGAAGATTGGGCCTCTTACTTCCCCAGCGAAGACATTGTCACTGCCCAGCAATACCTGGAGCAGACCCGGAAAAACGAGACGGGCAAGCGTGTGCAGGTGATCAACCTGTGCCGCAGCTACAAGTACCTGGGGCACGGCTACTATTGCTCGTTGCTGGCCGAGGCACGTGGGCACAAGGTGATTCCATCGGTGCGCACCATCAGTGAGCTGACCAGGAAGGCCCTGTATGGCCTGGCCCTGGATGACCTGGATAAAACCCTCGAAAAAGCCTTGAGTCATCATCTCTACAGCAATACCGAAGGCTTTACCCTGACCCTGTATTTTGGTCGAACGACGATAGAACCCTTGCAAGAGTTGGCGCGCCAGTTATTTGAAACCTTTCCCTGTCCGATCTTGCTGGTTGAATTCCGTCAGCATAACGGCTGGCATATCGAAGGAGTGAAGTCCGGCGTATTGCACAAGTTACGCGACGATCAGGAAGACCAATTCGCCCACGCCCTCGACAACTTCAGCCGCAAAGTCTGGCGTCAGCCACGCTCGCGCCGATTGGCCCGTTATGACCTAGCAATTCTTCACGATCCCCAGGAGCAACTGCCTCCGTCCAACCCCCGTGCCCTGGAAAACTTCATACGGGTCGGCAAGGGCCTGGGCATCGATGTGGAGTTGATCGAACGCAAGGATTACGCACGCCTGGCCGAATACGACGCCTTGCTGATCCGTGAGACCACCAGCGTCGACAACCATACCTATCGCTTCGCCAAGAAAGCCGAAAGCGAAGGCCTGGTGGTCATGGATGACCCCGCATCGATCCTGCGCTGCACCAACAAGGTCTACCTCACCGACCTGTTGAACAGTCACCAACTCGGCATGCCAGCCACCGAGATTCTCTACAAGGAACGACCGCAGGACTTTGAACGCGTCGGCGAGCGCCTGGGCTTTCCGCTGGTACTGAAGATCCCCGATGGCTGTTTCTCCCGCGGGGTGATCAAGGTCGAAAGCCAGGCGGCGTTGCTCAAGGCCACCGCCGAGCTGTTCGAGCATTCGGTGCTGTTGCTGGCCCAGGAGTTCTTCTACACCGAATACGACTGGCGCATCGGCGTGCTCAACCGTAAACCGATCTTTGCCTGCCAGTACTTCATGTCCAAGGGCCATTGGCAGATCTACAACCACAAGGCCATCGGCCAGGCCATCAACGGCGAGTGCCGCACCCTGGCGGTCCACGAAGCGCCCAAGGCCGTGGTGGAGCTGGCCGTGAAGACCGCCAACCTGATCGGCGACGGCCTCTATGGCGTTGACCTAAAGCAGTCCGGCGACAAAGTGGTGGTAATCGAGGTCAACGACAATCCCAACCTGGATGCGGGCATCGAAGACGCCTACCTGCAGGACGACCTGTATGGCCTCGTACTGGAGGAGTTCGTGCGGCGCCTTGAGCTTAAACGCCAGGGCCAGGTGTGGTGAAAACCGGCGTTTGCAGGGTCAGCACTTCAAACCCATCCGCCGTTACCGCCACGGTATGCTCCCACTGCGCCGACAGGCTGTTGTCCTTGGTCACCACCGTCCAGCCGTCCTTCAGGCTGCGCACCTTGGCGCTGCCCTGGTTAAGCATCGGTTCGATGGTAAACACCATGCCCTCGCGCAACTCCAGGCCGGTGCCGGGGCGGCCAAAGTGCAGGATCTGCGGCTCTTCATGCATCTGCCGGCCGATGCCATGGCCGCAGTATTCGCGCACCACGCTGTAGCCGTTGGCCTGGGCGTGGCTCTGGATCGCATGACCGATATCACCCAGGCGCGCGCCAGGCTTGACCTGGCGGATACCGGCCCACATGGCCTCGAAGGTCATTTCCACCAAGCGTTTGGCCTTGGGCGCCACGTTACCGATCATGTACATCTTGCTGGAGTCGGCAATAAAACCGCCTTTTTCCAGGGTGATGTCGATGTTGATGATGTCGCCGTCCTTGAGGAACTGCTTGGCGCTGGGCATGCCGTGGCACACCACTTCGTTGATCGAGGTGTTGATGCAGAAGGGGTAGTCATACTGGCCCAGGCTGGCGGGGCGGGCCTTGAGTTCGTGGCGGATGAAGGCTTCGACGGCGCTGTCCAGTTCCAGGGTTGAGCGGCCGGCGGCGACAAAGCCGTCGAGCATGTCGAACACCTGGGCCAACAGGCGCCCGGATTCACGCATCACGGCCAATTGCGCGGCGGTCTTGATCATCAGTTGCGCCCCCGGATCAGGTCGGGCTTGTCCAGCAACAGCTTGTTTATCAGCTCGTTGTAAGGCAGGTGTGGGTTGAGTTCGGCGAGCAGGCCGATCTTGATCCAGAACTCGGCCTGGGCGTTGATGGAGCGGTCCATGGCGGCGCTGGCCAGGCGAAGCTGTTCGTGCAGTTGGTCGGTGATCTTGACGATGCCCATGAGGTTTCACTGTTCGGGGTTGATATACAAAGCGTATACGTTTCGTATACTTCAAGTAAACCCCACGGGCCAGATTACCCGCCTGATAGTTGCTACATGTTGCCGAAAAAAGCTTCGGCTCACTTTGCTGTTTACCCTGATGTGCAGGGTTAAACGTTTAATCGAAGTGGTTCGACGATTATTTCAAGGCCGCAATCTGCTTCATATTAAACGGTAGGTTGCTTATGAGGAAAAGTTACAACAACGCCGAGATTTGCCGAGTAGGCTTGGTGAGTACAGGCGTCTGCCAGGGTTGGCAAGACGGGGCAGGCCAGCGCCTGCCAAGCCCATAAGAAACTGATTGGCAGTCTCAAAAAAGGAGAGGTTGGCCATGCTTTCGGAACTTGAACTTCGCAGCATTATTGAAGGAAGTTTTCTGCCTAAACGGTGCGAATGCACCAAAGCCGAGGATGCTTCGTTAACGATCAAGGTGTATGACGACCGTGACCGTGACCGGGTGGACTTGGAAGTCAAAGGTATAAACGCTGACAAACTCGACAGCAGTCGAGCCATTTGCAACCTGATCGCCGGTTTGCGTGAAGACCTCAAACACACCCAGACCCACACCCCCGCCCTGCGTCGAGCAGGAGCGCGCGGTTATTTTTAGTTAAGGCTTGAATTTAAGTTGACCCAGGGCCTGGCATTCGCCAGGCCCATTGCTATGCGCGTCAGCCCAACTGATGACGGTACGGCAGGTCGGGTCCGGTCTTGGTACAGGTCAACGCAGCCGCGCGAATCGCAAAGCCGAGCATGCTGTCAATTTGTGTGCGCGTCAGCTGCTGCAGACCCTCGAGTGAATCCAGCTGCTGCTCGGTCAGCCAGGCAATCAGTGCCGCCTGGAAGGTATCGCCGGCTCCCACCGTATCGGCCATCACCACCTTGACCGCCGGCTGAGACCAGTTGCCGTGCTGGCGACTGAATACCGAAGCGCCGTCGCCGCCACGGGTGAGAAACACCAATTGGCAACGATGCTGCAGCCAGCCTTGTACTACGCTTTCCGGTGACTGGCCGGGGTAGAGCAGGTGCAAATCTTCGTCGCTGACCTTGATCAGGTCAGCATGCTGCACCAGTTGCGCCACGCGCTCGCGCCACAGCTGGATATCCGGCTGCGGGTTAAGGCGCACATTCGGGTCGAGGCTGATCAGGCGCTTGCCGCTCTCGCGCTTGACCAGGTTCAGCAGGGTGTCGCCAACCGGCTGCACCACCAGGCAAAACGACCCGATATGCAGCCCACGCACCTCATTACCCAAGGTTGGCAGATGCGCCGTTTGCAGTTGGCGGTCGGCGCAGCCTTCGCCACGGAAGCTGTACTGCGGCGAACCATTGGCACCCACGGCGACCATCGCCAGGGTGGTCGGCGCGTCGAATTCCACCAGGAAGCGTTCGCTGACGCCTTCGTCCTTGAGCACCTGCAGCAAGCGGCGACCGAGGTAATCGGTGGACACGCCGGCAAAGAACCCTGACTCAATGCCCAGGCGGCGCAGGCCCACCGCCACGTTGAACGGCGAGCCACCGGCAATGGCCTTGTAATTGAGCTTGGCCGGCTGCCCACGGGCATCTTCCTCGCTGAAAAAATCAAACAGCGCTTCACCACAAACCAGGTACATAGTCGTTCGCTCTTAAAGGGATGCCACGTGCTGTTGATAACGCTCATACGCCTGTTGATAGGCACTGACATTAGCCGACATCGGCAAGGTGCGGCTGGCCGGGTCGATGCTCACGCATTTTTCGCACAGGCTGGCCAGGGATTCGCCACTCTGGCACCAGGCCGCCTGGATCGCCGCGCCCAGGGCAGCAGCCTCGCTTTGTTCGGTACAGACCACTTCGGTGTGCATGATATCGGCGACCATCTGCCGCCACACCGGGCTTTTCGAGCCGCCGCCGATCAGGCGGATGCTCTGGCTTTGCAGGCCGGTGTGGCGCAGCAGGTCCAGACCGTAACGCAGGCCGAACGTGGTGCCTTCGACCACGGCGCGGCACAGGTTGGCGCGGGTCAGGTTGGTCATGGTCAGGCCATGCAGGCTGCCGGTGGCGTGGGGCAGGGCGGGCACGCGTTCGCCATTGAGGAACGGCAGCATGCTCACGCCATCGGCACCGATAGGCGCCTGTTCGACCAGGGCGTTAAAGGCATTCAGGTCCAGTTCGAACAGCTCGCGAATCACGCCGGTGGCGTTGGTCAGGTTCATGGTGCAGATCAGCGGCAGCCAGCCGCCACTCGACGAACAAAAGGTCGCCACCGAGGCCTGCGGGCTGACGTTGGGCTGGTCGGCAAAGGCATAGACGGTGCCCGAGGAGCCCAGGCTCATGGTGATCACGCCGGGGGCGATATTGCCGGTGCCGATGGCGCCCATCATATTGTCGCCGCCGCCGCTGGACACCACGGCCTTGGGGTTGATGCCCAGGCGTTCGGCGATGGCCGGCAGGATCGTGCCCACTGCTTGGTTGGCTTCGATCAACTGTGGCAAGGCGGCTTCAAGGCGACCGCTGGGGTCGATGTGCTGGAGCAGCGCCACATCCCATGTGCGGCTGCGCACATCGAAATAGCCGGTGCCGGAAGCGTCGCCGTACTCGGCGCAGGCACGGCCGGTGAGCCAGTAGTTGAGGTAATCGTGGGGCAACAGGATATGGGCGATGCGTGCGAAGACATCCGGATGCTGCTCGCGGGTCCAGAGCAGTTTGGAGACGGTGTAGCCCGGTGCGATCGCCACGCCCAAGCGCTCCAGGGAGCCGCTTTCGCCGCCCAGGTGGTGCAGCAGGCGGTCATTCTCGGGAGTGGTTTCGGTGTCGCACCACAGCTTGGCCGGGCGCAGCACTGCACCTTGCTCATCCAGCAGCACCAGGCCATGTTGCTGGCCGGAAACGCCGATGCCGAGGATGTCCTGACCATCCACGCCGGACTGTTGCAGGGCGCGGTGGGTGGCTTCGGTAAAGGCGTCAAGCCATTCCTGGGTGTGCTGCTCACGGCGGCCATTGGCGCCGCT
The DNA here is from genome assembly GCF_031931935.1 of Pseudomonas sp. rhizo25. Taxonomy (NCBI): domain Bacteria; kingdom Pseudomonadati; phylum Pseudomonadota; class Gammaproteobacteria; order Pseudomonadales; family Pseudomonadaceae; genus Pseudomonas; species Pseudomonas sp. rhizo25. The sequence continues at coordinate 171,162 of NZ_JAUJXA010000008.1, forward strand.
GATCAGCGTATGCGCGGCGGCGCCCAGGCCCAGTACCTTGCCGCTGGAGGTGTCGAGGACGATGGCCTTGGTGCCTTGGGTGCCGCAGTCGATGCCGAGAAACAGGTTTTGCTGGGTCATGAGGATTTGCTCAGCAGTATTATTTTTGGATTGGTAACCCGGTCAAGTGTGAGAGGGGGCTTGCTCCCGATGGCGGTGAGTCAGTTACAGATGCATTTACTGATACACCCTCATCGGGAGCAAGCCCCCTCCCACAGTTTTAATCCGGTTTGTTCAGGAGTTGTTGCAGGGTTTCGGTGACGCCTTTGTCGCGCAAGCTTGCATAGCATCGCTCAAACGCTGCCACAAACGCCGCCGACTTGGGAATAGCCGTACCAAAAATCTCCTCCACGCCCAACAAGCGCTGACTGATCAGTGCGTCATCCGTCACCAGCCCCTGGCAGAATTCGGCCCGTGGGTCGGGGATCTTGTAGCTCACGCCATTCTCATCCACGCCCTTCAAATACAAGGCCCAGGCCGCGACCACCAGTGCGGCGCGTTCGGTCTCGCGGCCATCGGCAATCAGGCGATTGATGGTCGGCACGGTGAACTTGGGAAACTTCGATGAACCATCGGAACACACGCGCTCCAACTGGTCGGCAATCGCCTGGTTGGAAAAGCGCTCCACCAAGGTCTGCTTGTAGGCGGTCAGGTCGATGCCTGGCACCGGCGCCAGGTTTGGGGTGACGTCCAGGTCCATATACGCACGCATATACGCCACGAACAGCGGGTCGTTCATGGTCTCGTGGACAAACCGATAACCCTTGAGAAACCCCAGGTAGGTGAGCGCCAGGTGGCTGCCGTTGAGCAAGCCGATCTTCATCTCTTCGTAAGGCGTGACGTCATCGGTGAACTGCACGCCGACCTTTTCCCAGGCCGGGCGGCCGCTGACAAACTTGTCTTCCAGCACCCACTGCACAAACGGCTCGCACACCACCGGCCAGGCATCGTCGATGCCGTGTTCGTCATGCAATTGCAGGCGGTGAGCGGTACTGGTCATGGGTGTGATGCGGTCGACCATGGCATTCGGGAAGCTGACGTTGGCCTTGATCCAGTCATGCAGCTCGGCATTATGCAGGGCGGCGAAGGCCAGCAGTGCCTTGCGGGTAACGGCGCCGTTGTGGGGCAGGTTATCGCAGGACATCACGGTGAACGCGGGGGTGCCGGCGGCGCGGCGCTGGGTCAGGGCGGCGCAGATGAAACCGAACACGGTTTTCGGCGCCGTGGGGTGCGCCAGGTCATGATGGATCTGTGGCAGGTGGGCCATGAACTCACCGTTGCTGTCGTCGATGCAGTAGCCGCCCTCGGTGATGGTCAGCGAGACGATGCGGATCGCCGGGTCGGCCAGTTTATCGATCAGCACCTTGGCGCCGTCTTCGGCGAGCAGCATGTCGCTGATGGCGCCGATCACACGTACTTCGGTGTCGTCGGTATCGCCCAGTTCGTACAGGGTGAACAGGTAGTCCTGGCCGGCCAGATCGTCGCGGGCCTTGCGGTCTTCGGCACGCAGGCCGACGCCGCAAATGCTCCAGTCCAGGCCCTCGCCGGTATTCATCAGGGCGTCGGTGTAATACGCCTGGTGCGCACGGTGAAAGCCGCCGACGCCGATGTGGGCAATACCCTGGCGGGTGTCGGCAATCGCGTAGGCCGGGGTTTTCACTTCCGGCGCCAGCTGCGTGAGGTTGGCTTTATTCAGTTTCATCGGGAAATACTCGGGATCAGGCGGCAGCGCGCAGTGGGCGGGCCACGGCTACACCGTTTGTGTCGAACAGATGGCAGTGCGCCGGGTCCAGGTGCAGCTGCAGGGTTTCGCCGTATTGGCTCGCCATGTCGCCGCGGATGCGCATGGTCAGCGGCTCGCCATTGGCAGTGATGACGTGGCAGAAGGTGTCACTGCCCAGGCGCTCGCCGACATCGGCGGTGACGGTCAGGGTGGTTTGCCCCGGCGCAGCGATTTCCAGGTGCTCCGGACGGATCCCCAGGGTCACCTCACTGCCGACGCTCAAGGTGGTGCCGCTCAACGGCAGGCTGATCAGGGTGCCGGCGTCCAGTTGAACTTCGCAGCCCTGGCTCTCGATGCGGGTGACCTTGCCCTTGAGGAAACCCATCTTCGGCGTGCCGAGAAACCCGGCCACGAACAGGTTGGCCGGCTGGTGATACAGCTCCAGCGGCGAGCCGACCTGTTCGATACGGCCACTGTTGAGCACCACCACCTTGTCGGCCAGGGTCATGGCTTCAACCTGGTCGTGGGTCACGTAGATCATGGTGGTTTGCAGTTCTTTATGCAGACGCGCCAGTTCCAGGCGCATCTGCACGCGCAGCGCGGCGTCGAGGTTGGACAGCGGCTCGTCGAACAGGAAGATCTTCGGGTTACGCACAATCGCCCGGCCGATCGCCACGCGCTGGCGCTGGCCGCCGGACAGTTGCTTGGGCTTGCGCTCCAGCAGCGGACCGAGCTCGAGGATGCGCGCCGCTTCGCTGACTTTGCTGTCCACCAGCTTCTTGTCGACGCCGGCCAGATCCAGGGCGAACGACATGTTCTTGCGCACGCTCATGTGCGGGTACAGCGCGTAGGTCTGGAACACCATGGCCAGGTCACGTTTGGCCGGGGTCACTTCGGTGATGTCGCGGCCATCGAGTTCGATGGTGCCGTCGCTGACTTCCTCAAGGCCCGCGATCAGCCGCAGCAGGGTGGATTTACCGCAGCCCGACGGGCCGACGAACACCACGAATTCCTTGTCGTTCACTTCCAGGTCAATGCCCTTGATGATGGAAAAGCCTTCGAAGCCTTTTTGCAGATTCTTGATTTTCAGGTTGGCCATGATGGGCCTCCTTTTCGCAATTTTTATAAGAAGCCGTTATTTGACGGCGCCGAAGGACAAACCGCGCACCAGCTGTTTCTGGCTGATCCAGCCAAAGATCAGGATCGGCGCGCAGGCCAGGGTCGAGACGGCGGACAACTTGGCCCAGAACAAACCTTCGGGGCTTGAGTAGGAGGCGATCAGTGCGGTCAGCGGCGCGGCGCTCGACGAGGTCAGGTTCAGCGACCAGAACGCCTCGTTCCAGCACAGGATCAACGACAGCAGCACCGTGGAGGCCAGGCCACCCTTGGCAATCGGCAGCAGCACGCGGATCATTTCCTGCCACAGGGTGGCGCCGTCCAGGCGGGCGGCTTCGAGGATGTCCTTGGGAATGTCCTTGAAGTAGGTGTACACCATCCACACCACAATCGGCAGGTTGATCAGGGTGTAGATGATGATCAGCGCAATACGCGTATCCAGCAGGCCAAAGCTCTTGGCCAGCAGGTAGATCGGCATCAGCACGCCCACCGGCGGCAGCATCTTGGTCGACAGCATCCACAGCAGCGTGCCCTTGGTGCGCTGGGTTTCGTAGAACGCCATGGAATAGGCGGCCGGCACCGAGATCAGCAGGCACAGGGCAGTGGCGCTGAAGGAAATCACCACCGAGTTCCAGGCGTAGGCGAAGTAGTTGCTGCGTTCGTTGATGTGCAGGTAGTTCTCCAGCGTCGGCGTGAAGATGAACTGCGGCGGGGTGGCGAACGCGTCGATTTCAGTCTTGAAGCTGGTCAGCACCATCCAGAAGATCGGGAAGAAAATCAGGATCGCGATGGCCCAGGCCAACGTACCGAGCAGCAGGCTTTGCAGGCGGCGGGATTGTTGAAGTGTCATGGCGCGGCCCTCAAGGCTTGTCAGTCAGGTTTTTGCCGATCATCCGCACCAGGATGATCGCCGCGATATTGGCGATGACCACGGCAATCAGGCCGCCGGCCGAGGCCATGCCCACATCGAACTGCACCAGCGCCTGGTTGTAGATCAGGTAGGCGAGGTTGGTCGAGGCGTAACCCGGGCCACCGTTGGTGGTGGTGAAGATCTCCGCGAACACCGAGAGCAGGAAGATCGTTTCGATCATCACCACCACGGCAATCGGGCGGGCCAGGTGCGGCAGGGTCAGGTGCCAGAAGATCGCAATGGCGCCGGCACCGTCCAGGCGGGCGGCTTCCTTCTGTTCCTGGTCCAGGGACTGCATCGCGGTCATCAGCAGCAGGATCGCGAAGGGCAGCCATTGCCACGAGACAATGATGATGATCGACAGCAGCGGGTAATGCGCCAGCCAGTCCACCGGCTCGGCCCCGAAGAACTTCCACACCGCGGCGAGAATCCCCGACACCGGGTGGAAAATCAGGTTCTTCCAGATCAGCGCCCCGACGGTGGGCATGATGAAGAACGGCGAAATCAGCAGCACCCGCACGATGCCGCGCCCGAGGAACTCACTGGCCTCCAGCAGGGCACTGATCAGCACACCAAAGACCACGCTGATCAGCAATACGCTGCCCACCAGCAACAGCGTATTGGTGGCGCCGGGCAGGAAGCCCGAATCGGTGATGAAGTAGGTGAAGTTCTCCAGCCCCACGAACTGGTTTTCACCGGGGTAGAGCAGGTTGTAGCGGATCAGCGAAAAGTACAGGGTCATGCCCAGGGGCACGATCATCCACAGCAGCAACAAGGCCACCGAGGGGCTGACAAGGAACCAGCCGGGGTTGGCCAGGCGGTTTTTGGCGGGTGTATTCATTAGAATCAAGACCAGTCAGATACGAATCGGAGCGCGGTCAGTGTGGGAGGGGGCTTGCTCCCGATAGCGGTGTATCAGTCACACAATCATCGACTGGTAGATTGCTATCGGGAGCAAGCCCCCTCCCACATTTGACTGTGGTGAAGGCCGGGGTTACTTGGGGTAACCAGCCCGCTTCATTTCACGCTCGGTGGTGGTCTGCGCGGCGGTCAATGCGGCATCTACCGTCTGCTGACCGGTCAACGCACCCGAGAAGAACTTGCCGACCTGGGTACCAATCGCCTGGAACTCAGGAATGGTCACCAGCTGGATGCCGATATACGGCACGGGCTTCTCGGTCGGCTTGGTCGGGTCGGCCACTTTCAGCGATTCCAGGGTCACCTTGGCAAACGGCGCGGCCTGCATGTACTCGTCGCTGTAGGTGGATTTGCGCGTACCTGGCGGCACATTGGCAATGCCATCGGTCTTGGCCACAAGCTGGCCGTATTCCTTGGACGTGGCCCAACTGGTGAATACCTTGGCGGCGTCCTTGGCCTTGGAACTGGTCGGGATCGCCAGGCTCCAGGAATACAACCACGACGTGCCCTTGTCGGTCTTCTCGTGGGGCGCGAACGTGAAGCCCACATGCTCGGAGACCTTGCTCTGGCTCTTGTCGGTAACAAACGAGCCGGCCACGCTGGCATCCACCCAGATCGCGCACTTGCCGCTGTTGAACAGCGCCAGGTTTTCGTTGAAGCCGTTGCTGGAGGCGCCCGGTGGGCCGGATTTCTTCATGTTGTCGACGTAGAAGTTCAGCGCATCCTTCCACTCCGGGCCGTTGAATTGCGGCTGCCATTTCTCATCGAACCAGCGCGCCCCGTAGCCGTTGGCCAGGGTGGTGATCAGCGCCATGTTCTCACCCCAACCAGCTTTGCCGCGCAGGCACAGACCGTATTGCTCTTTGGATTTGTCGGTAAGTTTGGCCGCGTATTCGCCGATCTGGGTCCAGGTCGGGTGCTCAGGCATGCTCAGCCCGGCGTCCTTGAACAGGTCGGTGCGGTAATAGGTGATCGAGCTTTCGGCATAGAACGGCAGGGCGTACAGCGAGCCCTTGACCGACAAACCGTCACGCACCGAAGGGAACACATCGTCGAGGTCGTAGGAGGCCGGCAGGTCCTTCATCGGCTCCAGCCAACCCTTGGCACCCCACAGTGCGGCTTCGTACATGCCGATGGTCAACACATCGAACTGCCCGCCCTGGGTAGCAATGTCGGTGGTCAGGCGTTGGCGCAGTACGTTTTCTTCGAGCACCACCCAATTCAACTTGATCTCCGGATGCTCGGCCTCGAAGGTTTTCGAGAGTTTCTGCATGCGGATCATGTCGCTGTTATTGACGGTGGCAATGGTCAGGGTTTGCGCGCCAAAGCTGACGGCGCTGAGGGTCATGCATGCTGTCATGCAGGTCGAGGCAAGCAGTACTTTTGCTGTGAACTTCATCGCGCACTCCATTTCCGCGCCCAGGGGCGACGGAAGGACAGTTATTGTTGTTGTGTCTTCCTACAGGTAGCCAGGAAGAGTGTGCGTCGATTACAGCCTTGAAATGGTGTTGTGACAAATCCTTGGGCGCACGCTCACTGATACTTTTTTGCACTCGATGTTCGTCCCCGTGACGCGTGGGGACGATCGATGCCGTATTTAACGCTCGATATCAGCCAGTACCCGCTCAGCCAACAATCGAGACACCTCGATCAACTGGGCAATACCCAGCGCGCCTTCGCGTCGCGAGCCGTCGAGCTCAAAGGCGAAATCGCAGGTGAGGGCGTGGGCAGAGGCGAGGGATTCGCTGAGGTTGACCAGAAGGTCTTGAGTGGAGATACCGTCTTTCACGGTGAATAGCACGCTGGGTGCTGGATCGATTGGGGGATTTGGGGTGGGTTTGATCATGGTGAAACTCCTGATTTAAATGGAGCTACCACTGATCGCCGCGACGCGATTGGGTGGTAGCTGTACGCAGGTTCGCGGACCGGAATCAGGAAACCGGCATACCCGAAGGTATCCCGCGCACAGCCACCATAAGGCCGCACAGTAGACGATAAAAAGGCGTCAACTGAAAGCAGAAATGGCACTTTGCGCCTGATTACACCGGGCCGCGACGCCCAACCGCTGCGTGTGCAGCGGTGTACGGAGACTAGAGATTGAGTGTCCTAGGGACAACCTCAAATCCTTGTCAGACGTTTCTGCGTTTCCCAATACCTAGCCGAACGGACAGTTGTTTGGCTGTGTATTCGTCAGCAACATCTTTTGGGCGTCATTGCGGTGCGACATCGCGTGCCCGTTGCACTTAAAAAGGAGCAAGCATGAAAGACACTAATAGTCAAAGCGAGCAATCAGCTGCAATACGTCAGGTAACTGACCTCTCATTCAATTCCGACCAGGCAGCTGATAATGGCTTTTGACGCATTCATGCATTTAGATGGTGTAGAAGGTGAGTCATTGGACGCTGAGCATAAAGGCTGGGTCGAATTACTGTCTTACCATTACGACGCAATTCAGTCGATCAGCCAATCGACTCACTCCAATGGTGGTGCATCTGCTGGACGGGTGATGTTGGGTGATTTTCAAATAAGCAAGTACGTGGATAGAGCTACGCCAAAGCTATTCGAGTTGTGTTGCCGAGGCTCACAAATCAAGACAGTGACCATCCGCATACATCGCGCTGGAGGTGAAAAGTTTAAATATATGGATATCGTTCTTGAGGATGTTTTGGTGTCCACTGTAAGTGGGCAAGGTGCTGATCAAGGCGGCCTTCCTATGGAGGTCATCAATCTGAATTATCGTCGTATCAAATTCGAGTACACCCAGCAACGCCGATCTGAAGGCGCCAGTGCGGGAAAAATCTCCGGCGGTTGGGACAGGGCCACCGATAAGCCATTCGCATAGGGCCGCGCCACATGCCTGACGATGGAGAGTTTCGTATAGCACTAAGCTTCGCGCAGATGGCCGCAATATTGACTCAAGAGTCGCTTTCGCCTGCGGAGATAATGTCGAATCGTATAGTGGGTAGCTTGCGTCTTGTCGGCGGTGTCGTGGAGCTTGCCGGGGCTGGCGTACTGTACGCAGTGCCTGAACCGACGCTGCTTAGCAAGGCGGGATGTATCGCAATGGGTATACATGCCTCCGATCAGCTTTCAGCCGGCGCGACACAGCTTCTGACAGGTAAAGAGACGGATTCGTTTGCCTTTAAGGCAGGTTCATCTGCAACTCAAGCGCTTGGTGCATCGAGAGCCACAGGCCAGGTTATTGGTTTAGCGGCGGAATTTGCAGTTCCGCTGTCGACTGCCTCTTTATACAACGCCTTCAGAGTTTCGTCTGTGCGGGGAGGTCGGATAACCGTTATTACCAGCGAAAAACCGCTGCAAGCTCCTAAAAAATTTGGTGGTGGGCATACCATATCCAAGCATGTTGATAAAGATATGGAGTATCTGAAATCACGATTTGCTTCAAGAAAAGTCCACGTCTCGTCGACTTTTTATAATCTTGATGTGGCGGAATGGGCTGTGAGTCAAGCGCTCCAAAGGAATAAACTTAAAATACTCATGTATTCGAAAGCGAGATTCGTATTGAAGCACGGGCAATACAGTTTCGTCACGCAGTTAGAAACTGCCGTTGGTTGGGGTGTCACTAGGCAAGATCAATCCAAGATTGTCACGATGTCAAAGCTCAAGGTGACAATTAAATATGCTGAATACAATCGTATGCCATATTATATAATTACTGCATTTTCGGCTTTGTAAGGTAAGGTTATGAGCAAGTATATGCATTTGCACAGTTTTATGTATGAGGTTGGTGAAGGGGTTGGCGAGTTTTTATCAGATGATGAAAAAAAGCATTTTCAACCTTTGACCTTGCCTGAAATAGTCAAGGATTCTTTCGGTGAGGGGGGCGTGCTCAGTTTAGTGCATGCAGTTATTCTTAAAAAACAAATAGCACATTACATAAAAAATCACATGGGGGCTGAAGGTTTGGAGTATGTAGATCCCCCATTTGATCAAGAAACATCTTTCGCTGAAGATTATTTTGAAGGGGATCTATACACGTTTCTAACTAGCGTAATGGAGCTGCTCGATAGTGAAATGAAAGCCCGGCGACGGAAATTCTTTTCTGGGTTAATTGGGAAACGTTAGTGATGGCATCTGTCATGAAATGACGTGGCGTGATGATATGCAATGGTGTGCAGGAGGGATGATGAATTACAGTTACTTAAGTGGTTTTATCTATTGTTTTGGTGACGGTGTTGGAGAGTTTTTAGGCGATGAAGAAAAATCCCACCATTGCGTCTTGGGGTTGAGGGAAGTAGTGTGCGGTTATATTGATGAAAGAGGTTTGTTGAGTTCAGTTATTCTTGGTGTGCAAATAAGGAGTTGCATTAAGAGAAATATGTCTCTGGATGGCTTGGCCTATGTGGATCCGCCTTTTAATCAAGATACCTCATTCCCTGAAGAATATTTCGAGGGTGATTTGTATGATTTTTTAACGAGTGTGCTTGGTTTGCTTGATGCCGAGATTAAAGCCAGAGGACAAAAAGTATTTCACAGGCTTATTGGTAGACGTTAACTTTTACGCTCAACCGATCTGACGATTGGATCACGCTGGCAATCGGTTCAAGCCAAATTCTGCTCAGTCAACCGCTGCACCGCCAACCGCCGATAGTGAGACGGCGTCATCCCCTTAAGCTGCTGAAACCGCCGATTGAAGTTGGAAATATTATTGAATCCCGACTCAAAGCACACATCCGTAACGGCCTTATCGCCATCGGCCAGCAATTCGCAGGACTTGCTGATTCGCAGCCGATTGACGAACTCAATAAACGTACGCCCGGTGGCCTGTTTGAATACCCGGGAAAAATACGTCGGCTTCATGCCCAGGTATTCCGCGACTTCTTCCAAGGGCAAATCCCTCGCGTAGTGGGCAAAGATGTAGTCCACCGCACGGTTGGTGCGGTCGATGCTGTGTTCATCGGCTTGCTGTGGCGTGGTCACCCCGGAGAGCAGTTGGTAGTCGTCACAGGCGCTCAGCACTTCCAGCAAAATGAAAAAATGCCCCAGGCGCGCCATGCCTTGGGCCTCCTCAATGCGCTGCATCAGGGCCATGGCCTGGGCGATGGTTTTTTTGCTGCGGAATTCTATGCCGTATTGCGCACGCTCCAGCAAGGGCGCCAGGCTCTTGAGCTCGGCAAACGTATGGCTGCCTTGCTCGAACAGCTCATCGGTGAAGTTCACCAACATGTCGCGCTTGGGCACTACTTCGCCTTCCTCCACCTGGCTGATCCAGTTATGCGGTAGGTTGGGGCCGGTGAGGAACAGGCTTTCGGGGTAGAAGTTGCCGATGTAGTCGCCGATAAACACCTTGCCCGAGCTGGCGACGATCAGGTGCAGTTCGTATTCCTTGTGAAAATGCCAGCGCACCAGCGGGCAGGGGAAACCGTGCTGGCGATAGATGATGGACAGACCGTTGTGATCGTCCATCAGCTCGTAGGAAGGGTCGGTGATACGCGTTGCTCGGGTCATGCTGCCGTCGCTTTATTGTGGTTGCGACCCGAATAATGCCCCGTTGTGCACGGCCCTGCCAGCTTCAAGCGTCTGAGCGTGCGCCGCTGCATCCTGTACGAGTAGGATTACAGAAGATTTTTATCTGAAACAGACACGAGCGAGGGCTTATTCATGATTCGCGATGCACGTCCCAGCGATGCACATAGCATCGCCAGCGTTCACGTCAGTAGCTGGCAACAAGCTTATCTTGATCTGATGCCCGCTGATTTTTTGGCCTCCCTTACTGCGACTTTGCCCAAGAGGGAAGCGCATTGGACTCATGCGATTGAAAGCAAAGAGTCTGACGTTTTAGTTTCAGAGGTGGATGGAAAAGTTACTGGTTGGATTTCAGTGGGGCCTTGCCGGGATGAAGACGAGGCTTGCGCAGAAGCGGGAGAGGTCATGGCCATCTACGTGTTGGCAGAATACTGGGGCAAGGGTATAGGCGCCCAGTTATGGGCGTCAGGTTTAAAGCGTTTGGTTGACCAGGGTTATAAGGTGATTACCTTATGGGTTCTAGCTGAAAACCAAAGAGCTGTGCGCTTCTATCAAGGGCTCGGGGGAAGGGAAGAGCTTGGCAGCCGTCGCACGCTCGTGCGTGGCGGGGTGTCCCTGGAGGAGGTGAGGTACGTTTGGGAGCGTTAGGGCTCAGGGATGTCCGATTCGACTTGCCGCGCAGCGGCGACAAGTCTGAATCACGCTTTTCATGCTCTTTGCGTCGATTGTCTAGATGTTGCGATTTTTCGCTTCGATCCACTGGGACATGTACTGGGTACTTTTATGCGCGTGATGGCGCAGCATGCTGCCGGTAAAGTTGTCCCGGCGATGAGCTGCGAGGTTGCGGCGGCATCGCTCCAGGCATTCGACCAAGGCTGGCCCGTGGAAGGCCTGGTCGTAGCGCCGAGCCAGGAGCTGACGCCCACGTTCCTGGGCCTGGGTCCAACCTTCGCGGTCTTGATAAAGAGCCACGGCAGCGGCCGCCAGGGCCGGGGCGTTGTGCTCGAGCGCACCGGGCCAGGGTTGATCATCGCCCATGGCCTCGGCACCGATGGGGGTGGTGACATTGGGCGTGCCGCACAGCATCGCGTCGACCAGCTTGCCCTTGATCCCCGCACCAAAGCGCAGGGGCGCCAGGCAGATACGTGCCGCTGTCATCACTTGCAGTGCATCTTCGGCCCAGTTCATCACATGAAAGCCCTGGGCCGGGTTGTGCAGGGCAGTGGCCTTGGGCGGCGTGTAGGCCCCGTAGATATGTAACTGGGCGCCCGGCAGTTGCTGGCGGATCAGCGGCCACAGGCTGTTCTTCATCCATAGCACCGCATCCCAGTTTGGCGCGTGGCGGAAGTTACCGATGCTGAGAAAGTGCGCACGGTCTTCAAAGGGCGCAAAAGCGCGGGTGGGCGGCTGCAGCATCAGCGGGCACCAGTGCAGCAGGGCTGCGGGCACCTTGAAGTGTTCGGTGAGCAGGCGGATTTCCACGTCGGAGATCATCAGGCTGATGTCGCAGCGGTAAATCGCGGCGATTTCACGCTTGGCCAGGTCGGTATCGGCCATGCGCTGGAACTCGTCCTCCAGCGCCGGCGCGAACAGGGCGGTGAAGTCGTCGCCGTCGGGATGGGCTTTCACATGCTCCTTGAACCGCTGATGGCGTGCGTCGCGCAGGCTTTGCAGGTCAGAGGTCTCCAGCACGCGCAGGGCGTCGGGGCAGCATTGCTCCACGCGCCAGCCGAATTGCTCCTCCATCATGAAACGGTCGAACAGTACGATATCCGGGGCCAGTTCGCGGATAAAGTCATCGAAACTGCTGTTATTCAGTTCGATGGCGCATTCGGCGATGCCAAGTGCCGGCAAGTCGGCCTTGTGTTCGCCGATGGTCGCTGGGCTGCTGAAGGTAATGTCCCAACCTTGCGTAAGAAAACTCTCAAGGATCTGCATCATATGCCCGCCCGCAGCCGAGGAGCGGGGCTCTGGCCAGACATAACCAATGACCAGGACTTTGGTGGCAGGCTGATTCATCGACGACGGTTTCCTTGAAGGGCAGGTGAAAAGCGCGCAATTAAACCACAACCGGTGGCATGACAATTTGTGTCTGGCGGTAGGTAGCGTCGGCACTTTGTGGTTAACTTCGGCCTCTCGAATTCGTTTAACCAAAACCCAGCATAAGGATTCCGTTCATGGCTCAAGTCACCCTTAAAGGCAACCCGGTCCAGGTTGAAGGCGAACTGCCGAAAGTCGGCGCCAAAGCCGCAGACTTCACCCTGACCGCCGGCGACCTGTCCAACGCCACCCTGGCTACCTTTGCCGGCAAGCGCAAAGTGCTGAACATCTTCCCAAGCGTTGACACCCCAACCTGCGCCACTTCCGTGCGCAAGTTCAACGCCCAAGCCAACGATGTGGCTAACACCGTGGTGCTGTGCATCTCCTCCGACCTGCCATTCGCCCAGGCACGCTTCTGTGGTTCCGAAGGCCTGGAAAACGTGAAGAACCTGTCGGACTTCCGCAACGCCGACTTCGCCGTTGACTATGGTGTTTCCATCGCCGACGGCCCGCTGCAGGGCCTGACCGCTCGTGCTGTCGTAGTGCTGGACGAAAACGACAACGTGCTGCACAGCGAGTTGGTCAAGGAAATTGCTGAAGAGCCAAATTACGATGCAGCCCTGGCTGTGTTGAAGTAACTGTTTCTGCGCGTAACTGTCGTTTGGCAGTAACACGTATGATGCATGATTGCGGCCTGGCCTAGTCCAGGCCGTTTTTATTTGAGCGTCAGCGGTTTAGCGAAATAGCCAGCGGACTAAGCTCAGACGTTAAAAGTTGTAAGCCCAAGGTAAATAGCCGGTAAAGGTGCTTTTCTAAACGCACCCCAGTGCTTATCTTTCAGCCTCCCGAAGAAGAAGCTCTCACCCCCAATGGTTGACCACTCCATGCAATCCTCCCCCCGCAAATCCCGCCGCTGGTTGTTTGGCCTGCTCGTGCTGCTGGTTATCGCCGGCTTGTGCTGGAAATTCTGGCCCGGTGGCGCAGCCCATAAAGACGCGCCGGCCGGTCACACCGGTAAAACCGGTATGGCGCGCCCGGGCTTCGGCGGTTCCACCGGCCCGGTTCCGGTGCGTGTGGCGCCGGCGGTGCTGGGGGAGTTCCCGGTTTACTACAAGGCCCTGGGTACGGTCACTGCGCTCAACACCATTAATGTGCGCAGCCGGGTGGGCGGTGAGCTGATGAAGATCGCCTTTGAAGAAGGGCAGATGGTCAAGGCCGGCGACCTGCTGGCAGAAATCGACCCGCGCAGCTACCAGAACGCCTTGCTCCAGGCCCAGGGCACGCTGCTGCAGAACCAGGCCCAGCTGAAAAACGCCCAGGTCGACGTCGAGCGTTATCGCGGCCTGTATGCCCAGGACAGTATCGCCAAGCAGACGCTGGACACCGCCGAAGCGCTGGTCTTGCAATACCAGGGCACAGTCAAGACCAACCAGGGCGCGGTAGACGACGCCAAGCTCAACCTCGAATTCACCAAGATCCGCGCGCCGATCAGCGGCCGCGTCGGCTTGCGCCAGCTTGACGTCGGCAACCTGGTCGCCGCCAACGACACCACGGCCCTGGCGGTGATCACCCAGACCCAGCCGATCAGCGTGGCCTTCACCCTGCCGGAAAATACCCTGGAAACTGTGCTCGCTCGTTACCACGCTGGCAACAAGCTGCCGGTGGAAGCCTGGGACCGTGGCGACACGAAAAAGCAGGCCGTCGGCGTGCTGCAAAGCCTGGACAACCAGATCGATGTCACCACCGGCACTCTGAAATTCAAGGCGCGCTTCGATAACAAGGACCAGGCGCTGTTCCCCAACCAGTTCGTGAATGTGCACTTGCTCGCCGACACCCTGCATAACGTGGTGCTGGCACCGTCTGCGGCGATCCAGTTCGGCAATACCGGCACCTTTGTCTACAAGCTCGACGGCGACAATAAGGTCAAGGTCCAGCCTTTGGTGCTCGGTGATACCGACGGCGACAACACCGTGATCAAGGAGGGCCTGGTCGCCGGCGACCGCGTGGTGCTGGAAGGCACCGACCGTCTCAAGGACGGCAGCGAAATCGAAGTGGTCAATGACAGCAGCGAAGTGCCGACCACGCCGACCGAACACCTGCAAGGCAAGCCTGCGGCAAAAGGGGAGACCGGCGCTGACGCCGGCAAGGCGCAAAAGGTCGGTTCATGAACCTGTCACGCCTGTTCATCCTCCGCCCGGTCGCCACCACGCTGAGCATGCTGGCCATTGTGCTGGCCGGTATCATTTCATACCGCTTGCTGCCAGTGTCGGCCTTGCCCCAGGTGGACTACCCGACGATTCGGGTGATGACCCTGTACCCCGGGGCCAGCCCCGATGTGATGACCAGTGCGGTCACCGCACCGCTGGAGCGCCAGTTCGGGCAGATGCCCGGGCTGACCCAGATGGCGTCCACCAGCTCCGGCGGCGCCTCGGTGCTGACCCTGCGTTTCAATCTCGACATCAATATGGATGTCGCCGAGCAACAGGTGCAGGCCGCAATCAACGCCGCCACCAACCTGCTGCCCAAGGATTTGCCGGCGCCGCCGGTGTACAACAAGGTCAACCCGGCCGATACCCCGGTGCTGACCCTGGCGATTACTTCCAAGACCATGCAGCTGCCCAAGCTCAATGACCTGGTCGACACGCGTATGGCGCAGAAAATCGCGCAGATCAGCGGCGTCGGCATGGTCAGCATCGCCGGCGGCCAGCGCCAGGCCGTACGCATCAAGGTCAACCCCGAGGCCCTGGCGGCCAATGGCTTGAACCTGTCGGATGTGCGCAGCCTGATCGCCGCTTCCAACGTCAACCAGCCCAAGGGCAACTTTGACGGCCCCACCCGGGTGTCGATGCTCGATGCCAACGACCAGTTGGTCTCGCCCGAGCAATATGCCGAACTGATCCTGGCCTACAACAATGGCGCACCGCTGCGCCTCAAGGATGTGGCGCAGATCGTCGACGGCGCCGAAAACGAACGCCTCGCGGCCTGGGCCAATCAGAACCAGGCGGTGCTGTTGAATATCCAGCGCCAACCCGGCGCCAACGTGATCGAGGTGGTCGACCGCATCAAGGCGCTGCTGCCGAGCATCACCGACAACCTGCCGGCCGGGCTCGATGTGACCGTGCTCACTGACCGTACCCAGACCATCCGCGCGTCGGTCAAGGATGTGCAGCATGAACTGCTGATCGCCATTGCCCTGGTGGTGATGGTGACCTTCCTGTTCCTGCGTCGGGTCAGCGCCACGATCATTCCGTCTATCGCCGTGCCGCTGTCCCTGGTCGGCACCTTTGGCGTGATGTACCTGGCGGGGTTCTCCATCAATAACCTGACGCTGATGGCCCTGACCATTGCCACTGGCTTTGTGGTGGATGACGCCATCGTCATGCTGGAAAACATCTCCCGCTATATCGAGGAGGGCGAGACGCCGATGGCGGCGGCACTCAAGGGCGCCAAGCAGATCGGTTTTACCCTGGTGTCCCTTACCCTATCGCTGATTGCGGTATTGATCCCGCTGCTGTTCATGGCCGACGTGGTCGGGCGGCTGTTCCGTGAATTCGCCATCACCCTGGCGGTGGCGATCCTGATTTCCCTGGTGGTGTCCCTGACCCTGACGCCAATGATGTGTGCACGCCTGCTCAAGCGTGAACCCAAGGAAGAGGAACAGGGGCGCTTCTACAAGGCCAGCGGCGCCTGGATCGATTGGCTGATCGAAGCCTACGGGCGTAAGTTGCAGTGGGTGCTCAAGCACCAGCCGCTGACCCTGCTGGTGGCCATCGCTACCCTGGGCCTCACGGTGGTGCTGTACCTGGTGGTGCCCAAGGGCTTTTTCCCGGTGCAGGACACCGGGGTGATCCAGGGGATTTCCGAAGCGCCGCAATCGATTTCGTTTGCGGCGATGAGCCAGCGCCAGCAGGAGCTGGCGAAGATCATCCTCGCCGATCCGGCGGTGGAAAGCCTGTCTTCCTATATTGGCGTGGATGGCGATAACGCCACCCTCAACAGCGGCCGCTTGTTGATCAACCTCAAGGCCCACGGCCAGCGCGATTTGAGCGCAGCGCAGGTGATTACGCGACTGCAACCTGAAATCGACAAGCTGGTGGGCATCCGCCTGTTCATGCAGCCGGTGCAGGACCTGACCATTGAAGACCGTGTCAGCCGTACCCAGTACCAATTCAGCATGTCGTCCCCGGATGCCGAGTTGCTGGCGCTGTGGAGCGGCAAGCTGGTGCAAGCCCTCAGCCAGTTGCCGGAACTCACCGACGTTGCCAGCGACCTGCAGGACAAGGGCCTGCAGGTGTACCTGGTGATCGACCGCGACGCGGCCTCGCGCCTGGGCGTCAACGTTGCGACCATCACCGACGCGCTGTATGACGCCTTCGGCCAGCGGCAGATTTCCACTATCTACACGCAGGCCAGCCAGTACCGCGTGGTGTTGCAAGCGCAGTCCGGCGAGACCCTCGGCCCGGCTGCCCTCAACCAGATCCATGTGAAGACCACCGATGGCGGCCAGGTGCGGTTGTCGAGCCTGGCCCATGTGGAGCAGCGTCAGGCGCAGCTGGCGATTGCCCATATCGGCCAGTTCCCGGCGGTGATGATGTCGTTCAACCTGGCCCCCGGCGTCGCCCTGGGCAAAGGCGTGGAGCTGATCAACCAGACCCAGAAGGACATCGGCATGCCGGTGGGCGTGCAGACCCAGTTCCAGGGTGCGGCCCAGGCGTTCGAGGCGTCGCTGTCGAGCACCTTGCTGCTGATCCTGGCCGCGGTGGTCACCATGTACATCGTGCTCGGGGTGCTCTACGAGAGCTATATCCACCCGATCACCATCCTCTCGACCTTGCCGTCGGCAGCGGTAGGGGCCTTGCTCGCACTGCTGCTCAGTGGCAATGACCTGGGCATGATCGCGATCATCGGCATTATCCTGCTGATCGGTATCGTGAAAAAGAACGCGATCATGATGATCGACTTCGCCCTCGACGCCGAGCGTAACCAGGGCCTTGACCCGCAGACCGCGATCTACCAGGCGGCGCTGCTGCGCTTTCGACCGATCCTGATGACCACCCTGGCCGCCTTGTTCGGCGCAGTGCCGTTGATGCTCGCCACCGGTTCCGGTGCAGAGCTGCGCCAACCGCTGGGCCTGGTGATGGTCGGCGGCTTGCTGGTGAGTCAGGTGTTGACCCTGTTCACCACGCCGGTGATCTACCTGTACTTTGATCGTCTTGGCCGGCGCTGGCGCAAAGAGCCGCAACGCCTGGAGCCGGTTGAGTCATGAACCTGTCCGGACCTTTCATTCGCCGGCCGGTAGCCACCATGCTGCTGAGCCTGGCGATCATGTTGCTCGGTGGCGTCAGCTTCAACCTGTTGCCGGTATCGCCGCTGCCGCAGATCGACTTCCCGGTGATCGTGGTGTCGGCCAGTTTGCCCGGCGCCAGCCCCGAGGTGATGGCGTCCAGCGTAGCGACGCCGCTGGAGCGTTCATTCGGTTCGATTGCCGGCATCACCACCATGAGCAGTTCGTCGAGCCAGGGTTCCACGCGGGTGATCCTGGCGTTCGATTCCGACCGTGATATCAACGGCGCGGCGCGGGAAGTGCAGGCGGCCATCAACGCTTCGCGCAACCTGCTGCCCAGCGGTATGCGCAGCATGCCAACCTACAAGAAGATCAACCCGTCCCAGGCACCGATCATGGTGTTGTCGCTGACTTCCGATGTGTTGCAAAAGGGCCAGTTGTACGACCTGGCCTCGACCATCCTGTCCCAGAGCCTGTCCCAAGTGCCCGGCGTAGGCGAAGTGCAGATCGGCGGCAGTTCGCTGCCGGCGGTGCGCATCGAGCTGGAGCCCAAGGCCCTCGACCAGTACGGCGTCGCCCTGGACGATGTGCGCAACACCATCGCCAACGCCAACCAGCGCCGCCCCAAGGGTTCCCTGGAAGACGCTGAGCGTAACTGGCAGATCCAGGCCAACGACCAGTTGGAAAAAGCCAAGGATTACGAGCCGCTGTTGATTCGCTATCAGGATGGCGCGGCCCTGCGCCTGCGCGACATAGCGAAGATCACCGATGGCGTGGAGGACCGCTACAACAGCGGTTTCTTCAACAATGACTCGGCGGTGCTGCTGGTGATCAACCGCCAGTCCGGCGCCAACATCATCGAGACGGTCAGGCAGATCAAGGCCCAGTTGCCAGCGTTGCAGGCGGTGCTGCCGTCCAGCGTCAAGCTCAGCCTGGCCATGGACCGCTCGCCGGTGATCGCCGCCACCCTGCACGAAGCCGAGATGACCTTGCTGATTGCCGTGGGCCTGGTGATCCTGGTGGTCTACCTGTTCCTGGGCAACTTCCGCGCTTCGCTGATCCCGACCCTGGCGGTGCCAGTGTCGCTGGTGGGCACCTTTGCGGTGATGTACCTGTACGGTTTTTCGCTGAACAACTTTTCGCTGATGGCGCTGATCCTGGCCACCGGGCTGGTGGTGGACGATGCCATTGTGGTGCTGGAGAATATTTCCCGGCATATCGATGAAGGTGTGCCGCCGATGAAGGCCGCCTACCTGGGAGCCCAGGAAGTCGGCTTTACCTTGCTGTCGATGAACGTGTCGCTGGTGGCGGTGTTCCTGTCCATCCTGTTCATGGGCGGGATTGTCACCAACCTGTTTCGCGAGTTTTCCATCACCTTGTCGGCGGCGATCATTGTCTCGCTGATCGTCTCGTTGACCCTGACGCCGATGCTCTGCGCCCGCTGGCTCAAGCCCCATGACAAGCACAAACAAACCGGTTTGCAACGCTGGAGCCAGAAGGTCAACGACCGTATGGTCGCCGGCTACGCCACCAGCCTGGACTGGGTGCTGCGCCATCGGCGCCTGACCTTGCTGAGCCTGTTGCTGACCATCGGTTTGAACGTGGCGCTGTATGTGGTGGTGCCAAAGACCTTTATGCCGCAGCAGGACACCGGCCAGTTGATCGGCTTTGTGCGTGGCGACGATGGCCTGTCGTTCAGCGTGATGCAGCCGAAGATGGAGATCTTCCGCCAGGCGGTGCTCAAGGACCCGGCAGTGCTCAGCGTGGCCGGCTTTATCGGCGGCAACAACGGCACCAACAATGCGGTGATGCTGGTGCGCCTCAAGCCGATCAGCGAGCGCAAGATCTCCGCCCAGGCGGTAATCGAGCGCTTGCGCAAGGATGTGCCGCTGGTGCCGGGCGGGCGTCTGTTCCTGATGGCCGACCAGGACCTGCAGTTTGGTGGCAGCCGCGACCAGACCAGCGCGCAGTACTCCTACATCCTGCAAAGTGGTGATTTGGCCGCGTTGCGCCTGTGGTACCCGAAAGTGGTTGCGGCCATGCGTGAGCTGCCGGAGCTGACCGCCATCGACGCCCGCGAGGGGCGAGGCGCGGCCCAGGTCACGCTGATTGTCGACCGTGACCAGGCCAAGCGTCTGGGTATCGACATGAACATGGTCACCGCCGTGCTGAACAACGCCTACAGCCAGCGGCAGATTTCCACCATCTACGACAGCCTCAACCAGTACCAGGTGGTGATGGAGGTCAACCCCAAATATGCGCAGGACCCGATCACCCTCAATCAGGTACAGGTGATCACTGCCGATGGTGCGCGGGTGCCGTTGTCGACCATCGCCCATTATGAAAACAGCCTGGCAGACGATCGCGTCAGCCATGAAGGCCAATTCGCTTCGGAGAATATCGCCTTCGACATGGCTCCCGGCGTCACGGTAGAGCAGGGCACGGCCGCTATCGAGCGGGCGATTGCCAAGGTCGGCTTGCCCGAAGATGTGATCGCCAAGATGGCCGGCACCGCCGATGCCTTTGCGGCCACACAGAAGGGTCAGCCGTTCATGATCCTGGGCGCATTGGTCGCGGTGTACCTGGTGCTGGGCATCTTGTATGAAAGCTATATCCACCCGCTGACGATCCTGTCGACGCTGCCTTCGGCCGGGGTGGGCGCCATGCTGGCCATCTACCTGACGGGGGGCGAGTTCAGCCTGATCTCATTGCTGGGCTTGTTCCTGCTGATCGGAGTGGTGAAGAAGAACGCGATCCTGATGATCGACCTGGCGCTGCAACTGGAACGCAACGACGGTATGGGCCCGCTGGAATCAATCCGCAGCGCCTGCCTGCTGCGTCTGCGACCGATCCTGATGACAACGCTCGCCGCGATCCTCGGCGCCTTGCCGTTGTTGCTCGGCACCGGCGATGGTGCGGAAATGCGTCGCCCCCTGGGCCTGACCATCATTGGCGGCCTGGTTTTCAGCCAGATCCTGACCCTCTACACCACCCCGGTGGTCTACCTCTATCTCGACCGCGCACGCCATCGTTTCAACGCGTGGCGCGGCGTGCGTACCGATGCTGCCCTGGACACTGCGCTATGACCGATTCAATCAACGCCCCTGCGATCCCTGTAGGAGCGAGCTTGCTCGCGAAGAACGCCCATACGCCGCGTTCATCCAGAAGGAACGCGTTATCGTTAACGGCCTTCGCGAGCAAGCTCGCTCCTACAGTGGGCCTGGCCATGTTGCTCAGCGCTTGCGCCATCGGCCCTGACTACCAGCGCCCGGAGGTCATCGAGCCGGTGCAATTCAAGGAGGCCCAGGGCTGGCGCCAGGCCAACCCCAGTGACTCCCTGGCCCGTGGCGCCTGGTGGGAGCTGTACGGCGACCGCCAACTGAATGACCTGGTGGTGCGCCTCAACACCTCCAACCAGACCGTCGCCCAGGCCGAAGCACGTTTTCGCCAGGCCCAGGCACTGGTGCGCAGTTCACGCGGGGCGTTCTACCCCAGCGTCGACCTGAGCGTCGGTAAAACCCGCGCCAGCCAGGGCACCGGCAGCAGCAGCGCGAGCCTCAGCAGCTCCAGCAGCGGTATTCGCGACACCCTCAATGCGCAGTTGGGCGTGAGTTGGGAGGCCGATATCTGGGGCAAGTTGCGCCGTGGTCTGGAGGCCAATGAAGCCAGCGCCGAGGCCAGCTCAGCCGATCTGGCCGCGATGCGCTTGAGCCAACAATCGGAACTGGTGCAAAGCTACCTGCAACTGCGGGTCATGGACGAACAGACACGCCTGCTGCAAGCCACGCTGGACACCTACCAGCGCTCATTGAAGATGACCGAAAACCAATACCGCGCCGGTGTAGCCGGCAAGGACGCCATTGCCCAGGCGCAAACCCAGCTCAAGACTACCCAGGCCAGTCTGATCGACCTGATCTGGCAGCGCGCCCAACTGGAAAACGCCATCGCCGTATTGATCGGGGAAGCCCCGGCCAACTTCAACCTGGCCGTGAGCAAGGAAATCCCGGCACTGCCACAGATACCGGTGAGCCTGCCATCCCAGTTGCTCGAACGCCGCCCCGACATCGCTTCGGCGGAACGTTCGGTGATCGCCGCCAACGCCAATATCGGCGTAGCCAAGGCGGCGTACTACCCGGACCTCAGCCTGAGCCTGCAGGGCGGCTATTCCAGCAGCACCTATGAGGATTGGATCAGCCTGCCGAACCGCTTCTGGTCGGTTGGGCCCAAATTGGCGATGACCCTCTTTGATGGCGGCCAGCGCTCGGCGGAAGTCGACCGCACCGTGGCCAGCTATGACGAGACCGTGGCCAAGTACCGCCAGACGGTGCTGGATGGTTTCCGTGAGGTGGAAAACTACATGGTGCAACTCAAGGTACTGGCGGACGAGGCGGTGGTCAGCAATGAAGCGCTGGAGTCAGCGCGAGAGTCGTTGCGCCTGACCGAGAACCAGTACAAGGCGGGGTTGATTGCCTATCTGGACGTGGTTACCGTGCAAGCGACGGCCCTGAGTAACGAGCGTACGGTGTTGAACTTGCTGCAGTCGCGCTTGGTGGCAAGTGTGCAGCTGATTGCCGCACTCGGGGGCGGCTGGGACGGCCAGACCTCCCTGGCCGAAAAGGAGTGACCCGGCCCAAATGTGGAAGGGGGCCTGCCCCCGATGGCGGCCTGACAGCCGACCAGTATTTGACTGATGGTCTCGGTCCAAATGTGGGAGGGGGCTTGCTCCCGATGGCGGCCTGACAGCCGACCAGGATGTTGGATCAGACCGTGTACATATCCATTCCTGCGGTAACGGCCACTATTGGTTCCGCTTTTACAGCGGGTCACTTTTGAAAAGAGCCCAAAAGTAACCAAAACGCTCTTGCCCCACCACTCGGCACCTCGCCCAGGCTCGGTGTGCCCGTAATCCGACATGGATTTGGGGGGCCGCCGCCACGCGCCATCCATGGCGCGGGGCGGCTAAACCGGCATCCCTGCCGGTTTACCCCCCAAATCCCTGTCGAATTCCGGCCAGCGTGGTTTGACGGGGCGCCTAAGATCAAAAGCAAAATCAAGAGCGGCTCGCTTCGCATCGTGGTTACCGTCGGCTGCTACACAGCTGTGTAGATACCCATGGCCCTCGGGGGCGAGTCGAATCGTAGCACCGCCTCTCCCACATTTTGATCTCCGTGGATCCAGAAACTGCCTCATGAGGCCATCCGATTGACGCCAAAAAATCACTAATGGCCTTCTGATAATTAATCACCTGCCCCAGATTCATTCTCGCTACAATCGCGCGCTTTGCCACCCGGCACGGGCTTTTACACCCCGGTAGCCCGCGAGAAGTCCCATGCTGATCGGTAGCTATTCAACCTCCCTTGTCGTGATTTCCCTGTGCGTCGCTGTACTGGCGTCCTATACCGCGTTGGACCTGGCCGGGCGTATCGCTACCGCCAAGGGGCGCGCCGTTTATCTATGGATCAGCGGCGGTGCATTGGCGATGGGCGTCGGTGTCTGGTCCATGCACTTTATCGGCATGTTGGCCCTGCGCCTGCCGTTTGCCCTCGGGTTTGACCTGGGCATCACTGCGCTGTCGCTGTTGATCGCGATGTTATCCAGTGGCTTCGCCTTGTGGCTGGTCAGTCAGCCACGCCTGCCGGCCTGGCAGTTGGCATTCGGTGCGTTGATCATGGGCGCCGGTATCGCCAGCATGCATTACACCGGCATGGCTGCGATGCGCATGACGCCGGGCATTGACTACGATCCCACTTTGTTTGGCGCCTCATTATTGATTGCAGTGGTGGCTTCCGGTGCGGCACTGTGGATCGCCTTCAACCTGCGGCGCAACACGCCTTATGTGCGCCTGGCACGGGGTGGGGCGGCGGTGGTGATGGGCGTGGCTATCGTCGGCATGCACTACACCGGGATGGCCGCGGCGCGTTTTGCCGACGACAGCTTTTGCGGTGCCGCACTGACGGGCCTGAGCGGCAGGGGCCTGGATAACCTAGTTTTAGTGACCTCTTTGGCGGTGCTGGTCATTGCGCTATTGACCTCGCTGCTCGACGCACGCCTGGAAGCGCGCACTGCCGTGCTCGCCGATTCCCTGACCCTGGCCAACCGGGAGCTGACCCACCTGGCGCTGCATGACATGCTCACCGGCCTGCCCAATCGCACGCTGCTGGCGGATCGCATCCAGCAAGGTATCCAGGCGGTGAATGAGCGGGGCGGCTGCTTTGCCTTGATGTTTATCGACCTGGATGGCTTCAAGCCGGTCAATGATGCCTTTGGTCATCACATGGGCGATCAGTTGCTGCGCGAGGTCGGCCTGCGCTTGCGCGAGGACTTGCGCAGCCAGGACACCCTGGCCCGTATCGGTGGCGACGAATTTGTGTTGCTGGTGCAATTGACCCAGCCGGACGATGCCATGGGCTTGGCCGAGCGCCAGGTCGGCCTGATCAACCGCACCTTCAAGGTCGCCGAGCATGAGTTGAACATCTCGGCCAGCATTGGCATCGCCCTGTTCCCGGGCAACGGCAGCAGCCCTCAGGAGTTGTTGATGAACGCTGATGCGGCGATGTACCACGCCAAGGGCATGGGCAAGAACGGCTACAGCTTCTTCGATGTATCGATGAACACCAATGCGCGCAAGCAATTGCAACTGTTGCAGGACCTGCGCAATGCCCTCGAACATGGGCAGTTTCGCTTGTACTACCAGCCCAAGTTTAATGCTGTCAGCGGTATTGCGGTGGGCGCCGAGGCCTTGCTGCGCTGGGAACACCCGCAGCAGGGCCTGTTGCTGCCGGCGACTTTTATCGCACTGGCAGAGAAAACCGGGCTGATCATTCCCATCGGCGAGTGGGTACTCAACGAAGCCTGCCGCCAGATGAGCCTGTGGTATGCACAGGGTTATGAGAGTTGGCGCATTGCCGTAAATCTCTCGGCGTTGCAGTTCTGTCACGCCGGGTTGGTCAACAGCGTAGCGGCCGCCCTGGAGCGTCACCAATTGCCCGCCAACAGCCTGACCCTGGAAATTACCGAGACCACCGCCATGAGCGATGCCGACGCGAGCATGACCGTGTTGCAGCAGCTCTCGGACATGGGCGTGGATCTGTCCATCGATGACTTTGGCACCGGCTACTCCAGCCTGATGTACCTCAAGCGCCTACCGGCCAACGAGTTGAAGATCGACCGAGGCTTTGTGCGCGACCTGGAACACGACAGCGATGACGCGGCGATCGTCTCGGCCATCGTGGCACTCGGCCAGGCCCTGGGCTTGCGAATTGTGGCCGAAGGTGTGGAAACCAATGTGCAGCAGGATTTTCTCACGCGTTTGGGGTGTGATTCGTTGCAAGGCTACTTGTTGGGGCACCCATTGCCCGCCGATAGTTTCATGGCAGATATCCGGAGCGCCGAACAAACGGTAGCGCCTGACAAGAGCTATGAGTGACGGGTATTCTTGGATCCAACCCTAGACATCAGGTTGAATCTGGAGACCGCAGCCATGGATAAAGTCGTTATCATCACCGGAGGCAGCCGTGGGATTGGCGCCGAGACGGCATTGCTGGCCGCTCGCGAGGGGTATCGTATCTGCATTAACTATCAGTCTGATGAGAAGGCCGCTCATGCAATGCTTGAGCAAGTGCGCGGCCTGGGCGCCCAGGCCATTGCGGTGCGCGCCGATGTCAGCAGCGAAGATGAGGTGATCGCGTTGTTCAATCGCGTGGATGCCGAACTGGGCCGGGTCACGGCGCTGGTCAACAATGCTGGTACCGTTGGGCATAAGTCGCGGGTCGATGAAATGTCCGAATTTCGTCTCCTGAAAATCATGAAGACCAATGTGCTGGGCCCGATCCTGTGCGCCAAGCATGCGGTGCTGCGCATGTCGCCTCGGCATGGCGGGCAGGGTGGCAGCATTGTCAACGTATCGTCGGTGGCGGCGCGCCTGGGATCGCCGGGTGAGTATGTCGACTATGCTGCGTCCAAGGGGGCCCTGGACACTTTCACGCTTGGCCTGTCGAAAGAGGTCGCGGGTGAAGGCATTCGTGTCAACGCGGTACGTCCCGGCTACATCTTTACCGATTTTCACGCCCTCAGCGGTGATCCGGACCGGGTCAGCAAGCTGGAGTCCGGCATTCCCATGGCCCGTGGTGGGCGCCCGGATGAGGTGGCGGAGGCGATTATCTGGCTGCTGTCGGACAAGGCTTCATACGCCACCGGAACCTTCCTGGATCTGGGTGGAGGACGTTAAATTTCCTGGCTAGCGCCCCAGGCTTTGCAGTACGTCATAGCCGTCTTGCGCGAATGCTACGAGTAGGCGCGCCTCGGAATTTTTACGGGTGGAATAGCCCGCGTTGTAAAAGCCGTTGATCTTGCCGTCATGCCGTTCACTGTTACCGACGCGACGATCATTTACGTTGTCGAGGACATTGATCACTCGCGCCAGGTTATAGGCCGCGCGCGCCCTGGCTTTGGCATCAGGGTTGGCGGATGTCCAGTCGCCCAGTTGTCGCTTGAGCAAGTCGGTCACCGGATAGCTGTCCCTGCGCCTGAGCAGGTGTTTCAACCCTGGATTGGCGTTGATGATTTGCCTGGCGGAGCGACGATCCGCGAAAGGCGGTTCTTCGGGCGCTGCAGGCACCGCAAGCCAGTTGTTTTCCGGGCGCCCTTCGCCAAGCTGGTAGGCGGTCGATGCGGGAAGCATGTTGATGCGCATGGCGGTCTCGAAGTGAAGATACACACACCTGAGTGTCTCCTTGGGGCGCAGGGTTCCTAAGGCTGTGTATCCCATCGTTAAAACGACCGCACAATCCGCCCCAGCGTTTCCATGGCCTTTTCCGACGCCTCGGTCCACGGGCTGCCATAGTTCAAGCGAATGCAATTGCTGAACCGTCGGGTCGCCGAGAAAATCGGCCCCGGGGCAATGCTGATGCCTTGGGCCAAGGCCATCTGGAACAATTTCAGCGAGTCGGTCTGTTCCGGCAGTTCCAGCCACAGGAAATACCCGCCGGCCGGCTGGCTGACCCGTGTCTGGGTCGGGAAGTAACGGGCGATGGCTGCCAGCATGGCGCTTTGCTGTTCTTCCAGGGCATAGCGCAGTTTGCGCAGGTGCCGGTCATAACCGCCGTGCTGCAGGTAGTCGGCAATTGCCGCCTGGGCCGGCATCGATGGGCACAATGAGGTCATCAGTTTAAGGCGCTCGACTTTCTGCGCGAAGCGCCCGGCCGCGACCCAACCGACGCGGTAACCCGGTGCCAGGCTTTTGGCAAAGGAACCGCAATGCATCACCAACCCTTCAGTGTCAAAAGCCTTGGCCGGCTTCGGCGCTTGCTGCCCGTAATACAGCTCTGCATAGACATCATCTTCAATCAACGGCACCTGATGACCGCGCAGCAGTTCCACCAGCGCCTGTTTTTTCGCCTCCGGCAGGGTCGCGCCCATGGGGTTCTGGAAGCTGGTCATGGTCCAGCAGGCCTTGATCGGATAGCGCTCAAGGCATTGGGCAAGGGCGTCGAGGTCAATGCCGTCGCGTGGGTGCACCGGTATTTCCACGGCCTTGAGCTTCAGGCGCTCCAGCACTTGCAGGCAGGCATAGAACGCCGGGGCTTCGATGGCGACCAGGTCGCCGGGTTCGGTCACGGCCTGCAGGCACAGGTTCAGTGCTTCAAGGGCGCCATTGGTGATCAGCAGCTCCTCCATGGGCAGCATCAGGCCGCCGACCATGTAGCGCAGGGCGATCTGTCGGCGCAGTTGCGGGTTGCCCGGCGACATGTCGGTGACGACCAGGCGCGGGTCCATTTCGCGGCTGGCACTGGCAAGGGATCGAGCCAGGCGGGGCAGTGGGAACAACATCGGGCTGGGGAACGCCGAGCCGAAGGGCACGGTGTTGGGGTCCTTGATGGAGTCAAGGACCGAAAACACCAGTTCGCTCACGTCTACGTTGGTGGATTCATGCACCTGCTCACTCACCACCGGTTCGGAAAACGGGCTGGGCGCATGGGTGTTGACGAAGTAGCCGGAACGCGGCCGTGCGCGAATCAGGCCGCGGCGCTCCAGCAGGTAGTAAGCCTGGAACACTGTGGACGGGCTGACGCCGTAGGTCTGGCTGGCGTAGCGCACCGATGGTACGCGCTGGCCAGGGCCGAGGACGCCGGAGCGGATCAGTTCTGCGATGTCGTCGGCGAATTTTTCGTAGCGTTTCATGGGGGCCTTAAACAGGTTTTTCTGTGTGTACGCTGGGTAAATGTGGGAGCGGGCCTGCTCGCGAAAGCGGTGTGTCAGTGACGCAGATATAACCTGACCCGGCGCTTTTGCGAGCAAGCCTGCTCCCACATTTGCATCTCTATCTATCCAGATAGATTTCAGCGATTCAACGGTGCAACAAAACGACTGTCTGCAGCGCTGTAGATCCAGGGTTCATCCACATCCGTGACTTTGAAGCGGATAGTCTGCGAACTGCTCACCGGTTTGTCCGCCAGCAATGCCACCGACACCGGTACATCGACGATTTCCCCGGGTGCCAGGCTGACCTGGGTCTTGCCCTGCAACTGGAAGCTGTCGGCGTCCACCAGTTCCAGGCGGTAGTCCTGGCGTTGCTGGGTCTTGTTGATGACCTTGAGGCTGTAGATGTTTTCGATCAAGCCCTGGCTGTTTTCGCGGAACATACCACGGTCCTTGGTCACGTCCAGCGATACCATCGGCCGTTCGACCAAGGCCACCACCAACGCTGCGATCATCACCAACAGCACGGCACTGTAGCCGATCAGGCGGGGCCGCAGCAGGTGAGTCTTGCCACCTTGCAATTGGTGTTCGCTGGTGTAGCTCACCAAGCCGCGTGCATAGCCCATTTTGTCCATGATCGAGTCGCAGGCGTCGATGCATGCCGCGCAGCCGATGCATTCCATTTGCAGGCCGTCGCGAATATCGATGCCGGTGGGGCATACCTGCACGCACAGTTGGCAATCGATGCAATCGCCGAGGCCGACGTCCGCGGGCTGCACCTCGCGTTTACGCGGGCCACGGCGTTCGCCACGGGCGGCGTCGTAGGAAATGGTCAGGGTGTCTTTATCAAACATCACACTCTGGAACCGTGCATAGGGGCACATGTGCATGCACACCGCTTCTCGCAGCCAGCCGGCATTGATGTAAGTGGCACCGGTAAAAAACAGCACCCAGAACAGGCTTACGCCGCCCATCTGCCAGGTCAGCAATTCGGTGGCGAGCGGGCGGATCGGTGTGAAGTAGCCAACAAACGTCAGCCCCGTCAGCACGCTGATACCCAGCCACAACGTATGTTTGGCCGAGCGCCGCGCTAGTTTATTCAAGCTCCACGGTGCGGCTTGCAACTTGATGCGTTGGTTGCGCTCGCCCTCGGTGACCTTTTCACACCACATGAACAGCCAAGTGAACGAGCTTTGCGGGCAGGTGTAGCCGCACCATACGCGGCCGGCAAACACCGTGATGGCAAACAGGCCAAAGGCGCAGATGATCAGCAGCGCCGAGAGCAGGATGAAATCCTGAGGCCAGAAAGTAGCGCCGAAGATGTGGAACTTACTCTCGGCCAGGTCCCATAGCACGGCTTGGCGGCCACCCCAGCTCAGCCATACGGTGCCGAAGAAGGCCAGGAACAGCAGGCCGGCGCCGCCGACGCGCAAGGTGCGGAATACGCCGGTGAAGCTGCGGGTATGGATCAGGTTGTCGCTGGATTTGGCCTTCACCTTCTTTGGGTGGTTGGGCTCAAAGGTTTCCACGGTTGGGATTCGTTCGCTCATGGTCGTTCGCTCATCAGCCTCCATCAGGCCGGGGAACTATGGGCGACAGTCTGTTCGCATAACAGGCTCAGGCATGGTGATAAAAAGCGGATCAGATGGGTTTGATTCAACCGTCTTTGCCGATCTGCTGCACCCCAGGCTCACTGGGGTGCAGGGGTGCTTAGATGTCTATTGATACAGATCAATCAAATCACCGAACCCGGTTTATCGGCCTTTACGTGGTTACGACCATCCTTGGCGCCTTCTACGGTGAGGGCGTCGGCCTCGGCTTCGGTGATGTAGATCTGCTGGCCGGCCAATTCCACATAAGACATGGCTTTTTCATTGTCGGTAAGAATATTTACCCGAGTAGCCGGCAGGCTCTGTTCCTGGCCGGTCTCGTCGAGCGTGAAGTAGCACAAATGATTTTCGATGCGTACAGACATGGCGATCTCCTGTTCATGGGCTATGTCCCGTTAGGCGACGGTAACGCTGCCGGGTTCCAGGCAACTGACTGGCGGTCTGCACTGTCTATCTTTCATTCACAATAAGAAAGGACAGATCCATGGACGCCTGGTGGCATCAAGTGTGGCAAACCCTGCAGGCTGAATTTGCCGACATCGGCGACGCTCGGCAGTTGACGCAAATCACTGTGCGCCTGCTGATCGCCGCGCTTTTAGGCGGCATCCTGGGGTTTGAACGTGAACAAAAGGGCAAGGCGGCAGGGGTGCGCACCCATATGCTGGTGGCCTTGGGCGCCGCGTTGTTTGTGCTGGTGCCGCAAGTGTCCGGCAGCCAGGCGGACGCCATGAGCCGCGTGGTGCAGGGGGTGATTGCTGGGATTGGCTTCCTTGGCGCCGGTACCATCCTCAAGGGCAAGGAAGACGAGGAGGGCCAGCACGTGAAGGGCCTGACCACGGCGGCCGGGTTATGGATGACCGCCGCCATTGGGGTGGCGGCGGGGATGGGGCGGGAATCGACGGCGGTACTCAGTACGCTGCTGGCACTGATGGTATTCAGTGTGATGCCACGGGTCGTCAAGCTGCTGGACAAGAATGAGTGACAGGGTCAGGTGCTGAGGTTGCTGTACCTGACCTCGCCGAAGACTTTTACCACGAAGGGCGGCTCTCCCGGGTTGCCGGAAATCATTACCACGCTCGTGTTATTGGCCGGGTTGTAGTGAACCTGCACTTCGCCACTGGCGCCTGAGAAATTTTCTACCAATTTCAACGGCTTGTTGCCGAGTTGGTTTCGAATGGCCGTTACATCGAGCTTGTCTCTGTTGTGGTCAAAATCCATCACCTCCTTAGGCGCATCGAAGTTCGAGTCGCGGGTACTGTGGAAGGTGAAGGTCTGACCAATGTCAATCCTGGAATCGTTGCTGTTGCTGTTGCTGTTGCTGTTGCTGTTGCTGTTGCTGTTGCTGTTGCTGTTGCTGTTGCTGTTGCTGTTGCTGTTGTCGTTGTTGTTGTTGTTGTTGTTGTTGTTGTCGGGTTTGAGGCTGTCTGCCTCAGCCGATGAATTGTCCGGTTGCGGGGTCGGCTCGCCTAGGTCCACTTCCTTGCCGATCTCGAAGAGGGCCGAGGCGAGTGGCGTACTCTGGCGCACTCGCTGTTTGGCGTAGGATTCCTCAACGCGTAGCTCATCAAAGACTTGCATGGATTGGCTGAAACTCTCCTCGGGGTCAGAACTGGCAGTGCGGTCGCGGATCTCTTGAGGGCTCAAGCCCGGTCGCTCGATGTGCGAGGATTGGTCATGGATCTTCTGCAGGCTTGACTGACCTAGACGCTCCTTCACTTCGGTAATCAGCTTGCGCGCTTCGTCTGCATCGGGGCCTTGCAGCATCGACTTGACATTTTCCTTGCTTAACAGACTTCGGATCTCGGCCAACTTCTGGGCGGTCTCCTGCGAGTTTGGCTCGCGCAGCATCTGGGTAATACTCTCCCGGCTGGCGAGCGCACGAAGTTGGGCGAGCCGGGGGGCGTCTGCACCGGGCGCCTGCGGCTCCACGTCTGTATTAGGTGCAGTGCTGGGCGCAGTTGAGGCTTGCTCCTCGGGCGCATCGGTACCGGGCGCCTGCGGTTTTAGGCTTGTCGAGGGGCTAGGGTTGGGCGGGGTAAAAGCTTGCGGTGCCCTGGGGAGGTCCGATGGATGCCTGTCAGGCTCTTTCCTGCGCATGATTCCGCTGGGGCCGGCCCTTAATAAATCGTTCAGTTTCTGTCGATAATCGTTGGCGGACGGTTGTTGTATGCCCTGGATAGTGGACGTTGGTGGCAGTAGCGAAATGGACATAGAAGGTACTCGCGTTACGGACGGAATAGTCTGCGGCCAGCAACAAGGCGGGTCAGCGCACGAGTAGTGAATCTATCTTGACCTTGGGAGGGGGGAGTTCGGCGCCGTCTGTAATGCGAGTGGGAAAAATCAGCGGCGCTTGCTCGCGATGTTTGGTTCGCAAGCAAGCGCTTGCCGGCCTGTCAATCAGACGATAACGGGCGGCATCGTTGCGGGGGGTTCCTGGACGGGCGGTGGCTCGTTTTCAGGGGGGTCTTGTTCAGGAACGGGTCGGGGTTCTGTGGGCGGCAGCGGGGGCTCGTCGATATTTGGATCTTCGGGTTCAGGGGGTATCGGGATATTCATGGGTATGGCCTCGTTTGTGCTTTGCTCTATCGGTGGACCCTTGCCTGCGGGAAATGATTCCCGCCCAGTGGCGGTATATCCACCTGAACTTTTGAACAGCGCCCATGCTCGGACCTTATACGGCCCTGCTCAGGGAGAGCGTCGCCGTTTCTGAATTCGGATCAAGCAAAGGGCGTCCACGGGGCGTAAGGGGAAGATGCTCGATGACTGCTGAAACACTGGCTCCAGAAGATTCCGTATTGCCGCTGTCCCAGGCGCTTTTGTTACCCAGGATCGCTATCGAAAGCACCATGCCGGTGATCGACAATGGCGAGTTCGCCGTCAAGGCGGTGGTTGGCCAGCGGATCAATGTCACCAGCAAAGTGTTCGCCGATGGCCACGACAAACTGGCGGTGCTGATCCGCTGGCGAGCGCGGGAGGATGAAAGCTGGCACAGCGTGGTCATGAACGATGTGGGCAACAATGGCTGGGAAGGGGCGTTCAGCGTCGCCCAGCAGGGCCCGCATCAATACTGCATTGAAGCCTGGATCGATACCTTCGCCAGCTTTTGTTACGAACTGCGCAAGAAACATGAGGCCGGAGTGCCGGTCAGCCTCGAGCTGCAGGAAGGCCGCAGCCTGGTGCTGCAGGCCGCCGAACGCAGTGACAACGAACTGCGCGACCGCTTGATGCTGTTGCACCACGAACTGTCGGGCCTGTTGGAAACCGAGCAGGTGGCGCTGTTTCTGCATGAAAACAGTGCACACTTGATGACCCAGGCCGATCACCGCGCCTACCTGAGCGTCAGCCCGGTATACCCGATTGATGTGGAACGCGAAGCGGCGCAGTTTGCCAGTTGGTACGAACTTTTTCCCCGCTCGATCACCGACGATCCGGCGCGCCACGGCACCTTCAACGATGTGCACTCGCGCTTGTCGATGATTCATGACATGGGCTTTGACGTGCTGTACTTCCCACCGATCCATCCCATCGGCCGCAGTCATCGCAAGGGCAAGAACAATTCTCTGACGGCCGGCCCCGATGATCCCGGCAGCCCCTATGCCATCGGCAGTGAAGAGGGCGGTCACGAGGCGATCCACCCGCAGTTGGGTGGCCGCGATGATTTCCGCCGGCTGGTCAAGGCCGCCGCCGACCACGGTCTGGAAATCGCCCTGGACTTCGCCATCCAGTGTTCCCAGGACCATCCGTGGCTCAAGCAGCACCCAGGCTGGTTCAACTGGCGCCCGGACGGCACGATCAAGTATGCGGAAAACCCGCCAAAAAAATATCAGGACATCGTTAACGTCGATTTCTATGCGGCGGATGCGATCCCCGGCCTGTGGACCGAGCTGCGCGACATTGTGGTGGGCTGGGTGGAAGAGGGCGTCAAGACCTTTCGCGTCGACAACCCCCACACCAAGCCGCTGCCATTCTGGCAGTGGCTGATCAGCGACGTCAGGGCCAAATATCCTGAGGTGATCTTCCTGGCGGAGGCTTTCACCACCCCGGCCATGATGGCGCGCCTGGGCAAGGTCGGTTACTCCCAGAGCTATACCTACTTTACCTGGCGCAACACCAAGGCCGAGTTGAGCGAATACCTGACGCAACTGAACCAATCGCCGTGGCGCGAATGCTACCGGCCGAATTTCTTCGTCAATACACCGGATATCAACCCAGGCTTCTTGCACCAGTCCGGGCGCCCCGGCTTCTTGATCCGTGCCGCCCTGGCGACCATGGGCTCGGGCCTGTGGGGTATGTATTCGGGCTTTGAGCTGTGTGAAGCCGCGCCAGTGCCGGGTAAAGAGGAGTACCTGGATTCGGAGAAGTACGAAATCCGCCCTCGGGACTTTACCGCGCCCGGCAACATCATTGCCGAGATCGCCCAGCTCAACCGTATCCGTCGGCAGAACCCGGCGTTGCAGACCCATCTGGGGCTGAAGCTCTACAACGCCTGGAACGACAACATCCTGTATTTCGGCAAGCGCAGCGAAGACGGCAGCAACTTTATCCTGGTGGCGGTCAACCTCGACCCCTTCAATGCCCAGGAAGCTCATTTCGAGTTGCCGCTATGGGAGATGGGCCTGCCCGACGACGCCCAGACCCAGGGTGAGGACCTTATGAACGGCCATCGCTGGACCTGGTACGGCAAGACCCAATGGACACGGCTAGAACCGCAGATGCCATTTGGGATCTGGCGTATCACTGTTTCCTAGGCAAGTGGAGATCAGAGTGTGGGAGGGGGCAAGCCCCCTCCCACATTGATTGCATTTGCGTCTGCAGAATTTCAGGAGTTTCCAATGGCGAAGAAACCCAAGGCAGCCACCTTTATCAAAGACCCGCTCTGGTACAAAGATGCGGTGATCTATCAGGTTCACGTCAAATCCTATTTTGACTCCAACAACGACGGCATCGGTGACTTTCCCGGGCTGATTGCCAAGCTCGACTACATTGCCGACCTCGGTGTGAACACCATCTGGCTGTTGCCGTTCTACCCTTCGCCACGCCGTGATGACGGCTACGATATTGCCGAGTACCGTGGCGTACACAGCGACTACGGGACCATGGCCGACGCCAAGCGCTTCATTGCCGAAGCCCACAAGCGTGGGCTGCGGGTGATCACCGAGCTGGTGATCAACCACACCTCCGACCAGCACCCCTGGTTCCAGCGTGCGCGCAAGGCCAAGCCGGGCTCGGCGGCACGGGATTTCTACGTGTGGTCGGACGATGACCAGAAGTACGACGGCACGCGCATTATTTTCCTCGACACCGAAAAGTCCAACTGGACCTGGGACCCGGTGGCGGGCCAGTACTTCTGGCATCGCTTTTATTCGCACCAGCCCGACCTCAACTTCGATAACCCGCAAGTGATGAAAGCGGTGCTGTCGGTGATGCGCTATTGGCTCGACCTGGGCATCGACGGCTTGCGCCTGGATGCGATCCCCTACCTAATCGAACGCGACGGCACCAATAACGAAAACCTTGCGGAAACCCACGACGTCCTCAAGCAGATCCGTGCCGAAATCGACGCCCATTACCCTGACCGCATGCTGCTGGCCGAGGCCAACCAATGGCCGGAAGACACCCAGCTGTATTTTGGCGACCGCAAGGGCGATGACGGCGATGAATGCCACATGGCCTTCCACTTTCCGCTGATGCCGCGCATGTACATGGCATTGGCCCAGGAAGATCGCTTCCCCATCACTGATATTTTGCGTCAGACCCCGGAGATTCCCGCCAATTGCCAATGGGCGATCTTCCTGCGCAACCACGATGAACTGACCCTGGAAATGGTCACCGACAGGGAGCGCGACTACCTGTGGAACTACTACGCCGCCGACCGCCGCGCGCGTATCAACCTGGGCATCCGCCGGCGCCT
Source organism: Pseudomonas sp. rhizo25 (assembly GCF_031931935.1). Lineage (NCBI taxonomy): Bacteria > Pseudomonadati > Pseudomonadota > Gammaproteobacteria > Pseudomonadales > Pseudomonadaceae > Pseudomonas > Pseudomonas sp. rhizo25. The sequence continues at coordinate 206,397 of NZ_JAUJXA010000008.1, forward strand.
GGCGCCGCTGATGGAGCGCGATCGCCGCCGTGTGGAGTTGCTCAATAGCCTGTTGCTGTCGATGCCGGGCACGCCGACCTTGTATTACGGCGATGAAATTGGCATGGGTGACAACATCTATCTGGGCGACCGCGACGGCGTGCGTACACCGATGCAATGGTCCATCGACCGCAACGGCGGTTTTTCCCGCGCCGACCCGGCCAGCCTGGTGTTGCCGCCGATCATGGACGCGCAATACGGTTATCAGTCGGTCAACGTCGAAACCCAGGCCCAGGACCCGCACTCGCTGCTCAACTGGACCCGACGCATGCTCGCCGTGCGCAAGCAGTCAAAGGCGTTTGGCCGTGGCAGCCTGAAAATGCTTTCGCCAACCAATCGCCGCATTCTTGCCTATACCCGTGAGTACACCGGCGAAGATGGCCGCAGCGAGATCATCCTGTGCGTGGCCAACGTGTCGCGCAGCGCCCAGGCTGCGGAGCTGGACCTGTCTGCGTTTGCCGGCATGGTGCCGGTGGAAATGCTTGGCGGTAATGCGTTCCCACCCATCGGCCAGCTGAATTTCCTGTTGACCCTGGCGCCCTATGGCTTCTACTGGTTTGTGCTGGCGGCGGAGAACCAAATGCCCAGCTGGCATGTGGAACCGGCGCAAAGCATGCCTGACTTCACCACCTTGGTACTGAAAAAACGCATGGAAGAATTGTTGGAAGAACCTTGCCGCACCAGTCTTGAGCAAACCTCATTGCCAGCCTGGCTGCCCAAGCGTCGCTGGTTTGCCGGCAAAGACACGGCCATTGACAGCGTGCACATCGCTTACGGTGTTCGCTTCGGCGACCCGCAGCACCCGGTGCTGCTCAGTGAAATCGAGGTAACCAGTGGCGGCCAGGTCAGCCGTTATCAATTGCCGTTGGGCTTTCTGGGCGAAGACCAGTTCACCAGTGCCTTGCCCCAGCAATTGGCCCTGGCTCGCGTGCGGCGTACCCGCCAGGTAGGGTTGGTGACTGATGCGTTCAGCCTTGAGCAGTTTATCCGTGAGGTGATCCAGGCCATGCAGGCCGGTACCGTGCTCAGTTCCGTTGAGGGCGATCTGCGTTTCGAGTCGACCCAACACTTGGCCGGGCTGCAACTGGGCAGCGAATCGCCGGTGCGCTACTTGTCCGCCGAGCAGTCCAACAGCTCGGTGGTAGTGGGCGAGAGCCTGGTGCTCAAGTTGATCCGCAAAGTCAGCGCCGGGGTGCACCCGGAGCTGGAAATGAGTGCCTACCTGACCGCCGCCGGCTACCCGAATATTTCGCCATTGCTGGGTTCGATGAGTCGCCGCGATGGGCAAGGCCAGGACAACCTGCTGATGATTGCCCAAGGCTACCTCAGCAATCAGGGCGATGCCTGGAGCTGGACCCAGAACAACCTGGAGCGGGCGATCCGCGACGAACTGGCCGAGGCCATCTCCGAACAGGAGCAGCACTACAACGCCTTGGGGGAACTGGCGGATTTCGCCGGGCTGCTTGGCCAGCGCCTGGGGGAAATGCACCTGGTGCTGGGCGCGCCGACCGCCGACAAGGCTTTCAAGCCCGAACTCACCACGGCCAAGGATACCCAGGCCTGGGCCAAGGATGTCGGCGCCCAGATCGACCGCGCCCTGCAACTGCTCAAACTTCATCAAAGCCAGTTGAACCCCGCTGATCAGGCGTTGGTCAGTGAATTACTGGCGCAGAAAAAAGCCATCGCCGGGCATGTCCAGGCGCTGGCGAAGGCCACGCTAGGCGGGTTTCGTATCCGGGTGCATGGAGACTTGCATCTGGGCCAGGTATTGGTGGTCAAGGGCGATGCCTACCTGATCGACTTTGAAGGCGAACCGGCGCGACCACTGCATGAACGGCGTGGCAAACACAGCCCCTATAAAGATGTGAGTGGTGTGTTGCGCTCCTTCGATTACGCGGCGGCCATGGCCCTGAATGTGCAAGGAGTGGATCACTCGCCGGAAGCGGACAACGCGCGTAAACGCGTGACCGATCGCTACCTGAATGAAGCCCGCCAGGCATTTACCCAGGCTTACCAGGCGGCGACGGCTACACTGGCGCATGATTGGCAGGATGCCAAGGGCCAGGACGCAGCGCTGACGTTGTTCAGCCTGGAGAAGGCTGCGTACGAAGTGGCCTACGAAGCGGAAAATCGCCCGACCTGGTTGCCGGTGCCCCTGCAAGGGCTGCACGGTTTGCTCAGCGGGCTAACACCTAAATCGAAACCTGTACGCGGTGGGGAGACCTCATGAGTTTTACACATAAAGAACCGCTGCAGCCCAAGCTGACGGCATTGCCGGCGTCCAAGGACGTCGAAGCGCTGGTGCGCGCCGAGCACCCCGATCCATTCTCGATCCTGGGGCCCCATGACGACGAGCAGGGGGGGCAGTTTATCCGCGTCTTTCTGCCGGAGGCGTTGAGCGTCCAAGTGCTCAGCCGCGATGGCAGCGAGACCCTTGGCAGCCTGGAGGCCAACCAGGTACCGGGTTTATTTGTCGGGCAGTTCGGTACGCGTCAACCTTACCTGTTGAAAATCCAGTGGGCCGGCGGTGAGCAGATCACCGAAGACCCCTACAGCTTCAGCCAATTGTTGCTGGGGGAAATGGACCTCTACCTGTTTGCCGAAGGCAATCATCGTGACCTTGGCAGTTGCCTCGGCGCCCAGGTGACCAGCGTCGATGGCGTCGCGGGCGTGCGCTTTGCGGTATGGGCACCGAATGCACGGCGGGTCTCGGTGGTGGGCGACTTCAATATCTGGGACGGTCGCCGTCATCCGATGCGCCTGCGCCATCCGTCTGGCGTCTGGGAAATTTTTATCCCTCGCCTGCAACCGGGTGCCGCCTACAAATATGAAATCCTCGGAGCCCATGGGATCCTGCCGCTCAAAGCCGACCCGATGGCCCTGGCCACCCAATTGCCGCCCGATACCGCCTCTAAAGTCGCCGCGCCCTTGCAAGTGGACTGGCAGGACCATGACTGGATGCAGGCCCGTGGCGACAAGCAGAAATCCACTGCGCCGTTGTCGATCTATGAGCTGCATGTGGGCTCCTGGCAGTGCGAACTGGACGAGGCCGGCGAAGTCGCCCGCCAGTACGGCTGGCGTGAACTGGCCGAGCGCCTGATTCCCTATGTGCAGCAACTGGGCTTCACTCATATCGAGCTGATGCCGATCATGGAGCATCCCTTTGGCGGTTCCTGGGGCTATCAAGCCCTGTCGCAGTTCGCGCCCAGTGCGCGCTTTGGCTCGCCGGAAGACTTCGCCTGGTTCGTCAATGCCTGCCATCAGGCAGATATCGGCGTGATCCTTGACTGGGTGCCGGCGCATTTTCCCACCGATACCCACGGCCTGGCGCAATTCGACGGCACGGCGCTGTACGAATATGCCAACCCGCTGGAAGGCTTCCACCAGGATTGGGACACGTTGATCTACAACCTGGGCCGCACCGAGGTCCATGGCTTCATGTTGGCGTCGGCGTTGCACTGGCTCAAGCATTTCCATGTCGACGGTCTGCGAGTGGATGCGGTGGCGTCGATGTTGTACCGCGACTACTCGCGCAAGGCTGGAGAGTGGGTGCCCAATCGCCATGGCGGCCGGGAAAACCTGGAAGCCATCGACTTCCTGCGGCACTTGAACGACGTGGTCGCCCTGGAAGCGCCGGGGGCCTTGGTGATTGCCGAGGAGTCCACCGCCTGGCCCGGGGTGAGCCAGCCGACCCAACAGGGTGGCCTGGGGTTCAACTACAAGTGGAACATGGGGTGGATGCATGACTCGCTGCATTACATTCAGCAAGACCCGGTGTACCGCGCCCATCATCACAACGAACTGAGTTTTGGCCTGGTCTACGCCTGGTCCGAGCGTTTTATCCTGCCGATCTCCCACGACGAGGTGGTGCACGGCAAGCACTCGCTGATCGACAAGATGCCTGGCGACCGCTGGCAGAAGTTCGCCAACCTGCGCGCCTACCTGAGTTTCATGTGGATGCACCCGGGCAAGAAGCTCTTGTTCATGGGCTGTGAGTTTGGCCAGTGGCGCGAGTGGAACCATGACCAGCAACTGGATTGGTACTTGTTGCAATACCCCGAGCACCGCGGCGTGCAGAAGCTGGTGGGTGACTTGAACCGCCTGTATCGCGAGGAGCCGGCGCTGCACGAACAGGATGATGCACCCCAGGGCTTCCAATGGTTGATTGGCGATGACGCGATCAACAGCGTCTACGCCTGGCTGCGCTGGAGCAAGGACGGTAAGCCGGTGCTGGTGGTCGCCAACTTCACCCCGGTACCGCGTGAAGGCTATGCGGTGGGTGTGCCCTTCGGCGGGCGCTGGAGCGAGGTGATCAACAGTGATGCGGATACCTACGCCGGGTCAAACTTTGGCAACGGTGGAGAGGTGCTTGCCCAGGATGAGCCACGCCATGGGCAACCAGCGTCATTGTCGTTGAACCTGCCGCCGTTGGGCGTACTGATTCTGCGCCCGCAAGGGCTATAAGGGCTCTACGTTGCTGGATGCAGTTGTCCAGGCTACTGGCAGGGTGCCACAATGGCGCCTTTGTCGTAGCAGTCCAAACAGGCGGTTTGCATGAACAGCTCCAGTCGTGCGCAGGACCAGGACGACGTGATCGAGGAGCAGGTGCGAACTGATCGTTTGCATCAGCTGTTTCGCCAGTCGTTCTCCGCGGTGTTCGGCAGCTACCTAGGCGCGGCCATGCTCTGCTGGCTGTGCTGGGATCGCTTTGAGCACCGGGTCATGCTGGTGTGGCTGGTGTTGCTGGCGGGGGCGTCGCTGCTGCGGCTGAAGATGTTCATGGGCTGGTTTGGGTGCCCCGACAGCGAGCGCACGCCCGCTCGCTGGGAGCGGCGTTACTGGGTCACACTGATGTTATCGGCTGGCATCTGGGGTGGCGGTGCGTTAGCGGTCATGCCCAACGACGACCGCGTGTCCCAGGTACTGGTCATGCTGTTTACCGTGGGCATGTCGGTCAGCGCGGTGTCCTGTTACTCGGCGTATCGCTACATGACGCTGGGGGCCATGGCCCTGGTGCTGCTGCCGTGTACGCTGTGGCTGTTGTTCCAGCCTTCATCGATGCAGGTGGGCGTGGCGATTGCGGTGCTGGTGTTCTCGACTTTTGTGGTCAGTGCCACGCGCAAGCTGTCTGATGCCCTGGAAAAAGCTTTTCGCCTGACCCGGCAAATGGAACAGGCCCACAACATTTCAACCCATGCCGCACAGACCGATGAACTCACCGGCCTGAAGAATCGTCGTGCTTTCTTCGAGCATGCCCAGTTGTTATACACGCAGTGTCAACAGAACCTGCAGCCGCTGTGTGCGCTGATGCTGGACATGGACCATTTCAAATACATCAACGATACCTACGGCCACCAGGCCGGTGACCAGGTGTTGCGCCAGGTCGGCGGTGTGATCAGTGCTTCGTTTCGTCAGGCCGACGTGTCCGGACGCCTGGGCGGTGAAGAGTTCGCTGTGCTGCTGCCCAACACGTCCCTGGAGACTGCGCGGACTATCGGTGAGCAATTGATCGAAGCGATTGCCGGCTTGAGTGCTGAACCGGTGCAGGGCCTGACCGCGAGCCTCGGGGTGGCGACGACCGAGGGCAACGAGCACGATCTGCCCGGCCTGATGAACGATGCCGACCAGGCGCTGTACCGCGCCAAATCCCTGGGTCGCAATCAGGTCGTGATCGCGCAGTAGGTTCAATCCTTGGACATGGCCCTGGCGAGGGCGCGTGCGACCTGTTCGGCAGAGTAGGGCTTGGCGAGGAATTCGAAACCTTCGTAGCCGCTGTCGGCCAGTTCTTCGCTGTAGCCCGAGGTGAGCACCACCGGCAGGTCGGCACGGCGCTCTCGCAGTAACTTGGCCATCGCCACGCCGGTCATCCCGGGCATCACCACATCCGAAAAAATCGCATCGAACGCCCCGGCGTCGGGGCCTGCGAGGGCCAGTGCCTGGCGAGCGTCGGTGGCCCAAGTGGTCTGGTAGCCCAGGTCCTGGAGGATCTGTTTGGCGAAGCGTCCCACTTCCAGGTTGTCTTCCACGATCAGCACATGGCACTGGATGTTGTTCGGCAATGGCACCAATTGCTCGGGCGTGGGCGGTGGCGGTGGGTCCTGGCTGTCCACCTGTGGCAGGTACAGGGTAAACACCGTGCCTTGGTCTGGGGCGCTGGATACGTCGATATTGCCACCTGATTGCTTGGCAAAGCCAAACACCTGGGATAGACCCAGGCCTGTCCCTTTGCCCACCGCCTTGGTGGTAAAGAACGGCTCGAAAATGCGTTCGGAGGTGTCACTGGGAATGCCGGGGCCGGTGTCTGCCAGAGAAATCGTCACGTAGGGCAGGTGCGACCCGGCATCCCCGCGGATGCGCGGCAGGGGCTGGTGCCCGGTGACTTTCAACGTCAGTGTGCCCTGGCCTTCCATGGCATCGCGAGCGTTGAGTGCGATGTTGATCAATGCAGTCTCGAACTGGCTCGGGTCGATGCGTGCGTAGCAAGGCTGATCAGGCAATTGCACCTTCACGTGGATACGTGCGCCGGTGACGCTTTCAAGCATTTCACCGATGTTCTGCACCCGCTGGCCGACATCGAACACCTGCGGGTTCAACGGCTGGCGACGGGCAAAGGCGAGCAGTTGACTGGTCAGCTTGCTGGCCCTCTCCACTGTATCGGAAACTGCGCTCATGTAGCGCTGGCGACGTTCCTGCGCCAACCCCGGCTGGCGCAGGAAGTCCACGGACGAGCGAATGATGGTCAGCAGGTTGTTGAAATCATGGGCCACGCCGCCAGTAAGCTGGCCGATGGCTTCAAGCTTTTGTGATTGGCGCAGTGCAGCCTCGGCCTGGGCCAGGGCGAGGGTACGTTCTTCCACCCGCTGCTCCAGGGTGGCGTTGAGTTCGGTGTACGCCGCCAGCCCCTCGCGTACGGCGGCATCGGCGCGCACGCGCTCAATGTGCGCCCAGGAGCGCTCCGTGACTTCGCCCAACAACGCCAGGTCGTAGGAAGACCAGTAGCGGGGCTGCTTGTCATGTATAGCCATCAACGCGGTGAGGCGCCCATCCTTGATCAGCGGCATGCAGATGGTGGCGGTTACGCCCAGGGCCTGGAAGGTCGCCGACTCATCGGCCGGCAGTTCGACCAAGTTATTGCAAATCACCAGCGGCGCGCCGGCCCGCAGGCAGCTCACGGCGCGTTCGCCGAACTGCGCCAGGCTGTAATGGCCGATGATGCTTGGCGAACCGTTCGACGCCCAGTCGCCGCGGATGGTGAAGCCGTCTTCATCGGCATCCATGTCGGCGTAAGCGCAAATGGACACCTGCAGGTGTTGCGCCAATAACCGGGTGGTGGCGGTCATGATTGTTTCGGCGTCGGTGGCGTTGGCTACAGTGCTGCCGATGGCATCCAGTACTTCCAGGCGCCGGGCGAGAAACACAGTGGCGGTGGTCTCGGTCACCGTGTCGAGCATGCCGACCACCTTGCCCCGGGAGTCACGGATGGGGCTGTAGCAGAAGGTGAAGTAGGCTTGTTCCGGTGCGTCATTGCGTTGGATCAGCAGCGGGAAGTTTTCGATGTAGGTGGCATGCCCATCGAATGCAGCGCTGGCGATGGGGCTGATATCGCTCCACACCTCATGCCACACCTCGTTGAACGGGCGGCCCAATGCCTCAGGCTTGTTACCCAGGATCGGCGCGAACGCATCGTTATAGAGCGTAATCAACTCAGGCCCCCAGACGATGGCCTGGGGAAACCGGGAGGCCAAGCACAGCGCGGCGGTGGTCTTCAATACGTCGGGCCACTGCTCCAGCGGCCCCAGGGGCGTACTGGCCCAATCATGCTGGCGGACCCGCTCGGCCATGTCGCTGCCGTCTTGCAGCCAATTCATCATTGGGTCAACACCTTATTTGCCACGGCTCAACTATTGCCTGAAACGTCAGGTCGCAAGCAACAGACCTGCATGATCGCAACCAGTTCAGCGCGACCATGCAGGTGATAGCAGTTGAACATATCTGCATATGGATGAATAAATTCAGCGCTTTCCAGGCGCTCCCCCAAGGCTTATTGGGCGGCGAATACTCCGGTCCAGTAGATGCCCGCGTCGCTCTTGGGATCCATCGCGTAGGCGGCACCCAAATCGCGAAATTGCGGGTTCATGAGGTTGGCGCAATGACCAGGGCTGGCGAGCCAACCGTCGACGACCTTGCGTGGGGTATCGAGGCCGGCGGCAATGTTCTCGCCGATGTTCTTGGCGATATACCCGGCCAGTTCGGCGCGGTCGCCAGGGGTACGGCCGTCGTGGTCCAGGTGGTCGAAGAAATTGCCGTTGGCCATGTTACGTGTGTGGCTGTTGGCAGCGCTGGCGAGTGCATCGCTCCACGACAGCGGGGCGGCGGCGGTGAACGCCTGGGTGCCGCAAGTGCGCGGTTCTGCGCGAGCGGCGTTGACCAGGTTGAGCAGTTGCCTGCCCTCGGTCTGCCAGTCGCCCAGGCCACTGGTCACCAACGGGCGGGCCAATACGATGCGCCAGTCCTGGCCGCTGTTGCTCACGCCGATGTCGACAAATTGCGGGTCCAGCACTACCCGGCAGAAGCTTTCGCGTACTGCTTTCATGGCGGCGTCGGCGTCCTTGGGCCCGGACAGGCTGATGGCCTGCACGTTGACCATCGGGTACGCGGCCCGCGCCAGGGACTGCTGCAAGTCGCCGACGTTGGAGGCCGGCAGCACCAGGCGTGTGTCGCTGGTCAGTGGCGGCAACTCCTGGGAGCCTTGGTCACCGCAGCGTTGCAGCTGGCTGCGGTACTGATTGATCTGTTGTATCAACTGACTTTCTTCATTCGCCATCGCGCTGGCGCAGAACACCGTACTGGCGGCCAGCGTCGTAAGACCCATCATCAATGACAGAACGCGCATGGACGTTACCCTTGAGCTTGAAAGTGCCCATGATGCGCGATCCAGGTGCATCCATGCACCCGTTGGTCCGAACTTTTTTTCTTCAGTTCTTGAATGTCGAGTGTTTTGCGCCCTGATCGCACAGGGCAAACACCACCACCAACAGCGCAGAAACCGCAAGGATGATCACCACCCCATCGGTGGAATGGGTGGCCGAGGCCGCCACCATCGACAGCGCGCCCAGCGGTGCCAGGCCACCGGCAATGGCCGTGCCGATTTCACGCCCGGTGCCGAAGCCCGATGAGCGCGTCTGGGTCGGGAACTGCCGGCTCAGGAACGAGCCCTGGGGAGCGAACATCATCGGCGCGAGGATGCCGGTGCCTACGCCGATGGCGAGGTAGATCATCAGGCTTTCGCCACTGTTGAGCAGCGCCAGGAACGGGTAGGCGAACAGCAACGAGCACAGGCCACCCAGCATCAGCACGGTCTTGCTGCTCCACTTGTCGCACAGCCAGCCGAAGCAGGGCACCGCGACGATGGCAACCAGGCTGGCGATGGTCACCGACAGGGAGGTGACATGCACATCCACACCTTTGAATTGAGTCAGGTAGGCCAGGGAGAAGGTCTTGAAAATGTAGCTCAGGGCGTTGTAGCCAATGGCAACAAAGAACACCACCGCGAGGCCCTTGAGATCGTTCTTGAACAGCGCCTTGAGCGGGGACGGCTTGGCCTTGACGGCCTCTTTACTCAGTTCCTGGAACTGCGGGGTTTCCGGAATGCTGTTACGCACCCACAGGCCCACGCCCACCAGTACGATGCTGCAGACAAACGGAATGCGCCAGCCGCCGGCCAGCAGGAACTCGTTGCCGTTGATAGTCAGCAGGTAAATGGTCAGCGAGGACAGCAGCAGGCCCAGGTTCAGGCCCAGTGCCGGCCAGGCACCCTGGCTGCCGCGCTTGCCCTGGGCTGCGTGTTCGTAGGACGTCACTGCGGCGCCTGACAACTCGGCACCGGCGCCCAGGCCCTGGATGATGCGGATGAACACCAGCAGGATCGGGGCCCAGATGCCGATGGAGGCGTAGCTGGGGATCAGGCCGATCAGCGTGGTGCACACGCCCATCAGGCAGAAGGTCAGCACCAGCACCTGCTTGCGTCCGAACTTGTCGCCCAGGTAGCCAAACAGGATGCCGCCGAACGGGCGGGCGATAAAGCCGATGGCGAAGGTGGAAAAGGCCATCAGCGTGGCCGTCTTGGGGTCGCTGTTATCGAAGAAGATCTTCGAGAACACAATGGCCGCCATGGTTGCGTACAGGTAAAAGTCGTACCACTCCAGCATCGAGCCAAAAATGGTGGCGGCCGCGACTTTGCGCAGGCGCTTTCGGGTTTGCACAGGCGTTTCGGTGCCGGGGATGGAGGCGGTTGCCGTCATGCTGGACTTCCTTCTGGGTCTTTGTAGTTATTGTTGGGTGAGCGGGCAGAGCGGGTATTACTCGGGATGGAACAGGCGGTCGGCGATCATCGCGCCGATGGGCATGGCTGACGTGGCGGCCGGCGAGGGCGCGTTGCACACATGGAGCATTCGCGAGGTCTGGGCGAACAGGAAATCGTGCACCAGGCTGCCATCGCGCATGACTGCCTGGGCGCGGATACCGGCCTCGTAGGGCAGCAGGTCTTCGAGGGTCAGGGACGGGCAGTATTTGCGGCACTGCTCCAGGTAACCGGACTTGAACAGCGAGTTCTTCATCTCGGTGGTACCGGAGCCGAGGTTTTGCCAAAGGGTTTTCCAGAAACCCGGAAAACTGGCGTACTGCGCCACGTCGCGCCAGTTCACCGAGAACTTGCGGTAGTTCTCGCGCCCCAGCCCGAGTACGGCATTCGGGCCGACGGTGACGCTGCCGTCGATCATGCGGGTCAGGTGGACGCCGAGGAACGGCAGCTCCGGATCGGGAATAGGGTAGATCAGGTGGTTGACGATGTTGTTCTTCGATGCCGGCAGGCGGAAGTACTCGCCGCGGAACGGGATGATCTGATGATCAATGCTGATCCCGGCCAGGCGGGCCAGGCGGTCCGATTGCAAGCCGGCGCACACCACCAGGTGGCGGGCTTGCCAGGTTTCACCATGGGTATTGACGGTGACTTTATCGGTGTCTTCGTGAATGGCGGTCACTGTGCGCTCCAGGCAGATCTGCCCGCCGCCGCGACGGATCACCTGGGCCATGGTCTCGCACACCTGGCGGTAGTCGACGATCCCGGTGGCGTCGAGAAACAACCCGCCAAGGCCGACAATGTTCGGTTCACGCTGGCGCAATTGCTCGGCATCCAGGCGCTCGACCTGCATGCCGTTGAGCTGGGCGCGGGCGTGTAACGCCTCCATCCGTTGCATTTCCAGCGGGTTGGACGCCACCAGCAGCTTGCCGCACACCTCGAACTTGATCCCGTGATCACGGCAGAACTGCTTGGTGGCTTCGGCACCGCGCTTGCACAGGTCGGCCTTGAGGCTGCCGGGTGCGTAGTAGATACCTGCATGGATCACGCCGCTGTTGTGCCCGGTCTGGTGCTTGGCCAGCACCGGCTCTTTTTCCAGGATCACCAGCGACGCGCCTGGCTGGCGCTTGAGCAATTCCATGGCGGTGGCCAGGCCAACGATGCCGCCACCGATGATGCAAAAATCGTGAATCATTGCAGGAGTTCCCAAGTCACACATTTCAGTCTGCTTATCAGGTTGTCAGACTAATGTTTTTGTTAAAAAAATGGCGTGTCCCAGGACACGCTATAAACACAGTGGATCAATTCGTGGTCGGCAATTCCAGTTGCAGGCGGCGTGCTGCTGCACGCAAATGCGCCTCGGCGCTGGCGGCTGCGCGTTGAGCGTCGCCGTCGGCAATGGCTTGGTAGAGCTGCTGGTGTTCCTGAGTCGCATCGGCCGAGCCGGTAGCGAAGCGCGACGCGGAGTTTTCCCACGCGGTCTTGCGGGCACTGGCCAACTGGCTCCTGAGGAAGTCATGGAAGGCCACGAAGTAGTCATTCTTGCTGGCGTCGGCAATGGCGCGGTGGAACTCCACATCGGCAAGGGCCGCCGCCTCGAAATCGTCGCGATTGTCCTGCATGGCCTGCAAGGCGCTTTTCATGCGTTGCAGGTCGGCAGCGTCACGTCGCTGGGCCGCAATCGAGGCGGCCTGGGTTTCGATCCACAGGCGCACTTCGAACATCTGTGCCAGGTCAGGCCGGCGCCCGTTCGGCTGCGGGAAACGGAACACCGTGCCAGCGGGCGTCTGCGAAATAAATGAGCCCAGGCCGCGGCGGGCGGTGAGGACGCCGTCGGCCTTGAGCTGGGCAATGGCTTCGCGCACCACGGAGCGGCTGACGTTGAGCTGCTCAGCCAGTTGCTGTTCGGTAGGCAGGCGCGACTCCGGGCCCAACTGGCCGGATTCGATTTCTGCGCGAATCGCGCTGACAACCCGTACGACGAGCGAATCGGGGCGCTGGAGCTCAAGCATGATGAAACCTTGGTAATCAGGTTGTCAGACAATAGTCGTTACGATTTTAACTTGTCAATATTTGTCTGCTCCGAGCCGGCCCGTGTGCGCGCGCGATTCCAGGCAATCACACCGGCGAGCAGGATCAACCCCGCTGCTGTGGCGAAGGTGGCATGCAGGCCGGCGGTCACGGTCTGTGGCGTAGCCTGGGTGACATCCGGGCTGCTGCGGGCGAAGACCGCGCCCAGGACCGATGCGCCGAAAATCAGGCCCAGGTTGCGCGACAGATTCAACAGGCCGGCAACGGTGCCCCGGCGTGTCGCCGACACATCGCTCATGACTGCGGTATTGTTGGCCGCCTGGAACAGGCTGTAGCCCGTCGTAAGCACCGTCAGTGCAGCGGTGTAGGCGACGAGCCCCGAGACCTGCGACAACCACAGGGCAGCGCACAGCATCGTGCCTATGCCCACCAGGGTCAGGCGCCGGGTACCCAGGCGGTCGGTGAGGTAGCCCGCCGGTATGCCGGTAATGGCCGCGACCGCCGGGCCAACCGCCATCGCCAGGCCCATCCAGGCGGGATCCAGGCCCAAGCCACGGGAGAGATAGAACGGGCCCACCACAAACGTGGCCATGATCACCGCCGACACCAAGGCGCTCATTGCCAGCCCGGCGCGCAACCCCACATCGCGCAAGGGCGACCAGAATGTATCCCGGACTGACGCGTCAGGGCGGCAAGCATCCACCGGCAAATAGCGATAGGCGAGGGCGGCCGCCAACCCAGCCAATGGCACACCGAGGAGGGCGAGGCGGCACAGCCTGCGCATGCCAGGGCAAACAGCAACAACCCGGCCAGCAATAGGCGTCGACGCCCCAGGTAGTCGCCCAGGCGCCCGGCGCTGACGATCACTGCAGTAATGGCCAACAGATAGGCAAGCACCACCCATTGCACCGCGTGAAACGATGCCGCGAATGCGTGCGCCAGGCTTGGCAGGCCGACATTGGCGATGCTGGTGCCCAGGTTGCAGGTTATAGCTGCACAGAACGCCTCATCGGGGCATGGTGTTCCACAACTACTGGTACGCCACCGGACCTGTGGGAGGGGGCTTGCCCCCGATGGCCATGGGTATCTACACATCTTTGATGTAGCGACCGCCGATAACCACGATGCGCAGCGAGTCGCTCTTGATCTGGCTTTTAATCTTGATCTTAGGCGCCCCGTTAAACCACGCTGGCCGGAATTCGACAGGGATTTGGGGGGTAAACCGGCAGGGATGCCGGTTTAGCCGCCCCGCGCCATGGATGGCGCGTGGCGGCGGCCCCCCAAATCCATGGCGGATTACGGGCACACCGAGCCTGGGCGAGGTGCCGAGTGGTGGGGCAAGAGCGTTTGGTTACTTTGCGCTTTTCAAAGTGACCCGCTGTAAAAGCGGAACCCATAGTGGCCGTTGCCCAAATAACGGATATGTACTCGGTCTGATCCAACATTCTGTTCGGCTGTCAGGCCGCCATCGGGAGCAAGCCCCCTCCCACAGGGGATCTGCGCTTAACTGACCGGCTTTAGGGCAAGCCGCTCCCCCATTTAGAGCGTCGCGAGGGTGAGCGCCTTCGGCAATACCCATACTCATCGGAGCCCGCATGACCGACTTCAATTTGCTGATCACCCTGGATATTTTGCTGGCCGAAGGCAGCGTCGCCCGTGCCGCCAAGCGCCTGCGCCTGAGCCCTTCGGCCATGAGCCGGGCCTTGGCGCGTTTGCGTGCGGCCACTGGTGATCCGTTGCTGGTACGCGCCGGGCGCGGCTTGGTGCCGACGCCACGGGCGTTGCAATTGCGCGAGCAGGTCAGCCAATTGGTGCAGGACGCCTACGCCGTGCTGCGTCCGGCTCACAGCCTGGATCTGGGTGGGTTGGTGCGCACCTTCACCCTGCGCACCAGTGAGGAGTTTGTCGAAAGCTTCGGCCCGGCGCTGTTGGCGCGCATCGCACGTGAGGCCCCAGGTGTGCGTTTGCGTTTCGTCAATAAAAGCGATAAAGACAGCGCGCCGTTACGTGAAGGAGGTGTCGACCTGGAAACCGGTGTGGTCGATGCCGATGCCAGCCCTGAGGTGCTGACCCAGGCGCTGTTTCGTGACCGCCTGGTGGGCGTGGTGCGCGATGGCCATGCCTTGAGCGGCGGCAAGATCAGCGCCGCGCGTTTTGCCCAGGGGCAACATGTCTATGTGTCGCGGCGTGGGCAGGATCGTGATCAGATCGACGCTGCACTGCAGGCCCTGGGTCTTGTACGGCAGGTCGGTATCGTGGTCGCCGGCTTCAACACTGCCATCGCCCTGGCCCGCGAGACTGACCTGATCGCCAGCGTGCCTGAGCGCTACATCACCGTACCGGCCCGAGGGCTGCACTGCTTTGAACTGCCGGTCACGTTACCGACGTTCACCGTGGCAATGCTTTGGCACCCACGCCAGGATGCCGACCTGGCCCATCGCTGGCTGCGCGGTTGCCTGCGCGAGGTATGCGGGCCATGAGGGGGCCGCAACGGGTACAATCGCCGCTGCCTTGACGCGAAACTCCAGGAATTTGCATGTTCAGCCTTACCCGCTACACCACACCGTGCGCCGAATCGGTCAACAGCCAGATCCTGCAGATGGTGGTGGACAACCTCACCGACATCAGCAGCGTGGCGTTGGCGCCAAGCAACCTGCTGTACAACATCTACCAGTACGCCATCGGCTTTGAGGTGCATCTGTATCTTGAGGCGTTGAATGGCACAAAGGGCATTGCCGTCGAGTTGGTCGTGGCGATGCAGGCAGAGACCGTTATTGGTTTTTGCCTGTACCTGCCGGTGAAGGACGATCCAGAGGCGTGTGGCATAGCCTTCATGGCGGTGCAGGCTGGCTTTCGTCGCCAGGGTGTGGCGCGGGGCATGCTGGGCGAGGTGCTGGCGCGCTATCCCCATGCTGAGCTGGCCTGTGCGGTGGAGAAGGTCCCGGTCTTCGAGGCCATTGGGTTCCGAGTGCGCGGGGCGCGGGGTACGCAAGTGTTGATGAACACCCGCGACTACGGCACCGACGGGCTGATGGGCGTGCTGGATGTAGCGCCGATCTATAGCTCGCTGGAAGTACGCCAGATCCATACCTACCTGCTGCAAAAGCACGGCAAGCGCGCCATGGTCGACGCGGAGAAGCAGCGCGACCGGCACCTGGATCAGTTGGCGCGCAAGGTCCAGCTGTTTATCCAGGGCCGTTCTCCTACCGCCTGACGCGATTGACCATCCCCAGGATGGTCGCCAGCAATTCCTGTTGCGCCTCCTCGCGGCTGATCTCGCCATTGGCCGCCGCATGGGACAACGCTTCTGCTGCGCCGAGCATGGCCCGCAGGCCAGCCTGGGAAATACTGCCACCTGAGGCGAAGGGGGCCAGCGCGTCGCGGCATTTCTCCAGGAAGATCGCCTCATATTCACGCTTGAGCGCCTCCAGCTCCGGCGAACCGCTCAGCGCTGCAATCACCCCCGGGATTTCCCGGCCTTGCAACAACACGCAATCGACATAGGACGAGGCGATCACCCAGGCCCGGTCCTCCAGGGTTGCGTTGCTGGTCTGAATGGCATTGGTAAACACCTGGTCCTGACGCTCGTCGAAATCTGCATACAACGCGGTCAGTAACCCTGCACGCGTAGTGAAGTGGTCGTAGACCACCGGCTTGGTAACGCCCGCCAGTTCTGCCAGACGGCCCAGGGTCAGGGCGTCGGTGCCCTCTGCGCGGACCAGTTGCCAGGCCACATCGAGTAACTGGCGCAGGCGACCTTCACGGGATAAACGCCGACGCGGGGAAGGGGATTCAGTGCTTGACATGCTTATATACCAAAAGTAACTTATTCGACTTAACTTACTAAAAGTAGATTAAGCCAAAAGGGAGTCAAAGTCATGCACGCACTGATTGTTGTTGCCCATCACGACCCGCAATCCCTCACCCACAGCGTGGCCGCCCAGGTCGGTGCCGGTTTGACCGCCGCCGGCCACACTTTTGAAATCGCCGACCTTGCCGCAGAAGGCTTCGACCCTCGCTACACCGCCGCCGATCACCAGGTGCACCGCAACCACGCAACGCCGCCAGCCGATGTGCTGGCCGAGCAGGCTCGCATCGAGCGCGCCGATGCCCTGGTGCTGGCGTTCCCGATCTACTGGTGGTCAATGCCGGCCTTGCTCAAGGGCTGGGTGGACCGCGTGTTTGTCAATGGCTGGGCGATCGACTATGGCCCTGACACAGCGGTGGAGAAAAAATTGCGGCACTTGCAGGTGCACCTGCTGGCCCTCGGTGGCGCGGATGAAAGCGCTTTTGATCGACACGGTTATGCCAAGGCCATGCGCACCCAGATCGACTACGGCATCTTTGATTACTGCGGGGCGCAGGTGCTGACATCCGAGCTGCTGCTGGATTCGGAAAGCGGTGCTGCCCAAGCGCATCTGCACAGGGCCAGGGCGGTAGGGCAGGGGGTGTTTCAGCGCGAGACGGTAGCCGGATGATTCAAACGTCGCGAAACAGGTCGTGGGCATCCAGCAAACGGTAGGCAATCTCCGGCCGTTTCTCCAGGCCGCGGCGGATCGATGCCGGGATCGCTTGCCGGGTCTTGCGGCACATGCCCGGCAGTTCGTCGATGACGATCTGGATCCCGCGCATGCTCTTGACCTCGGTGTGCCCCGGCGCGATATGCACGCGGATGCCGAGTTGCTCGTACATCCGCCGTTGCATATGTTCCAGGTCTTGCAGGCTCTTGAGGTTTTCAAGGCGCTCGAGCAGGATTTTTTCCTGCTGTCGCGTCAATTGGAGGATGCGCAGGTCAGCGCCGGCAGCCTCCAGCAGTTGTTCACGGTTGCAGACACAGGCGCCAGGTGGGCAGGGTTGGCGAAGGGTCATAGGCGCTTCCGGCGAGTCGCAAGGGTCAGTAGCTTAACTGAACCCCAAGGCTACCCAAGGCTTTCCAATACTCAGGGTAGGTCTTGGCCACGCAGTCCGGGTCCTGGATGCGAATGCCCGAGACTTTCAGACCGGCCAGGGCAAAGCACATGGCGATGCGATGGTCGGCGTGGGTATCGATCAGCGCCGTGCACGTGGTGCCGGCCAGGGCAGGGTCGCTCGCGACCAGCAGATCATCACCCTCGATGGTCGCCAGGCCTGGGCGGATCTCATTGAGGCCATCGTGCAGCGCCTGTACGCGGTCACATTCCTTGACGCGCAGGTTGGCCAGTTCAGTGAAACGCACCGGGGTGTTGTTGAATGCGGCGAGGACGGCCAGGGTCGGGATGGCGTCCTGCATTTGTGAGCCCACTACCGTGGCCTGCATATTCGGGAACTGGGCGATCACGGCCTGGGCCTCGGCGTCCGGCTGGGTGAAGTCCTGTGCCGCGACACCGATATCGATACGTCCACCGGTCAACACTTCGGCGGCCCACAGGTAGGTGGCGGCGGACGCGTCGGGTTCGATCAGGTAGTCATGGGCGGTGTAGCCGGTCGGGGCCACGCGCCAGGTGGTGTCGTCCACGGTTTCGACCTGGGCGCCGAATGCGCGCATGCAATCGAGGGTCAGGTCCACGTAGCCACGGGCGCCAATGTCCTTGCCGGTCAGCGCCACTTCAATCGGCGCCTCACCACAGGCTGCGAGCATCAGCAGGGCTGATACGTACTGGCTGGACAGGCCGCCATCGATTTCAAAGCGCTTTGCTTGCACCTTGCCCACGCCGTGCACGGTCACCGGTGGGCAGCCGGTGGGGCTGTCGACCTGGATACCGTTCTGGCCTAGGGTAGCCAGCAACGGGCCGATCGGGCGTTTTTGCATGTACTCGTCGCCGTCCAGTACCACGGTGCCTTGCACGGTGGCCACGGCCGCAGTGAGAAAGCGCATGGCGGTGCCGGCGTTGCCGAGGAACAACGGCTGGGCCGGCAATTGCAGCGAACCTTGGCTGGTGACGACGAAGGTGGTGTCGTCCGGTTCATCGATGCTTACGCCCATCTGGCGCAGGGCGACCGACATGTGGCGGGTATCGTCGCTTTTCAGCGCACCGCTCAAGCGGCTGGTGCCCTTGGCCAATGCCGCCAGCAACAGGGCGCGGTTGGTAATGGACTTGGAGCCGGGGGGCGCAACCTTGCCATTGAGGGGAAAGTCGGGCGGTGTAACGGTCACGGTTTTCTGCGAACTCAAGGGACAAGGCTCCTGGTCAAGGCGAGATGGCATGGAGTGGCCGACGTGCGGACCCGAATAATCAGGCAAACACGCCATGTTTGTCGAGTGAGCTGGTGATCGGCATGACTTTTTAGTGGTCCCCTCCCACAGGTCTGCGGCTAGCGTTTGTAGACGAAATAAGCCCGCCTCAGCGCTGGCTCAGCCAGTAGTCATGCAGCGCCCGCGCAGCCGGTTCGATTGCACTGACCCGCTGCTGATGGGCGTCTACATCCAGGTCCGCCGGCAATTCGAAATTGTCCTGCTCAGCGCACCAGGAGATCCTCTCCAATTGCCCGGCTTGTTCGGCGGGCAATTCAGGCCAGTTGGCGATCGTCACGCCTCGCACGTAGCCAAAGCACCATTCCTCGGCAAGGGTCACCGCCTGGCCCTGATGCTCGGTTTCGTCGAAGCGCGCCTTGAACGCCTGGGAATCGCTGGCCAACTGCGCAGCCAAGGTATTCATATGGCGCACGCACAGTTCCAGAAAACCCTGGGCCTCGTCCATGCTTTCCCATTCCGGGTTCTGCCCACCCCAGATGGCTGGGAACCATTGAGCCACGTCAACCTGGGCCGGTCCAGACACCAGGGCGGTGAAGTAGCCGTCGAGTTCGGCCAGGTTCAGCACCGAATGGTCATCGCCGTACTTGAGCAGGGTTTCGTCGATCAGGTCTAATTCGGCGGATGTGAGGGGCTGGGCGTGCATGGCATATCCTTAAGCGTCGAACGCCGCGGGTCAGGCGGCTTAAAGCGCGCAGGATGGCGTGTACGCGGCATTTTATCCAGCGCCTTTTGCGCGGCCGGTCCCGCTTTTGGCCGATGCGCCGTGGCGCACCCTTGATATAGTCTGGCCTTCCTCAATCGCCAGTCAGGGATCACTGCCATGTCCGAATACCAAGCCTTCGTTGTCGAACTCAGCGGCAACGTTGCCCATGTGCAGATCAATCGCCCGGAAAAGATCAACGCCATGAACGCGGCGTTCTGGAGCGAAATCATCGAGATCTTCCAATGGGTCGAAGATACCGATGCCGTGCGCGTCGTGGTGCTCAGCGGCAATGGCAAGCACTTTTCCTCGGGTATCGACCTGATGCTGCTGGCTTCGGTGGCCAATGAGCTCGGCAAAGACGTGGGACGCAACGCACGCCTGCTGCGGCGCAAGATCCTCGAGCTGCAAGCTTCGTTCAATGCGGTCGACAACTGCCGCAAGCCGGTGCTGGCGGCGATCCAGGGTTATTGCATCGGCGGCGCCATCGACCTGATCAGCGCCTGCGACATGCGTTACGCCGCCGAGGACGCGCAATTCTCGATCAAGGAAATCGACATCGGCATGGCCGCCGACGTCGGCACTTTGCAGCGCCTGCCACGCATCATCGGCGACGGCATGCTGCGTGAGCTGGCCTATACCGGTCGCCAGTTCGGCGCCGATCAAGCGCGCAGCATCGGCCTGGTCAACCGGGTGTTTGCCGATCAGCAAAGCCTGTTGGCCGGGGTCATGCAGATCGCCGAGGAAATCGCCGCCAAATCGCCGATTGCCGTGACCGGCACCAAGGCGATGATCAGCTACATGCGCGACCACACCATCAATGACGGCCTGGAATACGTTGCCACCTGGAACTCGGCTATGTTGCAATCCAACGACCTGCGCGTGGCCATCGCGGCCCATATGAGCAAGCAGAAACCCGAATTCGTGGATTGACTGACATGACCCCAGGCTGGATTACCACAACGCTGCTGGACAACGACACCCCGGGCGGCTGGGCTGTTGCCCGCAGCCGCGAGGGCTTTTTGCACGACACCAATGGCCCGCTATTCCCGCGTGAATGGCTTAAGCGCCAGGACCTGTCGGTGTTTGCCGAGCACGGCATTGGCCACCTCGACGGCGAGCCGGTGTACCTGCTGGAGCTTAATGCGCCGGCAGAGGTTCCCGGGTGCAGTTGGCAAGGCCTGCGCGGCTTCATGCTGCAAGGCGATCACACCCTGTACAAGGTGCTGGGCTATGCCGCGCAGATCGGCACCTGGGCGCGAGAGCATCGGTTCTGCGGGAGTTGCGGCCAGGCCATGGTCCAGATGCCGCGGGAACGGGCGATGTACTGCCAGGCCTGTGACCTGCGCAGCTACCCACGGATTTCGCCGAGCATGATCGTGCTGGTGACCCGTGGCGATGAGATTCTGCTGGCACGCTCGCCACGCTTTGTGACCGGGGTCTACAGCACCTTGGCCGGCTTTGCCGAACCGGGTGAGTCGGCCGAAGACTGCCTGATCCGCGAAGTGCGCGAAGAGGTGCAGGTGGAGGTCAAGAACATCGAGTACATGGGGAGCCAGTGCTGGCCGTTTCCCCATTCAATGATGCTGGGCTTTCATGCCGAGTACGCCGGTGGCGATATCGTGCCCCAGGTCGACGAGATCGAAGACGCGCAGTGGTTCAATATCCATGAGCTGCCACCGTTGCCGGCGTCACGTTCGATTGCGCGATACCTGATCGACCTCTACGTGGCCCGCCGCCTAGGCCACGCTGAACCAGTGCTGCCAGGCTAGGCGCACCGTCAGGCCGAGGACCACGGTGATAAACACCGGGCGAATGAATTTGGCGCCACCGCTGATTGCGCTGCGGGCGCCAAAGAATGCGCCACCCATCACCGACACACCCATCGCCAGGCCGACGATCCAATCCACCGAACCATTGATGATAAACACCGTCAGCGCCGCCGCATTGCTGACGAAGTTCATGCTGCGTGCCACGCCACTGGCCTTTACCAAGTCGATGGGGTGCAGGAGCATGGTGCTGACGGTCCAGAACGCCCCGGTGCCGGGGCCGGCCACGCCGTCGTAGAAGCCCAGGCCAAAACCCTGGGTGGCTTGCCACTTCTTCTTGATCGGCGCATCCACGTCCAGTGGCGCCTTTGGCGTGCCGCCGAACAACAGGTACACGCCGCAGGCGAAGACGATCACCGGCAGCATCTTGTTCAAGGCCTCGGCGGGCAGGTAGTGGGCAACCACTGCGCCCGTCAGCGCGCCGACCAAGGTGCCGACGATGGCGTGCACCCATTGGCGCGGGTGGAACAGCTTGCGGCGGTAAAAGGTGAAACTGGCGGTGGCCGAGCCGAAGGTGGAGCTGAGTTTGTTGGTGCCCAGTACCAGGTGAGGCGGCATGCCGGCGGTGAGCAACGCGGGGGTGGTCAGCAAGCCGCCACCGCCGGCAATGGCGTCGATGAAACCGGCGATAAAGGCGACGACGGCCAGGATGGCCAGCGTAGTGAGGTCAACACTGAGTTCGAAGGGCATGGGCAGGGCTTATTGTTGGGGGTGCGCTATGCGAAAGGCTGCCATCTTACCTGCCGAATGCACGCATAACCAAATGTGGGAGGGGGCTTGCCCCCGATGGCGGTGTGTCAGTCACCAATACGCTGACTGATCCACCGCTATCGGGGGCAAGCCCCCTCCCACATTTTTTACCGTGCCCGCTTGGTTATTTGTGGGTTCCGATCCACTCCAGCGCCGTACGCCAGATACAAATCCCCAGGAAATACGCCGACATCAGCGACCACAAGCCAAACGTCCACGGGTTGGTGTTGGGGTAATCCACTACCATCAGGAAGCTGCACAACAGCCAGATCGTGGTCACTGCAATATTGATCGGCATGAAGCGCTTGACCCGAAACGGGTGCAGGAACTTCATCGGCGTCACGGTCAGTAATGCCAGGCCGATCACCGTCAGCAGGGTGACCCAGGCGTCTGGCTGGATGATGTACACGCACAGGGCGACCACGTTCCAGGCGGCGGGGAAGCCGACGAAGTAGTTGTCCTTGCTCTTCATGTTCACATTGCAGAAGCAGAACAGCGACGACACCAGGATCACCGACACCGTAAACAGATGGGTAAATTCCGGCAGGTCGATGTAGCGGTAGATAAACAGTGCAGGGATAAATACGTAGGTGAGGTAATCGATCACCAGGTCCAGGACCGAGCCATCAAAGCTGGGCAGTACCGTGCTGACATTGAGCCGGCGGGCCAGGGAGCCGTCGACGCCATCCACTACCAGCGCCAGGCCCAGCCACAGCAGGCATGCCTTGGGGGAGTTTTCCAGCAGCGCCAGGGTGGCCAGGAAGGCCAAGACCACACCCGTGGCGGTAAAGCCGTGGGCGCCCCAGGCTTTGATTCTGGCTACATGCAGGGTCGATATCACGGGCGGTTCTCCAAAAGGTCAAACGGGGCAGCCGACAACGTAACGCCGTCGAGTCTGGCCAGGGAATGCAGGTATCGACCGGGAAGGGGGGGATAAGGTTCACCACCCCGGCGTATCCGTTAGGGTAGCAAGGGTAGGACATTTCGGCATCAACCCTGACGGAAAACCAGTGCCTTCAAGCCACTCTGCGGGTCAATGTCGGGGAATTCCGGTGGGTTTTCCAGGCGCTGCACAAAGCGCAGGCCCGGCGCTTCGCGGGTTACGCCGTCGATCAGGAAGTCTTCGCCGAACGCCGGATCGTTCATGCACGCCAGCACTGTACCTTGTGCCGTGAGCAGATCCGGCAAGCGCCGTAGCACACGCTGGTAGTCCTTGGTCAGCAGGAAGCTGCCTTTCTGGAACGACGGCGGGTCGATGATCACCAGGTCATAGGGGCCACTGTGGGTGACCTTTGCCCACGACTTGAACAGGTCGTGGCCCAGGAAGGTGACTTTGCCCAAGTCATGCCCATTCAGGCGATGGTTGTCGCGACCCCGGCTGAGCGCGCCACGGGCCATGTCCAGGTTCACCACATGGTCAGCGCCGCCCTCGATGGCAGCCACCGAGAAGCCACAGGTATAGGCGAACAAGTTGAGCACGCGTTGGCCCTTGGCCTGTTCACGCACCCAGTTGCGCCCGTAGCGCATGTCGAGGAACAGCCCGCTGTTCTGTTTTCTACCCAGGTCGATCAAATAGCGCAGGCCGCCTTCGGTGATGGTCAGCTCGTCAATGGCATCGCCCACCAGCCACTCGGTGGTGCTTTGCGGCAGGTAACGATGTTGCAGGGCCACGGTACGTACACCAACGCCGGCCCAGTCGATCTGCAGCAGCATCTGCCTCAAGGCTTCCAGTTGCTCGGTTTCCTTGAACAAGGCCACCAGCACCACGCCTTGCAGCCAATCCACTGTCAGTTGTTCCAACCCCGGCCAGCAGCGGCCACGGCCATGGAACAGGCGCCGGGTTTCCACCGGCGCGTCGGCCAGGGTGGTGAGCAGGTGGGCGTGCAAGGTAGCGAGTGCTTCTGGGGTCATCGTTTAGCGTCAGTCAGCGAGCGGCCGGCATTTTAAACACAATCGTGGGGTTTGCGGGGGGCGTGGGCACAACGTGGCTTTTTTGGTCTGGGTCAGGATCGCCGTGGGCTTGCTGATTGACGTGGATCCAATGTGGGAGGGGGCTTGCTCCCGATAGCGGTGGATCAGTCAGTTTATTTGTTACTGACACATCGCTATCGGGAGCAAGCCCCCTCCCACATTGGTCCTTGGTGTTAGTTAGAACGTGGCGATCAGGGCGGGCCCGAATGCGTCTTTCAGGAAGACCGGGGCGATATAACGCTCGTAATGCGCCTCCGACAGCAGGAAAAACTCCCGATCTATCGCATCCCGCAGCTCCGCCAGGTGGCGCTCGCGAAACTCCGGCAGCAATGCCAATCCATAGGCATCCAGCTTGGAAATCACCCGCGCACCCCGGGCAATCAGCTGGTACGCCCAGCAATACGGCGACTGGTGCGGCATAAAGCGAATCTTGCGCGCTTCCAACTGTTGGCGCAGGCGCTGCGGGTCGAAGACTTCCAGCTTGCTGGCCATTACCTGCACCAGCAACTGTTCCAGGCGCAGCCACACCGCCTGTTTTTCCTCGGCGTTGTAGCCATTCCACTGGATCACTTCGTGGTGATAACGCTTGCAGCCTCGACAGACCAGGTCACCGTAGACTGTGGAGCACAGCCCGACGCAAGGGGTCTTGATGGTTTGATTGGGCATAAATGTGATCTGTTGAATCAATCCCAGCTCAACGCGCCGCCAGTTTGATACTCGATCACGCGGGTTTCGAAGAAGTTTTTCTCTTTCTTCAAGTCCATGATCTCGCTCATCCACGGGAACGGGTTAGTCGTGCCTGGGTACTCTTCTTTCAAGCCAATCTGCGACAGACGACGGTTGGCAATGAACTTGAGGTAGTCTTCCATCATCGCAGCATTCATGCCCAACACACCGCGAGGCATGGTGTCGCGCGCG
>NZ_JAUJXA010000009.1:0-229018 GCF_031931935.1 Pseudomonas sp. rhizo25
TACATGAGCCTCCAACCGCGGGCCGGTCGCCTGCTTGGCCAGCAATTCCAACAACGCCCGCGCTTGCCCGGACTTGACGCGACTGAGCATTTGGGCACCCAGGCGCAGCTGTACCCCAATGCCCCGCGTGGCCCAGATCAGCAGCAGGTTGATCAAGACTTCGCCGGTGATTTCACCCAGCAGCTCATACATCTGCGGCGGCGGCAGCATGCGTATCCACGCCACCACCGCCGCCAGGTAGATAAACAACAGCGGCTCATCACTGAGCACCAGCAAGCCCTTGGCCAGCGTGTCTTTGCCCAGCGTGAGCAACTCGTCCAGCTCAGCCTGGGAGATGTACTTGAGCAGTTTCTCGCTGTTGGATTTGAGGTTCGCGAGCAGGTCATACAGCTCGGTGATGTTGTCCCACAGGTTGTAGAAGGCCTGGCCAATCCCGGTTGCAAAGGCAATGCCCTGTAGGCCGCTGCGCTTGTAGGCTGGCGCCTGGGCAAAGTCTGCCCATTGCGGCTCGAAACGCTCATCCCATTGTTTGCGCAGTTCAGCTTCCAGCCCGGCAATCACTGACCCGTAGGAGGCATACAGCGCCTTGACGTGATCCTTGGAAACATTGGGGTAAAAGGTGATCTGGTAGCGCTGGTCGCGGCTGCAGTCGTTGACTTCAAGAATGCCGCTCGGGCCAATGGTCCGGTGGAACGGTGCGCCCACCGGGCTGCCATCCTCGGCCAGGGCTTGCAGCATCACATGGGTGTTGCCGATGGGTACGAACTGGGTACTTTCGAACAAATGCACCAGGGTCAACCCACCCTGGGCTTTGCATTGAGCGACCGTGCGGCTGGGCTTGTCGGAAGAGGTCGGCGCGACCAGTGCGACGTCTTCCCCAACCTTGAACACCTGCTCCACAGTCAGTGCCGAGCCACTCAACAGGCTGGCGGCCCACTCATCGAAGGTGTTCAGGCAGGTGCGAAAATCGGCTAAAACCCGACTGACGTCCGGGGCCTTGGGATCCATGGGCGCCAGCACAAAGCTGGCAAACGCCGGGATCAAGAGCCAGCCCTATCAACCAGGGCTGTAACGAAAAAAACCATCTGCAATCCCTCGCACTGTTTGATCAGGCGAGGGACTTTGCAGGGGTTCCTAGGTAAAAGAAGTCGGCGTTATTCGCGAGAATGGCGAGGAAGTTTCGCCTTAACTTCAGGTAAACCGAGACTTGGCGGTAGGAATCAGATTACAGGTGAAAAAGCCTTACAGCTTCAGTTGCCCAATCGCCTTGCTCAACTCTCCAGCCAACGTCGCCAGTTCGTTGCTGGTAGTCGCCGACGCCACGGTCTGCTGCACGGTGTTTTCGGTCACATCGCGAATGCTTACCACGGCGCGGTTCATCTCTTCGGCGACGTGGCTTTGCTGTTCGGCGGCCACGGCAATCTGGGTGTTGCTCTCGCGCATCTGTGCCACGGCACCGGTGATTTCAGCCAGTGCGGCGCCGGCTTCCAGGGCTTGTTGCACACAGTCGTCGGCTTTGAATGAGCTTTCCTGCATGAAGTCCACCGCGTCGCGGGTGCCGGCCTGCAGCGCCGAGACCATGCGGGTGATTTCGTCGGTGGAGGTTTGCACGCGCTTGGCCAGGTTACGCACTTCGTCGGCGACCACCGCAAACCCTCGGCCCATGTCCCCGGCGCGGGCGGCTTCGATAGCGGCGTTGAGGGCGAGCAGGTTGGTCTGTTCGGCGATGCTGTGGATCACCCCGACCACGCCGTTGATTTTCTGGCTGTCTTCGGCGAGTTTCTGGATCATCTCGGCGGTCTGTTGCACGCCAGTGGACAGCCCGGCAATTGAACGCTGTACCCGGGTGACCACGTCCTGGCCGCTGCCGGCGAGGGTATCGGCGGTCTGGGACAAGTCGCGGGTGGCGCCAGCGTGCTGGGCGATATGGTGGACAGTGGCGGTCATCTCATTGATGGCGGTGGCGGCCTGGTCGGTTTCGCTCTGCTGGCCGAGCATGCCGTGCTGTACCTCGTTCATGCTGCTGGCCAGGCGGGCTGCGCCGTCATCCAGTTGCCGGGCGGTGCGTGCCACGGTATTGACCACGCGCTGGTAGCCGGCTTGCATGGCGTTGAACGCACTGGCCATCTGGCCGACTTCATCCTTGCAGGCCAACGGCACGCGAGCCGACAGGTCACCGGTTTTTTCAACGTGCAGCATTACGTCCTTGAGGGTGTTGAGTTGGCTGAGCAGGAAACGAATCAACAGCTGCGAGGCTCCGAGCATGGCCAGCATGAGGATGGCCACGGCGACGGCGTAGTTGGCGAAGCGTTCACTGAACACTTGGCTCAGGCTTGGCGCATAAGCCAGTACGGCGACGTGTTGACCGTCGGCGCGGCTGATCACCTCGGCGCCTATCAGCGGGTTTTTGCCGAACAACGGCATGTGATTGAGCTCAACCCAACCGCTGGCAGTGGTCAGGGCCGGGAGATCCTGATCGGCCAGTTGTGGGGTTTGCCCTTGTCCATAGGCCAGCCAATGCTCGCCGGTGGGCAGGACTTTGTCGGCTGGCCACGCGCTGAGCAATCGCCCCTGGGCCTGGGCCGATGCCTGGGACGCATGGCTGCGCGCCTGTTGTTCAAGCTGCACGGCGTACAGCACCAACAGCAGAGTGGTAACGAAGGCGACCGCATTGACGGCCCAGAACTTGTACTTGAGCGAGATATTGCTAATCCAGGCACCCATGAAGGTTTTCTCTGATAGCGGAAACAGCATTGGCAAGGTGCCATTATTGTGCCGCTACCCAGGAGATGAGTTTTGACGTGGGTCAATGGGCCGCATCACTCCACGGCAGGCAAGTCGAAAAAGGCACGGGCGCAAGCGGTGCTATGGGCTGCCAGATCTTGCATGGTTTCGTTGCGGTGCAGGGCAACCTCGCGCAATACCTCAGGCAAGTACGCCGGTTCATTGCGGCCATTCTTTGGTTTGGGGCGCAGAGTGCGTGGTAGCAGGTACGGGGCGTCGCTTTCCAACATCAGACGGCCGCGGGGAATTTCCCTGACCAGTGGATGCAGGTGCGTCCCACGGCGCTCATCGCAGATCCAGCCGGTAATGCCAATATGCAGGTCGAGGTCCAGGTAACTGAACAGCGCCGCTTGTTCGCCGGTGAAGCAATGCACCACTGCGGCGGGCAGGTGGTCGCGGTAATCCTTGAGGATCTCCAGCAGGCGTTGGTTGGCGTCGCGTTCGTGGAGAAATACCGGCAGTTTCAGCTCGCTGGCCAGGGCCAGGTGTTCTTCGAGGACTTTTTCCTGCTGTGGGCGAGGGGAGAAGTCCCGGTTGAAATCCAGCCCGCATTCACCCACGGCGCGCACCCGGCTTTCCCCTAGCAAGCCACGCAAGCGTTGGGCGCTGTCGCCATTCCAGTCACTGGCGGAGTGAGGGTGGATACCGGCAGTACTGAACAGGCGCTGGCTGCTTTCATCGAGCTTTACACACAGCTCCAGTGCTTGTTCGCTGCCCTCGATGCTGGTGCCGGTGAGCACCAATTGCTGCACGTCGGCGGCGTAGGCGCGCTCGAGAACGGCCTGGTGCCTCTCGTCGAAACTGGGGTTGGTCAGGTTGACGCCAATATCAATGAGTTGCATGGTGCTATCTCCGCCTGCGGCCGGAAAGCATATCAGAGCTGTAGATTTATAAGAAAAACCAAGAACTACAACGCGTTATCGCTGTCTTTGAACGTCGCAAGCGACATTGTGGTTGGGCTGTTGCCCGTCACTGTGCCGCCGTTGCGCGCTTTGCCAGCGCTTGAAGCGCTCTGTTTCTGACCTCCAGTACTTCGTTATTCGCGAAGGCGCTGGCCAGTATTCTTTCCGGAGAGCGGATGATCCGACCCTCGGCGTTGCTTGTGTTGTGCCTGACGTTGCTGCTGCCCATGGCAGCGGTCGCGCGTCTGGACGGGCCGCTGGAAGTGACCAAGCCCGGCAAGGTACGTGACCTGGCGCAAATTCGTTCCAGTCGCACCCTGCGGGTGTTGGTCAACCAGAGCCGCAACAGTTCCGGGGAAGTGCAGGGCCAGTCCATCGGTGTCGAATACCATCGGTTACGCGCCTTCGAGCAATACCTCAACGGCCATGCCCGCGATGGGCAGGCAATCAACCTCAAGATCATTCCCAAGGCCAAGGACCAATTGCTCGGCGCGTTGGCCCGTGGCGAAGGCGACTTGGTGGCTCCCGGTGAGTTGCTGGATGTGAAGGCCGTACACAAGATCAGTACCAGCGAGCCGATTGCCAGTGGGGTGCCGTTGTGGCTGGTCGGCGTCAAGGGAGAGCGACGGTTCACCCGCTTGGAGCAGTTGTCTGGTCGTACACTGACGCTGACCACTGGCAGTGCGGCGGCGGATGCCATCAGCCAGGTCAATCAGAAACTGGCCCTGCACAAGCGCCCACCCGTGAAGGTGGAATGGGTCGATCCGAGCCTGGCGGTAGAGGATGTGCTGGAAATGGTCCAGGCCGGAATCTTTCATCTGACTATCGTTGAAAAGCCAATTGCCGAGCGCTGGTCGAAAATCCTGCCCAAGTTGCGCTTTGACAAGCAGGTCGTGATCAGCGAACCGGGTGACGAGTTCTGGTTCGTGCGCCAGGACGCGTCGATGCTGCGCGCCAGCATCGATCGATTTCTCAAGACCTATCGAACGCCTTCCGACCAGGACGTGGCGTTCCAGCGTATCTATCGACGCCTCTATCAGGTGCGCAATCCGCTGGCCCGCGCCGACCGCCAACGTCTGGAAAAACTGCGCCCGGTCCTGCAAAAACATGCGCGTGAGCAAGGCATGGACTGGTTGAACCTGGCGGCACTGGCGTACAAGGAATCGTCCCTGGACCCGGGCGCTCGCAACAGTGGTGGCCCGACCGGCCTGATGCAGATCACACCTTCGGCGGCGCAGCGGGTAGGGGTGAACAATATCGAGAGTCTCGACAACAACGTGCAAGCCAGCGCGCGTTACCTGGCGATGATCCGCCGCAAGTTTTTCTCCAGCCCCAAGCTCAACGAGCGCGAGCGAATGGCCTTTGTGCTGGCGGCGTACAACATGGGGCCGGAGCGCGTACAGGGCATGCGCACCGAGGCCAAGCGTCGCGGGCTCAACCCCAACCAGTGGTTCTTCCAGGTTGAACGCATTGCCATGGAGCAGGTAGGAATGGGCGGCGTCAGCTATGTTAATAGCGTCAATAAGTATTATTTGGCGTTCGATCGGGAGCGAGAGTCCCTTGAACCGCCAGCGCCGAAAATTGCCTCGCGCAAATAATCGAATTTATTGATATTGATTAGGCAATTTTTCGGCTTTTAACATTGCTTAAACTGATTAATATAGCGGCCAACCAAACCCCTACCTGGAAAAGGATTTATTACATGAGCCCTATGATTACCCGTGTTCTGTCCACCCGCGCCGGTTACGGCCTGACTATTCTGCGCATTTTCGTCGGCATCATTTTTGCCGCCCACGGTTCGCAAAAGCTGTTCGGCTGGTTTGGCGGCGGTGGCCTGGCCGGTACTGCACAGTGGATGGAAAGCATCGGTCTGGCGCCGGGCACCCTGATGGCGGTGTTGTCGGGCGGTACCGAGTTCTTCGCCGGGCTGGCGTTGATCATCGGCTTGCTTGCGCGTCCTGCGGCACTGGGCTTGACCTTCCTGACCCTGGTGGCGATTTTCTCGGTGCACATCCATAACGGTCTATTCATGGCTAACAACGGTTATGAGTTCGCGCTGGCCCTGCTCGGCGGCTCGCTGGCTGTGTTGCTGGAAGGCGCCGGTAAGCTCTCGGTCGACCGCGCAATCGCTAACTGATCGCTTCACAAGCTACGGAAAAGGCCCGCATGTGCGGGCCTTTTCGTTGCGCAGGATTCTTGACACTGCCCCACCGGCTTCTCTAGGATGCTGCTCATGCGCCGATTTAAACAGCTAATTGCGGGGCGCCACTGGGACTCAATGCAGCCCGACAGAAGTATGATCCCTCACATAGGGAACACTTCGAAATACCGCTAAAGCGCTGGTTCGGTGTTGCCTCTCACCTGCCCGCAGACTTTTGAGGCAGAGACACGACACGATGAATGCACTACGCCCTCTCATACGCCTGGCTCCGATCACCGCAGCCCTGACTCAGCGCAACCCGAAAATACTCCTGGGTGGTAAACACCAGCCGACGCTGCTGCGTTACCTGGACGGCTGGCCACGTCGTAGCGGCCGGCCTTCGGCATTCCTGATTCAGTTTGTCGAAGACGGCGACTCCTTGGCTCGTTTTGCCAATAACAGCTTCGATATGGCGGTCATTCAGGCGCCCAGCGCCGGCGAAGCCGACGAGGTGATTCGTCAATTGACGCGCATTGCCCGGCAAGGGCTGATAGCTCGTCGCTGAGCGCTCAGCAGGCGGCCGTCATCGCGGCTGCTCGCCGTCGCCGTTGGTATAGAAAAAGCACCCAGGCAATCAGGCACAACAAGAGTGGCATCGGGGCGATCATCAGCCATTTCAATGTGTGTTCGAATCGATGCAGCGACGCATAGGCCTGGACCTTCAGCGCATGCAACTCAACGGGTAAGCGCAGGCGTTCCTTGTTGAGGGCCTGCAACTGGGTATTGGTGTCCACCGCCTGGGTGCCCAGACTTGTTGCTGGTGGATTCAGCCGTTGCCAGGCGTGTTCGGTGTGCTCAAGTCGTCGTTCCAACTCACCGGCGCTTTGCCGATAAGCCTGTGCGGCGGCTTCGCGCATAGGCTCCAGCCTGTGCAGGGGTTGCGTCATGACGCGGGCTCGAATGCGCCTGAGCGCTTCGGGAGCCGCCAGGTTATCCAATGTGTTCAATACAAACAGCGCGTTGTTGTTGGGATGGGCATTGCTGACAGTGTCCGACAGCAGGTCGGTGTCGGCTACGACCACTAGTTGGATGTGTTTCGCCTTTTGCAAGCCGGGCGGCTGCCCCTTTAAACCGTCGGGAAATGCCGAATAGGCGGGCCCCTCAAGGCGAGCGGCGATCACATGGCGCTGCCCCGACGTGGAGGCTTCCTCAACGAAGGCGTCGAACGCCGTCGACGATGCAAACCGCCCCGCGTCCAATAATGAGGACTGTGGTGAACTTTGTAGCAGCGGGGTGAAGAGAGTATGGCTCTTTGCGGCACGGGAGAGTGCGCCGCTGCTCGACACGGTCACGGAGTTCAATTTCCAGGTGCTGACATCGTCTGCGGCCATTGCCTGACGTGGAAGTTGGAGCCTCGCCGGGTGCAATACCGTGGGCATTCCAGGGCCAGGCTTGGCCGACGAAGCATACAGGTTGTCCACCAGCAGCTTGTCTGCGGGCATCTGTATGCCCCAAGCGGTGAGCAGTGCATTTAACCGGACATTTGCCGAACCGGCGTTGGCCCCGATCTCGCTCACAGGGTCAATAAAAACCATCAGTTTGGTGCCCCTCAATACAGATTGTTCAATCGCATACAGGGCCTTCTCCGGTAAGGCATACGGCTGTACCACCATCAATGTGCCTAGCGACGCCGGCACTTGAGTGAGGGTCGGTGCCAGCTCTACCAGATTGAAGTGCTTGCGCATTTGCTCCAATAAGTTTCCGGCAGGTGCAGCCAAGGGCAGCCCCGACAGCAGGCCGACAGTGGGACGTTCGGGGTACATTAACTTATAGATCAGATGGCTGATTTCATACTCGAGCAACGACTCAGTGTCGGGGTTGAACGCTTCAATGCGTTGTGCGCCTTGGCCGGCACGTGTGCCGATAAGGCCAATGAACCCGCGGGTGTCGTCGAGGCCAAACAAGCTGGCTTTATAGGCATCTTCAGAAAACGGGGAGGGGTTAATGATGTGCAGGCTGATCTTGTTATTGGCTGCTTTTTCGAACGCCTTGAGCAGGTCTTCCACACGCTGGCTATAACGTTTCAATTCATGGCTTTTTTGAGGGACCTTCGAATTGAAATAATATAAGTCCATCGGGCTTTCAAGTGTTGTGAGCAGTTGCCTTGTCGCTGGCGATAAAGTATGGATTTTTTGTTGTGAGAAGTCCCAGCGAATATCCGGTAACTTGGGTAGCCAGACCAGATTGAAGGCCAGGAAAAGCAACAGTGTGATGATCAATGTCATGCCGGCACGGAGAGCGGAACGCATCAGTGGCTTTCCTTCTCAGCTGTGTTTGTAATTGAGTGTGATGGTTGTCGCAGAAAGAAAAGCAAGGATCATGCTTATAAAATACAGGCTGTCATGCAGTGTCAGCTTACCGCTGTCCATTGTGCTGAAGCGGAAAATAGGATCAAGGGATATCAAACTGTCGACGACCCAAAGCGGTGCCTGATGTTCAAGTGCGTCCAGTATTGAGGAAAGCCCACTGACGGTCAGCAGCAAGCCAAGCGTCATTAGGAGAATGGCAAGGCGTTGGTGTGCAAGTGCACACACGAAGCAGCCGACGGAAAGATAACTGCCTGCCAATAACCAACTGGCCAGAAATTGTGACGTTATCGCTATGTTATCGGCCATGCCCAAGTAGTTGACGGCGATCACCAATGGGAAATTCAGTAGCAAGGCAATGCCGCATACGACCCAGGCAGCCATGAACTTACCGATCACCCGTTCCACGGTGGTGACGGGCAAGGTGTTCATGGTGTCGGCAAAGCTGGTGTCGCGTTCATCTGCCCACAGTTGCGTCGACAAAATGGGTATCAACAGTAGATAGAGCCACGGGTGTAACTCGAAGAAAGCCTGCAAGTCGCTACTGTTACGCTCCATCCAATGGTTGGCATGCAGCCCCAGTGCGGCACACAGCACCAGGAAAACTGCCACACTCAGGTAGGTACTGGGTGAGGAGGCATAACTGGCGAGTTGGCGTTTGAATACGATGGGCAGCTGTCTCAAGATGAAGCCTCCTGGCTCAGATGATGAACGACATCGTCTAGCCGACCTGGCTCCAGATTCAGTGCCGTTATGTTCCAGCCGCGGTGAGCAATGAGCGCGTTGATCGAGGGGAAAATAGAGTGTCCAGGCATGGCCAGGACGGTCACCGTACCCGGTGTATCCCGATCCTCTTCTATTCCCGCAACGCCAGGAATTACCGCCATGGCCAGCAGGTCGAGCGGCGAATCTGCAGCCAGGGTTACGGCCCGGAAATGCCGGGAGCTACGTTGCAATTCCGATAGCGATGCGTCAGCCATCAGGTTGCCATTGGCGATGACCAGTGCACGGGTGCAGATGTCTGCGAGCTCGCCGTAATGGCGAGAGGCAATGATGACGGTCATATCTTCGGTCAGCGACTGGATCAGCCCCCTGAACTTGAGTCGTTGAGCTGGGCATAGTCCTTCCGTGGGCTCGTCAAGCAAAAGCACGCTGGGGGAGTGCAGGATGGCCTGGGCAATCGCAACTCTGCGCTTGACGCCAAGGGACAGTAGGTCGATGGGACAATTGAGCACCGGCAGCAGCTCCAGCCGCGCGGCTGCCATGCCCACCTGGCTGCGTTTTTCGGCCCCCCTGAAGCCTCGAATGGCAGCGATGAAATTGAGCAGGTTCTTGACGGTCATCTGAGGGTGGCTCAGGCCGCCCTGAGGTTGGTAGCCGATCGCCTTTCTTGCTTGAAGTGAGTGGGTCTGGGTATTGAAACCCTGGATATTTATTTGCCCGGAGGTCGGTTTGATCGCACCGGCGATCAAACTCAAGAGTGTTGTCTTGCCCGCGCCGCTCTTGCCAAATACGCCCACACATTCCTGAACCTGGGCGCTGAATGAGAAGTTACTGATTATTTGTTTCCTGCCCAGGTATTTTGTCAGGTTGCTTATCTCGATCATCTGTTTACCGAATAAGTTTGGCAGGGCGTATGAGGGTGCGCCGGCGGTTTGTAAGTGAGCTTCAAAAAAGGGTACGTTTAATGGCTGTGCTTGGGAACGCGATAGAGTATTAATAAGAAGAATCCTACGTTCGACCCGTTCATGCACTGAAACAATTGTTTTCGTGATGAAGACTTATTAATGCTCGGATGTTTATCTGATGTTTATATAAAGTTTTCTTTTTTTTATGAGGCCTGATGACCATGATGCTTCTACGTACCCTTGTTCTTGAACGTAATGATGAAGACAAGCCTGTTAACGGTGCGCTGCTGTGTGCGTTTGCTGTCGCTCAAACAGAATCAAACTTTCTTGTGTATAGCCTGGATGAAGAGGCCGAGCCTGGCCACTCCAGGGTCTATATTGCGGAGTTGCGTAAAAAGCTCGAACGCTATTTTCTGGGGGGGGTTGATTCGAAAGAAGACCTGCAGGTAGCGATGCAGGTCTTCAAACAGATCCTGATGCTGGCAGCTGCGACAGGTGCGAAGACCAGCCCGATTGCAGACGCCAAGGTTCCCTTTCATTTCATCGATCTGAAAGGCTGTCGGTTGCCGCCTGCCAGGCCGGAGGATCATCACTCGGTGATCATCAAGAAGGCATTGGTCATGAAGGTGATCACTTTGGGTATGTCGGCCCCGGCGTTGCCTGCGATCGAAAGCAATACGGTGATCGTGCCGTCGATTCGCTTTTCATCACAAATGGTTGCCCCCCCTCGGAACCCGCGCTCACCGAAGGCCGTGTCGCAGTCTGTGGATGAAGAACCCATTGAAGCGTCGGCGCAAGAGGAATTGGCCCGGGCGGAATTGGCCCAGGAGGAGTCCGCTCTGGAAGAGCCGGCCCAGTCATTGGTGACCATACCGGAGGTACAGGAAGAGATCAGCATATCGCCTGTCCCATTTGAACAAAACGACACTTCGTTCGAGGCGTACGAAGCAGAGCCCCCCAAACCGCCTGCCCAACTGGAACACACCTCTTTGCTCGAGATGGACAGCGCGTTGAGCAATCTGGCCAAGGTCGCCCAGGAGCTGACGCAAAAAAAATGTGCAGTCCTCGAGAAGGAAGCGATGCTCGAACAGTGGCAGGCACGTCTTCAGCAGCAGCAAAGCCAATTGGATGAAAAGAGTCGTGCATTGGAGCTGCGCCATACACAGCTGCAGGACCAAGGGCTTGAGGTCAGCAAGAAGGCCGAAAAACTGGCGATGATGATGTTGCAGCTTTCGGGCATGCGCCAGCGGATGCAGGGTACGCTGCTTGAGCTGGACCAGGTGCTGGAGGGTCAGGTGTGAGCCAATAAGCTTGCCGGCCTGGATACTTTCCAGGGTTCATTTATCATCTCACCCAGCCAGTCGGCACCAGGTCATGATGTCCTGGTGTGTCGGCACCAGTGGACACTGTTTGGGGATGCAAGCGTTTGAGTACCAAGCTGATTACCAAAGAAGGTCATGAAGCGCTTAAAAAAGAGTTGGATTACCTATGGCGCGAAAAGCGTCCGGACACTACTCGCAAAGTGACGTGGGCGGCTTCCCTGGGAGATCGCAGCGAAAACGCGGATTACCAGTACAACAAGAAACTGCTGCGTGAGATCGACCGGCGGGTGCGCTACCTGCGTAAACGCCTGGAAGATATGCGTGTCGTGGAGTACATGCCCGAGCAGGAGGGCAAGGTGTTTTTCGGCGCCTGGGTCGAAATCGAAAACGACCAGGGCGAGACCAAGCGCTTTCGCATCGTCGGTTATGACGAAATTTACGAGCGGATGGATTACATCTCCATTGACTCACCCATGGCGCGGGCCCTGTTGCGCAAGGAAGTGGACGACGAGGCAATCGTACAGACACCCGGCGGCGAGGTGTGTTGGTGGATCACCAGGATCGAGTACGTGAAGCCGGCATGAAGGCTCGCACTCCGGGCAGAGTACGAGCCTTCATGCCTCAACCTTCGCGCAATACCGTCAACGGGCTGGCATTCAGGGCCCGACGTGTCCCGAATACCCCGGCAGCGCCAATCAGCATTGCACCGATCACGGGTAGCAGTAACAACCACGGGTGGGGATGCCACGCCAGGTCAAAGGCGTAGCTGTACAGCACCCAGGTCACCAGTTCCGTCCCCAGGGCTGCCAGCAGGCCGCTGACGGCACCCAGCAGGCCGAACTCAATACGCCGGGCCTTGACCAGCAACTTGCGCTCGGCACCCAGTGCTCGTAGCAGTGCGCCTTGGCGGATGCGTTCGTCCAGGGTGGCCTGCAGGCCGGAGAACAATACCGCCATGCCTGCCGCCAGCACAAACAGCAGCACGTATTCCACTGCCAGCGTCACTTGGGCCAGGATACTGCGTAACTGCTCCAGCAGGGCCTCTACCTGCAGGATGGTCACGGCCGGGAAAGCCCGTGACAGATCGACGATCTGTTGGTCATGACCGGGCGCCAGGTAGAAGCTGGTCAGGTAGGTCGCGGGTAAATTCTTCAAGGTGCCCGGTTGGAAGATCATGAAGAAGTTGGGCTGGAAGTTATCCCAGTTGATGGTCCTCAAGCTGGTGACCCGTGCCTCGCGATTTTCCCCGCCGATGGTGAATAACAGATGGTCGTTGAGCTTGAGTTTCAGGCTCTCGGCTACCTTGGCTTCCACCGACACGCCAGGAATCTCATCGCTCGGTTGCGCCGACCACCAGACGCCTGCCGTCAGGGCGTTGCCCGGCGGTAAGTCGGCAGCCCAGGTCAGGCTCAGGTCGCGCTGGATGGCACGGTCGCCGCTGGAGTCCTTGCTGACGATCTCCTGCACAGGTTCGCCGTTGATGCTGATCAAGCGCCCTGGTACCACCGGATACAGTGGCGCCGCTTGCGCCTGTACGTCCAGCAGGCGGGCACCAAAGGCCTCCTTGTCGGCGGGCAGGATATTCAGTGCGAAGTAGTTGGGAGCATCCTTGGGCAGCTGGTTTTGCCAGGTGTCGAGCAGTTCGCCGCGCAACAGTGCGATCAACCCCATCGACAACAGGATCAGGCCAAACGCCAGGGACTGGCCTGCCGCCGCCAGCGGGTGACGCAGCAATTGGCCCAGGCCCAGGCGCCAAGGCAAGGAGGCGCGGGCCAATAACCGTCGCAGGCTTTTGAGCAGCAACAGCAGCAAGCCGCCGAGAATCAATGCCGCCACTACGCCACCGCCCAGCAGGGCGAAGGTCAATACCAGGTCCAGGCTCAGGCGCCACATGATCAGGCCCAGCGCAAACAGTGCCGCGCCGTAGACCATCCAGGTGCTCGAGGGGATCGGCAGCAGATCGCGACGCAATACCCGCAGCGGCGGTACGCGACCCAGCGCGGCCAAGGGGGGCAGGGCGAAGCCGGCGAGGGCGACCAGCCCGGTGCCGATCCCCGCGGCGGCTGGCAGCAACCCACCCGGTGGCACGTCGGCTGGCAGCAGGTCGTGCAGGAAATAGAACAGGCCAAATTGCGCCAGCCAGCCAAGCAGGGCGCCGACCAGGCTCGCCAGCAGGCCCAGTACGCTCAGTTGCAGGCTGAAAAGCAGCATGGCTTCGCGTCGCGATAACCCCAGGCAGCGCAACAACGCACTGGCATCAAAACGTCGACTGGCGAAACGGTTGGCCGACAGCGCCACGGCCACGCCGGCCAGCAGCACCGCTACCAGGCTGGCCATGTTCAGGTAGCGCTCGGCCTTGCCAAGGGCGCCGCCGATCTGCTGGTTGCCGTCACGGGAGTCCTGCAGGCGCTGATTGGCAGCGAGGCCCGGCTTGACCAGGTCGCGATAGGTTTGCAGTGCGGCGCTGCCTTGTGGGGCGCGCCACAGTTCGCGGTAGCTCACGCGGCTGCCCGGCTGGACCACGCCGGTGGCGTCCAGGTCTGCCAGGTTGATCATCACCCTGGGCGTGAGGCTGTAGAAGTTGCCGGCACGGTCGGGTTCGTAGGTCAGGATGCGTGCCAGGCGCAGGGTCTTCATGCCGACATCAATACTGTCACCGACCTTGAGGTCCAGCGCCGTCAGCAGTCTTGCTTCCACCCAGGCTTCGCCAGGCTTGGGGCCGCCGCCAGGGCTTTCAGTGCCAAAGGGCTCGGCGCTGCTTTTCAGCTCCCCGCGCAATGGGTACTGCTCGTTGACCGCCTTGATGCTGGAGAGCTGGATGCCGTTGTCCGTGGCGATAACACTGGAGAACTCGACGATGCGGGCGTGATCCAGGCCCAGTTCGGTGCCAGACCTGATTTGCTCGGGGCGGGCCGGCGAGCTGCCTTCGAGTACCAGGTCGGCGCCGAGGAACTCGGTGGCGCGCAGCAGCATGGCGCCGTTGAGGCGGGCGCCAAAGTAGCCGATGGCAGTGCTGGCAGCCACGGCCACCAGCAGGGCAAAGAACAACACGCGCAGTTCGCCTGCGCGGGCATCGCGCAGTAATTGGCGCATGGCAAGGCTGAACAGGCGCAACAGCGGCAAGCGTGCCATCAAGGCTCCAGGGGCGCGACCATCAGGCCGGCTTCAAGGCGGATCAAGCGTCGGCAACGGTGGGCCAGGCGCTCGTCATGGGTGACGAGTACCAGGGTCGTGCCGCTCTCTTTATTGAGTTCAAACAGCAGGTCGCTGATGCGCTCGCCGGTATGGCTGTCGAGGTTGCCGGTGGGTTCGTCGGCAAACAGCACGTCCGGCTCGGCGGCGAACGCGCGGGCAATGGCGACCCGTTGCTGCTCGCCACCGGACAGCTGGCGTGGCGAGTGGGTCAAGCGCTGGCCCAGGCCCACGCGCTCCAACAGATGCCTGGCACGCTCGCGGGCGTCTTTGCGCCCGTCGAGTTCCAGCGGCAGCATCACGTTTTCCAGCGCGTTGAGGCTGTCGAGCAATTGGAAGGATTGGAATACGAACCCCACATGCTCGGCACGGATGCGCGCACGCTGGTCTTCATCGAGGGTGCTCAGGGCTTGCCCGGCCAGGGTGACTTCGCCGCTGCTGGGCAGGTCGAGGCCGGCCAGCAGGCCCAGCAGGGTGGATTTACCGGAACCGGAGCTGCCGACGATAGCCAGGCTATCGCCCTTGTTCAGTTCCAGGCTCAGTTCGTGCAGGATAGTCAGTTCACCTTCCGCGCTGGGAACCACTTTGCTAAGGTTCCGCGCGGTGAGAATGCTTGCGCCCATGGAGAATCCGATGCGAATGTGGTTTTTGAGTGCTGGCCTGGCCTTGATGTGCATGGCCCAGAACGCAGCGGCGGGTACAGTCCTGATCGTTGGCGATAGTATCAGTGCCGGTTTCGGCCTGGATACCCGCAAAGGGTGGGTTGCACTGCTGGAGCAACGCCTCAAGAAAGAGGGTTTCGACGATAAAGTCGTCAATGCGTCCATCAGCGGCGATACCAGTGCAGGAGGCCTGGCGCGGCTGCCCGCGGCGCTTGCAGAGCATAAGCCCGACGTGGTGGTTATCGAGCTTGGGGGGAATGACGGCTTGCGTGGGCAACCGCCAGCGCAATTGAAACAAAATCTTGCGTCGATGATTGATCAGTCCAAGGCCGGCGGCGCCAAGGTGCTGCTGTTGGGCATGCAGTTACCACCCAATTACGGGCCGCGATACACCACCGCATTTGCCGAAGTCTATGGTGCGCTGGCCAAGGAAAAAAACATTCCACTGGTACCGTTTTTCCTCGAAGGCGTGGGTGGCCATCCGGAACTGATGCAGGCTGACCAACTGCACCCGGCAGTCGCCGCCCAGGACAAGCTACTGGAAAATGTCTGGCCGACACTAAAACCGCTGCTATGACGCTTTTCTACCGGCAGGCTTTCGGCTAAGGTGGCGCCCCCCTGATCTGGAGCCCTCGATGTCGCGCCCTGCCTGGTCCCTGTTTAACTACCAACTGATCGAGCCGGACGAGCAGCTGGATCTGTTCGCCTGCCAGGAAGTGCGGGTGCATCTGGTGGCGCGTCAATTGGAGTTGGGCGGTTCGATCGATCGCACGCTTTGCGGCACTTTACTGCCGGCGCAACCACGCTGGTCCTCGGTGAATCGCTCGATTTTCCAGGACCAGCGCCTTTGCCCCTTGTGCCGCGCGATCCTCGAATCGCAAAAACGTGGTACGCCGCCGATCTGGCCGGAGCTGCGTTTCGAGCTGTAAAAACAGCTTGAAGCTTGCTGCCACGAAGCCGTATACAATCATTTTTTACCTACCCGTCGTCTTGCGAAGGATTTTCCGGATGTTGTCGCGCCTTTCCGTCGTCACCTGCTGCCTGTCTCTCGCTGCGCTCTGTGCGGCCGGTTCGGCGGCAGCCTTGCAGTTGCCGTTGCCGCCGCCGGGCGAGGACATTGTCGGCCAGGTCCAGGTGATCAAGGCCAAGTACGAAGACACCTTCGCCGACCTGGGCACCACCTATGATCTGGGCTATTCGGAAATGGTCGCGGCCAACCCGGGCGTCGATGCCTGGTTGCCGGGGGCGGGGACCGATATCGTGCTGCCGACACGCTTTATCCTGCCGCCCGGCCCACGGGAAGGCATCGTGATCAACCTGGCGGAATACCGGCTCTACTACTATCCGAAGGGCCAGGACGTGGTCTACACCTACCCATTGGGCATTGGCCGTGAAGGCTGGGGCTCGCCGATCGCCCATACCAGTATCATCGCCAAGACGCCAAACCCGACCTGGACGCCACCGGCCTCGATCAAGGCCGAGCACGCGGCCAATGGTGACCCGTTGCCCAACGTGGTGCCTGCCGGCCCGGATAACCCGCTGGGACCGTTCAAGTTCACCCTCGGCACGCCGGGTTATCTGATCCACGGCTCCAACATGAAGTTTGGTATTGGCACGCGCACCAGTCACGGTTGCTTCCGCATGTTCAATAACAATGTATTGGAGATGGCCGGCATGGTGCCGGTGGGTACGTCGGTGCGCATCATCAACGATGCCTACAAGTTCGGCAGCAGTGGCGGCAAGGTCTACCTTGAGGCCCATACACCGTTGAACGATGACGGCACCCCTTCCGTGGTCGACAAGCACACGGCGGTGATCAACGCCTTGCTCAAGCGTGAAGACCTGGCCAATAACCTGCGGGTGAATTGGGATCAGGTGCGTGACGTGGTTGCGGCGGAGGATGGTTTGCCGACCGAGATTGGCGTGCCGGGCGCGGCGCCGGTGGCCGCCGCCACGCCGGTCGACCTGTAGGAGCGAGCTTGCTCGCGAGAAACCCATAGGCGCCGCGCTTATTCAGGAAGCACGCGTTATCGTTGATGTTTTTCGCGAGCAAGCTCGCTCCTACAGGTGGCGCGCGCCAAATCCAAGGCAATAAAAAAGCCGATCCAAACATGGATCGGCTTGATAACAACCCCGAAGGATTATTACTTGCGGCTTGCTTTTTCAAGCATGCGCAGGGCGCGCTCGTTAGCTTCGTCAGCAGTCTGTTGTGCTTTTTGGGCAGCAGCCAGAGCTTCATCAGCTTTACGGTAGGCTTCGTCTGCACGAGCCTGGGAGCGAGCTGCTGCGTCTTCCGTTGCAGTCAGACGAGCTTCGGTTTCTTTGGAGACGCTGCTGCAACCGGTAGCCAGAACTGCGGCCAGAGCCAGAGCAGAGAATTTCAGAACGTTGTTCATCGTGTTCCCCTTCAAGGACTTTCAATTAGATGGCTACTGTCTCAGGGTGAGCTAATAGCCGGCGTACATACTACCCATTACTTGT
This sequence comes from Pseudomonas sp. rhizo25, assembly GCF_031931935.1. Lineage (NCBI taxonomy): Bacteria > Pseudomonadati > Pseudomonadota > Gammaproteobacteria > Pseudomonadales > Pseudomonadaceae > Pseudomonas > Pseudomonas sp. rhizo25. Next base: position 17,478 of record NZ_JAUJXA010000009.1, read on the forward strand.
AGTAAGTAAACTGACGTTGCGCAAGAAGCAAAAAAAAATCCTGCGCCGAATCTATTTTGGCTAATGTTTTGGAGGTCTGTATAAAAACTGTCCAATTTTTTCTATCTCGACAGGCATTGGATCCAGGCTGAAAGGGCCGGCCCGCATGTGTGAAGCCTTGTAAATAGATGAAATTTTATATAACGAAGCGGGCACTTCCGTTCTGTGTGGCTTTACTCCGGCTGGCATCTTTTACCCATCTAGAGGTGACTTTAAGAGCGGCAGTTCGTCTCAAGATTCAACTGCCGGCAATGTTCAGGCTATCGGTCACCGGTTGATCGAGGCCCTTTCTATAACCACCCAGGGCAGGGAATGATGAGTGCGCCTTGAGCAATGGCGGGATTGGTGCCTACTATTCCCTACGTGCTGGTTGTGAGCGCTCACGGTTTTCTCGTTGTCGAAACCGGCACGGGGTGGCGTAGATGTTCCTTCGCCGGAAAAACATCGGTAAGGTAGGGGTCGCAATCTTAGACCCGCGAGGAGTAGTGATGAGCGAGGCGTTGTCCATCCACCATGACCAGGCTGGTCATCAGTTCGAGACCAATGTGGACGGTCATCGTGCCTATCTGACCTATATGGACCTCGGGAAGCAGACCCTGGATATCTATCGCACCTTCGTGCCCAATGCGCTGCGAGGGCGAGGCATTGCGGCCGCGTTGACCGAGGCAGCCTTGAAGTATGCCGAAGAGACTGGCTATACCGTGATTCCCTCGTGCTCCTATGTCGAGCGCTATATGGAGCGTCACCAGCGCCATGCCGCGAAGCTGTAGCTGATTTGTTGCCATTAAAAAACGCCGGGCTTAGCCCGGCGTTTTTGTGTATGCCTGATTCAGGAAAAATGCGTGGTTCAGCTGCGTTTGCGCTTGGGCAGTACGTCCTTGAGCTTGGCGTGCATGCTGCGCAGGGTGGTTTCGGTGGCAGCCCAGTCGATGCAGGCATCGGTGATCGACACGCCGTATTGCAAGTCGGCCAGATCCTTTGGAATTGCCTGGCAACCCCAGTTCAAATGGCTCTCGACCATCAAGCCGATGATCGACTGGTTGCCTTCGAGGATCTGGTTGGCGACGTTTTCCATCACCAGCGGCTGCAACGCCGGATCTTTGTTGGAGTTGGCGTGGCTGCAGTCGACCATGATGTTCGGCTTGATCCTGGCCTTGTTCAGCGCCTGCTCGCACAGGGCGACGCTGACCGAATCATAGTTGGGCTTGCCATTGCCGCCACGCAACACCACATGACCATAGGCATTACCTTTGGTGGTGACGATGGAGACGCCACCTTCCTGGTTGATACCCAGGAAGCGGTGAGGGCTGGAGACCGATTGCAGGGCGTTGATTGCCACGGTCAGGCCGCCATCGGTGCCGTTCTTGAAGCCTACGGCCGAGGACAGCCCAGATGCCATTTCGCGGTGGGTCTGGGATTCGGTGGTGCGTGCGCCGATGGCCGACCAGCTGATCAGGTCCTGCAGGTACTGCGGCGAGATCGGGTCGAGGGCTTCGGTAGCAGTGGGCAGGCCCATTTCGGCCAGGTCCAGCAGCAATTTACGACCGATATGCAAGCCGTCCTGGATCTTGAACGAGTCGTCCAGGTAGGGGTCGTTGATCAAGCCTTTCCAGCCGACGGTGGTACGCGGCTTTTCGAAGTAAACGCGCATCACCAGGTACAGGGTGTCGGACACTTCCGCCGCCAGCACCTTGAGGCGTTCGGCGTATTCGTGGGCGGCCTTGAGGTCGTGGATCGAGCAGGGCCCGATCACGACGAAGAGGCGGTGGTCGGTGCCGTCGAGAATGTCGCGGATGACTTCGCGGCCCTTGGTGACGGTCTGCAGGGCAGCGTCGCTCAGGGGGATTTCGCGCTTGAGCTGATCGGGTGTGATCAGGGTCTCGTTGGATTCGACGTTAAGGTCATTGATCGGTAAATCAGCCATCGTGTTACTCGCCAGGGTCACGGGTGCCGGCCGCCAGCCATCCCCGTGCGGCGGGCACAGCATGATTTGAATGCAGGGGGGAGGAACCTTAGCGCGTTACACGGGCCCGCGACAATGGGCAAAGCCCGGTTTAATCCAGTGCTGGCTGCACAACCGCCTCATGGGAGAACTCGCCGGCGTGGCGCGAGACCCAATCGCGGGCCATGGCTTCAAGTTGCTGTGGCGTGGGCTCGGCGTTTTCGTGCAGGCGGCAATGACGTTCGATCTGGCACACTTGCTCACCCATTCGGGCACCGAACAAGGCGTGTTCATCGGCAAAGCAAATGCCGATGCGATAACCGTCTTCGACTTTGCGGCACCAGGCTACATAGCCCGGATAGCGGGCGCTGGACCCCAATGAGGGGATATGCAGGTCGATTGCCGTGCCGGGGCGCCAGGCCCGCGGCCAATTGCAGGCGACGCCGCCGCGGCCGATAGTGTGCAGGCGTTGGCGGGGCAGGGCAGGAGAGGGACGTTGGATCAACTCGACAGCGACATCATCAGGGTGAGGTAAAAAACGACCCATGTACACGGACTCCGAGCGCCGTCCAATTGACGGCAGTGGCAGCAGTATAGTGAAGGAACTGGAATTGACCGACCTGGATATTGACCAGCAATTGCTGGGATTGCCAGGTATTTCGCTGGTAGTGTTCACCAGTGTCGGTTGTTCCAGTTGCCGCTGGGCACGCCAGCAGTTGCCGGGCTGGCGCTTGCCGGTGGACCGTTTGTGCTGGGTCGATGCCGGGCACAACGGTGGTGCGGTCGAACGCTACCAGATCTTTCATTTGCCGGCGCTGTTCCTGGTGTGCGAGGGTCAGTTCCTCGGGCAATTACAGACACGTCTTACAGCATCCGACCTCGCCGAATGCGTAAACCAGGCGCTTACCCGACTACCAGAGGATTTGCCATGACAGCAGTTGCATCCCCGTCGCCACGCATTGGCATCATCGGCACCGGTGCCATTGGTGGTTACTACGGATTGATGCTGGCGCGTGCCGGGTTCGATGTGCATTTCCTGTTGCGCAGCGAATATGCAGCGGTCAGTGAACATGGCCTGCACCTCAACAGTACGGTGCATGGCCACCTGCATCTGCAACCGGTACAGGCCTATGCCCGCGCCGCCGACATGCCACCGTGCGACTGGTTGTTGGTCGGTACCAAATCCACCGGCAACGTTGACCTGGCCCCGACCATCGCCCAGGTCGCGGCACCGGATGCCAAGGTGGTGCTGCTGCAAAACGGCCTCGATGTGGAGGACAGCCTGCGTGAGCACCTGCCGTCGTCGCTGCACCTGCTGGGCGGCCTGTGCTACATCGGTGTACACCGCTCTGCACCCGGGGTGGTCGAGCATCAGGCGCTGGGCCGCGTCAACCTGGGTTATCACAGCGGTACGGCCGCCAATGATGAGGCGCAGCAAAAGGCAATTGTCGAAGCAGGTGCCGGGCTGTTCCACCACGCCGGGATCGAGTCGCAGGCCATGGCCAATGTGCATCAGGCGCGCTGGCATAAACTGGTGTGGAACGTGCCGTACAACGGCCTCTCGGTCTTGCTGGGCACGGGCACCACGGCCATGATGGCTGACGAGTCCAGCCGTGAATTGATCCAGGCGCTGATGGCCGAGGTGGTGCAGGGCGCCCGTGCCTGCGGCCATGAAATTCCCGCCAGCTACGCGGGGCAGATGTTCGCCATGACCGAGACCATGGACGACTATTTGCCCAGCATGTACCACGACTATATGCACAAGCGCCCGTTGGAGTTGGCGGCCATCTACGCCCGCCCCTTGGCCGCTGCCAGGGCGGCCGGTTGCGAACTGCCGCGTATGCAGGCGCTGTACCAGGTCTTGAGTTTTATGGATCGGCACAACCGCTGATTGGGGGAGACACCATGGCAAAGGGACTGGGTGACAAGCTGGTACTGGCGATTTCTTCGCGGGCACTGTTCGACCTGAGCGACAGCCACAAGGTGTACCTGAGCGAAGGGGTGGAGGCTTACCGCAAATACCAGATCGAGCACGAGGAAGAAACCCTAGAGCCGGGTGACGCTTTCCCGCTGGTCAAGAAGCTGCTGAGCCTCAATGCCAGCCTGGGCCGTGCCCGGGTCGAGGTGGTGCTGGTGTCGCGCAACAGTGCCGATACCGGCCTGCGGGTGTTCAACTCGATCCAGCATTACGGCCTGGATATTTCCCGCGCTGCCTTCGTAGGAGGGCGTAGTCCCTACCCATACCTGGCCGCCTTTGGTTGTCATCTGTTTCTTTCGACCCATGCAGAAGACGTGCGCAGCGCACTCGACGCCGGCTTTGCGGCGGCAACGATTCTGTCGGGTGGTGCGCGTCGGGCATCGAGTGAAGAATTGCGCATTGCATTCGACGGCGATGCGGTGCTGTTTTCCGACGAGTCCGAACGCGTCTATCAGTCCGGCGGGCTGGCCGCTTTTCAAGCCAGTGAGCGCGAGTCGGCGCGCCAGCCTTTGCACGGTGGCCCATTCAAGGGCTTCCTGGCGGCGCTTAACTTGTTGCAGCGCGAGTTTGCCGATGACGCCTGTCCGATCCGCACGGCGCTGGTCACCGCTCGTTCGGCACCGTCCCATGAACGGGTGATTCGTACATTGCGCGAATGGGATATCCGCCTGGACGAGTCGCTGTTCCTCGGTGGCCTGGAAAAATCCGCGTTCCTGGAAGCCTTCGCCGCCGATGTATTTTTCGATGATCAGGCCGGTCATTGTGAGAAGGCCAGGGAGGTGGTCGCCACCGGGCACGTGCCCCATGGCATCAGTAATGAGTTGAAAATCCAGACCGAGAGCTAGCTGCTAAGCTCATTCAATCGCCGCCATCCTGGCAGTCCAGGAGGTTCTATGATTCGTTCGATGCTGTATGCCACGGACCTGGGTCTGTATGCACCGTATGTGATGCAACATGCACTGGCGCTGGCGCGAACGTTCAAGGCTGACCTCTACGTGATCCACGTGGTCGAGCCCATTGGGCTGTTCGCCGAATCGGTGCTACAGAGCTACCTTGATGAGAAGGCCTTGAGTGAATGGCAGAGCCGGGGGTTGAGCACGGTCATGGCGACGATTGAACAACGGGTGCTGGACAGCTTTCGCGAGGAGTTGGGGGAGGGCGAGCAGGACTTGCAATTGATTCGCTCGGTCAGGGTGATCCAGGGGGACCCCTGCGAGGTGATTCTCGACCAGATGCGAAAACTTTCCGTCGACTTGCTGATCGTAGGTAGTCATAGCCAGGCAACCAGGGTGACCGTGCCCCTTGGGCGCACCGCTGCACGGGTATTGCAGCTGTCCCCGGTACCGGTCTACCTGGTGCCGTCGCTGCAACATCGGCGCAGTGAGGATAGTTGATCGGTAGAAAAGGATAAAAAGTTCTAGATTTATCCGTCTAACCTTTAATATAGTTATATACCGTCGCTGATACCCGTGGCGTCTATCTGCTTTGAGGGATTCATATGAAGCTTCAACAACTGCGCTACATCTGGGAAGTGGCGCACCACGACCTCAACGTTTCCGCTACCGCTCAAAGCCTCTACACCTCGCAACCCGGTATCAGCAAGCAGATCCGCCTGCTCGAAGACGAGCTGGGCGTCGAAGTGTTCGCCCGTAGCGGCAAGCACCTGACCCGTGTCACCCCGGCTGGCGAGCGCATCATCACTACCGCCGGCGAAATCCTGCGTAAAGTCGAGAGCATCAAGCAGATTGCCCAGGAATTTTCCAACGAGAAGAAAGGCACCCTGTCGATCGCCACCACCCACACCCAGGCGCGCTATGCACTGCCGCCGGTAATCCGTGATTTCATCAAGCAATACCCTGACGTGGCCCTGCACATGCACCAGGGGTCACCGATGCAGATCGCCGAGATGGCCGCCGATGGCACTGTCGATTTCGCCATTGCCACCGAAGCCCTGGAACTGTTCGGCGACCTGGTAATGATGCCGTGCTACCGCTGGAACCGCTGCGTGGTGGTGCCTCAGGGTCACCCGTTGGCGAAGCTGCCGAAGCTGACCCTGGAAGCCCTGGCTGAGTACCCTATCGTGACCTACGTGTTCGGCTTTACCGGCCGTTCCAAGCTCGATGAAGCCTTCAGTCACCGTGGCCTTACGCCAAAGGTGGTGTTCACTGCCGCCGATGCCGACGTGATCAAGACCTATGTACGCCTGGGCCTGGGTGTGGGCATCGTCGCCAAGATGGCGGTCGACACCAACCTCGACAAAGACCTGGTGGTGCTGGATGCCAGCGAACTGTTCGAGTCCAGCGTGACCAAGATCGGTTTCCGCCGTGGCACCTTCCTGCGCGGATTCATGTGCGATTTCATCGAGAAATTCGCACCCCACCTGACCCGCGAAGTCATGGCCAAGGCGATCCAGTGCCACAACAAGCAAGAGCTGGAAGAGCTGTTTGACGGCGTCGAGCTGCCGGTTCACTGATCACGCTCGCTCCTACAGGCGTTATTTGGCCTCGGTAACCGTAAAAAGTTGCCGGGCGCCTGCCACCAGAATCTGCACCTCATCCCCTTCAAACTTGCCCAGCAGGCTTTTGCCCAGGGGCGAGCGCGGGGTGATGACGGTCACCGGTTGCCCGACCACATCGACTCTCAAGCCTGCGGCGTCCGGCGCCAGGAACAGCCATTGCTGGCGGCCATTCTCGTCTTCCAGGCCCAGCAGCGTGCCAATCTCTATACCTCGCTGATCATCGAAAGCACGTAGCTGCAGGTTCTGGCACAGCGCCAGCGACTGCTTGATTTCCTCGACCCGCTTGGCTTGCCCGGCCGCCAGGTAAGACGCCTCCAGCCCCAGGGTGTCGTATTTGTTTTCGGCGATGTTTTCTTCGTGAGTCGCGGTTTCGTAGGCAGTCTGCGCGGCACGTTGGGCGATATCGAGGTCGACGGCGAGTTTTTCCAGGATCAACTGGAGGACGGCGTGTTTATTCATGGTCTTCAATCGCAAAATTGCAGGACATTGGCCCGAGACTTTTCATTAGGGGCGTTCTGGTCCTGTTGCAGCCAGAACTGGCATTTGGGGTTGGACAGGTTGCGCGCATTATTCCGGGCCTGGTCCAAGGCCTGCTGCTGTTCCTGCTTTTGCAGGTTCTGCTGGTATTGCTCGAACATGCGGTTCGGCGGCTCCGGCACAGCGGCGGCCGGCTTGCCCAGCTGCTCAACCGCCTGGGCCACGGGTGCCAGGCTTTGGGGGAACAGGTAGCGAGACGCCAGCCAAGTGGTCAGCGCAATGGCGATAAACCCCAGCCACAGGCCTGCTGCAATGGCGAGGCAGAGCTTGAACAGCGAAAACGGACGGGCAGACATGATGGCCTCCTGGCGAGCGGTAACGGCGTGATGGCGATTGTCGCACAGCCGCTATGCAGAAAATCGCGAACAAGCCTTCTGCATCGGTGCATTTATGCGGACAATCGAGTCTTTGATCGATGGAGCCCGGAATGAAAGCCCGCTGGGATATTTTTTGCAGCGTCGTCGACAACTACGGCGACATTGGCGTGACCTGGCGCCTGGCCCGGCAGTTGGTAGTGGAACATGGCTGTGAAGTGCGCTTGTGGGTCGATGACCTGCGGGCTTTCGAGCGCATGTGTCCGCAGATTGATGTGCAGGTGGGCCAGCAGTGGCAGGAAGGTGTCGAAGTGCGCCACTGGCCGGCGCAATGGCCAGGTGCGCAATCAGCCGATGTGGTGATTGCCGCGTTCGCCTGCCAGCTGCCGCCGGAGTACATGGAGTGCATGGCCGAGCGTGAGCAACCGCCGTTGTGGATGAACCTGGACTATCTCAGCGCTGAAGACTGGGTAGTGGGCTGTCACCGTTTACCCTCGGTGAAGTTCAAGGGCGTGCAGAAGTACTTTTTCTTTCCCGGTTTTCGCCCGGGCACCGGTGGCCTTTTGCGTGAAGCCGGGTTATTGGAGCGGCGCCAGGCTTTTCAGCTAGATGACGTCGCGCAGCGACAATTCCTGCAAACCTTAGGGATAGCTCCGGCGGTCAATGCACGACTGATGTCGCTGTTCGCTTACGAGAACCCCGGATTGGCCGGCTGGTTGGACGTGCTTGCAGCAGACGGGCGCGCGACTCACTTGCTGGTGCCGGAAGGCCGCATCCTGGGGGATGTGCAACGCTGGCTGGGAGTGAGCAGCTTGTCGGCGGGCGACATCCAGGTGCGTGGTGCGCTGACGGTGCAGGTCATTGCCTTCGTACGCCAGGAGCAATACGACCGGTTGCTCTGGTGTTGCGCGTTCAACGCGGTGCGCGGCGAAGACTCCTTCGTGCGCGCTCAGTGGGCGGGGAGGCCGTTGTTATGGCATATCTATCGCCAGGACGAAGACATCCACCTCGACAAGCTCGATGCCTTCCTGGAGCTGTACACCGTCGCACTGTCGCCGGCCGCCAAAGCGGCTGTCATCGCACTTTGGCAAGCCTGGAACACCGAGGGCGATATGGCGCAGGCCTGGAAAATGCTCCTGGAACACTGGACCGAGGTGAACGAGCACGCTCAGAAGTGGTGTCTGGAACAAGGCTTGCAGGCCGATCTTGCGACGGCGCTGGTACAGTTTTATGAAAGTTGGATATGATACGCCACCTTGATTTTTGTAAATCCCATCCAAATTTCGGATATATGCAATGAAAACTGGTAAAGAACTGAAACCCGGTACAGTGATCCGTCTCGAAAACGACCCTTGGCTGGTTCAGAAAGCTGAGTTCACCAAGTCTGGTCGTAACAGCGCAATCATGAAGACCAAGCTGAAGAACCTGCTGACCGGTTACAAGACCGAGATCGTCTACAGCGCCGATGACAAACTGGACGACGTGATCCTCGACCGCAAGGAAGCGACCCTGTCCTTCATCAGCGGCGACACCTACACGTTCATGGACACCACTGACTACACCATGTACGAGCTGAACGCTGAAGATATCGAAGCCGTTCTGCCGTTCATCGAAGAAGGCATGGAAGACGTCTGCGAAGCTATTTTCTTCGAAGAGCGCCTGGTTTCCGTGGAGCTGCCGACCACTATCGTGCGTAAGGTTGCCTACACTGAAGGTTCCGCTCGCGGCGACACTTCGGGCAAGGTGATGAAGCCTGCCAAGCTGAGCAACGGTACCGAACTGCAAGTAGCCGATTTCATTGAAATCGACGACCTGATCGAGATCGACACCCGCGAAGGTGGTTCGTACAAAGGTCGCGCCAAGAAGTAATTCTGGCCCCACCGATACGAAAAAAAGCCCGACCTTGAGTCGGGCTTTTTTGTGGCCGCCGGTTTATCAGACCGTTACGTGCAGGCGCACATCCACATTGCCACGGGTGGCGTTGGAATACGGGCAGACTTGGTGGGCGGCATCGACCAGGCTCTGTGCGTCATCCTGGGCCAAGCTCGGCAGGCTGACGTGCAGGTCGATGTCCAGGCCAAAACCGCCGGGGATCTGGCCGATGCCGACATGAGCGGTGATCGAGGCATCGTCCGGGATCTTACGTTTTGTCTGGCTGGCAACGAATTTCAGCGCGCCGATAAAGCAGGCGGAGTAGCCGGCCGCGAACAGTTGCTCCGGGTTGGTGGCCTGACCACCGGCACCGCCCAATTCCTTGGGGGTAGAGAGTTTGACGTCGAGGATGTTGTCGCTGGAAACAGCGCGACCATCACGGCCGCCAGTGGCGGTGGCTACTGCGGTATAGAGCGTTTGCATGGGGCGTTCCTCTTGGGTTGTCGTGCTAAATGTTTGCGCGCTAAGTAGTTGGTGGAACCAATGTATAGCGCTAATGTTTAGCGCGCAATATAAATTTATAAATGTTTTCGAGGCTGGCGAGAAACAATGTGGGAGGAGGCAAGCCAGTTAAGCGAACGAAATGCTCAAAGCGGCGAAGATCAAATGTGGGAGGGGGCTTGCCCGCGAAGACGTCGGCTCAGCAAACATTGATGTTGGCTGACCCACCGCTATCGGGGGCAAGTCGAATCGTCGCACCGCCCCTCCCACTTTAGATCGCGCTCTGCAGGTTGCCGCGTAGCGCGATCAAGTCGGCCTGCAGCTTGCGCAATTGCGCAAGCTGCATCCCGCTCGCGCCCAGGATGCATTGGGGCACATCCTTGGCCTTGCCCTGCAAGACGCGGCCGGCGTCAGTCAGCTCTACCACTACCACCCGCTCATCTTCCCGGCTGCGGGTGCGGCTGAGCAGACCTTCGGCTTCCAGGCGCTTGAGCAGCGGCGTCAGTGAGCCAGGATCCGTCAGCAGGCGGCTGCTGATTTCGCCGACAGTCAATCCGTCCTCTTCCCACAGCACCATCATGGCCAGGTATTGCGGGTAGGTCAGGCCGAGGGCTTGGAGCAGGGGCTTGTAGACCTTGGTCATCAACAGCGAAGTGGAGTGCAGGGCGAAGCACAGCTGGTTATCCAGCAGCAGCGATTCGCAGGGGGCTGGGTTTTTGCTCATGGTGGTGCCTCGAAAAAGCATGTCTGCACTTGAATCTAGCGGGCGAATCTTTAATGCGCCAGGTAATTCTGCCCGGATGGTCAGACTAGCCCGCTTTGCAACGCCAGATCCCAGGGCGGCACCGGGCTGAAACGGGATTTGAGGTATTCGAGCAATAACCGGCTACGTGCGTTGGGCTGTTGTTCGAGGCGCAGCGCGTAAATGCCGGCGGTTTCCGGGCTGGGCAAGCCGTTTTCACAAAACAGCGGCAACAACTCGCCACGCACCAGGTATTCACTGGCCAGCCAGGTCGGCAGGTGCGCGATGCCCAGCCCGGCCAGTGCGCCCGAAAGCAGCGCCTCGGCGTTATTGGCGCTCATGCGGATGCGCCGGGGGCGATAGGTCGTGCGGCGCCCGTCCAGTTCAAAACGCCAGGCGAACATCGGCGCCAGGCCATCCCAATCGAGGCCGTCATGCTCGTTCAGTTCCCGAGGGTGGGTGGGTGTGCCGCGGTTTTTCAGGTAGGCCGGGCTGGCGCAGGCAATGCGCACGATGCTCGCCAGGGGTGTAGCGATCCGGCGAGTGTCGACGATATGCCCGGCGCGCAGCACCAGGTCGACCTTGCCCAGGTGTGCGCCTTGCATATCGACAAAACTGTCGATCAAGTGCAGGTGCACATCCAGCCCTGGATACACGTTCAAGAAGTCCGCGATCACCGGCGCCAGGTGGCGGCGACCAAACGCTGCCGGTGCATCCAGCCGGATCAAGCCTTCCGGCGCATGGCTCAGAGACACCGCTTCGGCCCGCGCCAATTGCAATTCACTGACAATCCGCCGCGCGCGTTCGGCAAAGGCCAGGCCGGCAGGTGTAGGCACCACTGCGTGGGTGCTGCGCTGGAACAGGCGGCTACCCACTGAACTTTCCAGGCTGTCGATTCGACGGGCGACTGCGGAGGGCGTCAGTGGATGACGCCGTGCGGCAGCGGAAAAGCTACCGGTTTCCATCACATCGAGAAACAGGCTCAGTTGATCGGTCAGAGTATTAGGGTTCATAGACAAGCGCTTGTGCGGGATCGGCATAGCCATTGTGCGTTGCTGTGCGTTTCCGCGCCAGGGCTGACTGCGTAGCATGTCAGCCTTGGGATTGCGGAGTAGCGAGTGGTGTTGGATTTAGTGATGTACCTGATATTGGGTGCGGCTTTGGGCACCGTGGGTGGGCTGTTTGGCATTGGTGGCGGGCTAATAGCCATTCCGGTGCTCGGCGTGTTGTTCGGCCTGGACCAGCAAATAGCCCAGGGCACCGCGTTGGTTATGGTGGTACCCAATGTAATGCTTGCCCTGTGGCGTTATCACCAGCGTAATCGCATCGAGCTGCGCCACGCCTTGCCGCTTGGCGTGATGGGCTTTTGTTTTGCCTGGCTGGGGTCGATCTGGGCGGTGGGGCTGGATGCCGGGGCAATGCGCATCGGCTTTATTGTTTTCCTGGTGGCCTTGTCGGCCTACAACCTATTGCGCATGTTCACCCGCAACGCGCCGCCAACGGCACAGATGCGGTACTCCTGGCCCTGGCTGGGCGTGTTGGGCGCAGCGTCCGGCTCCATGGGCGGATTATTTGGGGTAGGGGGCGCGGTAGTCGCCACGCCAGTGCTCACCAGCGTGTTCGGCACCACTCAAGTGGTGGCCCAGGGTTTGTCGCTGGCCTTGGCGCTGCCCAGCACCAGCGTGACCCTGGTCACCTACGCCTGGCACCACGAGGTGGACTGGATGATCGGCCTGCCGCTGGCTGTGGGGGGCCTGCTCAGTATCAGTTGGGGCGTGAAAGTGGCCCATGCATTGCCGGAGCGGCTGTTGCGCGGGTTGTTTTGTGGCTTCCTGGTGGTGTGTGCGGTGATGCTGACGTTTAAAGTTTGAAGCCTTCGACGATGTACTCGGCCAGGCATTCGGTGATCGGTGACGTCATCTGTGGATTGCGCAGCAACCGCAGGTTCATTGACGGCAACGGTGGAAAGCCTTCGTCGCTGCCCAGCACCCGCAGGTCGTCGGTGACCAGGCTTTCCATGCTGACCATCGCCGCCAGGCCAGCACTGACTACCGCCTGGATCGCCGCTCCGTTGGAGCTGTGGTAGGCCAGGCGGTACTCGCGTCCAGCTGCGTCCAGTGCGGCTCGCGCCCAATGGGTGTACAGGCAGTCATCGCCGGAAATCGCCAGGGGCAGCGCGTCATGCTCATCCACGCAGAAGCACGGTGATGCTGCCCAGACCATGCGTTCAGTGCGCAGTAACTCGCCAATATCATTGCCAGGCTCGCGGCTGATCACGGTCAGCGCCAGGTCTCGCCGCTGCATCAGTACGGAGGACGCCTCACAGTGCATCTCAATCTGAATCAGTGGGTAGGCTTTGGAAAACTGCTTCAGGATCCCCGGCAGGAAACGCATCACATAGTCATCTGGCGTACCGATGCGTACGAGCCCCACCATATGGGGCTCGCGCAGGGTATTGAACACTTCGCTGTGCAGTTTCAGGATACGCCGCGCATACCCCAGCAGCACCTGGCCTTCGGGCGTAAGCCGTACCTGCCTACCATCACGCTCGAACAACTTGCGCTGCAGTACATCTTCCTCCAGGCGCTTCATCTGCATGCTCACTGCCGATTGGGTGCGGTTGACCAGCTCGCCGGCGCGGGTAAAACCACCTTGATCGGCGATGGCCACGAAGGTGCGTAGCACTTCTGTGTCGATGCTCGGGTAGTCAGCCAATTGATCAATCTCCGAGATGTATTGCATAAGAAACATTCGTTGGATTGATCATAGCGCCAGGCCCACACTTTCGTCATCCCCACTGGAGGGCGAGAAGATGAAAGGTCAAAAAGGTTTTGTATTGTTGGACAAATGGCCGTTTGCCGGCCTGTTCCATACGTTCGCACGCTGGCAACTGCTGCATCAGGAACGCCAGTTGCTGGCGACTTTGAGCGATGATGCGCTCAAGGACATTGGGCTCAACCGTGCCGACGTAGCGCAGGAAACCCATCGGCATTTCTGGGAAGACCCGCTGCGCAAATAAGCCAGGATGCAGTAGGGTAGGGGGCGAGTTTCCATGGAGAGCCCCATGCCCGCCGACCTGTCTTATTCACTCAAGCAAGCTCGACGAATGGCGCTGGCCGCCCAGGGTTTTTCCGGGCGCCAGGCGCCTGCACAGATAAAAGCCATGCACCTCAATCGGCTTATCGACCGCCTGGGTGTTGTGCAGATCGACTCGGTAAACGCACTGGTGCGTTCCCATTACCTGCCGTTGTTTTCCCGCCTGGGCCATTATTCCCCGTTGATCCTTGAACAAGCGGCCTGGAGCCTGGGCAGGCGGCGTTCGCTGTTCGAGTATTGGGGGCATGAGGCCTCGCTGCTGCCCATGACGTTGTACCCGCTGATGCGTTGGCGCATGGAGCGGGCCAGGCAGGGGCAGGGGATCTATGCGCAGATGGCGCGTTTCGGCCGTGAACAGCAGGCGACTATCCAGCGCGTGCTGCACATTGTCGAGCAGCAAGGCGCCCTGGGCGCGAGCAGTTTATCGACCCGTGAAGAGCGCGCCGGGCCCTGGTGGGATTGGAGTGATGAAAAGCACGCGCTGGAATGGTTGTTCGCCGCCGGTTTGGTCACCGTCGCAGGGCGGCGGGGGTTTGAGCGACTGTATGATTTGCCGGAGCGTGTTATCCCCGGCGAGATTCTCCAAACCATCATCACCGAGGCCGACGCTCAGCGTGGCTTACTGTTGCATAGCGCAACGGCGTTGGGCGTCGCCACCGAGAAGGACCTGCGCGATTACTTCCGCCTCGACCCCGCCGACAGCCGCAAGCGCGTGGCCGAGTTGGTCGAGGATGGTCGCCTGCTGGCGTGCCAGGTGCAGGGCTGGAAACAACCGGCGTACTGCCTGCCGGTGCCGAAGGTGCCACGCAAAGTCGCGGCCAGCGCCTTGCTGTCACCGTTCGATTCGTTGATCTGGGAGCGCAGTCGTACGGAGCGTTTGTTCAATTTCCGCTATCGACTGGAGATCTACACCCCGCAAGACAAGCGGGTGTACGGTTACTACGTACTGCCGTTTTTACACAATGAGCGGATCGCCGCCCGCGTTGATCTGCGGGCCGAGCGTGCCCATGGGCGCCTGGCGGTGCATGCGGTGCATGAGGAGGAGACGGGCCTGGATGACGCAGGCATGTCGGCGCTGGCCTTGAACCTGCGCCAGATGGCCAATTGGCTGGGGCTGGAGCAGGTTCAGCTCAATTGCCAGCGCCCCAGTGCCGCCCGGTTAAGGGCGGCCCTGGTGTAGGAGCGAGCTGGCTCGCGAAAAACTCAAGGGTGCCTCGTTAATCCGACGTTTCGCGTCATCGTTAACGGCCTTCGCGAGCAAGCTTGCTCCTACCTTTTGACCTGCTTTAAGGTCTCGGCAATCAGGAACGCCAGCTCCAGCGACTGATCGGCGTTCATCCGCGGGTCGCAATGGGTGTGATAACGGTCCGAGAGGCCGTCTTCGGTGATCGGCCGTGCGCCGCCGATGCATTCGGTGACGTTCTGTCCGGTCATCTCGATATGAATCCCGCCCGCATAGCTGCCTTCGGCCTGGTGCACCTGGAAGAACTCTTTCACTTCGCCGAGGATCTGCGCAAAGTCGCGGGTCTTGTAGCCGCTGCTGGCCTTGATGGTGTTGCCATGCATTGGGTCGGAGCTCCACAGCACCTGCTTGCCCTCGCGCTGCACGGCGCGAATCAGGTTGGGCAAGTGGTCGCCGACCTTGCCTGCGCCCATGCGGGCGATCAGGTTGAGGCGGCCAGGGTCGTTGTCCGGGTTCAGGATGTCAATCAGGCGGATCAGGTCATCCGGGTTCATGCTCGGCCCGACCTTCACGCCGATCGGGTTGTTCACGCCACGCAGGAACTCGACATGGGCGCCGTCCAGTTGGCGAGTGCGGTCGCCGATCCAGAGCATATGGGCCGAGCAATCGTAGTAGTCGTTGGTCAGGCTGTCGCGGCGCACGAAGGCTTGTTCAAAGTTGAGCAGCAATGCTTCGTGGGCAGTGAAGAAGCTGGTTTCGCGCAATTGTGGCGAGCTGTCCATGCCGCAGGCGCGCATGAAGGCCAGGGTCTCGTCGATGCGGTCGGCCAGTTGGCTGTACTTCTCGGCCAGGGCGGAGTTGG
Source organism: Pseudomonas sp. rhizo25 (assembly GCF_031931935.1). NCBI lineage: Bacteria > Pseudomonadati > Pseudomonadota > Gammaproteobacteria > Pseudomonadales > Pseudomonadaceae > Pseudomonas > Pseudomonas sp. rhizo25. Next base: position 33,062 of record NZ_JAUJXA010000009.1, read on the forward strand.
CGATAAAGTCCAGGTTCCACTTGTGCACCTGGTGCAGGTCGGCAAAACCGCCCTGGGCAAACGCGCGCAGCAGGTTGAGGGTTGCGGTGGACTGGTGGTAGGACTGCAGCAGGCGGTCCGGGTCCGGCACGCGGCTTTTTTCGTCGAAACCGATGCCGTTGACGATGTCGCCGCGGTAGGCGGGCAGGGTGATGCCGTCAATGGTTTCATCATTGGCCGACCGTGGCTTGGCGAATTGGCCGGCCATGCGTCCGACTTTCACCACCGGGCAACCGGCGGCGAAGGTCATAACAATGGCCATCTGCAGCAGCACCTTGAAGGTGTCGCGGATTTTCGCGGCGGAAAACTCGGCAAAGCTTTCGGCGCAATCGCCGCCTTGCAGCAGGAATGCGCGCCCCTGGGTCACCTCGGAAAACTGACGGCGCAGCTCACGGGCTTCCCCGGCGAACACCAACGGCGGGTAGCTGGCCAGGCTCTGCTCCACTTGCAGCAAGTGCGCAGCGTCCGGGTACTGGGGTTGTTGCTGGATCGGCAAGGTACGCCAGCTATCGGGGCTCCAGGGTTGGCTCATCGTGAACTCGTGTGATGGGTGGCTGTTAGGGCACTAATGTTAGCAGCAATTAGTGCGTGACCTGCTGCGGCCGCTGGCCGACAATCGCGCCTTTGTCGTGCGGTAAACCCTTTAGGAGTAGTGATGACCGAGGAGCGTGTCGAGCGCCTGCTGGCCGAAGTCCATGATGATTTCGGCATGATCCGTGTGCTTGAAGTGGCCGATTACCGGTTTCTCGAGTTTGGCGACGCCATTGAGCAAAGCTGCGTGTTCACTGCCGACCCGAGCTGGCTGGAGTACGACTACACCCGCGCCATGTTGATCGGTGCGTTGTGCCATGAGCAACCTGAGAGCGCGTTGTTCCTTGGCCTGGGGGCCGGCACGCTGACCCAGGCGTGCCTCAAGTTCCTGGCACTGGAAGATGTCGAGGCCATTGAGCTACGTCCTGACGTACCGCGCCTGGCGATTGAATATCTGGGGCTGGACGACGACCCGCGCCTGTACATTCGCATCGGTGACGCGCTGCAGTTGCTCGACACCGCCGAGCCGGCCGACCTGATTTTCGTCGACCTGTATACCGATGTCGGCCCGGGTGTGGGCCACTTGGCCTGGACCTTCCTGGAAAACTGCCAGAAGAAACTCAACCCCGGCGGCTGGCTGGTGATCAATCAGTGGGCCACCGATGATGGCAAACCGTTGGGCGCGGCGTTGCTGCGTGGGTTGTATCACCGGCACTATTGGGAGCTGCCCGTGAAGGAGGGCAATGTGATTCTGTTGGTGCCTTCGGAGTTGGATCAGGAGTTGAACCTGGAGGCGCTTTCGGCTCGTGCCGAAGCCTTGGCGCCGCGGTTGGGTTACTCGTTGCAGCCATTGATCAAGGTTATTCGGCCGGCAACCTAGTTGTCTGCTCTGGCGCCATCGGGGCATGGGTATCTACACAACTGCTTGCTCTTGCGCTGTTGCTGTTGCTCTGGTTTTTGATCTTGATCTCAGGCGCCCCGTCAAACACGCTGGCCGAACGCAGGCTTGAATCCGTGGGTAACTCAAATGCCCTTGAACACCCCCGGCCGCTTCTCCACCATTGCCCGCACACCTTCCCGGGCGTCTTCGCTGTTAAGCAGTTTATCCACCATCGGCGGCAACGCGGCGGCGGCGGCGGCTTCGCCCTCCATGCGTGCCTGGCGGGCCGACATCAACGTCGCTTGCACGCCGAGCGGCGCCTGGCGGGCGATTCGGTTGGCCAGCTCGATGGCGCGGGGCAGCAGGTCCTCACTGGCCATCACTTCCTGCACCAGGCCCAGGCGCAAGGCTTCATGGGCATCGAACTCGTCGCCAGTGAGCAGCCAGCGCATTGCATTGCCCCAGCCGGCGACCTGATGAAAACGCAATGTGGCGCCGCCAAACGGAAAAATCCCACGTTGCACTTCCATCTGCGCAAAGCGGGTATTACTCGCGCACAGATTGATATCCGCAGCGAGCATCAACTCGATACCGATGGTCAGGCAGTAGCCCTGGGCGGCGACGATCACCGGTTTACTGACCCTGGGGCCTGCAAAAACGCCCCATGGGTCGCAACCTCCCAGCGGCGGTTGCCAGCCTCCAGCCATCACGCCGCTGACGTTGGCCAGATCCAGACCGGCGGTGAAATGGTCGCCGTGGGCAAATACTACGGCCACCCGTGCTTCGTTATGCCGATCAAATTCGCCATAAGCCAGGCTCAGCTCATTGAGCAAGTCCAGGTCAAAGGCATTGCGCTTGTCGACTCGATCCAGGCCTAAAAGCAGGACGTGGCCCTGCAGTTCACGGCTGACACGGCTGCTGCTGGCTTGATTCATCGGGTTTGCCCTCGGGCGGGGAAAGGTTTCAGACCAATGGAAGGTGAACCGTTTAAGCGTCATCACCAACAGGACCGGGCTTTTGAAAAATAGACCCTGGCGCCAAGATCTGCAAAAACCGTGACGCAGCGCGGTTTATCGGTGCCTGGCGATAAAAAAAGCTCCCTTTTTCAGCTATTTCCGGTATAGTGCGCGCCGGCCTTTAACCGGGCCGCGTTTAGGTAGCGCAATTCCCCGAAGTCAGCTTCGGCTGCACGTCCGCACAGCGGACTCTTCCTTGACGAATCTTTTTCATTCATTCGTTTTCGCAAATCCCCGCCGACAAAGCAGCCAGGGCGACTCTTGAGTCTCAACACGGCATGCGCAGCTTTGGAGCATGGGTCTTTGCGGATGCACTTAGAGGCAGACCCATGACCCAGGAAACCGGCGGCTTCGCCGCTTTTAATCTTAACCCGAACATTCTCGCTGCCGTCATCGCGACTGGCTACGAAGAACCTTCGGCTATTCAGCAGCAATCGATCCCGATCATCATGGCCGGCCAAGACATGATTGGCCAGGCGCAAACCGGTACCGGTAAAACCGCCGCGTTCGCCCTGCCTATCCTGCACTGCATCGATCCTGCCAAGCGCGAGCCGCAAGCCCTGATCCTGGCGCCAACCCGTGAGTTGGCGCTGCAAGTAGCAACCGCTTTCGAAACCTACGCCAAGCAAATGCCGGGCGTTACCGTTGTGGCCGTTTACGGCGGCGCGCCTATGGGCCCACAACTGAAAGCCATCCGCAATGGCGCACAGATCGTTGTCGCCACCCCTGGCCGCCTGTGCGACCACCTGCGTCGTGACGAGAAAGTGCTGTCGACCGTGAATCACCTGGTTCTGGACGAAGCCGACGAAATGTTGAAGCTGGGCTTCATGGATGACCTGGAAGTCATCTTCAAGGCGCTGCCTCCAACCCGTCAGACCGTACTGTTCTCGGCCACCCTGCCACAGTCGATCCGTGCCATTGCCGAGCGCCATCTGCGCGATCCGCAACACGTGAAGATCCAGACCAAGACCCAGACCGTTACCGCGATCGAACAGGCTCACCTGTTGGTTCACGCTGACCAGAAGACCTCGGCTGTATTGAGCCTGCTGGAAGTCGAAGACTTCGACGCCCTGATCATGTTCGTGCGCACCAAGCAAGCGACCCTGGACCTGGCCAGTGCCCTGGAAGCCAAAGGCTACAAGGCCGCTGCGCTGAACGGTGACATTGCCCAGAACCAGCGTGAGCGTGTGATCGACTCCCTCAAGGATGGCCGCCTGGACATCGTTGTGGCGACCGACGTTGCTGCCCGTGGCCTCGACGTTCCACGTATCACCCACGTGTTCAACGTTGACATGCCGTACGATCCAGAGTCCTACGTTCACCGTATCGGCCGTACCGGCCGTGCGGGTCGCGAAGGTCGTGCACTGTTGTTGGTGACTCCACGTGAGCGCCGCATGCTGCAAGTGATCGAGCGTGTAACCGGTCAGAAAGTTGCCGAGGTCCGCCTGCCGGATGCCCAGGCCGTTCTCGATGCCCGCATCAAGAAACTGACCAACAGCCTGGCACCCCTGGTGGCTGACGCTGAATCGACCCACGGCGACCTGCTGGACCGCCTGACCGCCGATATCGGTTGCACCCCACGTGCCCTGGCTGCAGCCCTGCTGCGCAAAGCCACCAACGGTCAGGCCCTGACCCTGGCCGCCATCGAGAAAGAGCGCCCACTGGTGCCGAACAGCGCGCCACGCGGTGATCGTCCAGAGCGTTCCGGCGACCGTCCGGACCGTGGTGATCGTGAGCGTCGCGCTCCGGTGCCATTGGCTGAAGGCCGTGCACGTTGCCGTACCGCGCTGGGTGCGCGTGATGGTATCGCTGCCAAGAACCTGCTGGGCGCTATCCTCAATGAGGGTGGCCTGGCGCGTGAAGCCATCGGTCGCATTCAGGTGCGTGACAGCTTCTCCCTGGTGGAGCTGCCGGAAGACGGCCTGGAAAAACTGCTGGCCAAGTTGAAAGACACTCGCGTTGCCGGTAAGCAGCTCAAGCTGCGTCGCTACCGCGAAGATTGATCCGCCCTTTGGCTGATTGATCGCAAATAAAAAATCCCCGACTGGTTCGGGGATTTTTTTTGCCTTGAATTACTGGTCTCAGTCAGCCGAAGCGATAGATGTCCATGCCCAATGCCCCCATCGTGAACCCCTGATGAGCCAAACCAAATTGCCCGCCTGCCCCCCGGGCAAAATACAGCGGCAATAAATGCTCATCGCTGGGATGGCTGCGCACGGCATGGGGCGCCTGGCGGCGATAGTCATGCAGAGCGGCTTCGTTATCGGTCGCAAGTTTGTCTACCACCCAGTCGCGAAACTCTCGTGCCCACGGTGTGATCGTCTCCGGCCCGGCGCGCCAGTCCAGCTCACCGAGGTTGTGGGTGATGCTGCCTGAACCGATCAATAACACCCTTTGCTCGCGCAGGCTGCGAAGGGCATGCCCGACCCGGGTTTGCAGGGCAGGGCCCATGCGGCTGGGCAACGAGACTTGCACCACCGGAATGTCGGCCGCTGGATACATCAGCGACAGTGGTACCCAGGTGCCATGGTCGAAGGGGCGTTGGTTATCGATGTGTGCGTCCAGGCCGTCTGCTTGCAGCAGCTCGACAATCTCGCTCGCCAATTGTGGGTCACCCGGCGCAGGGTATTGCACGGCAAACAGTTCGCGAGGAAAGCCGCCAAAGTCATGCCAGGTTTCGGGCGCGGCGCCGCCACTGACCAGCAGTTCCTGGCTTTCCCAGTGCGCCGATACCACCACGATCGCCTTCGGTCGTGGCAGCTCGGCCGCCAGACGCTGCAATGCAGGGCCGCTGGCACCGGGTTGCAGCGCCAGCATGGGTGAGCCGTGGGAGATGAACAGGCTGGGGAGCATAGGAAGCGTCCTGAAGGTTAATATCGAGCTATCTTTAATCAGAATGTTTATCTAGATCTAATATAAGTTTTAGTGTCTTTTGATCGATTTATCAGGAGGGTGCATGGACGCAAAATTTTGGCAGGAACGCTGGGCCACCAATCAGATCGGTTTTCATCAGGTCGAGGTTAATCCCTACTTGCAGCAGTATTGGTCAACGTTGGCCGTGGCCGGGGGCTCGAAGGTCTTCGTGCCATTGTGCGGCAAAAGCCTGGACATGATGTGGCTGGCGGGGCGCGGGCATCGTGTGATGGGTGTGGAGGTGTCGGAGCAGGCGGTGAAGGCGTTCTTCAGCGAGCAGGCGCTCACGCCGCAGGTCGATCAAAGAGGCGCGTTCAAGGTGTATCAGGCGGGCCTGATCGAAGTGTGGTGCGGTGATTTCTTCGTCCTTGACGCTGGGGCCGTGGCCGACTGCAAGGCGCTGTATGATCGTGCGGCACTGATTGCCTTGCCACAGCAGATGCGGCCGCAATACACCGAGCATCTCGACAGCCTGCTGGCCCGTGGCTGTGAGGGCCTGCTGATCGCTGTCGACTACGACCAGGCGCAAAGGGCTGGCCCGCCTTTTTCTGTCCCGGATGAGGAAGTGCAGTCGCTGCTGGGGCCGCACTGGAAGGTTGTCACGCTGCAAGAGCTGGACATTCTGAGTCAGAGCCGCAAATTCATGGCGGACGGCGTCACCCGCCTTGAGGAGCGCGTTTATCGGCTGACCAAGAGGTAAATCGCGGCCACGAAAAAGGGGCGATTCAATCGCCCCTTTTTCGTGTTGCCGGGTTGTCAGCCCCGACGACGCAGTGCGTCGATCCGCTCTTCCAGCGGCGGGTGGCTCATGAACAGGCGAGCCATGCCCTGCTTGATGCCACCGTTGATGCCAAAGGCGGTCAGGCTGTCCGGCATGTGCACCGGTAGCCCCTGTTCGGAGCGCAAGTGTTGCAGCGCTGCGATCATCGCCCCGGTGCCGGCCAGGCGGGCACCGGCTTCGTCTGCGCGGAACTCGCGTTTGCGCGAGAACCACATGGTGATTGCGCTGGCCAGGAAGCCCAGTACCAGTTCAGCGAAGATAGTCGCCACGAAGTAGGCGATGCCACGGCCTTCTTCGTTCTTGAAAATTACCTTGTCGACAAAGTTGCCGATGATGCGCGCGAAGAACATCACGAAGGTGTTCACCACGCCTTGAACCAGCGCCAGTGTCACCATGTCGCCGTTGGCTACGTGGCCGATCTCGTGGGCCAGTACGGCTTTCACCTCGTCATACGAGAAGCGTTCGAGCATGCCCTGGCTGACGGCAACGAGCGCGTCGTTCTTGTTCCAGCCAGTGGCAAAGGCATTGGCTTCATAGGCCGGGAAGATCCCGACCTCGGGCATCTTGATACCCGCTTCGCGGGACAGCTGCTCGACGGTCTGCAGCAACCATTGCTCATGCCGGGTGCGTGGCTGGGTGATGACCTGGGTGCTGGTACTCATCTTCGCCATCCATTTGGAGATGAACAGCGAAAACAGTGAGCCGGCGAAACCAAAGACCGCACAGAAGACCAGCAGCTGATTGAGGTTCAGGTCAACCCCGTTGGCCGCCATGAACCCGTTGAAGCCGAAAAGGCTCAGGGTGATGCTGGCAATCAGCACGACCGCCAGGTTAGTGGCCAAGAACAGCAGGATGCGCATCATGGTTGTAGGGTTCTCCTCATGCTTAATATGTCGCGTACTGCGGGGTATATAAGGTGCGGCATGGGGTGATTCAACCGAGCGACTATTTCAAACTGTGTCCTACAGCTTGAATGTAGTGGCTTGAAGGGATTTTCCGACCTGTATTGTAAGCCATGACCCACACTAGTTTGCCTTGCCGCCCCGTGATTATAGGGGGTACGCCTCGGGCGGGGGGGAAGTGAAATACCACAACACGTAAGCGACAAAGAAGTGTTGCAGATAATCGCTGTACGACCCGAAGCGGGCCGCACAGGGTCAATTCCCTTACTGGCGATAGGACTTGAGGAAGTTGCCGATGCGACCAATCGCCATCTCCAGGTCATCCACTCGAGGCAACGTCACCACGCGGAAGTGATCCGGCCACGGCCAGTTGAACGCGGTGCCCTGGACCACCAGCAGCTTTTCCGACAGCAGCAGGTCGAGCACGAACTTTTCGTCGTTGAGGATCGGGCACACTTTCGGGTCGATCCGCGGAAACGCATACAACGCGCCCATGGGCTTCACGCAGCTGACGCCGGGAATAGCGTTGAGCAGCTCCCAGGTGCGATTGCGCTGCTCCAGCAGGCGCCCCTGGGGCAGGATCAGGTCGTTGATGCTCTGGTAGCCACCGAGGGCGGTCTGGATGGCGTGTTGGCTCGGTACGTTGGCGCACAGGCGCATGTTGGCCAGCATGTCTATGCCTTCGATATAGCTCTGGGCGTTGTGCTTGGGGCCGGAGATGGCGATCCAGCCGGAGCGGAAACCCGCCACGCGGTAGGACTTGGACAGGCCATTGAAGGTCAGGCACAACAGGTCCGGGGCCAGGGATGCGGTGCATATATGCACGGCGTCATCGTAGAGGATCTTGTCGTAGATCTCGTCTGAGAACACCACCAGGTTGTGCTGGCGTGCGAGTTCGAGCATGCCCAGCAGCACTTCCCTGGAGTACACCGCGCCGGTGGGGTTGTTCGGGTTGATAATCACCAGGGCCTTGGTGTTCGGGGTGATCTTGGCCTTGATGTCGGCCAGGTCCGGAAACCAGTCGGCACCCTCGTCACACAGGTAGTGCACCGGGTGGCCGCCAGCCAAGGTCACAGCGGCGGTCCACAGTGGGTAATCCGGTGCCGGCACCAGCACTTCGTCGCCATTGTTGAGCAGCGCCTGCATCGACATCACGATCAGCTCGGACACGCCATTGCCCAGGTAGATGTCCTCGATACCGACACCTTCAACCTGCTTTTGCTGGTAGTACTGCATCACCGCCTTGCGCGCACTGAACAGGCCCTTGGAATCACTGTAGCCCTGGGCAGTCGGCAGGTTGCGAATCACATCCTGGAGGATTTCGTCCGGCGCTTCGAAACCAAACGGCGCCGGGTTGCCAATGTTCAGCTTGAGGATGCGATGACCTTCCTCTTCCAGGCGCTTGGCGTGCTTGAGCACCGGGCCGCGAATGTCGTAGCAGACGTTGGCGAGCTTGTTCGATTTGCTGACCTGCATGGCGATGTGATCCTGAAAATGAACGATCCAGACGGCGCGGGCACTACCCTGGGGTGAATCCTGCGCGGTTCGCACCCATAAATACGTTTGAATGCCGGAGGCGCGGGTGCCAGACTGGCGTTTTGAAGAGGCGCAATCATACGTGCCGCCTGATCCATGGAAAAGACACAGATCAGGGTTTTTCAGTTGCCGAGGTGTACCAATGGAAAAGTTGCAGAAAACCGTTGATGAATGGAAAGCCATGCTTGATCCCGAACAGTACAACGTGTGCCGCCTCAAGGGCACCGAGCGACCGTTCAGCGGCAAGTACAATGCCACCAAGACCGATGGCGTTTACCACTGCATCTGCTGCAACGAGCCACTGTTCGATTCCAGCGCCAAGTTTGACTCCGGCTGCGGCTGGCCCAGCTTCTACGAGCCGATTGCTGACAGCGCGATGATTGAGATCCGCGACGTCAGCCACGGCATGATCCGTACCGAGGTCACCTGCGCCAAGTGCGACGCGCACCTGGGGCATGTGTTCCCGGACGGCCCGCCGCCAACCGGGCTGCGCTATTGCATCAACTCGGTGTGCCTGGACCTGGTGCCGCGCTAGGCTTGAAGCTGTAAACAGGCCTACACGGATCACTGTAGGAGCGAACAAGTTCGCTCCTACAACTTCTTCCCCTGACTTGAGGCTCTGCCATGAGCGAATCCCTGCTGAGCATCCCTTGCACCACTATCAAGGGCGAGCAAAAGACCTTGGCCGACTTCGCCGGCAAGGCCATTCTGGTGGTCAACACCGCCAGCAAGTGCGGCTTCACGCCACAGTACAAGGGCCTGGAGCAACTCTGGCAGCACTATAAAGATCAGGGCTTGGTAGTGCTTGGCTTTCCCTGCAATCAGTTTGGCAAGCAGGAACCGGGCAACGAAGACGCGATATCCGAGTTCTGTGAGCTGAACTACGGCGTCAGTTTTCCGCTGTTCAAGAAGATCGATGTCAATGGCAGCGATGCCCACCCTCTGTTTGTGCAATTGAAAAAACAGGCCCCGGGGCTGCTGGGTTCCAAGCACATCAAGTGGAACTTCACCAAATTCCTCATCGGCCGTGATGGCAAGCAGGTCAAGCGTTTTGCGCCGACGACCAAGCCCCAGGACTTGACCCAGGCGATCGAAGCCCTGCTCAAGTGAGATGCAGTGCGCAGGCAGATCAGAGACTTGAGATCGTCGGTACCCATAGCTCCAACAGGGCATGGAGTTCTTCGCGGCGAAACGGCTTGGCCAAGTAGTCGTTCATGCCCGCCGCCCGGCAGCGCTCGCGCTCTTCGGACAGGGCGTTGGCGGTCAAGGCGACGATGGGTAGGTCTGGCCAGCGCCCGCTGCGGCGAATCTGTCGGCTGGCTTCGTAGCCATCCATCACCGGCATGTTGCAGTCCATCAGCACCATGTCGAAGCGCTGGTCCTCAAGCATCGTCAAGGCTTCGCCCCCATGGGCGGCCACGATGACCTCACATCCCAGCTTGCTGAGCATACCCTTGGCCACCAGTTGATTGACCGGGTTGTCCTCAACCAACAGGATACGTGCCCGGTGAGCAAGCGGTGCGGACTCCATCTGAATCGGATCGAGGATCAGTTCTACGTCGCTGCGCAGGTTGCGTTGCAGGATCTGGTAAAGCGCATTGCGGCTCAATGGGCGTGCTTGTTGCTGCAGCGGTGCCAGGGCCGCTACCTCTTCGCCAGGCATGAAGTTGCCGTAGGCAGTGATCAGCAAGATCGGGGCGCGGATCCCAGGGCGCAAGCGAAACAGGCACTCCGGACAATCGGTGATCAACAGGTCGGGGGCCAGTGCGCTCAAGTCATCGTCCTGGGAATAACAGCGTGGCGTCAGCCCCCAGGAAGGCAGCAGAGTGGTGAGCAACTCCGTCAAGCCGCCGCCGGCGTGGGTGATGGCAATCACGTCACCTGTGAGTGGGCTGTGGCGCGTGGCAGGTAGATGCGTGGGCAGCGGCAGATCGGCGCAGAACTGGCTGCCAAAGCCCACCTCCGAGCTGATGCTCAAGCGTCCTTGCATGGCTTCGCACAGGTTACGGGTCAACGCCAGCCCCAACCCTGTGCCGCCAAATTGGCGAGTGATGCCGGCACCGGCCTGGGTGAACGGCTGGAAGATCTTCGCCTGGGCATCCTGGGCGATGCCGATGCCGGTGTCACATACTTCAATGTTGACCCGGCCCTCCACGGCACGCAGGCGTACATCGACGCGTCCGAAGCGGGTGAACTTCAGGGCATTGGACAGCAGGTTACTGACGATTTGCCGCACACGAGTCGGGTCGCCGATGACCTGGGCGGGAAACTGTGGATCGATCAGGCAAGTCAGCTCCACGCTCGGCGCCGCGTTTTGCGACAGCAGGTTGGCGGTGTCTTCCACCAGCGAGCCCAGGTCGAACGGGATATGTTCCAGTTCCAGCTGGCCGGCGTCGAATTTGGACAGGTCGAGGATATCGTTGAGTAATTCGACCAGTACTTTGCCTGAATCATGGGCGATGGATAATTGCTGTCGTTGTTCGGCGTTCAGCGGGCTGTCCAGCGACAACGCAATCATCCCCAGCAGTCCATTGAGCGGTGTGCGGATTTCATGGCTCATATTGGCCAGGAAGGCCGCCCTTGCCTGGGCCATGGCCAGTGCAGTTGTCTTCGCCGCTTCCAGTTCATCGTTGGATCGGCTCAAGCGTTGGTTGCTGGCCTTGAGTTCAAGGGTGCGCGCAGAAACAATATTTTCCAGCTGGCCCAAGTATTCCGTCAGGCGGTCCTCGGCGTGCCGCCGTTGCTGGATTTCGGTCTCCATGTTTTCGAATTGCAGGTTGGCGACATTGACCAGCACACCGATCTCGTCATGTTCGTGCCCCGGTGGGCAATCCAGGCGCGCCTGTTTGCGTGCACTCAGTTCTCGGATGATGCGCACCAGCGGCTGGGTCAGCATCACGTAGAACAAGCCCAGCAGAATCCCGGTCAGGAGCAGGCTGCGGACAAATCCGTTAAGCAGGGTAATCTCGGCACGGTGCAGGAAACGGCTGCCGAAGGCGTAGGTATCGACGTCAAGGCGCAGCACGCCAAGTGATTCGTCCGGCATATGGCCGAGGTACAGTCGGTCCTCGAATTGACGGTTGGCGCTGAACAAAAAATCACTGATGGGCCGGTAGTTGCTTTCCTTGCGCGGACGATCGACGTCGGCCAGGACCACGCCGTTATTGTCGATCAACTGCGCGCGGGTGATGGCAGGGGAGTGCAGCAGCCCCAGGGCCAGCTCCTGGGCGAGTTCGGCATCGATGTTGTAGGCGATGCGGGAGGCGGGGTTATGACTGATTTCGATCAGTGAGCGTATTTCACGGTTGATGGATGCGTCTTCACTGGCATAATCAATGCCGATTTGGATCAGGCTGAGCAAGGTTCCCAAGACGAAACCGACCAGCACAGTCAATCTGGCTTGTTTATAAGACAAGCGGTGGGCGAACTTGATATCCATCGAGTGTTGAACCACTTCACGTTTCCCTTCGCCCGGCAAGCATAGCTGAACATCCACAAGCTCTGGCTCGCCCGGCATGAATCGTTGTTTTAATGCAGCCTCATGCGGTGTGTCGCAGGGTTGCTAATACGCCATCTTTTACAAGAACTTGCCAGAGGAATAGTCATGGATTCTCGATTGAATGCCTTCCTTGAGCGGGCCGATGCGGTACTCGCGCGCCTGGAACCCTTGTTGCCCGCCCTGCGCGAGGCCATCGACTGGGATCAATGCCTGGCCGCCCGTTGGCAGCGCGAAGGGCGCAGTGGCTTTCTGTTGCCGCTGCAAGTGAGCCTGGACATGCGCCTGTCGGACCTGATCGGCGTCGACAAGCAACGTGAACAACTGGCGCGTAATACCCAGCAGTTCCTCGATGGCTTGCCCGCCAATCATGCGTTGTTGTGGGGGTCGCGCGGCACCGGAAAATCCTCCATGGTACGCGCCTTGCTCGCCCAGCATGCCAAGGCGGGCTTGCGTTTGATCGAAATCGAGCGAGACCACCTGGCCGACCTGCCACGGGTGGTCGAGCAGTTGGTCAAGCTACCACAGCGGTTTATTTTGTTTTGCGATGATCTGTCGTTCGAAGCCGGCGAAGGCGACTATCGTGTGCTCAAGAGCGTGCTCGACGGTTCCCTTGAGCAGGCGCCGGAAAACGTGCTGCTGTACGCCACATCCAACCGTCGCCACCTGGTGCCGGAAAACCAGAGCGACAATGACAATTGGAAACGCGTGGATGGCGAGTTGCACCCGAGTGAGGCGGTAGAAGACAAGATTGCCTTGTCGGACCGTTTTGGCTTGTGGCTATCGTTCTACCCATTCACCCAGGAGCACTTCCTGGATGTGGTGGAACATTGGATCGGCGAGTTGGCCGGCAAGGCTGGCTTGCAGTGGCAGCGCGACGAACAACTCGATGTGCTGGCGGTGCGTTGGGCTACCGGCCGCGGCAACCGCAATGGCCGCTGTGCCTATCAGTTCGCCCGTTACTGGGTGGGTCTTAAATTGCTGGAACGTCAACCATGATCGATTTACAACAGGCCGGTACCGGCCTAGATGGCTATGCCATGCTGTGCGCGCAGCTTGAGTCGTTGCTCGCCGATGAGCGGGACTTTATTGCCAACAGTGCGCAGTTTTCCGCGTTCCTGTTCAATCAGTTGGATGACTTGAATTGGGCAGGCTTCTACCTCAATCGCAATGACGAACTGGTGCTTGGGCCATTCCAGGGCCAGATCGCTTGTGTGCGAATTCCCTTCGGACGCGGGGTGTGTGGCGCGGCGGCGGCATCACGGCAAACCCAGCGCGTGGAGGATGTGCATGCTTTCCCGGGGCATATCGCCTGTGACAGCGCTTCCAACAGCGAATTGGTGGTGCCGTTGGTCAAGGACGGTCAACTGGTCGGCGTCCTCGACCTCGATAGCCCGTTGCTGGGCCGTTTTACACCTCAGGACCAAGTGGGGATTGAACAGCTGGCAGCCATCTTCCTGCGGTTGACCGATTGCTGAGACAAGCGCGCTGATGCCGTGTTCTGTAGGAGCGAGAGTTTGCTCGCTCCTACAGCGTTCAGGCGCTTACAGACTGTCCAGGTCATCCAGTTGAATTTGCAGGACCCTCTCCAGTTCCAGCATGAGTTTTTCCAGGGCCTTGATACCGGTTTCGATCGCAGTCCAATGCTCATTGCGCGAGCAGGCTTGTTCCAGTGCTTCGCATTGCCCGGCCAGCGAAGTGGCTTGAACGATACGGGCAGCTCCCTTGATTTTGTGGGCCTGCTCAATGATGTCCGTCAGCGAGGCTTTACCGCTCAGCAGGTCCATGAGTGCCTGGCGGTCTTGACGGCTGCTGCTCAACAGCTCTTCCAGCAAGCGTCGACTCAATTGCGGATCGCCGCCGGTCAGGGCCTCCAGGCACCCCAGGTCCAGTCGTGTGCTTGCCGGTTGAGGGGAGATCTGCGCCAACTGCCGCTCCAGCACGGTCAGGCTGATGGGTTTGAACAGGCAGTCATCCATGCCGGCCTGCACGCACCGTAGCCTTTCCTCCGGCTGGGCATTGGCGGTAAAACCCAGCACCACACAGGCAGGTAATTGTTCCCGTTGCTCGTATTCGCGGATTGAACGGCTCAGCTCGTAGCCATTCATGATAGGCATGTTGCAGTCGGCGATCACCAGGTCGAAACGTTCCTGGCGCCAGGCCTGGAATCCGGCTGCGCCGTGCTCGGCGGCGGTGAATTGATGGCCCAGGTAGCCCAGTTGCTGGCACATCAGCAGGCGGTTCGCCGGGTGATCGTCGACCACCAGCACGTTCAGCACGGGTGTGCGGGCCGGCGTCTCAGGCGTGTGCTCTCCCAGCGCCTGGACCGGGCTCAGGCGCGGCATCCTGAGGTTGACGTGCACTTGGGTGCCTACCAGGGGCACGCTACTGAGGCTTAATTGACCGCCCATCATTTCGCACAGGCTGCGGCAGATGACCAGTCCCAACCCCGCACCGCTCCTGGCCAGGTGACCAGAGTTGTCGGCTTGGGCAAAGGGTTCGAACAGGCGCAACTGGTCTTCCCTGTTGATGCCGATGCCGGTGTCCTCTACGACGAGCTTCAACTCGACCTGCTCCGGCGCCTGGGTAGGCTGTATTTCTACTTTGATTTTCACCTGTCCGAGTTCGGTGAATTTGATCGCGTTGCTGACGAGGTTCGAGAGCACTTGCTTGAAGCGCAGGGGGTCTATCAGCACCTCGATGTCATTGAGGTCGGGCTTGAACTCCAGCAACAGGCTCAGGGTTTTCTGGCGTGCAAGGCCATCGAAGACGCGCACGACCGACTCGATTACCTCCCGCAGGTTGACGCGCTCCGGGGCCAGGCTGAGACGACCGGACTCAATACGCGCGATATCGAGGATATCGCCGATCAATTCCAGCAGGTCCTTGGCCGAGTTGTATGCCACTTCAATCGCCGGGCGATCAAGGTGCCCTTGGTCGGCGCGCTTGAGCGTCAGTTCGAGCATGCCGATCACCGCATTCATCGGCGTGCGGATCTCATGGCTCATGGTGGCAAGGAACGTACTTTTGGCGCGATTGGCCTCGTCGGCGCGCTCCTTGGCGGCACGTAGCTCATCGAATAACTGGCGCCGGTCACTGATGTCGATCCAGCCACCGATGATGCCCTGAACCTCGCCGGTGGAGTCCCGGTAGGGCAGGATCCAGTGGTAGATGGTCAGTTTCTTCTTATGGATATGCAGGCTGCGGTCCAGGATCAGTGGGTTCCCCTCGGCCACCACGCGCTGATAGTCCGCGTGGTATTGCGCCGCCTCCGACTCCAGGGCCATGCTCATCTGGGTCACGCTTTTGCCGATCACGTCTTCGCGCTTCACACCGAATACCTGCAGGTAGCTGTCGTTGCAGGTCTGCAGAAGGCCATTGCGGTCGCGCACGTAGATCGGGTGTGGCGTCTCATTGACCAGTGCGCGCATGAATTCGAACTGATCATTGAGGGCGCGCTCGGCCATTTTGCGGTGCTTGATCTGGCGGCGCATGTAGGCGTTCCAGGTCAAGGAGATCAACAGCAGGAGCCCGGTGCCGATGATGATCCGCGCTATCAGTTGGTGGTAGTTGCGCCAGTAGCTGTCGGACGCGGCGGTGTAGCCACGCCAGCGGCTGTTGATCACGCCCATTTCATCCGGGGCGATGCTGAGCAGCGCCTTGTCGAGGATTGAACTCAATTCCGTGGCTTGGCGCGATGTGGCCAAGGTGAATGTGGCGGGGGTCGTGCCGATGCTGGCGCTGATTTGCAGCCTGTCCTGGAAAACCTGGGAAGACAGGAAGTAGTTGGCGATGACCAGAGTGTTCACGGCACCGTCCACTTGCCCCTGGGCGAGCAATTCCGCCGCCCGGAACGTATCGCTGGTTTCCACCAGGTGAATCTGTGGGAAGTCCGTGCTCAAGCTCGCGGCCAGGGGATTGCCTTGGGTTATCGCCAGGCGCTTGCCGGCCATTTGCTCCATATTCGAGGGCGCGCCGGGCTCTTTGCGCGTCAGCAGTACGTAGGAATTTTCAAGGTAAGGGCGGCTGAAATTGAGCTGCGAGTCTCTTTCGTTGCTCGGGACGATAGCGCCGATCATATCGACTTTCTGGCTGGTGACTTGCTCGATCATTGCATTGACGTCACGTCCGCGCTCGATCGAGAAACGCAGGCCGGTTCGCAGGCGTATCAGCTCCAGGAGGTCGGCGGTAATCCCGCGAAAATTGCCGTCCGCGTCAAAGAAGGTGAGTGGCGCGAAGGTTTCGTTCACGATCACCTTCACCACAGGATGCTCTTTGAGCCAGCGTTCTTCACGCTGGGTCAGTTGCAGTTTCTTATCGGTCAGCAGGATATCGCTGCCGGCGCTCCAGCGTTTGGCGATGCTATCCCGTTCGTTGACGGGCACGGCTGCCAGGACTGAGTCGACAATGCTCAGGAGGATCCGATTGTCTTGGCGCGTAGCAAAGCTGAAACCATAAGCTTCATGCTTGCCGAAGTTGGCCATGCGGATATTTTTGAGATAACCCTTGTTGATCATGTAATGGGTGGAAATGGTGTCGCCAAGAAACACATCCGCCTGGTCGAACGCCACTGCATTCAAGGCATTCTGATAAGACGGATAGGCGCGGATGACCGCATTGGGGTACAGCTTCTCTACTTCATTGAGGGGCAGGTAATGGTAGACAAGGCTCAAGCGTAGCCCTTCCAGGCCGTCGTTCAGACTGCGGGTTTCTCCCTCGCGGGTGACCAGTACAGGCTGGTCCACGGCGTAGGGTTCAGACAGGATGAGATTGGGGGTTGCGGCTTCAAAGCCATTGGAGGAGCCCAATAAATCTATCTCCCCGGCCTCCAAAGCTCGAATGGCATCCTTGCGTGACGGGTAGCGCATGACTTTGATGGGCAAGGAGAGCGCCTTGGCCAGCAACCCAGCGTAATCAGCGGTGAGGCCTTCGTAATCATGACCGCTGGACGTGAGATCGAAAGGCGGGTAGTCAGGTGCGGAGGTACCCAGCACCAGTTCACGTTTGTTCTGCAGCCACTGGCGCTGAGCCTTGTCAAAATGAGTGTCTAGTTGAATGGCTCCGGCACGGCTCAAGAGGGTGAAGTGTTCCGGGCTGGTTTGGTGCTCTGCGAGCACAGTGGTGCTGAAGCACAAACCGGCACTCAATATAATCAGATAGTCCTTTATACGCCTGGGCATCCGCTTTCTCACACTAGCGCGTTTCGTTTTGCCATCTCGATGAGTTCTACCAAGGATTTGGCCTTGAGTTTCTGCATTAACCTCTTTTTATAAGTGCTCACAGTTTTATTGCTCAGAAACATACCCTTGGCTATTTCCTTGTTGGTACGACCTTGTGCAAACAGTTGCAGCACCATCAGTTCGCGGTCGTTGACTGTTTTGAAGAGTTCCAGCTCCTGGGCGTCCATGCCTTCGGTGCCGGGACTATTCAGCGCCTGGCTGGGGAAGTAGTTATAGCCCGACAGCACCGCGCGAATAGCGCTGAGCAACTCGCTCAGATCCCCCTCCTTGCACACGTACCCCTCGGCGCCCGAACGCATGCATCGCGTGGCAAAGAGCGTAGGGCACTGGGCCGTCAGCACCAGCGTCTTCATCGATGTGTTCATCGCGTTGAAGCGGCAGAGGACTTCAAGGCCATCAAGTTTGGGAATGCTGATGTCGAGAATCACCAGGTCCGGAAGGCATTCACGCACCATCTGTATGGCATCGCATCCGTTATCTGTTTCGCCAACGACCTTGTAACCCTCGTGTTCCAGCAACATTCGGATGGCGAGTCGTATAACCGGGTGGTCATCGATAATAAAAACAGAGTTCATAATCACATTCCATGCAGGTGCAAATAAAGCGGGCACATTAGCTCAGAAGGTGAGGGGGCAGCATGAAGCCTTAGGGCGGTAGAAGCAAAACAGGAAAGTTCCTACGCTAGAAAAGGCATGCACCTACAAGTTGCTAGGTGTGATGGAGGTGTATGTAAGCATTTTGGACATGATGGCGTCATGTAATGGCGCCTTGGTATTTGCGATTAGCCTCACGTCGGTTTTCTCTAGTGGAAATGTTTAATTTCCTACATTCGATAAGTGAAAGTCGAGGCAATCAAGTGTTCAAGTTGATCTTTGTTCAATGGTTTTGATAAGTAGCCAAGAAGCGGGAGATTTCGTTGCAAGGCTTGCATCTTCAGATTAATCAGTTCCGCCGGGGGTAACCCGCTCAACAGAATCGCACTGGTTATAAAGCGCTGGCGGCTGGCGATTTCTACCAGTTCAAGCCCGGGCAAGTCAGGCAGGCATTGGTCACATAGCATCAGATCGAAGGGGTGTTCGGACTGGCTCATCAAGCGTATGGCCTGCTCGGCATTTTCCACGGGCGTCAGTTGGTCGAAACCGAAGCTTTTGAGCAGGCATTGGGTGGCCAGGAGCTGAAAGGGGTGATCCTCCACCAAAAGAATACGAAGAGGGTATCTGGGCATAGAGAACACACAGTGAGTCAAGCGTCGATGGGGGAGGAGTTGCTCGGCTGGTCCGTTAAGAGCGTGCGTGATTATTCTTCGGGTGTATGTACGAATTCGATCAGGCCGCTCTGTTCCCATCGTAGGGCGATTCTCTTCAGGGAACAGGATGCGTGGTCGAGTTGTTATTGAGGGCTGGAGCGCCCGGTCATTTCCCGCGCCATTTCTGTGGCGTAGCTGTCGGTCATGCCGGCGATGAAGTCGATCATCCGCAGGAACGAAGCATGTAATGGCCAGGCCGGGTCCGGTGCGCTATTGCCCAGTAAATCGAGAATGCGCCTGTTCTTGAACGACGGGGTACGCCCGCCATGTTGTTCCAGGGCCGCACCGCAGAAGGCGTTCAGCAGGATTTCCAGGGTGGTGTAGGCGCCGATTTCATGCAGCGTCTTTCGTTTATCCTGGAAGATTTTCTTGCGCGCCATGTCCTTGGCATCGAGTACGCAGCGTTTTGCCGGGCCGTGCATGTGCTCGACCAGGTCGCCCGGCAGTGTGCCGGCGAGCAGGGCGTCCTGCTGTTCGACAAACGCCCTTGCTGCCGCGTTGGTCAGGTGTTCGATGGCCTTGCCACGCAGGATCGCCAGTTTGCGGCGCCGCGAGTCCAGCGGGCCCAACTGGCGATAGGTTTGTGGCAGGTCATCGCCGACCAGGTCCAGCAGTAGCGACTCGACCTCGGCGTACTGCAGCAGCTCCATTTCCAGGCCGTCTTCCAGGTCAATCAGCGCGTAGCAGATGTCGTCGGCGGCCTCCATCAGGTAAACGAGGGGGTGACGGGCCCAGCGTTGCTCTTCCAGTTGGGGCAGGCCGAGCTTGTGGGCGATCTGCTCAAGAATCGGCAGCTCGCTCTGGTAACAGCCGAACTTGTGTTTCTTGTAGCCCAGTGAGTCGGCATGGCGGGCAGTCCAGGGGTATTTGAGATAAGTCCCCAAGGTGGCATAGGTCAGCCGCGTGCCGCCGTCGAACTGATGGTATTCAAGCTGGGTCAGTACCCGAAAGCCCTGGGCATTGCCTTCGAAGTTGAGGAAGTCATTGCGTTCGGCGCTGGTCATGTCATCCAGCCAGCCGCGCCCGGCGGCCTGCTGGAACCAGTGGCGAATGGCGTCTTCACCGGAGTGTCCGAACGGCGGGTTGCCGATGTCATGGGCCAGGCAGGCCGATTGCACCACCATGCCCAGGTCGCTCGGGTCGCACCAGTCGGGCAGGGCGCTGCGCAGGGTTTCGCCCACGCGCATGCCGAGGGAACGCCCGACGCAACTGACTTCCAGCGAGTGGGTCAGACGCGTGTGGATATGGTCATTGCTCGATACCGGGTGCACTTGTGTCTTGCGCCCCAGGCGCCGGAATGCACCGGAGAAGATAATGCGATCGTGGTCCTTGTGAAAGGGGCTGCGTCCCAGTTCTTCCGGGCTGTGCAGCGGCTTTCCAAGGCGTTCGCGGGTCAGCAGGGTGGGCCAATCCAAGGCGGGTACTCTCCGTACGGTGAATGACAGGTCCAGCTTCCCGGTTCGGCCTCGCTGGGGCAAGCGAATCCAACGGTCGCCAGTGTCGATATCAATTAACAGGCAGCGCAAAAAACCGCAATGACCAGGACATATCGGGTCATTACGGTCTTTGACTCACGCAGGTCAGTTTTTGCGCGAAGCGCCTTGCATAGCCAGTTTGATCAGCGGGATCAACCCGGCACCTAACCGTACCAGTCGTGTCACGCTGCTGATACTGCCACCTTTGGCGCCCTTGCCGGTAAAGAAGCCCATCAGCGTCACCGCCGCTACGCCCCACAGTGGCGCGTGCTTGATGCCCAGGCTGTCCTGCCAATTGTGGCGCATATTGCGCATTTTTTGCAGGGGCGCCATCAGTTGCTGGGACTCATGGCGGATTTCCTGGCGGTGCATTTCCATGCGCAGGCGGATCAGGGCCTTGCGCATTTCCCGGCGGGAGGTGTTTTGCGGGATCTCAGTCATGCTCATGGCAGCAGGCGCTCCCGGTCATTGGCCAGCTCTTCAAGCGTGGCGTGGAAGGGCGTGGACTCATCGAACACCGCCGCTTTCAAGCGCACCCCGCAGAACGCGGCGGCCAGGCTGTAGAACACGCAGAGACAGATGATCCCGGTCAGTCGGTAGCCGGTGTCCCATACCAGGATCATCACCAGCGTCGACAGCCCCACCAGCAACAGCAGGGCAAACACCAGCGCCAGCCCGGCAAACAGCAACAGGCTGACGGTGCGGGCCTTTTGCTCCTGCAATTCGATGCCGAACAATTCCACATGGCTGTGCAGCAAGCCCAGCACAGCAGCGCCCAGGCGTCGGGAGGTGGAACTGGTTCCTGAAGAGTGTGCGCTCGTTGATGAGCTGGATTCGCCGATAGACATGATAGTTAGCGCCTTGTAGCCAGCAGACCGATCAAAAAGCCCACGCCGGCAGCGATACCGACGGACTGCCATGGGTTGGCTTGTACGTAGTCTTCAGTGGCAGTGATCGCCGCCTGACTGCGCTCACGCAGCGAGTCTTCGGTCAACTGCAGGGTCTCGCGAGCCTTGAGAAGGCTCTCGTGGATCTTGGTGCGCAGCTCATCGGCCTGGTCACCGGCCAGCACAGCGGTGTCGTCCAGCAACCTTTCGGTGTCACTTACCAGGGTTTGAAAATCCGCCATCAGTATCTCTTGAGCAGTCTTTGCTGTTTTACCGGCCATGGTTGTCTCCGTGTGTGGCTGATCTGTACGTGTGGTTTCGAGTCGCGGGGTTCGCCGAAGGTTCAGTGCAATTGTGTGGTACAGCTTTTGCTTTGCCTTGGTGCGCAGGCCCTTGGGCCTGCGCTGAATCCGGGCGGTCGTGGCGCAAGCCTTGAAAAACCTTACCCTAAATCACTCAAACCCGCGGAAAAACCCTGTCGGCAACGGCCTGTGTGTTGATCGCTGCGCTAAAGCGGTTCACGCCCTCTTATCAAGGGTGGGGTTACCGGTGCCAATTTAGTGCGCAAAACCCTGGCTTGAACCGCTTTGGTGCTTTTTGCCTTGATGCAGGCCTGCCAACCTCCATGGAAAATTTGCAAAGTGCGGTGGACACCCTTGTCCATAGCTCCAACACCCTGTTCATCCTGATTGGTGCGGTCATGGTCCTGGCCATGCACGCCGGTTTTGCCTTCCTGGAAGTCGGCACGGTGCGCCAGAAGAACCAAGTCAACGCCTTGTCGAAAATTCTCAGTGACTTCGCGATCTCAACCCTGGCCTATTTCTTTATAGGCTATTGGATCTCCTATGGCGTGAACTTCATGCAACCAGCAGCCGTGATCAGTGCCGATCATGGCTACGGCCTGGTGAAGTTTTTCTTCCTGCTGACCTTTGCCGCGGCGATTCCGGCCATCATTTCTGGCGGTATTGCCGAGCGGGCAAAGTTTGCTCCTCAGCTGTGCGCCACCGCGCTGATCGTGGCGTTCATCTACCCCTTTTTCGAAGGCATGGTGTGGAACGGCAACTTCGGCCTGCAAGCCTGGCTGCTCGCAACCTTTGGTGCCGGCTTCCACGACTTTGCCGGTTCCGTGGTGGTACACGCCATGGGCGGTTGGCTGGCGCTGGCAGCCGTGTTGCTGCTGGGCCCGCGCAACGGGCGTTATCGAGAAGGGCGCCTGGTGGCGTTTGCGCCGTCGAGCATCCCATTCCTGGCGCTGGGGTCGTGGATCCTGATCGTGGGTTGGTTTGGCTTTAACGTGATGAGTGCGCAAACCCTGGATGGGGTCAGTGGCCTGGTGGCGGTTAATTCGTTGATGGCCATGGTCGGCGGCACCGTTGCCGCGCTGGTGATCGGGCGTAACGACCCGGGCTTCCTGCACAACGGCCCATTGGCCGGGCTGGTGGCGATCTGCGCCGGTTCCGACCTGATGCACCCGGTGGGCGCGCTGGTCACGGGGGCCATTGCCGGAGGGTTGTTTGTGTGGTGTTTTATCGCTGCCCAGGATCGTTGGAAGATCGACGACGTGCTGGGTGTATGGCCCTTGCATGGCTTATGTGGGGTGTGGGGCGGTATCGCCTGCGGCATCTTCGGGCAGACCGCCCTGGGTGGGCTGGGCGGCGTGAGCCTGATCAGCCAGTTGATCGGCACCGGCCTTGGCGTAGTGGTGGCCTTTGGCGGCGGCTTGCTGGTGTACGGCGCGATCAAGCGCATGCACGGCCTGCGCCTGAGCCAGGAAGAAGAGTATTACGGTGCCGACCTGTCGATCCACAAGATTGGCGCAGTCAGTCAGGATTGATTGGCGCCTCTTCGTCCGTGCGGGGCTGCGGATCGAATCCGTGCAACAGGCGATAGTGGTTGTGCCGCACTTCATCGACCCGCGCCTGTACCTGTTGGTCCGGCAGGCCCAGCAGGATCAGCGCGTGGGAGGCGAGCATCAGGCTTGATTCCAGCAGCTCAGGCACCACCTCACTGGCACCGGCGGCCTTGAGCTCAGCCAACTGGCTGTCATCGCGAGTGCGCACCAGGATCGGCACCTCAGGGTTGATCCGCCGCGCTTCCTTGAGCACCAGCAGGGCGACATCGCTGTTGTCCACGGCGATCACCACCAACCGCGCCCGCTCCAGGCCGACGGCACTGAGCAAGGCGCCACGGCGGCAGTCGCCGTAATGCACGCTGCTGTCCTCGGTGGCGGCTTCGTGTACGCGTGCGGGGTCGTCATCCAGGGCGATAAACGCCTGGTGTTCGCGGCGCAAAAAACGCCCTATGGATTGGCCCACCCGCCCATAACCACAAATCACCACATGCCCGTGCAGTTGCGCATTGAGCGCGGTGATCTGCTCCAGTTGCACCTGCTGGTTGGGCTTGCGGTGCAGGCGCAGGGCAATGGCCGGCGCGGCGCGCAACAGCAATGGCGTCAACAGCATCGAACAGAACGTGGCGGCCAGTAGCAGCCCGTTGAATTGATCTGGAATCAGCCGGCTCTGTTGCATCTGCGCCATCAACGCAAAACAGAACTCGCCACCTTGGGCCAGGGCCAGGCCGCTGCGCCAGGCGGTCTCAGTGTCGCTGCCGCGCAGCTTGACCAGTGTGGCGACTACGCAACCTTTGACCAGCATCAGCGTGAGGGTCAGGCCGAGGATCAACAGGCTATGGCTGATGAACAGCTGCAAGTCGATCAACATGCCGATGCTGACAAAAAACAGCCCCAGCAGAATGTCTCGGAACGGTCGGATATCCGCTTCGATCTGGTGACGATAATGACTTTCACCCAGCAACATGCCGGCCAGGAACGCCCCAAGGGCAGGGGACAGGCCGAGCAGATGGGTGAGCCAGGCCGTGAGCAACACAATCACCAGCGCCAGCAATACAAACAACTCCGCCGAATGGGACGCCGCGACTTCACGAAACAACCGCGGCAGCAACCAGCGGCTGGCGAATAACAGGCCCACGAACAACACCACAGTCTTGCCCAGGGTCAGTGGCAGCGCCCAGTACCAGGCTTGGTCGCTGCTGCCGGCGAACACTGGCACCAGCGTCAGCAGCAATACCGCCACCACGTCCTGGAACAGCAGCACGCCAATCGCATTCTGGCCATGGCTGCTGAAGATCTCACCGAGGCTGGTCAATTCCTTGCTGACGATGGCCGTGGACGACAACGCCAACCCTGCACCCAGCAACAGCGCGATGCCCGGCGCCAGGCCAAAGCCCATCAGTAGGCCACCCAGCAGCGCCCCGCAGCCTAGCACCTGCAAAGTGCCCAGGCCAAACACCACGCGGCGCAGAGCAAACATTTTCGACAGGGAAAACTCCAGGCCCAGGGAAAACAGCAGGAACACCACGCCCATCTCGGCCAGGTCCGGCAGGTCCTCGTTGTCGTTCACCCAGTCCAGAGCAGTCGGACCCACCGCCAGGCCCACGCACAGGTAGCCCAGCACGGGCGGCAGTTGCAGCCGGCGAAACAGCGCAATCACCACCAGGGATGAGGCCAGAATGATCAGCAGGTTGGCAAACACAAGCATCTCCGTTGCAGGTGAGCGGGCAAAAAAGCCGCGAGAATCGCTGAATCAGTTATAGGCCATGGTGACCTGGGTCAGGTGTTTTGTCGGCAATGGGATTTCATGGGGCGAGCGGGTTTAGAATGATCACTTGTTTTTCTGACCGGGTTCTTTCGTCATGCCTCCTGAATGCCAGCTGTTCGGCACCCTGGGTTGCCACCTTTGTGAACTTGCGGAAGAGGTCCTCATGCCGTTGGTCGACCACGGTCTGATGGTTGAATTGATCGATATCGCCGATCCAGAAGACCTGACCGAAGCCTACGGCCTAAGGATCCCGGTACTGCGACGGGTCGACACCGGGGCGGAACTGGACTGGCCATTCGACAGTGATCAGGTCGTCGCCTTCCTGCGCTGATATTTATGCGATGGCGAGTTTCCAAATATTACGTTACTGTATATTCGTACAGCGATTGAATAGAGGGAACGCCCGTGGTGAATGTTGAACAACTGAAGAGCAGCGTCAATCGCATGTCCGCCGATGTCGTGCGCGACGCGGTAAACGAGCTGCGCCTCGATGGCCTGGTCACGGAAGGCAAGACGCCGTTTAACAAGGTGCATTTCAACACCTGCTTTGCGGAAATCGAGGCGCTGTTCCAGCGTGCCGGTTATCACAAGCAGCTGGATGTGGTGGGTTACCAGGGCTTGCTTTACGCACTGTATGATCCAGGCCGTTGGGAAGCGGTGGACGTATTGCGCTGGCTCAAGGAGTTTACCGAGGCCGCGAGCGCGTCGCCGGTCCTGCGGGCGCAATTGGCCAAGGCCTGAGATAGGCCCTAGGCAATCGTGCGCCATGCGGGATAATGCCCGCCTGTTTCCCAGGCTTCGAGCATCTGCATGTCCACTTCCGGTTTTTCCCCTTCCCAGCACCAAGCCAGTACGTTGTATCTGCCCCCAGGCCCATGGGCGACGGTGCTCGATTGCCTGTGCGAGCACTTCCCGGCCATCGGCCGCGAACAATGGCTGGACCGGATTGCGCGGGGCAGGGTTCTGGATATCAATGGCAGCCCGATCAGGTTGGACCTGGCCTACAAGGAAGGCCTGTGCATCTATTACTTTCGCGAAGTGCCCAACGAGAAAGTGATCCCGGTACAGGAAAGCATCCTGTACGCCGATGAACACCTGGTGGTGGCGGACAAACCGCATTTCCTGCCGGTTACGCCTGCTGGCGAGTACGTTGAGCAGACGCTGCTGCGTCGCCTGATCCGGCGCCTGGACAACCCCGCGCTGGTGCCCCTGCACCGTATCGACCGGCATACGGCGGGGCTGGTGCTGTTCTCGGCCAACCCGCAAAGCCGCTCGGCGTATCAGCAACTGTTTCCCACGCGGCGTATCGATAAAATCTACGAAGCCATCGCCCCAGCCTTGCCGAACCTCAGCTTTCCGTTGGTGCATAAAAGCCGGCTGGTGGATGGCGAACCATTCTTTCGCATGCAGGAGGGGCCGGGCGCCAGCAACACTGAGACAGCCGTGGAAGTAAGAGAGAAAAACGCTGGTCTATGGCGCTACGGCCTGTTCCCGGTGACCGGCAAGAAGCACCAGCTGCGCGTGCACATGACCGCGCTCGGCGCGAGCATCTGCAATGACCCGTTCTACCCCGAGGTGATCAAGGATGCTGAGGATGACTACGCCAACCCCCTGAAACTGCTGGCCCAAGGCGTGCGGTTTATCGACCCGGTGAGCGGTGAAGAACGCAGCTTCCGCAGCAGGATCACCCTCGACTGGTAATCCCCAGAAACAACAAGGGCCGCGCGAGGCGGGCCTTGTGTGCAAGCGTCGAGGCTTACAGGTCTTTAACGGTGCGAACCTGATCTTTGTTGATGCGGGTGCGCTTGCCGTCAAGCTGTTGGAATTCGTAGAAGCCCGAATCTTCGTCAAATTTCGGGGTGTCGACGGCCTGGATTTCGCGACCGTCATTCAGGGTGATCACTGTTGGCGAAGCGCAACCGGCGAGGGTGGCGAGGCCCAGTGCAAGCATGAGAGCGGCGATGGTCCGTTGAGTCATGAGTTTGTCTCCGAGAGAATACTTTTAAAATGCTGACCTTGTGACGTATGGGACGTCGGCAAAGTTCCTTGTGCAAGGCTCATTCTGACACGCCAGCCCGTGGGTGCAACAGCTCGGGTGTATTAAGATTGGCCAGGCGCGGGTCATCGGCCGGGCATTGCAGGGCCACGCCACCCAGTTCCAGCAAGATCTTGCGCGGGCTGCGCTCACCCGCTTGCCAGGCCTGCTCCACTTGGTTTTTCAGGCTGGTCGGTATGATGCACAGAAGGGGTTCCCAGAACTCGCCCTGGCGTACCAGCACCGGCAACTGTCGGTTGCGTTGGGCGGTCTCACGCAAGTCGGCGAGCAGTCGCCCATCGATCTGCGGCACATCGCACGGCAGGATCAGCAGATGCTCATGGCGTGCCGCGAGCAGTCCGGCGCGGATACCGGCAAGCGGGCCGGGGAAGTCCGGGTTGTCATCGCTCACCAATTGATCGGCATAGGGCGCGTAGCGTTCATGGTTACGATTGCACGAGATGATCAGGTCATCGGTGAGCGGCCGGGCCAGCCGTTGCAGGTGGGCAATCAAGGGTTCGCCCTGCCATTGCAGCAGCCCTTTGTCCTGGCCGCCCATGCGTTGGCCGCGACCACCGGCCAACAGCAGGATCGAACAGGGCAGGGGTGAAGATTCAAGAGACATGGTGGTTCCGCTGCGGCACGTAAATGGGGGCCTGTGATATAACATCGGGCTGTTCCTTCGACAACCGGACCGTGCCATGAAAGCCAAGGCCGATGCGCCCTTCGTACCCCTGAATATTGCAGTATTGACCGTCAGCGACACCCGCACCCTGGATACCGACACCTCCGGCCAGGTGTTCGTCGACCGTCTGACTGCCGCCGGCCACCGCCTGGCCGAGCGCGTGCTGCTCAAGGACGACCTCTACAAGATCCGCGCCCAGGTTGCCCACTGGATCGCAGAAGACGTTGTGCAAGTCGTGCTGATCACCGGCGGCACCGGCTTCACAGGCCGCGACAGCACCCCTGAAGCCGTGAGCTGCCTGCTCGACAAGCAGGTCGATGGCTTTGGCGAGCTGTTTCGCCAGATCTCCGTGGCCGATATCGGCACTTCCACTGTGCAATCCCGTGCCCTCGCTGGTCTGGCTAATGGCACCCTGGTGTGCTGCTTGCCGGGCTCCACCAACGCCGTGCGCACCGGTTGGGACGGCATCCTCGCCGAGCAACTGGATAACCGTCACCGCCCGTGCAACTTCGTCCCGCATCTGAAACAGGCTGAACCCTGTGAATCCCGTGGGTAAGCCGGGCAAGACCGGCGCACTGATGCCGGTGGAAGAAGCCTTGCAGCGTTTGCTGGCCATGGCCCAAGCCGCGCCGATCAGCGAGCAGCAAGCGCTGCCCCTGGCTGAGTGCGATGGCCGGGTGCTGGCCCAGAACCTGATCTCCACACTTGACCTGCCGCCCTGGCCCAACAGCGCCATGGACGGCTACGCCGTGCGCCTGGCGGATTGGACCGGCGAACCGCTGGTAGTGAGCCAACGCATTTTCGCCGGCAATGCGCCCGAGCCCTTGGCGCCCGGCACCTGCGCCCGTATCTTTACCGGCGCGCCGGTGCCTCAGGGCGCGGACTGCGTGCAAATGCAGGAAAACGCCGTGGTGCATGCCGACCAGCGCGTCAGTTTTACCGAGCAGATGCAAGCGGGTGACAACATCCGCCCCCAGGGCCAGGAAACCACGGTCGGTGAATGCGTGCTCACCGCCGGTACCCGACTGGGTCCCATCGAGCTGGGCCTGGCCGCGTCCCTCGGGCGTGATCGTCTCGACGTGGTGCGCCGCGTGCGTGTAGCCGTACTGTCGACCGGCGATGAGCTGATCGAGCCGGGGTTGCCGCTGGGCCCCGGGCAGATCTACAACAGCAACCGCCGCGTCCTGTGCAGTTGGCTGATACGCATGGGCTGTGAAGTGATCGATGCCGGGATCCTGCCGGATGACCTGGAACAGACCCGCACGCGCCTGGCGGGCCTGGGCGGCGTCGACCTGATCCTGTCCACCGGCGGTGTGTCGGTAGGCGAAGCAGACTTCCTCGGTATTGCCCTGCGTGAAGACGGCGAGCTGGCACTGTGGAAGCTGGCGATCAAGCCAGGCAAGCCGCTGACCTTCGGGCATTTCCGTGGCGTGCCGGTTATCGGCCTGCCAGGCAACCCGGCCTCGACCCTGGTGACCTTTGCGCTGCTGGCGCGCCCCTATCTGCTACGCCGCCAAGGTGTGACGCAGGTAGAGCCGCTGCGTTTCGAGGTGCCGGCAGGGTTCAACTGGCCCAAGCCTGGCAATCGCCGCGAATACCTGCGGGGGCGTATCGAGCAGGGCAAGGCGGTCATCTACCACAACCAGAGTTCCGGCGTGCTGCGCAGCGCGGCGTGGGCGGAGGGGTTTGTGGAGGTGATGGAAGGCACGACGCTGGATATCGGTGACCAAGTCAATTTCATCCCCCTGAGCGAAGTCCTGAACTGACCACAGATCAAAAAATGTGGGAGGGGCCCGATAGCGGTGTATCAGCCCCAGATATGTAGGCTGTAATAACGCTATCGGGAGCAAGCCCCCTCCCACAGTAGATCTTGGTACGCCTGCGGCTACTCAGTAATCGTCGCCACGCTCAGTGACATCCCGCTCCACCGGCCCCGCATCCGGGTCGTACCCTGCCGGGAACTTGCCTTTGAGCGTCCATGCAAACGCAATGATCTCGGCAATCGTGCGGTACAGCTCTTCTGGAATGCTATCTCCCAGTTCCATGCGCGCCAGCAGCTTCACCAGCTCGGCGTTTTCATAGATGGGTACTTCGTTTTCCCGGGCCAGCTTGAGGATGGCTTCGGCCAGGGCGTCATCGCCCTTGGCGGACAGGGTGGGGGCTTGTTGGCCGTCGTACTTGAGGGCAATGGCCTGGCGGGGCGGGACGGCGTTCTTCATGCGGTTTCATCCACCCAGCGTTGTTCCAGCCCGGTTTTGGGGCCGCGTGGCGGGGTGCCCAGGTGGCAATCCAGGTCGCCGACGTCAAGCCCCGACGACACCAGGCGTTCGCGCAGGCTGCCCAAGTGGCTTTCGATCAGGCTGGCCGTGAATGGGCGGCTGGCCCACAACTGGCTGGACAGTTTGCCCTGGGTCAATTGCGCCTGGACTTGCAGCGGCCCCAGCGGCTCCATGTCGAAGGCCAGTTCGACGCGCCAGAGCATCTGTTTCGGCTCCTTTTTGTCCTTGCGCTCGGGTTGATCCTTGTCCGGCGCCGGCTCCTCGCGCTGAAACTTGACCTGCAACGGTACGATGTCCTGCAGGGTGCGCATGGGGATTTCCAGCTGCCAGGTGGTTTGCAGGCGACCATCGGCGGTGGTGCCGGTCTGTTCCAGGCTCGACAGCTGATGGCTCTGCAAGCGGGAGATCGCGCCGGCGGCAAGGCGCAGCAGGTTCTCCAGGTCGCCTTCACCTTCGAGTTTGGCCATGAGCCGCTCCGGCAGCGGGAAGCTTGCCGGTATCTGCCGGGCACCGACCTGGCCGAGGGTGTTCAACGGGCTGCGGACAAAATTTGGCAGCACCTGGGCCAGGGTATTGGCGGCGAGGATGGCATTCAGGTTGGTGCTGGCGGGCAGGGTGGGCAGCAGGTCCGCGACCAGCCGCAACAGCGCGCCTTTCATATCCAGCGGCGGGATCTGCGGGTTCTGCCCGGCGAGCAGCCTGGCTTCCAGGAAAGCACCGCTGTTCTGGATCACCTGCGCCAGTACCTTGGGGTTGCTGACCTGCGCCAGGTCTGGCAGTGCCGCCAACAAACGCTCGGCAGCGGCCCGCAGGTCGGCGGAGGTGCTGTCGCCACGGGGCAGGTTTTGCAAGGCGCTGAATACGGCATCCAGCGAGCCTTGGCGACTCTGCTGGGTAGCAAGCTGTTGCGCCACGGCCAGTTGGTCCTTCAAGCCGCTCAATGGCACGAAGCTCAGGGTTTGCGCGTTCTGCACCGCGGCGCTGAGCAAGCTGCCAACCCGCAGGGGCTGAGGGCTTTCCAGCGTCAGGGTGGCGCCGGCCAGGGCGTTATTGAGCACGCTCACCAGCGAGCGATAGATCGCCGGCTGCCCCGTGCCCTGGGGCAGCATCTGCGTGGTCAGCACCTTGGCTTGCAGCAGCGTGCCCACCGGCATTTGCGAGGTATCGAGGCGGGTGAGGGCGGCGACGTTGGCGCTCATGGTCTGCTGCAAGGTGATGGCCAGGTTGCCCGCAGGCGCCTGGCTCACCGCCACATTGCTGCCCAATGGCAAGGGCTGGGCGCTGCTGGCCTGTACCAGGGTCTGGCGACCGCCTTCGAGGGTCAATTTGAGCAACAACTGGAAGGCTTCGCTGCCCTGTTTCAGCGCGATGACCTCGGCGTTCACAGTTTTCCCTGGGCCGATCAGGCCGGCCTGCGGCTCCAGCAGCTTTAGCAGCTCACCCGCCGCAGGCAGCGGGGCAGGTTTGGGCGCTGGGGCTGGAGGCAGTGGAGGTAGGTTGATCTCGCCGGTCATCGTGCACGTCGTCTCTGGGGAAATTGCCCTCTTTAGAGTAGGGCATCGCATGTATAATGCCGCCCGTCTGCAAAGAGAGCGGTAAAAACCTCACAACTATTTGATCCAGCTCTCTAAAATCGGTCGCCAAAGCCGTTATTGTGCATTTCTCTATAACGGCCGCTGCACCGCCGACTTGAACCGTAAAGGCCCGCGATCTCTTGACCAGCCCTCTTCTTGAAGCCGTAGCGCTTGCCTGTGAACGCGACCTGCGCCTGTTGTTCGAGCAACTCGAGCTGCGGTTGGCGGGCGGCGACATGGTGCAAATCAGCGGGCCCAATGGCAGCGGCAAGACTAGCCTACTGCGGCTGATGGCCGGTTTGATGCAGCCCACGGCAGGTGAAATCCGACTCAACGGCAAGCCTTTACACGAACAACGTACCGAACTGGCGCGCAACCTCATCTGGATCGGCCACGCCGCCGGTATCAAGGACGTGCTCACCGCTGAAGAAAACCTCAGTTGGCTCAGCGCCCTGCATCACCCCGCTTCCCGCGACGCGATTTGGCAGGCCCTGGCCTCAGTGGGCCTCAAGGGTTTCGAAGACGTTCCCTGCCACACCCTCTCTGCCGGCCAGCAGCGCCGCGTGGCCCTGGCGCGTTTGTACCTGCCCGGTCCGCCGCTGTGGATCCTCGACGAACCCTTCACCGCCCTCGACAAACAGGGCGTGGCCCAACTCGAAGAGCACCTGGCCCAGCACTGCGAGAAAGGCGGCCTGGTGGTACTGACCACCCACCACACCCTGACGCGCCTGCCCGCGGGGTTTCGCGAGCTGGACCTCGGGCGGTGGTCGGCATGAGTGTGTTTGCCCTGTTGGTCGCGCGTGAAGCGCGGCTGTTGTGCCGTCGCCCGGCCGAGCTGGCAAATCCGCTGGTGTTCTTTGCGATTGTGATCGCGCTGTTCCCGCTGGCGGTCGGCCCGGAGACTAAACTGTTGCAAACCTTGTCCCCAGGGCTGGTGT
This sequence comes from Pseudomonas sp. rhizo25, assembly GCF_031931935.1. Lineage (NCBI taxonomy): Bacteria > Pseudomonadati > Pseudomonadota > Gammaproteobacteria > Pseudomonadales > Pseudomonadaceae > Pseudomonas > Pseudomonas sp. rhizo25. The sequence continues at coordinate 65,192 of NZ_JAUJXA010000009.1, forward strand.
GGGTAGCGGCGCTTTTATCGGTCCTGCTCTCGCTGGACGGGCTGTTTCGCAGTGATTTCGAAGACGGTTCCCTGGAGCAGTGGGTCCTTTCGTCGCACCCCCTGCCACTTCTGGTGCTGGCCAAGGTACTGGCACACTGGGCTTTTTCCGGCCTGGCGCTGGTGCTGCTCTCACCCTTGCTGGCGATGATGCTAGGGTTGCCCAGCGAGTGCCTGCCGGTGTTGCTTCTATCCTTGTTGCTCGGCACGCCGACCCTGAGCCTGTTGGGAGCCGTAGGGGCGGCGCTGACCGTAGGCTTGAAGCGCGGTGGCCTGTTGCTGGCCCTGCTGATTCTGCCTTTGTACATCCCGGTATTGATCCTCGGCAGCGGCGCTTTGCAAGCCGCGCTAATGGGCATGCCGGCGACCGGTTACCTCTTATGGCTCGGTAGCCTGACCGCCCTGGCGGTAACCCTGACACCCTTTGCTATAGCCGCCGGCCTGAAAATCAGCGTCGGCGAATAATGAGGTCTGACCCGGCGTTGATGACGTTGAGTCAGTAAAGACCCTGAGCTTCTCGCCACGACGAAAAGCACCCGTGATGGAAACTGCAATGAACTGGACCTGGTTTCACAAGCTCGGCTCGCCCAAATGGTTTTATGGCATCAGTGGCAAGTTGCTGCCGTGGTTGAGCGTCGCCGCCGTGTTGCTGATCGGCATCGGCCTGGTCTGGGGCCTGGCCTTCGCGCCGCCCGACTACCAGCAAGGCAACAGCTTTCGCATCATCTATATCCATGTTCCTGCCGCGATGCTGGCCCAGTCCTGCTACGTGATGCTGGCGGTATGCGGCATCGTCGGCCTGGTCTGGAAGATGAAGCTGGCCGACGTGGCCCTGCAATGCGCCGCGCCGATTGGCGCGTGGATGACCGCCGTGGCGCTGGTCACGGGTGCAATCTGGGGCAAGCCCACCTGGGGTTCATGGTGGGTGTGGGACGCACGCCTGACCTCGATGCTGATCCTGCTGTTCCTGTACTTCGGCCTGATTGCCCTGGGCAATGCCATCAGCAACCGCGACAGCGCCGCCAAGGCCTGCGCGGTGCTGGCAATTGTCGGCGTGATCAACATCCCGATCATCAAGTACTCGGTGGAGTGGTGGAACACCCTGCACCAGGGCGCCACCTTCACCCTCACCGAAAAACCGGCGATGCCCGTGGAAATGTGGGCGCCACTGCTGCTGATGGTGCTGGGGTTCTACTGCTTCTTCGGTGCCGTACTGTTGCTGCGCATGCGCCTTGAAGTGCTCAAGCGTGAAGCCCGCACCAGTTGGGTAAAAGCCGAAGTGCAAACCAGCCTGGGAGTGCGTGGATGAGTTTTGCTTCTTTCAGTGATTTTCTCGCCATGGGCCACCATGGCCTGTATGTCTGGACGGCCTATGGCATTTGCCTGGCGGTGCTGGCCCTCAACGTCGCCGCGCCGATCCTGGCCCGCAAGCGTTACCTGCAACAAGAGGCGCGACGTCTGCGCCGGGAGACCGAAAAGTGAATCCGCTGCGTAGAAAGCGTCTGTTGATCATCCTTGCCATCCTGGCCGGTGTGGGTATTGCCGTGGGCCTGGCGATGAGCGCCCTGCGGGAGAACATCAACCTGTTCTACACCCCGACCCAGATCGCCAATGGCGAAGCCCCGCTGGACACGCGCATCCGCGCCGGCGGTATGGTGGAGCAGGGTTCGTTGAAGCGCTCCGGCGACTCCCTGGATGTGACCTTCGTGGTCACCGATTTCAATAAGGCCGTGACCATCACTTATCGCGGCATCCTCCCCGACCTGTTCCGCGAAGGCCAGGGCATCGTCGCCCTGGGCAAACTCAATGCCGATGGCGTGGTGGTGGCTGACGAAGTACTGGCCAAGCACGATGAGAAGTACATGCCGCCAGAGGTCACCAAGGCCTTGAAAGACAGCGGCCAATCCGCGCCTGGCGCGAATTCGCAGCCTGCCAAGGAGGGCTAAGTGATGACGTCCGCACTGTTTATTCCGGAGCTGGGCCAGTTGGCGATGATCCTCGCCCTGTGCTTTGCCGTGGTCCAGGCCGTGGTGCCATTGCTTGGCGCCTGGCGCGGTGACCGCCTGTGGATGAGCCTGGCGCAGCCGGCCGCCTGGGGCCAGTTTGCCTTCCTGTTGTTCGCCTTCGGTTGCCTGACCTACGCCTTCATGACCGACGACTTTTCCGTCGCCTATGTCGCAAACAACTCCAACAGCGCCTTGCCCTGGTATTACAAGTTCAGCGCCGTGTGGGGCGCCCACGAAGGTTCGTTGCTGCTGTGGGCGTTGATCCTCGGTGGCTGGACCTTCGCCGTATCGGTGTTTTCACGCCAACTGCCGCAAGTCATGCTGGCGCGGGTGCTGGCGGTGATGGGCATGATCAGCATTGGCTTTTTGCTGTTCCTGATCATGACCTCCAACCCGTTCAGCCGCATGCTGCCGCAGATCCCGGCGGACGGGCATGACCTCAACCCGCTGTTGCAGGACATCGGCCTGATCGTGCATCCGCCGATGCTCTACATGGGCTACGTCGGTTTCTCCGTGGCCTTTGCCTTCGCCATCGCCGCCTTGCTCGGCGGGCGCCTGGATGCGGCGTGGGCGCGTTGGTCGCGACCATGGACCATCGTTGCCTGGGCCTTCCTCGGTATCGGTATCACCTTGGGCTCATGGTGGGCCTACTACGAACTCGGCTGGGGCGGCTGGTGGTTCTGGGACCCGGTGGAAAACGCCTCGTTCATGCCCTGGCTGGTGGGCACTGCGCTGATTCATTCCCTGGCGGTCACCGAAAAGCGCGGCGTGTTCAAGAGCTGGACCGTGTTGCTTGCCATCGCGGCGTTTTCCCTCAGCCTGCTCGGCACCTTCCTCGTGCGTTCGGGCGTGCTGACCTCGGTGCATGCGTTTGCCTCTGACCCCGAGCGCGGTGTGTTCATCCTGATCTTCCTGCTGTTTGTGGTCGGCGGCTCGCTGACCCTGTTCGCCCTGCGTGCACCGGTGGTCAAGAGCCAGGTCGGCTTCAACCTGTGGTCGCGGGAAACCCTGCTGCTGGGCAATAACCTGGTGCTGGTGGTGGCCGCGTCGATGATCCTGCTCGGTACCCTGTACCCGCTGGTGCTGGATGCCCTCAGCGGCGCCAAACTGTCCGTGGGCCCGCCGTACTTCAATGCCTTGTTCATCCCGCTGATGGGCTTGTTGATGGTGGTGATGGCGGTGGGCGTGCTGGTGCGCTGGAAAGACACTCCGGTGAAATGGCTGGTGGGCATGCTCGCTCCGGTGCTGCTCGGCAGCGTTGCGCTGGCCGTGGTCGCCGGTATTGCCTACGGCGACTTCAACTGGGCAGTGCTCGCCACCTTCCTGCTCGCCGCCTGGGTATTACTGGCCGGTGTGCGTGACATCGTCGACAAGACCCGTCACAAAGGTTTGCTCAAAGGTCTGCCGACCCTGACCCGCAGCTACTGGGGCATGCAGATCGCCCACATCGGCATCGCGGTGTGCGCCCTCGGCGTGGTGCTGTCCAGCCAGAACAGCGCCGAGCGCGACCTGCGCCTGGCGCCGGGCGAATCCATGGACTTGGCCGGTTACCACTTCATCTTCGAAGGCGCCAGGCACTTCGAAGGGCCGAACTTTACCTCAGACAAAGGCACGGTGCGCGTGGTGCGCAATGGCAAGGAAATCGCCGTGCTGCACCCGGAAAAACGCCTGTACACCGTGCAGAGTTCGATGATGACCGAAGCGGGCATTGACGCCGGTTTCACCCGTGACCTGTATGTGGCCCTCGGAGAACCCCTGGGCGACGGCGCCTGGGCCGTGCGGGTGCATGTCAAACCCTTCGTGCGCTGGATCTGGTTCGGCGGTCTGCTCACCGGTTTTGGCGGTTTGCTCGCGGCGCTGGACCGGCGTTATCGGGTCAAGGTTAAGAGCCGGGTGCGTGAAGCACTGGGTATGGGAGCTGCGGTATGAAGCGTTGGTTGATGGTGGTGCCACTGGCGTTGTTCCTGCTGGTGGCGGTGTTCCTGTATCGCGGTTTGTACCTGGACCCGGCCGAGCTGCCTTCGGCGATGATCGGCAAGCCGTTCCCGGCGTTCAGCCTGTCGACGGTGCAGGGCGACAAGATCCTGACCCAGGCAGACTTGCAGGGCAAACCGGCGCTGGTCAATGTGTGGGCGACCTGGTGCATTTCCTGCCGCGTCGAGCATCCGGTGCTGAACAAGCTGGCCGAGAAGGGCGTGGTGATCTACGGCATCAACTACAAGGACGACAACGCAGCCGCGTTGAAATGGTTGGCCGAGTTTCACAATCCGTACCAGCTGGATATCCGCGATGAAGACGGCAACCTCGGTTTGAACCTTGGCGTGTACGGCGCACCGGAAACCTTCTTCATCGACGCCAAGGGCGTGATCCGCGACAAGTACGTCGGCGTGATCGACGAGGTGGTGTGGCGCGAGCAACTGGCCGCCAAGTACCAGGCCCTGGTCGATGAGGCTAAGCCATGAAGCGTCTGTTAGCCGCCGCTGTCTTGGCCTTGGGCCTGGCCGGTGTGGTCCACGCTGCCATCGACACCTACGAATTTGCCAACGACGCCGAGCGCGAGCGTTTCCGCGACCTGACCAAGGAACTGCGCTGCCCCAAGTGCCAGAACCAGGACATCGCCGACTCCAACGCACCCATTGCCACCGACCTGCGCAGAGAGATCTTCCGCATGCTGGGGGAGGGCAAGGACGACCAGCAGATCATCGATTTCATGGTCGACCGCTACGGTGATTTCGTGCGCTACAAACCGGCCCTCACCGGCAAGACCGCGCTGCTCTGGTTCGGCCCTGCCGGCCTGCTGCTGGCCGGCGTCGTGGTGATGGCGGTGATCGTGCGTCGTCGCCGCGCCGCGCCGACCGATGGTTCCGATGCGCTTTCCCCTGAAGAGCGCAAACGTCTCGACCAATTGCTGGACACCAAGACTGATGATTGATTTCTGGCTCGCAGCCGGCTTGCTGCTTCTGATTGCCCTGAGTTTTCTGCTCATCCCGGTACTGCGCGGCCGCCGTGCCCAGCGTGAGGAGGATCGCACCGCGCTGAACGTGGCGCTGTATCAGGAGCGCGTTGCCGAGCTGCAAGTGCAGCAGGACGAAGGTGTATTGAACGCCGCGCAACTGGACACCGGCCGCGCCGAAGCCGCCCGTGAGCTGCTGGCCGATACCGAAGGCGTGGAAAAGCCCCGTGAATCGCGCTTGGGTAAACCCTTGCCGTTTTTGGCGGCGTTTCTGGTGCCCGTACTCGGCGTTGTGCTGTACCTGCATTATGGGGCGAGCGACAAGGTCGAACTGACCCGTGAGTTCTCCCAGCCGCCGGTATCCATGGCCGACATGACCCAGCGCCTGGAACGTGCCGCGGCAGCCCAGCCGGACTCGGCCGAGGGCCTATACTTCCTGGGTCGCGCCTACATGGCCCAGGACCGTTCCGCCGATGCCGCCAAAGTCTTCGAGCGTACCGTGGCATTGGCCGGGCGCCAGCCTGAATTGCTCGGCCAGTGGGCCCAGGCGCAATACTTTGCCGACAACAAACAGTGGTCGCCCAAGGTGCAGGCGCTGACCGACGAGGCGTTGAAGCTCGACCCCAAGGAAGTCACCAGCCTTGGCCTGTTGGGTATCGCCGCCTTTGAAGGCCAGCGTTACCAGGAGGCGATCGACTACTGGAACCGCCTGCTGGCGCAACTGCCGCCGCAAGATAATTCCCGTGTGGCGCTGCAAGGCGGTATTGATCGCGCTGCCGAGAAACTCAAGGAAAGCGGCGGTACGGTAGCGCACAAAGCGGTAATGACCGTACGGGTGGACCTGTCCGCCGAGGCGAAAGCCAAGACGTTGCCGACCGACAGCGTGTTCATCTTTGCCCGTGCCGTCTCCGGTCCACCGGCACCGTTGGCGGCCAAGCGCGTCACCGTCGCCGAGCTGCCCATCACCGTCGAACTGGGCGATGCCGATGCAATGATGCCGCAGTTGAAACTGTCCAACTTCCCCGAAGTCCAACTGGTTGCGCGCATATCCCGGGCAGGTGTTCCGACCACTGGCGAATGGATCGGCCGCACCCAACCCCTGGCCAGCAGCACCACTGCGCCGCAGCAGCTGACCATCGACAGTCCGGACAAGTAAATCGAGGAAACGCCCATGACCGCATTTGCACGCATCACCCTGCTTAGCCTGGTACTTGGCTTGAGCGCTTGTGCGGTCCACCGCCCACCGCCGTCCCCCACCGGCCCGACCATCCCGCCGTCGGGCCCGTCGACCCAGCCGAGCACCAAGCCGTCTGGCCCGGTGACCCCGCCGCCGAAGCCATTGCCAACCAAATCGCCGACCTTCGCTCCACCCCCAGGCGCCGCCAGCCACTGGGACGGCAAGATGCAGGTCTACGTGCTCGACGACCAGCCCGACACCTTCTACCGCCAGCGCACTTATTATCGTTGGAGCAACGGCTGGAGCCGCTCCATCAGCCCCAACGGGCCCTGGGAAGAAACCAACGTACAAGGCGTACCGCCGGGCTTGAGCAAGCAGTACGCACAATGACAAAAGGCGACCCTCGGGTCGCCTTTTTCATGGCCTTGAAATGCACTCTGGCAATCACCGCCGGGCAAATGTGGGAGGGGCCCTGCTCCCGTAGCGTTAGGTCAGTCAATGATTAGCTGAATACACCGCGAACGGGAGCAAGCCCCCTCCCACAGTAGATCTGTGCGCCATCAAGCAGCCGGGCGGCGAAGTCGGGATTGGTGGGGCCATCCTGAAAGCGCAGGGGATTACATCGTCGTGGGCTGAAAAACGGTCTGCCAGCCCCGATTGCAGTGGTTCAGTCACTGATGGGGTGGGTCAAACAGGGCGAGCTGTGCGCAGGCGGTCGACCAGGGATGGAAACCTGGTTGGGGCACGGCCTCCTGCGCACAGCTCGTTCGGCATAATGGAGATCTTGCGGATGGTTGGCCGTAGGTAAAGTCCTTTATTGCGCGTGGCGCATACGTGGTGCGCGGTGAGTCGCACTCGGGTAAGGTGGCCGCCGCCGGTCTGGTCGTCGCGCGATTGCTGGATATACTTTCCAGTGACTACTCCCCGACCAACCTGATGCAAGCCAGGAGCCGCGAAGGGTTGTCGGTGGTACAACAAGTCTGGATAAGCCAAGAGGGTGTTTTGATGGCAGGCAGGTTGATCTATCTCATCGGGCCATCGGGTTCGGGCAAGGACAGCCTGCTGGATGCTGCGCGCCCGCACTTGGTCGAGCGCGGCTGCCACATGGTGCGCCGGGTGATCACGCGCTCGGCGGAGGCAGTGGGCGAAGCGGCGCAAGGGGTGAGCCCGGAGCAGTTTGCGGCGATGGATGCCCAGGGCGCGTTTGCCTTGAGCTGGCAGGCCAATGGCTTGTCCTATGGAATTCCTCGTGAGATCGACGACTGGCTGGCAGCGGGGGACGATGTGCTGGTCAATGGCTCCCGCGCCCACCTGGCGCAGACCCGCAAGCGTTATCCGACGTTGCTGGTGCTGCTGCTGACGGTGGATCAGGCCGTGTTGCTCCAGCGCTTGATCGCACGGGGACGAGAGTCCCCGGCGGACATCGAAGAACGCCTGGCGCGCAACGCGCGGTTCACCGCCGCGCTGATCACCGGTAATGGCGCGGGCTTGTTTGTACTGGATAACTCGGGCCCATTGGAACATACCGTCGCCCGTCTGCTGTGCTGCCTGGACCACGGGCACTCGGTATGCGCCTGACCCTGCTCGGCAACGGCGATGCATGGCAAGTTCGGGCGTACGGTTGCGAATGCGCGGCATGCGGGTTGGCTTCGTCTGAATAGGAGGGGCTGGCGGTACGGGGTCGTGACCTCGGAGCTCACCGTATTCATTGGTAATCGCCAAGTGCGGTAAAAAGTCATTCGTGTTCGATTTTCCGTTTGTTGGGGAATGCTGTTGTGTGAGTGTTTATCCGTGTTGCGTCATTCTGAAATTTTCAAGATTATATGTTGCAAGGTTTTATAATTGTGCACGTTTTGTGAGGTTTTTAGTTGTGGGTAAATGTATTTTTGTGGTGTCGTGAAATCGGTCTAACGTACATGAAGTGACGTTTTAAGTTGAAATAGATGAAGTGTTGTCTGGTGTTTTTGATTGTGGGAATTTAACGCCGCGTTGATCGCGTGCTCGTATATTTTTACAGCGAATTTTGCCCTCGGCAGACTACATTGATTTTAATTATTTCAACTTGGATAGGCGGATTTGAAAATGCAGGTTAATGTTTCCAGTGTGGGGTCTCGAAGTGATGGCTTTTCCAGTGTCCCAAGACAATTTAATGCTCTGAGCAGAACGGGTGAAACGAATAAGTCCAACATGGATAGTGGTCGTCACACTGCCTCTATTCCATTCCCTCGTAATACCCCTGCATTCAGTCTGTTCTACAGCCCGTTGGAGAGTGAGGACTATCATGTCGATAGGCATCCCTCTAGAAGTACTAATAAGAGTGTTTTCAACGGCTTTCAAAGTCAAAGTAGCGTAGTAAACGGGCTGACGGAAAGTCTTAACGGATTCAGGCAGGTAATGAGTCGCTGTGGGGGATCTATCAACCCCAATCCGTGTCCACCTTCGAGGCCGTGGCCTGAACCCTGTCCAGAACCGCAGCCCAGACCTCGCCCGTGTCCACCGCCAAGGCCAGAACCCTGTCCGCGCCCGCAGCCGCCGCGGCCCGTACCATGTCCGCCGCCGCAACCGAGACCTGAGCCGTATCCTGAGCCAAGGCCCGAGCCGCGTCCGGCGCCGCAGCCGAGGCCTGAGCCGTATCCGCAGCCCAGGCCCGCGCCTTATCCGCAACCGGAGCCGAGGCCAGAACCCTATCCGCAACCCCAGCCAAGGCCGGAGCCGCGTCCGGCACCGCAGCCCAGGCCCGCGCCTTATCCGCAACCGGAGCCGAGGCCAGAACCCTATCCGCAACCCCAGCCACGGCCGGAGCCGCGTCCGGCACCGCAGCCGAGGCCCGCGCCTTATCCGCAACCGGAGCCGAGGCCAGAACCCTATCCGCAACCCCAGCCAAGGCCGGAGCCGCGTCCGGCACCGCAGCCGAGGCCCGCGCCTTATCCGCAACCGGAGCCGAGGCCAGAACCCTATCCGCAACCCCAGCCAAAGCCGGAGTCGCGTCCGACACCGCAGCCCAACCCCGCGCCTTATCCGCAACCGGAGCCGAGGCCAGAACCCTATCCGCAGCCCCAGCCAAGGCCCGAGCCGCGTCCTGAATCACAGCCTCAGCCAAGGCCATGTCCAGAACCGTGCCCGAGTCCAGAGCCATGTCCGGAGCCTCAGCCATGTCCAGAACCGTGCCCGATCCCAGAGCCGTGTCCGGAGCCTCAGCCATGTCCAGAACCGTGCCCGATCCCAGAGCCGTGTCCGGAGCCTCAGCCTTGTCCAGAACCATACCCGCGTCCAGAGCCATGCCCGGAACCCGAGCCTGCACAGTGTTCACCAAAGGATACCGTATACGGCTTTAACTCAAACACCGGAAATGCCGGTCAGTCCTTGGTAGCTTCCCATGACAAACCACAATTTGAAGTTGACGACAGGCAGGGTAATGACACATTCGACTTTTCCGGGTTCAGGCAGAACCAAGTCATCAACCTGGAGGCGGGTGCTTATTCAAGTGTCGGCGGAAAACCCAACAATGTTTATATCAGCCCAGCGTCAGTTATCGAAAACGCCATCGGCGGCTCCGGCAATGATCGGATAATCGGCAACGAGGCCAATAACGTATTGGTTGGGGGCGAAGGTGCGGACACGCTGCGAGGTGCAGGGGGACACAATGTCTTCAAATACAACTCGGTAGCGGACTCTGGCTACGCAGCGGCTGATTTGCTCATTGACTTCAAGACCGGCTGGGACAAGATTGATTTATGCACCCTGGCGAACACTGCGGGAGTCAGTCTGAACTTTGTTGCCGACTTTACGGGCAAACCCGGCGATACGGTCATTAAATACAATATGTACAGCGGTCGCTATTTTTTGTCGATCGACCTATCGGGTAACGGCAGAAGTGACTTTCTTATAAAAAGTACGCGCCCGATCAGCCCTGATGATGTCCTGGGCCTGGCTTGATTACGGCGCTGGCTGGATGATAAGCGTGAGTTGACGCGTTGCGTCTACTTCATGCCTGTCAATGCCCGGTTCAGGGAATGCCACGGCACCTCTGCTATACGCCGATAAAATCACTATCTTGTTACCTAATGACAGGCTGGGTCCTCGCTTGATACTGCGTACAAGCCTGTCGACCTGATGTGCGCTGCTGCTTTGGCGGCATCGCGCATGCGCTTGTGTCGTTGGCCCAGATCGAGCCCCTGGCTTGATCATATCTCCCGCACGTTGCTCCAACCCAAACCCAATTTAGTTTTGTCCGGCGCTATTGCGCCAACGGCAGGCTGTTGCATGCCTGTTTCATATAGGTCTGCATTTCCTGCAGCAAAACCGCGCGTGCCTGGTCATTAGGTCTTTATGCCAGTTGTCCATAGGCTCGAGGTCGGCCTTGTCAGAATGATCGGTTGTGGCAGTGTATTAATGTACGGTGTGGCGAAGGCGTGGATTTAATAAGTTGAAAAAGCTAACGGTTTTCGCTCGGCTCTTACTCAGTATTCTCTTGTTTAGTTGCAGCGGAGTGTAGGTAGGGGAGTTCGCACTGGAATACCGACTCCAAGCTGCGTCTTGGAGTGTTATCTGTTTGTGAGTAATGGGTTGCAATCGAAATGGATTGTGAGTGTGTGAGTTCTTGTTTTTTTAATATAAATCAGTTGCTTGGCGTAGTTGTAGTGGCGTATGGGGGTGCGGGTGTTGTTTCGGGACGTTGCGCCTCTGTCGCCAAAGTATTTTGAGATTTTAGAGTGTGTCGGAGTGCACTAATTAGTGTCTGGCGGACAGCGTGTCTCTGTGCGAACTTAAGGGGGTGCCGACAAGTGCTATTGCTCGTGTGGAGTGGGAGTACGATGTCTTGGGTTATTGCATAAGGACTTAGGTTGTATGAAATTATCAGGACCACCCGCTATTAATATTTCGCAAGAAAAGGAGTTTGCTGCCCGGGGGGCTATGAGTTTTGAGCGGTTGAGGCCGTCTTACACCCCCAATAGTGAAAAAGCGCTATTCACGACTGAGCAGGCTGCAAAACATATCACTCGGCGTGACTTCCGATTTCATGACCGTAATAGTGATCAGAAGATTGACCTGTCATTCCGGATTTCCAAGGAGTTCACACCGCAGCAGGCAGAACTGGCCAGGCAAGCATTGAAATCCTGGCAGGATGTCGCCAACGTGACGTTCACTGAAAACGCCGCGAACCTCGACGGTCACGTTGATATCGGTGATATGCCAGGAACCAATAACGGTGTGGCTTCACTGCCAAATCGGTACTTAAGAAATACATTCGCTAATATCGGCACGGCAGATGCGGGCACAAACCCTAGGCAGGGCGGGTTCTTTCGCCAAGTACTGATTCATGAAACAGGACATGCAATCGGGCTGGAGCACCCGGGTAAATATGATGGTTCCGGGACCTATGCAACGCACGCCGAGTATGCCGGGGACACTCGAGCCCGTAGTGTCATGAGCTATTTCTCGGAAAGGAATCAACCGGGGCATGATTTCAATTCGCTGCATCCCTCTGCGCCGATGATGGACGACATTGCTGCGGCCCAGCGGCTATATGGGGCTAATACCAATACGCGTAATACCGATACGACCTATGGGTTCAACTCCAATACGAATCGTGACGCCCTGAGCCTGAAAACGGCCAATGACAATCCTGTCTTTTGTGTGTGGGACGGTGGCGGTGACGACACAATGGACTTCTCCGGGTTCTCTCAGGATCAGAAGATCAATCTCAATGCCGAGTCGTTTTCAGATGTGGGGGCATTGAAAGGTAATGTCTCTATTGCCAGGGGCGTCACTCTGGAGAACGCCGCGGGGGGCACCGGGAACGACGCTTTGATAGGCAACCACGTTGCCAATCGCCTGACCGGTGGAGGCGGAGCCGACAGGTTGCGAGGCGGTGGTGGTGCAGACACGTTTGTCTATGACCACACCAGTGATTCCACTCCGGATAACCCTGATGTCATCCTCGATTTCGAGAGCGGCGTGGACCGTCTGGATGTCTCTGCGCTGTTCAAAGGAACGAATATCAAGGCGCTGACATTCGGCGAGCGCCTAACCGGTCAACCTGGCCAAGCCGTGTTGAACTACGACGAGGGCAGTGGAGAGGGAAGTTTGGCCTTGGACCTGACCGGAAATGGTAAGGCTGATGTATTGATAAAGAGTATTGGCCGGATAAATGCCGATGATGTGTACCACGGCGTCAGCCCCTCGGTAGACACCGAACCGGAAAAACCGAAGCCGGATACGCGGCCCGAGCCGGAAAAGCCAAAGCCGGATACGCGGCCCGAGCCGGAAAAGCCAAAGCCGGATACGCGGCCTGAACCGCAAAAGCCAAATCCCGACTCACGTCCAGACTCCTGTAGGCCCAAGCCAAAGCCCAAGCCACGCACAGTCTCGTGTGAGTCAAAGCCTGAACCCTGTGCACCGACGCCAGCCTCATGTGTGATAAGCACTATCAACGCACGCGAGCATCAAGCCAATGCGCCTTCCATGAAGCCGGCATATGACGTCGAAGCCGGTGCTGATCAGCGTCGATCAACATTGATTTCCGCGTCTGATCAATGGGCTTTTACAGCACGTGCATGGGGCGGGACGGTTCACGGGTAACCGGCAGGGAATATATCTGAATGAGGCGCCCTCTCGGGTAGGTGATCGCTGCTCAGTGCGTTTGAGAATGTGGTGCTGGAAAGTGCCTATGACCCATTGACTAGAGGCAGTTAATTGTTTTTTTGCATCTGCCAGTTGGGCGGCTGAGCGCAGTATTGTCACTTTATTTATTGAGTTTATTTTTGATTTGGTTGCTGGCTGAAAGGCGTTTTTTCGCTTGATAGTTGGCGATTTGATAATTCGTAAGTGCTGTACTTGCGGAGCGTGGGTTGTTGTTGTGTATAACTAACTAAAGAAGGTGTGATGTATGCTTAATGTAAATTTGCCTGGTTTGAACTCCTATGTACCTACATTAGATGCGGCCTCTAAACCATCCCCGGCGATACCGTCGAGTGCCTATGGCGACAGCGGGTCTGTGGGCACTTCCAACGACTCGCATTATGGAAATAGTCCATCGCTCTCAAAAGGGTCCAGATTGTTGAGTCTTGCGCAGACGGCAGGTGGGCTTTCCAGCCTGCAACGGCAATATGGATCGAATATGAATTCGAACTCATCAGGTCTGCTGCAGGCTGGTGAAACGCCGATCAGCAACAGGCTTTTCTTGAGTATGGGAGGAGTGGACGGCAACGTTATGACTGCTAATTGCCTGCCTATGCCGAAGGGGGAAGAGATCAAGCCAAAAGACCAGCAGTCCAAGCCAGCTGATGAGGAGACCAAGGCCAAAGGTGAGCAGCCCAAACCAACCGGGATGGACGCCAAGCCAAAAGGAGACCAGCCCAAACCAACCGGTATGGACACCAAGCCACAAGGTGAGCAGCCCAAACCAACCGGGATGGACACCAAGCCACAAGGTGAGCAGCCCAAACCAACCGGTGTAGACACCAAGCCTCAAGGTGAGCAGCCCAAACCAACCGGTATGGACGCCAAACCACAAGGTGAGCAGCCCAAACCAACCGGTATGGACGCCAAGCCAAAAGGAGACCAGCCCAAACCAACCGGGATGGACACCAAGCCACAAGGTGAGCAGCCCAAACCAACCGGTATGGACGCCAAGCCAAAAGGAAATCAGCCGCAGCCAAACGGTGTAGACACCAAGCCACAAGATGAGCAGCCCAAACCAACCGGTGTGGACACCAAGCCAAAAGAAAATCAGCCGCAGCCAACCGGTGTAGACACCAAGCCACAAGGAGACCAGCCCAAACCAACCGGTGTGGACGCCAAACCAAAAGGAGACCAGCCCAAACCAACCGGTGTGGACGCCAAGCCAAAAGGAAATCAGCCGCAGCCAACCGGTGTGGACACCAAGCCAAAAGGAAATCAGCCGCAGCCAACCGGTGTAGACACCAAGCCACAAGGTGAGCAGCCTAAACCAACCGGTGTGGACACCAAGCCAAAAGAAAATCAGCCGCAGCCAACCGGTGTAGACACCAAGCCACAAGGTGAACAGCCCAAACCAACCGGTATGGACGCCAAGCCACAGGGGGACCAGCCCAAACCAACCGGTGTGGACACCAAGCCAAAAGTCGAGTCCCAGCCGCCTGTCCGGCCGGTCCCAAAAGATGTGCCCAGGTCGGATGACACCACCTACGGATTCAACTCCACGACTGGCAAGCCGGAAACGACCCTGACATCCGCTTCCGATAAGCCAGAATTCAATATTTGGGATCAGAAAGGCATAGATACCTTTGATTTTTCCGGCTTCAAGCAGGACCAGATCATCGACTTGCGCAGTGGTTCGCTTTCCAGCGTGGGTGGCTTGCGGGAAAACGTCAGGATCGGCACCTCGACTATGATCGAAAACGCAGTGGGTGGTAGTGGTAACGACCGAATCATTGGTAACAGTGCCGATAACGTGCTGATTGGCGGTGCAGGCGCCGATTGCCTGGTTGGGGGCGGCGGTTGGAATACGTTCAAGTTCAACGCTTTTGCCGACTCTACCCGCACGCAAGCCGATTTGCTGTTGGACTTCAACACGGGTCAGGACAAGATTGATCTGTCGCAAATGTCCATTGATGGCAAGGTTGCATTTAACTTTGTTGAGGAATACACCGGCAAAACCGGCGATACCATTATCAAGTTTAACCCGCAAACAGGGCGTTACTTGTTGGCGATAGACTTGGATGGTGACGGCAAGACGGACTTCCTGATCAAGAGCACCCGCATGATCAGCCCGGAAGATGTCATCGGGTTGAACATAAGGGATGCTGGTTATCTGTAACGCTGTAATGGCGAGCTAGCAACCATCGCCTTTGGAGTAAGACAGGGCAGGACTTTTTCATATGATCAAGTCCTGCTTTTTTGTGCCTGTGGATACCTGATTACGTGTGCCCAACATTTGCTGATCTTGGTCACACCGCTCTCAGGCGGTGGCCGCCATGACCCCACGAGACGCACCCAGGAATCGCAGCAATGCGATCAATGGAAAGGCGCTGCCCACCAGCATCACGCCCAGCCAACCGCCGTGTTCATACACACTGCTGGCAATCGCCGAGCCGAATGCACCGCCAATGAAGATGCTGGTCATGTACAACGCGTTGAGACGGCTGCGGCTATTGGCGTCAAGGGCATAGATGGCACGCTGGCCAAGCACCATGTTCATCTGCACGCAGAAGTCCAGGACCACGCCGGTGACCGCAAGGCCGACCACGCTGTACAGCGGGTGCACAAACGCCGGCAGGAAGCTCAATGCCCCGAACAGCATTGCCAGCAACGAGGCGCGATGGGTGTGGCCGGCATCGGCCAGGCGCCCGGCGATGGGCGCGGCAATGGCGCCCAGTGCGCCGACCAGGGCGAACAGCGCGATTTCGCTTTGGCTAAGGCCATGGTTACGCGCCAGTTCCAGCGGCGCGGCGGTCCAGAACAGGCTGAAGGCAGCAAACATGCAGCCCTGGTAGAACGCCCGTTGGCGCAGCAGCGGCTGCCCACGCAGCAAGGTAGCCAGGGAGCGCAGCAATTGGCCGTAGCTGGCGCGGTGATCGGGTTGGCGCTTGGGAATGGTCAGCAGCAGGACCACGCTGATAAGCGCCATCAACGCAGCGGCGGCCATGAACATCGCGCGCCAGCCGAAGTGGTCGGCGACTACGCTGGACACCGGTCGCGCCAGCAGGATGCCCAGCAGCAGGCCACCCATGATGCTGCCTACCACCCGACCGCGGGATTCGGCCGGGGCCAGGTGCGCGGCCAGCGGGATCAGGATTTGCACGGACACCGAGCTGAAACCGATCAGCAGCGACACCAGCAGGAACAGATTGGGTTGTTCGGTAAACGCAGCACCCAGCAGGCTGGCGATGGCCACCACCGTGGTGAAGATCATCAGCTTGCGGTTTTCCAACAAGTCGCCCAAAGGCACCAGGAAGAAGAGGCCGAGGGCGTAGCCGATTTGCGTCAGGGACACGATCAGACTGGCCATTGCCGGTGTCAGGCCGATATCCGGGGCGATCAGTTCAATGATCGGTTGCGCGTAGTAGATGTTGGCAACGATGGCACCGCAGCAAAACGCAAACAGCATGACCATGCCCCGGGTCATGGTGCCTGTAGCGTGAGAGGTTGGGTTCATGGTGTTCTCATAAGGCGAAGGACGATGGGGTGAGAGAATAAAGACATGGGCCGGCAGTGAGTAGGCCGCTTGGCGTGATAACTGTCATGCCGCGAAATAATGACTCAATGCAAAACCCAATGTGGGAGGGGGCTTGCTCCCGATGGCGGTGTGTCAGTCAGCCTATGCCTTGGCTGACACACCGCCATCGGGAGCAAGCCCCCTCCCACATTTGTTACCGCATTTCTTCAGTTATTGACCACTGTAGATCTGGTCAAACACCCCGCCATCATTGAAGTGGGTCTTCTGCACCGTGCGCCAGTCGCCAAAGGTCTTCTCCACCGACAGGAAGTCCACCTTCGGGAAGCGGTCGGTGTACTTGGCCAACACCTTGGGGTCCCGTGGGCGCAGGTAATTGTTGGCCGCAATTTCCTGGCCTTCCGGCGACCACAGGTACTTCAGGTAGTCTTCCGCCGCAGTACGGGTACCTTTCTTCTCGACCACTTTATCCACCACCGACACAGGCGGCTCGGCTTCGGCGGACACGCTTGGGTAGACCACTTCGAACTGATCGCGACCAAACTCACGGGCGATCATTTCTGCTTCGTTTTCGAAGGTGACCAGCACGTCGCCGATCTGGTTGGTCATGAACGTGGTGGTGGCGGCACGGCCACCGGTGTCCAGCACCGGCGCTTGTTTGAACAGTTTGCCGACGAAGGTCTTGGCCTTCTCTTCGTCGCCGCCGTTCTTGAGCACATAGCCCCAGGCCGACAGGTAGGTGTAGCGGCCATTACCCGAGGTTTTCGGGTTGGGGACGATCACCTGCACGCCGTCCTTGAGCAAATCCGGCCAGTCTTTCAAAGCCTTGGGGTTGCCTTTGCGCACGATGAACACGGTGGCAGAGGTGAACGGTGCACTGTTGTTCGGCAGGCGCGTCACCCAGTTGTCCGGCACCAGTTTGCCGTTGTCGACCAGGGCATTGATGTCGGTGGCCATGTTCATGGTAATCACGTCAGCCGGCAGGCCGTCGATCACCGAGCGTGCCTGTTTGCTGGAGCCGCCGAAGGACATCTGCAACGTCAGCTTGTCGTCCGGGTGCTCGGCTTCCCAGTGCTTCTGGAAGGCTGCGTTGTAGTCCTTGTAGAAGTCGCGCATCACGTCGTAGGAGACGTTGAGCAGGGTGGTCGCGGCCTGGGCGGAGCCTGCCAAGGCCAGGCTGGCGGCCAGAAGAGAGGCGCTGAGGATTTTTTTCACTGCTCATTCCTTGTTGTTGGAGAAGAGGGGAGGCAATTTGCCAGCGACTATAGCCGGGCCTGCATAGACCTATAAAGATTAAAACGACCTTTGCTTATTCCAGTTTATGAAAGAGGTTACTGCCACAGCGCGAGCAAAAAGCTGCATTGGGTTCATGGCTGTTCTTCTTGCACGCCGGGCAGTCGGTTTGCAGCTGCTCACCGCGCATGGCACTGGCCAGCTCTGCAGTAAAAATGCCCGTCGGCACCGCGATGATCGAATAACCGGTGATCATCACCAGCGACGAAATCACCTGGCCCAGCGGCGTCTTCGGCACGATATCGCCGAAGCCCACGGTGGTCAGGGTCACGATGGCCCAGTAGATGCCCTTGGGAATACTGGTGAACCCATGTTCCGGGCCTTCGATCACGTACATCAGGGTGCCGAACACCGTCACCAGCGTGCACACGCTGACCAGGAACACCACGATCTTCTGCTTGCTGCCGCGCAGCGCCGCCATCAGGTAGTTGGCCTGCTTGAGGTACGGGCTGAGCTTGAGTACGCGGAAGATGCGCAGCATGCGAATGATGCGGATGATCAGCAGGTACTGCGCATCGCTGTAGTACAGGGCGAGGATGCCGGGGACGATGGCCAGCAAGTCCACCAGGCCGTAAAAGCTGAAGGCATAGCGCAGCGGCTTGGGCGAGCAATACAGGCGCAGGCCGTATTCGATGGCGAAGATCAGCGTGAAGCCCCACTCGATATAGGCCAGCACATCCGCGTAGTTCTGGTGGATTTCATCGATGCTGTCGAGCATCACGATCACCAGGCTGGCGAGGATGATCAGCAGCAGGATGCCGTCAAAGCGCCGCCCGGCGACGGTGTCGCTTTGGAAAACCATGATGTAGAGCCGCTGGCGCCAGTCGTTGTTACTGTCCATAAGTCCTGCCTGAAGCGAATATCGAGCAAGCCTAGGGGGATTCGAACGGACTGTCCATGTGGGGTTTGCGCAGCATTCGCTGGCCGGCGCGCACCAGCCAGCAGGCGAGGATAAACGGTGCGGTCAGCGCAGGCAGGTGCAGGGCGGCGAAACCTGGGGTGAGGATGATTGCCAGCAGGATGCCCAGCAGCGGCAACCACGGCTGGCGACCTGACAAGCCCAGGACCAGGGCGACCAACGCTGGGTTATAGCTGTGCAGGCCGAGCAGGGCGCCATTGGGGTCGTTCAGCCAAAGGCCGGCCAGCACGCCGAGGCTGGCACCGCCGAGTGCCCACAACGCGGCGCGGCGGTCGGCCAGCAGCAAGCCCGCGGCGATCAACACGCCTGTTATGGGTTGCTCCAACAGCATGATTTGTCCAAGACCGATAAATGGAGCGGCGAGAATAGAGAAGGTGCCGGGCTCGGTCAGCGCAAGGGCGCTTCCAGGTACGCACCCGAGCAGCAACCAGCCGAGGCCAACAAAGGGCGCGGTATAGGCGGGCAAGTCCTGGGGCTGGTTCGCGTGTGTCAACCATTGCCGGGTAAGGATCGCGCTCAAGCCCCCGCACGCCAGGATCAACGGTGGCACCAGCGCCGACCAGGCAAAGTGCTGGCTGATCAACAAGCCCAGCAGTACGCCGTTGTAGCTGTACAGTCCAGCCTGGCGCTCAGCTTTGGGATAGCCACGGCGCTGGGCCGTGAGCAACCCCGCGACCCCGCCCAGCAGCGCGCCGCCGAGCAAGGCCGGGGCGCCGATCAGGATCGCCAGCAGGCACAGCAGACCGCACAGTGGGTGGCGCTGCAGGAAAATCTGGCTGAAGCCATTGAGCAGAGCTTCGGCCCAGTCAGGGCAGGTGTGGTTGTGCATGGCAGCTCCCTGTAGGAGCGAGCTTGCTCGCGAAAAACCCAAGGGCGCCGCGTGCATTCAGGCTACCCGCGTCATCGTTGACGTTCTTCGCGAGCAAGCTCGCTCCTACAGTAGGGTTTCGATACGCAGCGAATTGGTCGACCCCGGCTGCCCAAACGGCACCCCCGCGGTAATCACCAAGGTATCCCCACGCTGTGCCATGCCCTGGGCCTGGGCGATTTCCAACGCGGTGGAACACACCTCATCCACCTGGCGCAGACGATCATTGACCACCGAATGCACGCCCCACGCCACGCTCAAGCGCCGCGCCGTGGACAGGTTCGGCGTGAGGTTGAGGATCGGTGCCACCGGCCGTTCCCGTGCGGCGCGCAAGCTGGAACTGCCCGACTCGCTGTAGTTCACCAGCACCGCCACCGGCAGGATGCTGCTGATGCGCCGGATCGCACAGCTGATGGCGTCCGACACCGTGGCATCCGCCTTGGGCCGGCTGACGTCCAGTTGCGCCTGGTAATCCGGGCCGTTTTCCACCTGGCGGATGATCTTGCTCATCATCTGCACGGCTTCCAGCGGATACTCGCCCGACGCGGTTTCCGCCGACAGCATCACGGCGTCCGCGCCTTCGGCCACGGCGTTGGCGACATCGGTGACTTCGGCACGGGTCGGCGCCGGGGAGAAGCGCATGGACTCGAGCATCTGTGTGGCGACCACCACTGGCTTGCCGAGTTGGCGGCAGGTGCTGATGATGTCTTTCTGGATCTGCGGCACGCTTTCGGCCGGTACTTCCACGCCCAGGTCGCCTCTGGCTACCATGATCGCATCGCTCAGCTCGGCAATTTCCTGCAGGCGCTGCACGGCCGAGGGCTTCTCGATCTTGGCCATCAGGAACGCCTTGTCGCCAATCAGCTCGCGGGCCTCGCGGATGTCTTCCGGGCGCTGTACAAACGACAGTGCCACCCAGTCCACGCCCAGTTCCAGGCCGAAGCTCAAGTCGCGGCGATCTTTGGCGGTGAGCGGGCTGAGTTCCAACAAAGCTTGTGGGACGTTTACGCCTTTACGGTCGGACAGCTCACCGCCATTGAGTACGGTAGTGTCGATGGCGTCGGCATGCTTGGTAATCACGCGCAGGCGCAGCTTGCCGTCATCGAGCAGCAAGTCCATGCCCGGTTCAAGGGCTGCGATGATTTCCGGATGGGGCAGGTTGACGCGGCGCTGGTCGCCGGGCGTCGGGTCCAGGTCCAGGCGCAGGGCCTGGCCACGAATCAACTGCACCTTGCCTTCGGCAAAGCGCCCGACCCGCAGCTTTGGCCCTTGCAGATCCATGAGGATGCCCAGTGGGTAGTTCAACTGGCGCTCCACCTGGCGAATCCACTGGTAGCGCTGGGCATGGTCGGCGTGTTCGCCGTGACTGAAGTTGAGACGGAAGATATTCACCCCGGCTTGCACCAACTCAAGGATGTCATCGATGCCGTCGGTTGCCGGGCCCAGGGTGGCGAGGATCTTGACCTTCTTGTCAGGCGTCATGTTTGGCAGTCTCAAGGATCAGGATGGCACGGAAGTCGTTGACGTTGGTGCGGGTCGGCTCGGTGATGATCAAGTCGCCCAGGGCGTCGAAATAGCCGTAGCCGTTGTTGTTATCCAGCTCGTCGCTGGCCGACAGGCCCAGGGCTTCGGCGCGGGCGTAGCTGCTGGGGGTCATGATGGCGCCGGCGTTGTCTTCCGAGCCGTCGATGCCATCGGTGTCGCCGGCCAGGGCGTACACGCCGGGCAGGCCCTTGAGGCTGTCGGTGAGGCTGAGCAGGAATTCCGCATTGCGCCCTCCACGGCCATTGCCGCGCACGGTGACGGTGGTCTCGCCGCCAGACAGGATCACGCAGGGCGCCGCCAATGGCTGGCCGTGCTGGACGATCTGCCGGGCGATACCGGCATGTACCTTGGCCACTTCCCGCGCTTCACCCTCCAGGTCGCCGAGGATCAGCGGGCTGAACCCGGCCTGGCGCACTTTCACGGCTACCGCTTCCAGGGATTGCTGTGGGCGGGCGATCAATTGGAAGTGGCTGCGGGCAAGTACCGGGTCGCCGGGCTTGACCGTTTCCGAGTCGGGGTTTTGCAGCCAGCTGCGCACCGAGGCAGGGGCGTCGATGCCGTAGCGCTTGAGAATCCCCAGGGCCTGCTGCGAGGTGCTGGGGTCGCCGACGGTAGGGCCGGAGGCGATCACCGTGGCCTGGTCGCCCGGCACATCGGAAATCGCGTAGGTGTATACGGTGGCCGGCCATGCCGCCTTGGCCAAGCGCCCACCCTTGATCGCCGAGAGGTGTTTGCGCACGCAATTCATCTCGCCGATGGTGGCGCCGGATTTGAGCAGGGCTTTATTGATGGCTTGCTTGTCGGCCAGGCTGATGCCTTCGGCGGGCAGGGCCAGCAATGCGGAGCCACCGCCGGAAAGCAGGAAGATCACGCGGTCGTCTTCGGTCAGGTGGCTGATCAACTCCAGCACGCGCTGGGCCACGGCCAGGCCGGCAGCGTCGGGGACCGGGTGGGCCGCTTCGACCACCTCGATTTTTTGGCACGGCGCGCCGTGGCCGTAGCGGGTGACCACCAGGCCCGACACTTCGCCCTGCCAGCAATTCTCGACGACCAGGGCCATGGCGGCCGCGGCCTTGCCGGCGCCGATCACGATCACCCGGCCACTGCGGTCGGCAGGCAGGTAAGGCTCAAGCACTTGCCGGGGATGGGCGGCGTCGATGGCTGTGGCAAACAGCTCGCGAAGCAGGTGTTGCGGATCGACCGACATAAGCGGGCTCCCTGGGGATTCTTGTTATTTGTAGGAGCGAGCTTGCTCGCGAAAATCGTCAACGATAACGCGGGTGACCAGGCAGCCAGCGGTGCTCTCAGGTTTTTCGCGAGCAAGCTCGCTCCTACCGGGGGGATTGCGTAATTTCGTTACTTGTCGCGGATCGAGAAGTTGGCCATATGCTCCAAGCCCTTGATCAGCGCCGAGTGGTCCCAGTTACCGCCACCAATGGCCGTGCAGGTGCTGAACACTTGCTGGGTGCCGGCGGTATTCGGCAGGTTGATCCCCAGTTCCTTGGCGCCGGCCAAGGCCAGGTTCAGGTCCTTCTGGTGCAGGTTGATGCGAAAGCCCGGGTCGAAAGTACCCTTGATCATGCGTTCGCCATGCACTTCCAGGATCTTCGACGACGCAAAGCCGCCCATCAGCGCTTCCCGCACCTTGGCCGGGTCGGCGCCGTTCCTGGAGGCGAACAGCAGCGCTTCGGCCACCGCCTGGATGTTCAGTGCAACGATGATCTGGTTGGCGACCTTGGCGGTCTGGCCATCGCCGTTACCGCCCACCAGGGTGATGTTCTTGCCCATGGCCTGGAACAGCGGCAATGCACGTTCGAAGGTCTGCGGTTCGCCACCGATCATGATGCTCAAGGTGCCGGCCTTGGCGCCGACTTCACCGCCGGAAACCGGTGCGTCCAGATACTGCGCGCCGGTCTCGTTGATCTTCGCCGCGAACGCCTTGGTGGCGGTGGGGGAGATCGAACTCATGTCGATCACCACTTTGTTCGGCGACAGGCCGGCGGCCACGCCGTCGGCGCGCAACAGCACGTCTTCGACCTGTGGGGTGTCCGGCACCATGACGATGATGAATTCGGCTTCTTGCGCGACTTGCTGCGGGTTGGCCAGAGCGATGGCGCCAGCGTCGATCAGCGCTTGCGGGGCCTTGCCATGATGCTCGGACAGAAACAGTTGGTGCCCTGCTTTCTGCAGGTTGGCGGCCATGGGCTGGCCCATGATGCCGGTGCCGATAAATCCGATTTTAGCCATGATCAAAATCCTCTTTTTTATTCGGTAGGCAGACTTGTTGAGGTCTGCCAGACACATCAGGTCCAATGTGGGAGGGAGCAAGCCCCCTCCCACAGGGGTTAGGCGGTGTGTGTTAGAGCGCGTTATGGGTTTTGAGCCAGCCCAAACCTGCTTCGGTGGTGGTCAATGGCTTGTACTCACAGCCAACCCAACCCGTGTAGCCAATGCGGTCCAGATGCTCGAACAGGAAGCGATAGTTGATCTCCCCAGTCCCCGGCTCATTGCGCCCCGGGTTATCCGCCAGCTGGATGTGGTTGATCACACCCAGGTGCGTTGCCATGGTCCGCGCCAGGTCACCTTCCATGATCTGCATGTGGTAGATGTCGTATTGCAGGAACAGGTTGTCGCTGCCCACCTGCTCGCGAATCGCCAGGGCCTGGGCCGTGTTATTCAGGTAGAAGCCCGGGATGTCGCGGGTGTTGATCATCTCCATCACCAGCTTGATGCCTGCCGCTTGCAGCTTGTCGGCGGCGTACTTGAGATTGGCGACAAAGGTCTTTTCCAGGGTTTCGTCTTCCACGCCCTGTGGCCGGATACCCGCCAGGCAGTTGATCTGGGTGTTACCCAGTACCTGGGCGTAGGCGATAGCCAGCTTGACCCCGGCGCGGAATTCCTCGACCCGGTCCGGGTGGCAGGCCAAGCCGCGCTCGCCCTTGGCCCAGTCGCCGGCCGGCAAGTTGAACAGCACTTGGCTCAGGCCGTTGGCATCGAGCTGCGCCTTGATCTCGGCGGAGCTGAACTCATACGGGAACAGGTATTCCACGCCTTCGAAGCCGGCATCGGCGGCGGCCTTGAAGCGCGCAAGGAAGTCCTGTTCGGTAAACAGCATGGACAGGTTGGCGGCGAAACGCGGCATAGGGTTCTCCTTAATCGAGCAGGGAAATGGCGGTCGGTGCATCGTTGCCGACCAGGGCCAGGTCTTCGAATTCATTGACGGCGTTGATTTCGGTGCCCATGGAAATATTGGTCACCCGTTCCAGAATAATCTCAACGATCACCGGCACCTTGAATTCTTCGATCATTTCCTGGGCGCGGCGCAGGGCCGGCTGGATCTGCCCTGGCTCGAACACGCGCAGGGCCTTGCAACCCAGGCCCTCGGCGACGGCCACATGGTCGACGCCATAGCCGTTGAGCTCCGGGGCATTGAGGTTGTCGAAGGACAGCTGCACGCAATAGTCCATTTCAAAGCCGCGCTGGGCCTGGCGGATCAGCCCCAGGTAGGAGTTATTCACCACCACGTGGATGTACGGCAGCTTGAATTGCGCGCCCACCGCCAGTTCTTCGATCATGAACTGGAAGTCATAGTCGCCCGACAACGCCACTACCTTGCGGCTCGGGTCGGCCTTGACCACGCCCAGCGCCGCAGGAATGGTCCAGCCCAACGGGCCGGCCTGACCGCAGTTGATCCAGTGGCGTGGCTTGTAGACGTGCAGGAATTGCGCGCCGGCAATCTGCGACAGGCCGATGGTGCTGACGTAGCAGGTGTCTTTGCCGAACACCTGGTTCATTTCTTCATACACGCGCTGTGGCTTGACCGGCACGTTGTCGAAGTGGGTCTTGCGGTGCAAGGTGGCTTTGCGCTGCTGGCAGTCGTGCAACCAGGCACTGCGGTCCTTGAGCTTGCCGGCGGCTTTCCATTCGCGGGCCACTTCGATAAACATCGTCAGGGCGGAGCCGGCGTCGGAAACGATGCCCAGGTCCGGGGTGAACACGCGGCCAATCTGCGTCGGCTCGATGTCGACGTGGATGAATTTACGCCCTTCGGTGTAGACCTCCACCGAACCGGTGTGGCGGTTGGCCCAGCGGTTGCCGATACCCAGCACCACGTCCGACTTGAGCATCGTCGCGTTGCCATAACGGTGGGAAGTTTGCAGGCCGACCATACCCACCATCAGCGGGTGATCGTCGGGAATGGTACCCCAGCCCATCAGGGTCGGGATCACTGGGATGCCAGTCAATTCAGCGAACTCCACCAGCAATTCACTGGCGTCGGCGTTGATCACGCCACCGCCACTGACCAGCAATGGGCGCTCAGCCTGGTCGAGCAGGGCCAGGGCTTTTTCGACCTGGATACGCGTGGCCAACGGCTTGGCCAGAGGCAGCGGTTGGTAGGCATCGATATCGAACTCGATCTCGGCCATTTGCACGTCGAATGGCAAGTCGATCAGCACCGGACCTGGACGGCCGGAGCGCATTTCATAAAAGGCTTTCTGGAACGCGTAGGGCACTTGGCCGGGTTCCAGCACGGTGGTCGCCCACTTAGTCACCGGCTTGACGATGCTGGTGATATCCACGGCCTGGAAGTCTTCCTTGTGCATGCGAGCGCGGGGGGCTTGCCCGGTGATGCACAGGATCGGGATCGAATCGGCGGAGGCGCTGTATAAGCCGGTGACCATGTCGGTGCCCGCTGGCCCAGAGGTGCCGATGCACACACCGATATTGCCGGCCTTGGTGCGGGTGTAGCCCTCGGCCATGTGCGAGGCGCCTTCAACATGGCGAGCAAGGACGTGATCGATGCCGCCCACCTTCTGCAAGGCCGAATACAGCGGGTTGATCGCAGCGCCTGGGATACCGAAGGCGGTATTCACACCTTCACGACGCATCACCAGGACGGCGGCTTCGATTGCTCTCATTTTGCTCATGATTTTGGTGCCTCTTGCGTTTTGTAATTGTATACAAGTGGTGTCGATGCAAAGTGTATTCACGGCGGGCTACGCAGGTCAATGCATTTTGTGAACGGGCCTTTGCGTCCGTCGGAATGACTTTTTTCGACGTATGGAGCCTTTGTTTGAAAATATTGTATACAAAAACAAATATCATTGTGTTCTATTTGTTTGGTCGAGCATCTGATCAAACAGAACGCCAAGGCTTTACCCATAACAAGATAAGGACGGCACCTATGAGCGCTTTAACCTTGAAACTCGCGACCCAACTGGCCAGTCAGGCCCTTACCGCTGGCCGCACGATTTCAGCTGCGCCGCTGACGATTGCGGTACTCGATAGCGGTGGTCACTTGATTACCTTGCAACGGGAAGACGGCGCGAGCCTGCTGCGCCCGCAAATCGCCATCGGCAAGGCCTGGGGCGCCATAGCCCTGGGCAAGGGTTCACGTTTGCTGGCGCTGGACGCACAGCAGCGTCCGGCATTTATCGCGGCGTTGAACAGCCTGGGGCAGGGCAGCGTGGTGCCGGCGCCGGGTGGGGTGTTGATTCGGGATCAGGCGGGATTGGTGTTGGGGGCGATCGGGATCAGTGGGGATACGTCCGATATTGATGAGCAGTGTGCGATCACGGCGATTGAGGGGGTGGGGTTGATGGCGGATGCGGGGGTGTCTGCCTGATCCTGTGTGACTGTTAGGGCCAATCGGGGGCAAGCCCCCGATTGGCACAGGCACCGCGGTCTATCAGTCCGGCTCACACCCCTTGAGCACCAACCGAATAATCGTCTGCGCCGCCGCCTCATAGTCGGCTTCATCCAACTTGGCCTTGCCGGTCACGGCCGAGATCTGCCAGTCAAAGTCCGCATAGGTCTGGGTCGCCGCCCAGATGCTGAACATCAGGTGATTAGGGTCGATAGTCGCAATCAACCCACGATCCACCCAGTTCTGGATGCAATCAATATTATGCTTGGCCTGGGCGTTGAGCTGTTCAACCTGTTCGGTGCTCAAGTGCGGGGCGCCGTGCATGATTTCGCTGGCAAACACCTTGGAGGCAAATGGCAGGTCACGGGAAATGCGGATTTTCGAGCGGATGTAGTTGCTCAGCACTTCCTTGGGCTCGCCGTCTGGGTTGAACGGCGTGGAGGCGGCCAGGATCGGCTCGATAATGCTTTCGAGCACCTCGCGGTAGAGGTTGTCCTTGGACTTGAAGTAGTAATAGACGTTGGGCTTGGGCAGCCCGGCCTTGGCGGCGATGTCGCTGGTCTTGGTCGCGGCGAAGCCCTTGTCGGCAAACTCCTCGCTTGCCGCCCGCAGGATTTTTTCTTTGTTGCGCTCGCGAATGCTGCTCATAAACCAGAGGTTTCCTTGCCATGACAGGCGGTTGCGCATGGTAGCACCGGCCATCCGCGGGCCTCAACAATCTGCCCATAACGCCTTGCGCCGCGCTATGCTCGCCCGATCTCCCCCTTACGGATACTTGATTCATGGCAGGAAGCAGCTTGTTGGTGTTGATCGACGATATCGCCGCGGTACTCGATGACGTCGCCCTGATGACAAAAATGGCGGCGAAGAAGACCGCCGGTGTGCTGGGTGACGACCTGGCGCTCAATGCCCAGCAGGTCTCCGGGGTGCGCGCCGAGCGGGAAATTCCGGTGGTGTGGGCGGTGGCCAAGGGCTCGTTTATCAACAAGTTGATCTTGGTGCCTACCGCGCTGTTGATCAGCGCCTTCGCGCCCTGGGCGGTGACGCCATTGTTGATGCTCGGTGGTGCCTACCTGTGTTTCGAAGGCTTCGAGAAACTGGCGCATAAATTCCTGCACAGCAAGGCCGAAGACCAGGCCGAGCACGCGCAATTGGTCGAAGCTGTGGCCGACCCGGCCACCGACCTGGTGGCCTTTGAAAGGGACAAGATCAAAGGCGCGATCCGCACCGACTTTATCCTCTCCGCAGAAATCATCGCCATCACCCTGGGCACCGTGGCCGAAGCACCGTTGATGCAGCAGGTGGTGGTGCTGTCGGGCATTGCGATCGTCATGACCGTGGGTGTGTATGGGCTGGTGGCAGGTATCGTCAAGCTTGACGACCTGGGGCTGTGGTTGACCCAGAAGCCGGGTCAGGTGGCACGCCGTATCGGGGGTGCCATTTTGCGCGCCGCGCCGTACATGATGAAAAGCCTGTCGGTGATCGGTACGGCGGCGATGTTCATGGTTGGTGGCGGCATCCTCACCCATGGTGTGCCGGTGGTGCATCACTGGATTGAATCCGTTAGCCAGAGCACCGGGGCGCTCGCGTGGTTGATGCCGACGTTGCTGAATGCCGTGGCGGGGATTATTGCCGGGGCCGCTGTATTGGCGGTGGTCAGTGTGGTTGGCAAAAGTTGGAAAGCAATCAGAGCTTAACCTTGCGGGCACAAAAAAGGCCATTCAATCGAATGGCCTTTTTCATGGCGCTTGGCTTACTCGGCAATCTGCAACTTGCGCGATTCGGTATAGATATACCGCACCTTCTCATATTCAAACGGCGAGTTCATCTGCCCATAGCGGAAGCTGGTCTGATAGCGCTTATCTACCGCGCGCAGGGCCCAGATTTCCGGGTGGTTGGAGCTGACTTCTGACACGTTGAGGAAGTTGATCTGGGTCTCGGCGCTGTAGTCGACGATCAGGCCGGTGGTGTCGCGCAGGTTCGACGGGCCGAAGATCGGCAGGACCACGTAGGCGCCGCCGGGCACGCCGTAGAAGCCCAGGGTCTGGCCGAAGTCTTCACTCTGGCGCGGCAGGCCCATGGCGGTGGCCGGGTCCCATAGGCCGGCGACGCCTATGGTGGTGTTGACCAGCAAGCGCCCGGTGGTTTCCAGGGAGCGGTGGCCCTTGAGCTGCAGCAGGCTGTTCAACAGGTTGGGTACATCGCCCAGGTTGTTGAAGAAGTTGCTCACGCCGGTACGCAGGAAGCTTGGCGTGACATAGCGGTAGCCATTGACCACCGGCAGGAACACCCACTGGTCGAAGCGGTAGTTGAAGTGGTACACGCGACGGTTCCACGACTCCAGCGGGTCATACACGTTGAGAGCGGTCAGCGATGAGCGTTCGAACTCGCGCTGGTCCAGGCCAGGGTTGAACTTGAGCTTGGTCAGCGGCTCCTTGAAGCCGTCGGCACCGACCTTGACCGGTTCATGGGCCTTGCTGTTGTCGGCATTGGCCACGCCTGTGCACATCAGTGCGGCAAGCAGCAAAAGATATTTAGCCACGGAAGAACTCCAGCATGGCGTCGGCGTTGACGCGGTAATTGAGGTTGCCGCAGTGGCCGCCCAGCGGGTAGACGGTCAAGCGATTGCCGAAGGTTTTACGCAGGAAACCCAGGTCGCCAGGGCCGAGGATCACGTCGTCGGCGTTGTGCATCACGGCGATTTTCGGGCTGTCGCGCAGATAGTCCTCCAGCGCGTACAGGCTCACCTGGTCGACCAGCTGCAGCAGGCTGCCGCCATCGGAACGGGCGCGCCACATCGGGATCACTTGTTCGGTGAGGTAGCAATCGAAGTCGCATTGCAGGGCACGCTTGAGGAACGGCGTGAGGCTGGTGCCTTCGGTGATCGGGTATTTAGGCGGGATGATCAGGCCGCGGCGGTTGATCAGGTCCGAGGTAAAGGCGATGTCGGCAGCCGAAAAGCGGAACGAAGTGCCGATCAACATGGCCATCTGTTCGTTGCTCAGGTGCTGCTTGGACTGTTGGAAGTCATAGAGCAGGGCATCGTTGAGGTCGATGTAGCCTTTTTGCTGGAAGTAGCGGGTCAGTTTGCTCAACACCAGCTCATAGAAGGTAGTGGTGTTGTTGATGCCCTTGACCTCGGTCTGTACCAGCTTGTCGAGGTTGGTGATCGAGGTGTAGAGGTTGACCGGCGGGTTGAGCAGCAGCACTTTCTTGAAGTTGAAAGTGCGGCGTGTCTCGTCGAGCTTGCTGACGAACGCTGCATCCAGCGCGCCCAGGCTATAGCCGGTGAGGTAGAAGTCGGTGACCGGCAGCGAGGCGTTCTGCGCGCGCACGGCTTGCATCACGCGGTACATGTCTTCGGCGTCTTCCTGGGTGATACCCGGGGTGGCGAAGCGCGAGGCAGCGCTGATGAAGTCGAAGCTGGTGGGCGATGACAACTGCACCACGTGATAGCCGGCCTGGTAATACAGCTTCTTCAGGTATTCGTTGATGCTGCTGTCGAACCGCGCACCGGTGCCGGCGATCAGGAAGATCAGCGGCGCAGCACGGTCCTGCTTGGCGATGCGGTAGGTGAGTTTCTTCACCGCCCAGAAATTGTCCGGCAGGCTGAACTCGCGTTCGGGGCGCATATTCAGGGTGTAGTCGGATTGGTTGATCTCATCATCGGTCGGCAAGGTTGGCCGAAGATCGGGAGGCGTGGTGGCGATGGTCGCTTCGAACGGGTTGGTCAAAGGGTAGCCATAGCTGGCCTGGTCGATATCGACGGCCAGTGCTGACGCACTCAAAAATAGGCTGCCCAGCAAGGCAGCACAGCGCAAGGAACGGAGCATGACTTAATCCCTAAGAGGAAACGTGCTGAATGAAGTTCGCAGGCTATGACCACCGCGTTGCCACCGAAGTGCCAGCCTGCGGCACGAAAAGTCGGAAAAAGCGTCGGAATCGGGGGTAATAGTTGCCAGACGATACACTTTGCCGAGCTATGTTGAACAGATATCTGCGCGAACACCTTGCTAACGGCCGCGGTGGGATTAAGCTGAGCGCCGTTTTTGCCTATCGGAGTGCCCCATGTCCCGCCGCTTGCCGTTGATTTTGCTGCTTATTGCCCTGCCGTTATGGCTGGCCGCCAGCTATGCCGCGCGTTATGGCTTTATGGAGGATGGGCAGTGGGTTGGCCTCTGCGCTGATGAAGCCAGCCGCTGGGAGTGCCAGGTGCGTGCCAACCTGGGGTTGATGATTCACTTCAAGGTGCTGGGCTGGGCGGCGTTGATCACGTCGGTGCTGGCGTTTTTCGTGCCGGGGCGTGCGGGGTGGGCTTTGGCAGTGCTGGGGATGGTGTTCGGGTTACCGGCGCTGGCGTTGTACAACACCACGTTTGCGGTGTTCGCGGTGGTGATTGCGGGGTTGCGGTTGGTCAGGAAGCCTCGGGGCGCCTGATAGGGCCAATCGGGAGCAAGCCCCCTCCCACACTTGATTGGGTTCGCATATTTCTATTTGTGAATACGGTCAAGTGTGGGAGGGGGCTTGCTCCCGATGGCAGTGTTAAGCCTTGCGCACCCGCAAGCATCGCCACAATGCTGCAACCATGAGTACGCTGACCACCGCCCAACCCCAAGCCTGCTGGTTCAACAAGCCTTCCCGGTACAACTGCGGTGCAATGCCGGCACCGATAATGAAGGCCAGCAGCGCAATCTCCCGACGCGGCCCGGTCACCGGGCGCACCAGGTACACCAGGGCCGGCAGCACCAGCGCCGCGCTCGGGAAGCTTCTATAACGCGGGTCAAACACCAGCGCCAGCATCATTACCGCCCCCGCAAACCCGGCAATCGCCACCAGCCAGCCAGCGCGTTGTTCCAGCCAGTCAAACGCTCGCACGCGCCAGCCGTCACGGACGCTGAGGGCCAGGGCGGCGTGGGCCAGCACCAGCAGGTTAAGTACCACCAGCAAACCGGCCCATACCCACTCATCGTTGAAGCGTGCGGTGACGCGGGTCAGTTCGGCCCAGGTGCCGATGGAGCAGGCTGCAACGGCGCCCAGCAAGGGCAGCATCAGCGCCGAGCGCGTGCTACGTACGCGGCCGCCGAGCACCAGGGTGCCGAGCAGGATGAGCCCGCCCACGCCCAGCCACAGCGGCCAGTACGGCACATTGGTTACGGGGCCGGCGAGGATGGCCTTGTCCTGGCGGTCTGCATCGAACAGCCCCCAATACCCGCCGACAGCACCTTCACTGGCGCGCTTCCACGGTTGGTCAAAGGCTTCGATCAGGTTGTAGCGCCAGCCATTGGCTTCGGCCATGGCCACGAAGCCACGCATGAACTTGGCCTCATTGACCCGGCTTGGCACGGCGGTTTCGCGCTGGCGGCCTTCGCTGGGCCAGCCGGTCTCGCCGATCACAATGTCCTTGGGCGCGAACTGGTGGCCGAAGGTCTGGCGCACATCGCCCACGTGCTTGAGCGCCTGGTCGATGCCGGATGGGTCATCTTCCCAGTACGGCAGTAGGTGAATGGTGAGGAAATCCACCGCCGGGGCGATTTCCGGGTGTTGCAGCCAGAACTCCCAGACATCGGCATAGGTGACCGGCTGTTTGATCTGGCTTTTGACTGTTTGAATCAGCGCCACCAATTGCTTGGCGGTCACCTCCTTGCGCAACAGGGCTTCGTTGCCGACGATCACTGAGGTGACGATGTCAGGATTGGCATTGGCAGCAGCGATCAGTTCGTTGATTTCTTTCTCGGTCGCCACTGGATCGCTGCTGACCCAGGCCCCGGCCATCACCTTCAACCCATGCTTGCGCGCCAGGTCGGGCAAGGACTCCAGACCCGTCATGGAGTAGGTGCGAATGCACTCAAAACGCGTGGCAAGCAGTGCCAGGTCGGCGTCCATGCGCTCGGGGCGCAGCTTGAACGGCTGGTCGAAGGGCGACTGATCCTTGTCGAACGGCGTATAGGACGCACACTGCATCTTGTGGCTGGCGCTGGCGACGTCCGGCAACACCACCGGCCGGCCGAGGCCGTACCAGTAGCCGACAAGGGCAAGTAGGCCGAGGATCAAGGCGAGAAAATAGGGCAGGGCAGGGAAGCGGGCAGTCGCGGGCATGGTCGGCTTATCTGGGGGAGCAAAGGCGCGCATCTTACCCGCAATTGACTCCTTTCAGTGGGGCTGCATGATTTTGACATGCAAAGTTCGGGCGGAATTCTGGCGTCAAGTTGTAGGAAGTCTCCTGCTGGCTATGTGATGTCGTTTCTTGCTCAGCCGAGGTCGCTGGCAGAGCAGGTCCATGGACCCTGCAGGTTGATTATCGAAGGGTCAGAACTCCACTGATGTCTTGGGCAACCGGATCGATGCGCGTGAAGGAGGCGCGGTGCACCCTATAACAACAGTTTGACGTCGCTCGGCATCCGTCGGGCGCAGCACTTTCGGGGAAGTACTATGAAGATGCGACGACTCTTGGGCGCAGCTGCCACGTTGGTAGTTGCGATGGGCTCCACACTGGCCAGCGCCGACAGCAAGACCCTGAGCCTCGGCTACGTGGACGGTTGGTCCGACAGCGTGGCTACCACCCATGTGGCGGCAGAAGTGATCAGGGAAAAACTTGGCTATGACGTGAAGCTGCAAGCCGTCGCCACCGGGATCATGTGGCAGGGCGTCGCCACCGGCAAACTCGATGCCATGCTCTCCGCCTGGCTACCCGTGACCCACGGCGAATACTGGGCCAAGAACAAAGACAAGGTGGTCGACTACGGCCCCAACTTCAAGGATGCGAAGATCGGCCTGATCGTGCCGGAGTACGTCAAGGCCAAATCCATTGAAGACCTCAAGACCGATACCACCTTCAAGAACAAGATCGTCGGCATCGACGCCGGTTCAGGCGTAATGCTCAAGACCGACGAAGCCATCAAGCAATATGGCCTGGACTACAAGCTGCAAGCCAGCTCGGGCGCGGCGATGATCGCCGAACTGACCCGTGCCGAAGACAAGCAGGACTCCATTGCGGTGACCGGTTGGGTGCCGCACTGGATGTTTGCTAAGTGGAAACTGCGTTTCCTGGACGACCCCAAAGGGATTTATGGTGCTGCTGAAACCGTCAACAGCATCGGCAGCAAGGGCCTGGAGAAGAAAGCACCGGAAGTGGCGGCTTTCCTGAAGAAATTCCAGTGGGCCTCCAAGGATGAGATCGGCGAAGTCATGCTCGCGATCCAGGAAGGCGCCAAGCCTGATGCAGCGGCCAAGGATTGGGTGGCCAAGCACCCTGAGCGCATAGCTGAATGGACCGCTAAATAAAAGCCACTGATGCACCCCTGTGGGAGGGGGCTTGCTCCCGATCGCGGTATGTCAGTCACAGATTTTTTGACTGGTACACCGCTATCGGAGCAAGCCCCCTCCCACACTGGTTTCGCACCGCCTCAAATCTTCCTGCGCTTTGGCCATCCCTCGCTACACTCGATCTACTACTAAGGTCGTCTGGAACCCTTTCCACAGCCGCATACAGTGGATACGTTCCAATAATAAAAAAGCTGTGCTGCGAGGATAAAAACAATGAACGACAGCATTTACCTCTCGATTCAAAACAGCCCGCGTTTCAAGGAGCTGGTCAGGAAAAGGGAAAAGTTCGCCTGGATTCTCTCGGCGATCATGCTAGGGCTTTACTCCGGTTTCATCCTGTTGATCGCCTACGGGCCGCAAGTACTGGGGGCCAAGCTCAGCCCTGGTTCATCCATCACCTGGGGTATCCCCATCGGGGTCGGGCTGATTGTCTCGGCCTTCATCCTCACCGGTATCTATGTGCGACGCGCCAACGGCGAATTCGACGACCTGAACAATGCGATTCTCAAGGAGGCTGCGCAATGATCCGTCGTCTATTGGCTGTATTCGGCGCTTGCGTCTTTGCGCCCGCCGTTTGGGCGGCAGATGCATTGACCGGTGAAGTGCACAAGCAACCGCTGAATATCGCAGCGATCCTGATGTTCGTGGCCTTTGTCGGCGCGACGTTGTGCATCACCTACTGGGCGTCCAAGCGCAACAAGTCGGCGGCCGACTACTATGCGGCAGGCGGCAAGATCACCGGCTTCCAGAACGGCCTGGCGATTGCCGGTGACTACATGTCGGCGGCGTCCTTCCTGGGTATTTCCGCGCTGGTGTTTACCTCTGGCTACGACGGCCTGATCTACTCGATCGGCTTCCTGGTGGGCTGGCCAATCATCCTGTTCCTGATCGCCGAGCGCCTGCGTAACCTGGGCAAATACACCTTTGCCGACGTGGCGTCCTATCGCCTCGGGCAAACCCAGATCCGCAGCCTCTCGGCCTGTGGCTCGCTGGTGGTGGTGGCGTTCTACCTGATCGCGCAGATGGTTGGCGCGGGCAAGCTGATCCAGCTGCTGTTCGGCCTGGACTACCACGTGGCGGTGATCCTGGTCGGCATCCTGATGTGCTTGTACGTGTTGTTCGGCGGCATGCTGGCGACCACTTGGGTGCAGATCATCAAGGCGGTGCTGTTGCTGTCCGGTGCCTCGTTCATGGCGCTGATGGTGATGAAGCACGTCAACTTTGACTTTAACATGCTGTTCTCCGAGGCGATCAAGGTTCACCCTAAAGGTGAAGCGATCATGAGCCCGGGCGGCCTGGTGAAAGATCCGATCTCGGCATTCTCCCTTGGCCTGGCCCTGATGTTCGGTACTGCCGGCCTGCCGCACATCCTGATGCGTTTCTTCACCGTGAGCGACGCCAAGGAAGCGCGTAAGAGCGTGCTGTACGCTACGGGCTTCATCGGCTACTTCTATATCCTGACCTTTATCATCGGCTTCGGCGCGATCCTGCTGGTCAGCACCAATCCGGCGTTCAAGGATGCGGCAGGCGCCTTGCTCGGCGGTAACAACATGGCGGCGGTGCACCTGGCCAACGCGGTGGGTGGCAGCATCTTCCTGGGCTTTATCTCGGCCGTGGCCTTTGCCACCATCCTCGCGGTGGTTGCCGGCTTGACCCTGGCCGGTGCCTCGGCGGTATCCCATGACCTGTACGCCAGCGTGATCAAGAAGGGCAAGGCCAACGAGAAGGATGAGATTCGCGTGTCGAAGATCACCACCATCGCCCTGGCGGTGCTGGCTATCGGCCTGGGTATCCTGTTCGAAAGTCAGAACATTGCGTTCATGGTCGGCCTGGCGTTCTCGATTGCCGCCAGCTGTAACTTCCCGGTACTGCTGCTTTCTATGTACTGGAAAAACCTCACCACCCGTGGCGCCATGATCGGCGGCTGGCTGGGCTTGATCAGTGCCGTGGGCCTGATGATCCTCGGCCCGACCATCTGGGTCTCGATCCTGCACCATGAAAAAGCCATCTTCCCGTACGAGTACCCGGCGTTGTTCTCGATGATCATTGCGTTCATCGGCATCTGGTTCTTCTCCATCACCGACAAGTCGGCGGCGGCAGAGAAAGAGCGTGCGCTGTACTTCCCGCAGTTTGTGCGTTCGCAGACTGGCCTGGGGGCGAGCGGGGCGGTTAACCACTAAGGTTATAGCTGGATAGAAAATGCCCCGGTCGAAAGGCCGGGGTATTTTTTTGCCTGAAGATTTGTGTTGGGTGGACTTGCTCCCGATGGCGGTACACCAGGCACCACAAACAAAAACGGCCTCCGCTAAGGGAGGCCGTTCTCATTACAAGCAAGCCGCTAAGTGCTTACTTGCGATCTTCCAGCTTGGTAATGTCACGCGACTCGTAGCCGGTGTACAACTGGCGCGGGCGGCCAATCTTGTACGGGCTGGAGAGCATTTCCTTCCAGTGGGAGATCCAGCCCACGGTCCGCGCCAGGGCGAAGATCACGGTGAACATGCTGGTTGGAATGCCGATAGCCTTGAGGATGATCCCCGAGTAGAAGTCGACGTTCGGGTACAGCGAGCGTTCGATGAAGTACGGGTCGGTCAGGGCGATCTCTTCCAGGCGCATGGCCAGTTCGAGTTGCGGATCGTTCTTGATGCCCAACTCCTTCAACACTTCGTCGCAGGTCTGCTTCATCACGGTGGCACGTGGGTCGCGGTTCTTGTAGACCCGGTGACCGAAGCCCATCAACTTGAACGGATCGTTCTTGTCCTTGGCCTTGGCGATGAAGGTGTCGATGTTCGACACATCGCCGATTTCATCGAGCATGGTCAACACGGCTTCGTTCGCACCGCCGTGGGCAGGGCCCCACAGTGCAGCGATACCGGCGGCGATACAGGCGAACGGGTTGGCACCCGAAGAGCCGGCCAGGCGCACGGTGGAGGTGGAGGCGTTCTGCTCGTGGTCGGCATGGAGGATGAAGATCCGGTCCATGGCCTTGGCAAGCACCGGGCTGATCGGTTTGATCTCGCACGGGGTGTTGAACATCATGTGCAGGAAGTTTTCCGCGTACGTCAGGTCGTTGCGCGGGTACATCATGGGCTGGCCCATGGAGTACTTGTAGACCATCGCGGCCAGGGTCGGCATCTTGGCAACCAGGCGGATCGCGGAAATTTCGCGATGCTGCGGGTTATTGATGTCCAGGGAGTCGTGATAGAAGGCCGACAGGGCGCCGACCACGCCGCACATGACGGCCATCGGGTGGGCGTCGCGACGAAAGCCGTTGAAGAAGGTCTTCAATTGCTCGTGAACCATGGTGTGGTTCTTCACAGTGCTGACGAACTGGGCTTTCTGCTCGGCTGTTGGCAATTCGCCATTTAGCAGCAGGTAGCAGGTTTCCAGGTAGTCCGATTGTTCTGCCAGTTGCTCGATCGGGTAACCGCGATGAAGCAGAATGCCATTGTCACCATCGATATAGGTGATCTTCGACTCGCAGGACGCGGTCGACATGAAGCCTGGGTCGAAAGTAAAACGGCCCGTGGCCGTCAGGCCCCGTACGTCGATAACATCGGGACCAACGGTGCCGGTTAAAATGGGCAGCTCGACGGGGGCTGCGCCCTCGATGATCAACTGCGCTTTTTTGTCAGCCATGTGGCCTCCTATTTATGCTTCAAATCATCAGACAGACCCCCCACGCAGGGCCCGCACCACTATATTGATATAAATCCAGATGTCAATTTGCCTAAAGTCTTGCGCCAGAAGGCTTTAACCGTACTTTTTCGTCGAAATTGACTGCCGTTTACGCCTTTTATCCCGTCAGCGCAATCAGCTATTAGGGTGAGGTGTGCGCGTTGTCATTAGTAACCTAACTGTCTATACTCGGCCACCGACCGCCAAGGGCTTTTGGGCTTGCTTTCATTGGGGGTCGCACTCCCTGGGTGGTGCTTACCTGACCAGTCGCACTCCCCAACAACTTTGCCCTGATTGTTAGGGGCTCTTCAGTGTGAAAAAAAGCCGTGAATAGCCAACGACCTGTAAACCTAGACCTAAGGACCATCAAACTCCCCATCACCGGCGTTACGTCGTTCCTGCACCGTGTTTCCGGCATCATCCTGTTCCTGGGCTTGGGCATCATGCTTTATGCATTGAGCAAATCCCTGGGTTCCGAGGAAGGATACGCCGAGGTGAAGGCATGCTTGACCAGCCCGCTGGCCAAGTTCGTAGCATGGGGCCTCTTGTCCTCTCTCCTGTATCACCTGGTAGCCGGTGTGCGCCACTTGATCATGGACATGGGCATCGGTGAGACGCTGGAAGGCGGCCGCCTGGGCTCGAAAATCATCATCGCCATTTCCGTGGTGCTGATCGTTCTGGCAGGAGTTTGGATATGGTAACCAGCGTTACGAATCTGTCGCGTTCGGGCCTCTATGACTGGATGGCACAGCGTGTGTCTGCGGTCGTTCTCGCGGCTTATTTCATTTTCCTGATCGGATACCTCGTCGCAAACCCGGGTATTGGCTATGAGCAATGGCATGGCCTGTTTTCCCATAATGCGATGCGAATCTTCAGTCTGCTGGCCCTTGTAGCCCTGGGCGCTCACGCCTGGGTTGGCATGTGGACCATCGCGACTGACTACCTGACGCCGATGGCGCTGGGCAAGTCCGCGACTGCAGTACGTTTCCTCTTCCAGGCAGTATGCGGCGTCGCGATGTTCGCTTACTTCGTCTGGGGTGTGCAGATTCTTTGGGGTATCTGATTCATGGCTAACATTCCAACTATTTCATTCGACGCCATCATCATTGGTGGCGGCGGTGCTGGCATGCGCGCTGCGCTGCAGCTGGCCCAGGGTGGTCACAAGACTGCCGTGATCACCAAGGTGTTCCCGACGCGTTCCCACACCGTATCGGCCCAGGGTGGTATCACCTGCGCCATCGCGTCCGCCGACCCGAACGATGACTGGCGCTGGCACATGTACGATACCGTCAAGGGTTCCGACTACATCGGTGACCAGGACGCTATCGAATACATGTGTCAGGAGGGCCCGGCCGCGGTGTTCGAGCTGGACCATATGGGCCTGCCGTTCTCCCGTACCGAGCAAGGTCGTATCTACCAGCGTCCATTCGGCGGTCAGTCGAAGGACTACGGTAAAGGTGGCCAGGCTGCCCGTACCTGCGCCGCGTCCGACCGTACCGGTCACGCGCTGCTGCACACCCTTTATCAGGGCAACCTGAAAGCCGGCACCACGTTCCTGAACGAGTACTACGCGGTTGACCTGGTCAAGAACGCGCAAGGCGAGTTCGTTGGTGTGATCGCTATCTGCATCGAAACCGGTGAAACCACCTACATCCGTGCCAAGGCTACTGTTCTGGCCACCGGTGGTGCAGGCCGTATCTACGCTTCGACCACCAATGCCCTGATCAACACCGGTGACGGCGTCGGCATGGCACTGCGCGCTGGCGTACCGGTACAAGACATCGAAATGTGGCAGTTCCATCCGACCGGTATCGCCGGCGCCGGTGTACTGGTGACCGAAGGTTGCCGTGGTGAAGGTGGCTACCTGATCAACAAGCATGGCGAGCGTTTCATGGAGCGTTATGCTCCGAACGCCAAAGACCTTGCTGGTCGTGACGTAGTAGCCCGTTCGATGGTTAAAGAGATCATCGCCGGCAACGGCTGTGGCCCGAATGGCGACCACGTACTGCTCAAGCTCGATCACCTCGGTGAGGAAGTGCTGCACAGCCGCCTGCCAGGTATCTGCGAGCTGTCCAAGACCTTTGCCCACGTTGACCCGGTGGTTGCTCCGGTGCCGGTTGTTCCGACTTGCCACTACATGATGGGCGGCGTGCCGACCAACATTCATGGCCAGGCGATCACCCAGAACGCCGATGGCCAGGACGAGATCATTCATGGTCTGTTCGCGGTAGGCGAAGTGGCCTGCGTATCGGTCCACGGTGCCAACCGCCTGGGCGGCAACTCGCTGCTCGACCTGGTGGTATTCGGCCGAGCTGCCGGCCTGCACCTGGAGAAGGCGCTGACCGACGGCATCGAATACGATGACGCCACCGACGCCAACATCGAAGCTGCCCTGGCGCGCCTCAACGCTCTGAACGAGCGCACTGATGGCGAAGACGTGGCAACCCTGCGTCGCGAACTGCAAAACTGCATGCAGAACTACTTCGGTGTGTTCCGTACCGGCGAATACATGCAGAAGGGCATTGCCCAGCTGGCCGATCTGCGCAAGCGTATCGCCAACGTCAAGATCAACGATAAGAGCCAGGCGTTCAACACTGCTCGTATCGAAGCCCTTGAGCTGCAAAACCTGCTGGAAGTGGCTGAAGCGACGGCGATCGCCGCCGAGGTTCGTAAAGAATCCCGTGGTGCCCACGCCCGTGAAGACTTTGAAGATCGCGATGACGAAAACTGGTTGTGCCACACCCTGTACTTCCCGGGTGACAAGCGCGTGACCAAGCGTGCCGTGAACTTCTCGCCGAAGACGGTTCCGACGTTTGAACCGAAGATTCGGACTTACTAAGGGTGGCTGCCATGTTGAAAGTCAGTGTTTATCGCTACAACCCTGATCAGGACGCCGCGCCGTTCATGCAGGAATTCTCGGTCGATACCGGTGGTAAAGACCTGATGGTGCTGGACGTGCTGGCCCTGATCAAGGAGCAGGACGAGGGTTTCTCCTATCGTCGCTCTTGCCGTGAAGGTGTCTGCGGCTCCGACGGCATGAACATCAACGGCAAGAACGGCCTGGCGTGCATTACGCCGCTGTCTGCTGTTGTCAAGGGTAACAAGCTGATCGTTCGTCCTCTGCCAGGTTTGCCGGTTATCCGTGACCTGGTCGTCGATATGAGCATCTTCTACAAGCAATACGAGAAAGTTAAGCCGTTCCTGCAGAACGACACGCCGGCTCCGGCCATCGAGCGTCTGCAGTCCCCGGAAGAGCGTGAAAAGCTCGATGGCTTGTACGAGTGCATCCTGTGCGCTTGCTGCTCGACTTCGTGCCCATCCTTCTGGTGGAACCCGGACAAGTTCCTGGGCCCAGCTGCCCTGCTGCAAGCGTACCGCTTCCTGGCAGACAGCCGTGATACCAAGACGTCCGAGCGCCTGGCTTCGCTGGATGACCCGTTCAGCGTATTCCGCTGCCGCGGGATCATGAACTGCGTCAACGTATGTCCCAAAGGCCTGAACCCGACTAAGGCCATTGGTCACATCCGTAACATGCTGCTGCAGAGCGGCGTGTAACTGACGTTGTAGTAATAGCAGGACCGTTGTGCCCGTAAATGCTGCGGCGCAGGCTTCAACCGGCGCCGTAGTTTTAACTTGAGCAGCGACTTACAAAGCCGCGGCTCTTATTTTGAAGAAATGAGACAAGCAGGGGCATTCGGGTTGGTACCCGAACTATCAGCGTGATCCTAAGTGGCTTGTTTTGGTCGCTGCACTTGGCCTTTTGCAAGCAGACTCGGTGTTTTCGCCGGTGGTGTCCCCAAATCGAGGGTGACCAAGCATGCAAGAAAGCGTGATGCAGCGCATGTGGAACAGCGGCTATCTTTCAGGTGGTAACGCTGCCTATGTGGAAGAGCTTTATGAGCTCTACCTGCACGACCCTAACGCTGTGCCAGAAGAATGGCGCACCAAATTTCAGACGTTGTCTTCAGACGGCAACGCTGCCACCGATGTATCGCACGCAACAATTCGCGATCAGTTCGTGCTGCTGGCAAAGAACCAGCGCCGCGCCCAGCCGGTTTCCGCCGGCAGCGTGAGCAGCGAGCATGAGAAGAAGCAAGTTGAAGTACTGCGACTGATCCAGGCCTACCGTATGCGTGGCCACCAGGCAGCCCAGCTTGACCCGCTGGGGCTGTGGCAGCGTCCTGCACCTGCAGACCTGTCGATCAATCATTACGGCTTGACCAATGCCGATCTTGATACGACCTTCCGTGCCGGCGACCTGTTCATCGGCAAAGAGGAAGCGAGCCTACGCGAAATTCACGAAGCGTTGCAGCAGACATATTGCCGCACCATCGGCGCTGAATTTACGCACATCACCGATTCCGAGCAGCGCCACTGGTTCCAGCACCGCCTGGAAGGCGTGCGTGGCCGCCCGGTATTGTCCGCCGATGTGCGCAGCCACTTGCTGGAGCGCGTGACCGCAGCTGAAGGCCTGGAGAAATACCTGGGCACCAAATACCCAGGCACCAAGCGTTTTGGCCTGGAAGGCGGCGAAAGCCTGATTCCGATGCTCGACGAACTGATCCAGCGTTCCGGTTCCTACGGTACCAAGGAAGTCGTGATCGGCATGGCTCACCGTGGTCGCTTGAACGTGTTGGTCAACACCTTCGGCAAGAACCCGCGTGAGCTGTTCGACGAGTTCGAAGGCAAGAAGAAGGTCGAGCTGGGTTCCGGTGACGTTAAGTACCACCAGGGCTTCTCGTCCAACGTGATGACCACCGGCGGTGAAGTTCACCTGGCCATGGCGTTCAACCCCTCCCACCTGGAAATCGTTTCGCCAGTGGTCGAGGGTTCGGTACGTGCTCGCCAGGATCGTCGCAACGACGCCACCGGTGAGAAGGTCCTGCCGATTTCCATTCACGGTGACGCGGCATTCGCCGGTCAAGGCGTGGTCCTGGAAACGTTCCAGATGTCGCAGACTCGCGGCTTCAAGACCGGTGGTACCGTTCATATCGTCATCAACAACCAGGTCGGCTTTACCATCAGCAACCCGCTGGATGCGCGCTCCACTGAGTACGCCACCGACGTTGCCAAGATGATCCAGGCGCCGATCCTGCACGTGAATGGGGATGACCCGGAAGCCGTGCTGTTCGTGACCCAACTGGCTGTCGACTACCGCATGCAGTTCAAGCGTGATGTGGTGATCGACCTGGTTTGCTACCGCCGTCGCGGTCACAACGAAGCGGACGAGCCAAGCGGCACTCAGCCATTGATGTATCAGCAGATCACCAAGCAGCGCACCACTCGTGAGCTGTACGCCGAAAGCCTGACCAAGGCCGGCGTGGTGGATGATGAGCGTGTCCAGGCCAAAGTCGACGAATACCGCAACGCCCTGGACAATGGCCTGCATGTAGTAAAAAGCCTGGTCAAGGAGCCAAACAAAGAGCTGTTCGTTGACTGGCGTCCGTACCTGGGCCACACCTGGACTGCGCGTCACGATACCTCCTTCGACTTGAAGACCTTGCAGGAACTGTCCGCCAAGCTGCTGGAAATTCCCGAAGGTTTCGTCGTTCAGCGCCAGGTGGCGAAGATCTACGAAGACCGTCAGAAGATGCAAGCCGGCGGCCTGCCGATCAACTGGGGTTACGCTGAAACCATGGCGTACGCGACCCTGGCGTTCGAAGGTCACCCGATCCGCATGACCGGCCAGGACATCGGCCGTGGTACGTTCTCGCACCGTCACGCGGTTCTGCACAATCAGAAAGACGCTTCCACCTACATTCCGTTGCAACACCTGTACGAAGGCCAGCCACGTTTCGACCTGTACGATTCGTTCCTGTCCGAAGAAGCCGTACTGGCGTTCGAATACGGCTACTCGACCACCACGCCGAACGCGTTGGTGATCTGGGAAGCCCAGTTCGGCGACTTCGCCAACGGTGCCCAGGTGGTGATCGACCAGTTCATCACCAGCGGCGAGCACAAGTGGGGTCGCCTGTGCGGTCTGACCATGCTGCTGCCACACGGTTATGAAGGTCAGGGCCCTGAGCACTCCTCGGCCCGTCTGGAGCGTTACCTGCAGCTGTGTGCCGAGCACAACATCCAGGTGTGCGTGCCGACCACCCCGGCGCAGATCTACCACTTGCTGCGTCGCCAGGTGATCCGCCCGCTGCGCAAGCCGCTGGTCGTACTCACGCCGAAATCGCTGTTGCGCCACAAACTGGCCGTCTCGACCCTGGAAGACCTGGCCGAAGGTTCGTTCCAGACCGTGATTCCAGAGATCGACACACTGGACGCCGCCAAGGTCACTCGCCTGATCCTGTGCAGCGGCAAGGTCTACTACGATCTGCTGGAAAAACGCCGTGCCGAAGGCCGCGAAGACATCGCTATCGTGCGTATCGAGCAGCTCTACCCGTTCCCGGAAGATGACCTCATGGAGATCATCGCGCCTTACACCAACCTCACCAATGTGGTGTGGTGTCAGGAAGAACCGATGAACCAGGGCGCCTGGTACAGCAGCCAGCATCATCTGCGTCGCAGCATCGGCAACCACAACAAGGCCCTGGGCCTGGAGTACGCCGGTCGTGATGCTTCTGCTGCACCTGCCTGTGGTTATGCGTCGATGCACGCCGAGCAGCAGGAAAAACTGCTGCAAGATGCTTTCACTGTTTAACGCCTTCGCGCTGACTGAAACCGAATTTTAAGGACCTACAGATAATGGCTATCGAAATCAAAGCCCCGTCATTCCCGGAATCGGTTGCCGATGGCACCGTTGCCACCTGGCACAAGAAACCAGGCGACGCCGTCAAGCGTGACGAGCTGATCGTTGACATCGAGACTGACAAAGTCGTACTCGAAGTGTTGGCTGAAGCTGACGGCGTGCTGGGCGCAATCGCTGATGGTGCCAATGAGGGCGACACCGTACTGTCCAACCAACTGCTGGGCTCGATCGAAGAGGGTGGCGCTGCCGCCGCGCCGGCCGCTGCTGCTCCGGCTGCTGCGCCTGCCGCTTCGGCGCCTGCTGCCGCACCGGCTGCCGCTGGCGAAGACCCAATCGCTGCACCGGCTGCACGTCAACTGGCTGATGAAAACGGCATCAACCTGGCTTCCATCAAGGGCACCGGCAAAGACGGCCGCGTGACCAAGGAAGACGTGGTTGCTGCCGTTG
Source organism: Pseudomonas sp. rhizo25 (assembly GCF_031931935.1). NCBI lineage: Bacteria > Pseudomonadati > Pseudomonadota > Gammaproteobacteria > Pseudomonadales > Pseudomonadaceae > Pseudomonas > Pseudomonas sp. rhizo25. Next base: position 109,936 of record NZ_JAUJXA010000009.1, read on the forward strand.
AAGCCAAGAAAAACGCCCCGGCTGCCGCACCTGCCAAGGCTGCTGCTCCGGCTGCCGCTGCTCCGGTATTCGCTGCCGGCGATCGCACCGAGAAGCGTGTACCGATGACCCGTGTACGTGCCACCGTCGCCAAGCGTCTGGTTGAAGCCCAGTCGAACATGGCGATGCTGACCACCTTCAACGAAGTCGACATGACCGAAGTCATGGCCCTGCGTTCGAAGTACAAGGATCTGTTCGAGAAGTCCCACAACGGCGTACGCCTGGGCTTCATGTCGTTCTTCGTCAAAGCGGCCACCGAAGCGCTGAAGCGCTTCCCGGCAGTCAACGCCTCCATCGACGGCAGCGACATCGTCTACCACGGCTATGCAGACATCGGCGTTGCCGTGTCCAGCGACCGTGGCCTGGTGGTTCCGGTACTGCGTAACGCCGAGCTGATGAGCCTGGCTGAAATCGAAGGCGGCATCGCCGGCTTCGGCAAGAAAGCCCGTGACGGCAAGCTGACCATCGACGAGATGACCGGTGGTACCTTCACCATCACCAACGGTGGTACCTTCGGTTCGATGATGTCGACGCCGATCGTCAACCCACCGCAAGCCGCGATCCTGGGCATGCACAACATCATCCAGCGTCCGATGGCCATCAATGGCCAGGTCGTGATCCGCCCAATGATGTACCTGGCACTGTCTTACGATCACCGCCTGATCGACGGTAAAGAAGCCGTGACGTTCCTGGTGACCATCAAGAACCTGCTGGAAGACCCGGCTCGCCTGCTCCTGGACATCTGATAGAAGCAGCCGCAAGTTGCGAGTTACAAGCTGTAGGAAAAAGCAGCTTGGCTTGCGGCTTGTGGCTAAAAGCTTGTCGCAAATAGAGGATCTATTTTCATGACACAGAAATTTGACGTTGTAGTGATTGGTGCAGGCCCTGGCGGCTATGTTGCCGCCATCAAGGCCGCGCAACTGGGCCTCTCGACTGCCTGCATCGAAAAATACACCGACAAGGAAGGCAAGCTGGCGCTGGGCGGTACCTGCCTGAACGTTGGCTGCATTCCTTCCAAGGCGCTGCTGGACAGCTCCTGGAAATTCCACGAAGCCCAAGACGGCCTGGCCATTCACGGTATCCAAGGGATCAGCCGTGAGACCCTGCGCATGGATGTTCCTGCCATGGTCGGCCGTAAAGCCAACATTGTTAAAGGCCTGACTTCCGGCGTTGCTACCTTGTTCAAGGCCAACGGTGTGACTTCCATCCAGGGCCACGGCAAGCTGCTGGCCGGCAAGAAAGTCGAAGTCACCAAGCCGGACGGTTCGGTTGAAGTCATCGAAGCCGAAAACGTGATCCTGGCCCCAGGCTCGCGCCCAATCGATATTCCACCGGCTCCGGTTGACCAAAACGTAATCGTTGATTCGACCGGCGCCCTGGAATTCCAGGCCGTGCCTGCGCGTCTGGGCGTGATCGGCGCCGGCGTGATCGGCCTGGAGCTGGGTTCGGTCTGGTCCCGCCTGGGCTCCAAGGTCACCGTGCTGGAAGCCCTGGACACGTTCCTGCTGGCTGCCGACACCGCCGTGTCCAAAGAAGCGCTGAAAACCCTGACCAAGCAAGGCCTGGACATCAAGCTCGGCGCTCGCGTGACCGGCTCCAAGGTCAACGGCGAAGAAGTCGTGGTGACCTACACCGACAAGGATGGCGAGCAAACCATCACCTTCGACAAGCTGATCGTAGCCGTGGGTCGCCGTCCAGTGACCAACGACCTGCTGGCCTCCGACAGCGGTGTAGAGATCGACGAGCGTGGTTTCATCCATGTCGATGATCATTGCTCTACCGCTGTTCCAGGTGTTTACGCCATCGGTGACGTGGTTCGCGGCATGATGCTGGCGCACAAGGCTTCCGAAGAAGGCATCATGGTTGTCGAGCGCATCAAGGGCCACAAGACCCAGATGAACTACGACCTGATCCCATCGGTTATCTACACCCACCCGGAAATTGCATGGGTCGGCAAGAACGAACAGCAGTTGAAAAACGAAGGTGTTGAAGTTAACGTCGGCACCTTCCCTTTCGCTGCTTCTGGCCGTGCCATGGCAGCCAACGACACCGGTGGTTTTGTCAAGGTCATCGCTGATGCCAAGACTGACCGCGTATTGGGCGTTCACGTGATTGGCCCAAGCGCTGCAGAACTGGTTCAGCAGGGCGCGATCGGCATGGAATTCGGCACCAGTGCCGAGGACATCGGCATGATGGTCTTCTCCCATCCGACCCTGTCCGAAGCGCTGCATGAAGCCGCGTTGGCAGTGAATGGCGGCGCCATCCACATCGCCAACAAGAAGAAGCGCTAAGCGAGATAATAAGAAACCACGGCGGAGTTGCCCGTCGTGAGCCTTGCGCGCAAGACTCACCGCGGAATATCCGCTGGACGCAGCCTTGTGCAGCTTTACGGGCCTTGAGCCCCGCAAGTTGCGCAAGCAGCAGTCACAGGTGGCGCGGCACTCATAATGAGCGCAGCGCCGAATGCGCAGTACCTAACGAAGACGGTAAAAAGCATGAATCTTCACGAGTATCAGGGTAAGCAGCTGTTCGCTGAATACGGCCTGCCAGTTTCCAAGGGCTACGCAGTAGACACCCCGGAAGCAGCAGCAGAAGCTTGCGACAAAATCGGCGGCAGTGAGTGGGTGGTCAAAGCCCAGGTCCACGCCGGTGGTCGCGGTAAAGCGGGCGGCGTCAAGCTGGTTCGCAGCAAAGAAGACGCCAAGGCCTTCGCACAGCAGTGGCTGGGCAAGCGTCTGGTGACTTACCAGACTGATGCCAATGGCCAGCCAGTCACCAAGATCCTGGTTGAATCGTGCACTGATATCGCTAAAGAGCTGTACCTGGGCGCTGTCGTTGACCGTTCGAGCCGTCGCATCGTATTCATGGCTTCCACCGAAGGTGGCGTGGACATCGAGAAGATCGCTCACGAAACCCCAGAAAAAATTCTGAAGGCCACTATCGATCCACTGGTTGGCGCCCAGCCATTCCAGGGTCGTGAACTGGCGTTCCAGCTGGGCCTGGAAGGCAAGCAAGTTGCCCAGTTCGCCAAGATCTTCGTAGGTCTGGCCAAACTGTTCCAGGATCACGATCTGGCCCTGCTGGAAGTGAACCCGCTGGTGATCAAGGCTGACGGCGATCTGCACTGCCTCGACGCCAAGATCAACATCGACGCCAACGCCATGTACCGTCAGCCTAAGCTGAAGACTTTCCACGATCCGTCGCAAGACGATCCGCGCGAAGCGCACGCTGCCAAGTTCGAACTGAACTACGTAGCCCTGGAAGGTAACATCGGTTGCATGGTCAACGGTGCTGGCCTGGCCATGGGTACCATGGACATCGTCAACCTGCATGGCGGCAAGCCAGCCAACTTCCTCGACGTAGGTGGTGGCGCTACCAAAGAGCGCGTTACCGAAGCGTTCAAGATCATCCTGTCCGACTCCAACGTCGCTGCAGTACTGGTCAACATCTTCGGCGGCATCGTTCGTTGCGACATGATTGCCGAAGGCATCATCGGTGCAGTGAAAGAAGTCGGCGTCAAAATCCCGGTTGTTGTGCGCCTTGAAGGTAACAACGCTGAACTGGGCGCTAAAGTACTGGCAGAAAGCGGTTTGAACATCATCGCGGCTACCAGCCTGACCGACGCTGCTCAACAAGTTGTCAAAGCTGCGGAGGGCAAGTAATGAGCGTCCTGATCAATAAAGACACCAAAGTTATCTGCCAGGGTATTACCGGTTCGCAAGGTAGTTTCCACACCCAGCAAGCCATCGAGTACGGCACTCAGATGGTTGGCGGTGTAACGCCGGGCAAAGGCGGTACCGAGCACCTGGGCCTGCCAGTGTTCAACACCGTGAAAGAAGCGGTAGAAGCCACTGGCGCCACCGCCAGCGTGATCTACGTTCCAGCTCCTTTCTGCAAGGACTCGATCCTGGAAGCGGCATTCGGCGGCATCAAGCTGATCGTGTGCATCACCGAAGGCATTCCTACCCTGGATATGCTGGACGCTAAAGTTAAGTGCGACGAGCTGGGCGTAGTCCTGATCGGCCCTAACTGCCCAGGTGTGATCACCCCAGGCGAATGCAAGATCGGCATCATGCCCGGTCACATTCACTTGCCAGGTAAAGTCGGTATCGTTTCCCGTTCCGGCACCCTGACCTACGAAGCTGTGAAGCAGACCACTGACGCCGGTTTCGGTCAGTCGACTTGCGTCGGCATCGGCGGTGACCCGATCCCGGGCTCGAACTTCATCGACATCCTGAAGCTGTTCCAGGAAGACCCGAAGACCGAAGCGATCGTGATGATCGGTGAGATCGGCGGTTCGGCTGAAGAAGAAGCGGCTGCCTACATCAAGGCACACGTGACCAAGCCGGTTGTTTCCTACATCGCTGGTGTGACTGCCCCTGCGGGCAAGCGCATGGGCCATGCTGGCGCAATCATCTCTGGCGGCAAAGGCACTGCAGACGAGAAATTCGCTGCGCTGCAAGACGCAGGCGTTAAAACCGTGCGTTCGCTGGCAGACATCGGCAAGGCCTTGGCTGAGCTGACCGGTTGGGCTGTCAAGTAAGCCTCGCGCTTAGCTGACGCTTCACCACACAAAGGCCACCTTCGGGTGGCCTTTGTGCATTCTGGGTCTGGGATATGGCCCTTCTGTAGGAGCGAGCTTGCTCGCGAAAAACGTCGACGATAACGCGTACTTACTGAATGAACGCGGCGCCTGTGAGTTTTTCGCGAGCAAGCTCGCTCCTACGAAAAACCTATATTGCTAAATTAAGTATGAAAACGCGACATTTGAATGTCGCTTATCGGACAGTGCGCCCCGCAACAGTGCGTTTGTCAGTCTAATTCTGTACCCTAACCGCCTCTTTATGCGTCCGCATCCCAAAAGGAAGCTGCGCGCTAGTACGGTCAGCCCTCATCAGGGCCGGCAGCATTTCCCTCATCCATAGGGAAGCCCTCTCTAAATTCCGATTCAGTAGTGTGGTATTTCCTCAAATGAAAGTGTTGAAAAGCCAGGATATCCTGGCGTTGGGCTTTATGACCTTTGCCCTGTTCGTGGGCGCCGGCAACATCATCTTCCCGCCCATCGTTGGCTTGCAGTCCGGGCCCCATGTCTGGATGGCGGCGCTGGGCTTCTTGATCACCGCGGTCGGTTTGCCGGTGGTCACCGTGATCGCCCTGGCCAAGGTCGGTGGTGGCATGGATGCGCTGAGCAGCCCGATCGGCAAGATCGCTGGTGGCCTGCTGGCGGCGGCGGCGTACCTGGCGGTAGGGCCACTGTTCGCGACCCCGCGCACGGCGACGGTGTCATTTGAAGTGGGTCTTGCGCCGTTGACCGGTGAAAGTCCGTTGGCGCTGTTCCTCTACAGCTCGGTGTATTTCCTGGTGGTGTTCTTCGTCTCGCTGTATCCAGGCCGGTTGCTGGACACCGTAGGTCGTTTCCTCGCACCGTTGAAGATCATTGCGCTGGCCATCCTCGGTATCGCCGCGTTTGCCTTGCCTGCCGGCGAAGTAGGGGTTGCTACTACGGAATATGTCGCCGCGCCGTTCTCCCAAGGGTTTATCAATGGCTACCTGACCATGGATACCCTGGGCGCCCTGGTGTTCGGCATCGTGATCGTCAACGCGATCCGCTCCCGGGGTGTCGAGTCGCCCAAGCTGATCACCCGCTACGCGATCATTGCCGGGCTGATTGCCGGCGTGGGCCTGGCGCTGGTGTACGTCAGCCTGTTCCGCCTGGGCTCGGGCAGTCATGCCGTGGCTGCTGGCGCCAGCAACGGCGCCGCGGTACTGCACGCCTATGTGCAACATACGTTCGGCTCCCTGGGCAGCGGCTTCCTCGCCGTATTGATCTCCCTGGCGTGCCTGGTCACCGCCGTGGGCCTGACCTGCGCCTGCGCCGAGTACTTCAGCAAGATCCTGCCGCTGTCCTACAAAACCCTGGTAGTGATCCTGGCAGTGTTCTCGTTGTTCGTGTCCAACCTGGGCCTGACCAAGCTGATCGCCTTCTCCATTCCGGTACTCACCGCCATCTACCCACCGTGCATCGTGCTGGTGGCGCTGAGCTTCTGTAAGGATTTCTGGCAGGAGCAAGGGCGTATTGTCGGACCGGTAATGCTGGTGTCGTTTATCTTTGGCTGCATCGACGCTCTCAAGGGGGCGGGCCTGGCGGATTGGATGCCAGCGCAATTGACCCACCTGCCGCTGAGTGAGCAAGGCCTGGCCTGGCTGGTGCCATCAGTGATGACCCTGGTCGTGGCGGTGGTGGTCGACCGCCTGCTCGGCAAGCGTAGCGAAGCCATCGCATAACAGATTGTTTGAGGCTGTATTGAAATGCCCCGTATCAATCGATACGGGGCATTTTTTATGCGTATGAGGTTACATATTTCTAAAGTTGTAACCCGGTAAGAGTGGAAGGAGGGTTTGCCCTCTCTCAAAGTTTACCGCGTTCGCCACACCCTCTCATGTAATAGGACCGGCATGTCGTTCGTTGAAACCAACCAAGCCCACCTGCTCGCCGCAATCTGGTTTGTTATCTGCTGGGGCGGCTATACCCGTTACGCCACCTGGAAAGCCCGTGACACCGCGTGTCTGGCCAGCGTGCTGCATCTGTACCGCGAAGACTGGATGAGCCGCATGCTATTGCGCGATAACCGCATCGCCGACGCCAGCGTGATCGGCAACCTGGAACGCAATGCCTCGTTCTTTGCCTCCAGCACTTTGATCATTCTCGCCGGTATTCTCACGGTGCTCGGCGCTTCCGAACGGGCGGTGTCGTTGCTGGCGGACATTCCCATGGTGCAGCAGGCGTCCCGTGGGATGTCGGAGATCAAATTGCTATGCCTGGCACTGGTATTTGTCTACGCTTTTTTTACCTTCAGCTGGTGCATGCGCCAGTACAACTTTGCGGCGGTGCTGGTGGGTTCGGCGCCGATGATCGGTGAGCGACAAGTCTCGGAACAGGAGCGCAAAGCGTTCGCGTCCCGGGCGGCGCGGGTGATTTCCATGGCGGCCAACCAATTCAACCTTGGGCTGCGTTCTTATTATTTCGGCATGACCATGCTGGCCTGGTTTGTCAGCCCTTGGCTGTTCATGTTGTTGAGCAGCGGGGTGGTGCTGGTGCTCTATTACCGAGAGTTTCATTCCGCGGTGCTGCAAGTGATGGTCTATACCCCGACCGATATGTCTGCGCCGGAGTCGGTCAAAGAGGCCGCACGCTGATTACGCCTGTGCCCGGCGCAAAATAAGCAGATAAAAAAAGCCCGCTATCTAAGCGGGCTTTTTTTGCGGAATCAGACCAGCCTATTAAGGCTTGGCAGGCTCTGCTGGTGCGGCAGGTGCAGCTTCTTTTGCGGCAGCTTCGTTAGCTTCAGCCTGAGCTTTGGCAGCATCAGCGTTTTCTTTCGCAGCGTCGTTCACTTTATCCTGTGCTTTAGCCATGTCTTGCTGAGCTTGCTCTTTATGGGCAGCAGCGTCTTGGGCTTTGTCTTCGGATTTCTTGTCGCAGGCAGCCAGGCCGAGGGCAGCGGCCAGCATCATGGAAATAGCTAATGTCTTGCGCATGGGGTGTTTCTCCTTATTGAAGATATCTACTGGCCTTTCGAGCCTAATGGGCCAGCATTAGTTCCTTTTATCCCACAGATATATATACGTTTTCGCACAGAAACTTTTTTCGGCGTTTTTAGTCCGCCGGATTCACACTAATAAGAGTCTAAAACCAATGACCGAAAACCCCTTGTTAGAGCGTGCCGCACGCTTTGTTTCGGCGCTGCGCCACTGCCAGGTGCTGGGTGTTGCCGTGCATGCGGCCAGTGAGGAGGGCATGACCCTCGTGCTGCCTTACGGCCCGCATATCGTCGGTGATCCCCTGAGCGGGGTAATCCATGGTGGCGCGCTGACTTCCTTGATGGACACGGCCTGCGGCATGGCCACCCTGTGCGTATTAGCCGAATTCGAGGTGTGCCCGACCCTGGACCTGCGCATCGACTACATGCACCCGGCCCAGCCCCATAAACCGGTCTATGGTTTTGCCCAATGCTACCGGGTCACCACTGATGTGATCTTTACCCGAGGTGTGGCCTACCAGGACGACCCGCAACAGCCCATCGCCCACGTGGTGGGCACGTTCATGCGCATGGGCAAGCGTCTCAAAGGCACGCAGGGGCTAGGCAGCACGGTCAGGGGAGAGCAGACATGACCCATAGGTTCAAGACCCGCCTGGAGCAGGCCCTCGCTCGCGGCAATTACGACGCACTTCTGGACTTGGTGCCCTATGCCAAGCTTATCGGTGTCGAATGCACCCGGTTGGGGGATGAGCTTCTGTTTCGCCTGCCGGCCAGCAAGGACAATATTGGTAACCCGATATTGCCGGCGTTGCATGGCGGAGTGATCGCCGGCTTTATGGAGCTGTCGGCGTCGATGCACCTGCTGGTGTCTACCGGCGCTCCGAGCCTGCCGAAGATTATCGACTTCTCTCTGGATTACCTGCGCGCCGGCCAGTTTCGCGACACTTACGCCAAATGCCAGGTATGGCGCCAGGGCCGCCGTGTGGCGAATGTGGCGATCACCGCCTGGCAGAGCACCCCGGCCGAACCGATTGCCACCGCCCGTGCACATTTCAAGATTGAGGAATTGGTCCGCCCTTGAAATCCTGGTCTTAGCCCCCAACTTTGATGACAACCCGCCGCCAACCCTCAAGGGCGCGGCCATTGCCATCCAATTGGAGTTTGATGACCATGAGTGTGGAAACTCAAAAGGAAACCCTGGGCTTCCAGACCGAGGTGAAGCAGCTGCTGCACCTCATGATCCATTCGCTGTATTCCAACAAGGAAATCTTCCTTCGCGAATTGATCTCGAACGCCTCTGACGCTGTCGACAAATTACGTTTTGAAGCCCTGTCCAAGCCGGAGTTGCTGGAAGGTGGCGCGGAACTGAAAATCCGTGTGAGCTACGACAAAGACGCCAAGACCGTCACCCTCGAAGACAACGGTATCGGCATGAGCCGTGAAGAGGCGGTTACCCATCTGGGTACTATCGCCAAATCCGGTACTGCGGATTTCATGAAGAACCTCTCGGGCGACCAGAAAAAAGATTCGCATCTGATCGGCCAGTTCGGCGTGGGCTTCTACTCGGCCTTCATCGTTGCCGACAAGGTCGAAGTGTTCAGCCGCCGTGCCGGGCTCGACGCCAGCGAAGGCGTGCACTGGGCTTCCAAGGGTGAGGGTGAGTTCGAAATCGCCACCATTGATAAGGCTGACCGCGGTACCCGCATCGTGCTGCACCTGAAATCCGGTGAAGACGAATTCGCCGATGGCTGGCGCCTGCGCAACATCATCAAGAAATACTCCGACCATATCGCATTGCCGATCGAATTGCCCAAGGAGCAAACCGCTGCCGAAGGCGAAGAGCAGCCGGCCGAGGAATGGGAAACCGTCAACCGTGCCAGCGCCCTGTGGACCCGTCCGCGTACCGAAATCAAGGACGAGGAATACCAGGAGTTCTACAAGCACATCGGTCACGACTACGAAAACCCGCTGAGCTGGAGCCACAACAAGGTCGAAGGCAAGCTGGAATACAGCTCGTTGCTCTACGTGCCGGCTCGTGCTCCGTTCGACCTGTACCAGCGTGAAGCGCCCAAAGGCCTGAAGCTGTATGTGCAGCGCGTGTTCGTGATGGACCAGGCCGAATCCTTCCTGCCGCTGTACCTGCGCTTTATCAAAGGTGTGGTCGACTCCAACGACTTGTCGTTGAACGTGTCGCGGGAAATCCTGCAGAAAGACCCGATCATCGATTCCATGAAGTCGGCGCTGACCAAGCGTGTGCTCGACATGCTGGAAAAACTGGCGAAGAACGAACCTGAGCAATACAAGAGCTTCTGGAAGAACTTCGGCCAAGTGATGAAGGAAGGCCCGGCGGAAGACTTTGCCAACAAGGAAAAAATCGCCGGCTTGCTGCGTTTTGCTTCGACTCAAGGCAGCGATGCAGAGCAGGTCGTGTCACTGGCCGAATACCTGGCCCGTGCCAAGGAAGGTCAGGACAAGATCTACTACCTGACCGGCGAGAAGTATGAAGCCGTCAAGGATAGCCCGCACCTGGAAGTCTTCCGCAAGAAAGGCATCGAAGTGCTGCTGCTGACCGACCGTATCGATGAGTGGCTGATGAGCTACCTCACCGAGTTCGACGGCAAATCCTTCGTCGACGTCGCCCGTGGTGACCTGGACCTGGGTAACCTGGACTCCGAGGAAGAGAAGAAAGAAGCCGAGGAAGTCGCCAAGTCCAAAGAGGGCCTGGTTGAGCGGATCAAGGCGTCCCTGGGGGATGCGGTCAGTGAAGTACGGGTTTCCCATCGCCTGACCGACTCTCCGGCGATCCTGGCCATCGGCGAGCAGGACCTGGGCATGCAGATGCGCCAGATCCTCGAGGCCAGCGGCCAGAAAGTGCCGGACTCGAAGCCGATCTTCGAATTCAACCCGGCTCACCCGCTGATCGAGAAACTCGATGGCGAGCAGAGCGAAGAGCGTTTTGGCGATCTATCGCACATTCTCTTCGACCAGGCCGCCCTGGCAGCCGGCGACAGTCTGAAAGATCCAGCCGCCTATGTGCGCCGTCTGAACAAGCTGTTGGTTGAACTGTCGGTTTAATACCCGCGTAGAAAAACCCGCTTCGGCGGGTTTTTTCGTTTTACCGCACCTCAACTGGAGAAAATGATGAGCCAAGTCACTGTACGTTCCGTGGTCTATCAGATTGATGGTCAGTCTTATGAAAGCCGCCTGGCGTTCGATGCCAGTCACAAGGCCCCCCTGCCGGGGCTGTTGATGGCGCCGAACTGGATGGGGGTGAGTGCGGGCGCCGAGGAGATCGCCAAGCGTGTCGCCAGCAAAGGCTACGTGGTGCTGATTGCCGACCTCTACGGGCAAACCGTGCGTCCGAGCAATGGCGATGAAGCCGGCGCGGCGATGATGCCGCTGAAAAATGACCGCCCGCTGCTGAACAAGCGCATGCAAGCGGCCTTTGAACAGCTGCAAGGTCAGACCGAGGCGGCCGTCGATACGTCGAAGCTGGCGACCTTCGGTTTCTGCTTCGGCGGTTGCTGCTCCCTGGAGTTGGCGCGTACTGGGGCGCCGCTCAAGGCGGCGATCTCGTTCCACGGCACCCTTGATACGCCACGTCCGGCGGATGCGAAGAATATCAAGGGCTCGGTGCTGGTCTTGCACGGTGCTTCTGATCCGTTGGTACCCAAAGAACAACTGCCAGCGTTCGAAGATGAAATGAACGCGGCGGGTGTGGATTGGCAGTTGCTGAGCTACGGTGGCGCGGTGCATTCCTTCACCGACCCCGAGGCCAATGTGCCGGGCAAGATGATGTACGACGCCAAGACCGCTGCACGGGCGTTCCAGTCGATGCATAACTTGTTGGATGAAGTGTTCAAGGGCTGATTGCGCAGCCCTATCGGGGCATGGGGATCTACACATTGTGTAGCTCCCCGGTAACCACGATGCGCAGCGAGTCGCTCTTGATCTTGCTCTTGCTCTTGATCTGGCTTTTGATCTTAGGCGCCCCGTTAAACCACGCTGGCCGGAATTCGACAGGGATTTGGGGGGTAAACCGGCAGGGATGCCGGTTTAGCCGCCCCGCGCCATGGATGGCGCGTGGCGGCGGCCCCCCAAATCCATGGCGGATTACGGGCACACCGAGCCTGGGCGAGGTGCCGAGTGGTGGGGCAAGAGCGTTTGGTTACTTTGCGCTTTTCAAAGTGACCCGCTGTAAAAGCGGAACCAATATTGGCCGTTGCCCAAATAACGGATATGTACTCGGTCTGATCCAACATTCTGGTCGGCTGTCAGGCCGCCATCGGGGGCAAGCCCCCTCCCACACTTGAACTGTGAACAGTCAAAAATGTGGGAGGGGCGGTGCGACGACTCGACTTGCTCCCGATGACTATCTAACAGGCAACTCAATTCTTTCTGATTCACCCGGCACCGTCGGCCAATCCCCAGCCGCCCACCGCTGCCGTGCCTGCTCGATCATCGCCGGATCGCTCGCCACGAAATTCCAGTTGATCCGCCGCGGTCCATCCAGCGGCGCGCCGCCAAACACCATCACATGGCAACCGGTTTCCGCAAACAGTGTCATCTCTTGCCCTGACGGCAATACCACCAGGCTATGCACTGCCAGCGGCTCGCCGTCGAGCTGCGCATCACCTTCCAGCACATACACCGCGCGTTGCTCATGCTCATCGGGGAGCAATAACGTGGTAGCCGTCTGCATCCGCACCTCGGCATATAACGTGGGCGAGAGCACAGGCACCGGAGACTTGAGACAGAAGCCATCACCGGCGATCAGACGCACCTGCACACCGAGATTATCGCTCACCGGCAAGCTCGCCGCCGGGTGATGGCTGTAGTGGCCAGGCCCGGTCTCGTGGTCCTTGGGTGAGGCCAGCCACACTTGCAGGCCATGCAGGCTGAAACCACTGGCCTTGAGCATGTCGGGTGTACGCTCGACATGGGCAATCGCGCTGCCCGCGGTCATCCAACTGACATCGCCGGCCTGCACCACTTGGTCCGAGCCGAGGCTATCCTTGTGCTGCAAGGCGCCTTCAAACAGATAAGTGAGGGTGGACAGGCCGATATGCGGGTGCTGGCGGATATTCATGCCCGTGCCTGGTGCATAGCGGGTCGGCAGCATATGGTCTAAAAACACAAAGGGCCCGACGCTGCGGCATTCACGGGAAGGCAGTGGGCGCAGGATCGGCTGGCCTTCGACATCTTCGGCGCGGGGGCGGATCACGGTGAGGGTGGTCATGGGGCATCCCTGTCTGAGCGGGTTGGATGCGGCTGAGCATAACCCGCTCGATGGGAAGTTGGCGCTATGCGCTGAAGGCACCTTCCGATAATTTCGTCTCGATGCTGATTTCGGCGGTGGTCATCAGCTTGTGTACCGGGCACTTGTCCGCGACGCGATGCAACTCCTCACGCTGCTCATCGCTCAGCACGCCCTTGAGGGTCAATTTGACGCTGAGTTTGTATTTGCCTTTTTGCTCTTCGGCGGCGTCGTGGGTCACCTCAACGGTCACGCCGGTGAGCGGGATATCTTTCTTCTGCGCATAGAGTCTGACCGTCAAGGCTTTGCATGATGCCAGCGCTGCATCGAAATAATCGTGGGGAGAGGGTGCGGAGTCGTCGCCACCCAGACTCTTGGGCAGGTCAGTAAACAGCTCGTGGTTGTTGATATTGACGCTGTGACGGAAGTTTTCAGCGTTCAGTGTATTGACGGTAACAGGCATGGCGAACCTCACAAGAGGGCAGGATGAAGGTCATGCAGTTATAGATCATGCTGGCGCTCGTGTGTTCCAGTTTTTCGGCGTTGAACCGGGATGACTGGCGCAAGGTCTATCCGTATCAGCCTGATTGAGGTTTTATCGTGCTCCGAACCCGCTTGAGTCTCGCCTTGTTGCTCGCTGCCAGCAGTCTTGTCGTGCAGGCCCGTGACTATGCCTACAGTGACGCGCACCTGCATTACGTGGATTTTTTCCAGGAAACGGCAGGCATGGACAAACTGCTCAAGGCGATGGCCGAAAACCGCATCGAGCATGTGATGATTTCCGGTATCCCCGTGGCCAAGAAATGGCATGAAGACGAGCCCAAGCGCCCGCGCTACTACGCCGGTGATGACGCCGATGCCTATTGGTACAGTGCCACCGATGTGATTGTCGCGGCAGCGGTCAATAAGCTGGCCGCCGAACAACGCCAACACTTTCATCCGTTCCTGGCCGGCTTCAATCCCAACGACAAGAACTCCGCGGCGCATATCCAGCGCATGCTCGACCTCAATCCAGGGCTATGGCAGGGCATCGGTGAAGTGTTCACCCGGCACGACGACCTCACCGCCTTGACATCCGGCGACACGCCTCGGGCCAATAACGAGGCCATGACGCGCATCTATCACCTGGCTGCCGAAAACGACCTGCCGGTGATGCTGCACTCCAACATCACCTCTAAGCGCGAGCGCAACCCGCTGTATCTCGCGGAGGTCGAGGAGCCGTTGCGCAACCACCCGCACACACGCTTTATCTGGGCCCATGCTGGTACCAGCAAGGAAATCCACCGCCATCAGGTGCAGATGGACTTTTTACTGCCCACCTTGAACCGCATGCTCGAGGCGTACCCCAACCTGTATATCGACCTGTCCTGGAGCATGCTCAGGCCCTACCTGCTGGATGAGGCAGGTCAGCCTCGGCCGGAATGGGTGAAGTTGGTGGAGCGCTTCCCGGAGCGCTTTATGCTCGGTTCCGACGTGGTCGGGCGCTTCAATAAACTGGGCAAGGAAATGCGCCGCTTCGACCCGTTTCTCGATGCGTTGCCCGAGGACGTGGCCCGCAAGGTGGCGCGGGATAATTTCCTGGCGATACTGCCCAAGTCGCCTCGCAATGGCGTCACACCCTGATACTGCGTTTTTTGCCTTGACCGGTGCGAAGCAGGCGCCTCGGTTTCCGTTCACCCATAAAAAAGCCCCGAACCAGTCGGGGCTTTTTCAGGTGACTCAGCCTGCGGGGCTTACTTGCCCTGCCAGCGTTTCAGTACCAGGGTGGCGTTGGTGCCACCGAAGCCGAAGCTGTTGCTCATCACGGTGTCGACTTTTACATCTTCAACGGTCTTGGTCAGGATCGGCATATCGGCGACGACTGGGTCGATCTCGTCGATGTTGGCCGAGCCGGCCATGAAGTTGCCTTCCATCATCAGCAGGCAGTAGATCGCTTCGTGAACGCCAGCGGCGCCCAGGGAGTGACCGGACAGGCTCTTGGTGGAGCTGATTTTCGGAGCCTTGTCGCCGAATACCGCACGTACGCCTTCCATTTCCTTGGCATCACCGACCGGAGTCGAGGTGCCATGGGTGTTCAGGTAGTCGATTGGGGTATCCACGGTGGCCATCGCCATCTGCATGCACCGGATGGCACCTTCGCCGCTTGGCGCAACCATGTCGTAGCCGTCGGACGTTGCGCCGTAGCCAACGATTTCCGCATAGATCTTCGCGCCACGGGCCAGGGCGTGTTCCAGCTCCTCGACCACCACCATGCCACCACCGCCGGCGATGACGAAACCGTCGCGCTTGGCGTCGTAGGCACGGGAGGCTTTTTCCGGAGTTTCGTTGTACTGGGTGGACAGTGCGCCCATGGCGTCGAACAGGAACGACTGGCTCCAGTGTTCTTCTTCACCACCGCCGGCGAATACGATGTCCTGCTTGCCCAGCTGGATCTGCTCAACGGCAGTTCCGATGCAGTGGGCGCTGGTAGCGCACGCGGAGGAGATCGAGTAGTTCACGCCCTTGATCTGGAATGGCGTGGCCAGGCAGGCGGAAACGGTGCTGCCCATGGTCCGCGTGACACGGTAAGGGCCAACGCGCTTCACGCCTTTTTCGCGCAGGATGTCCAGCGCTTCCATCTGGTTGAGGGTCGATGCGCCGCCTGAGCCGGCGATCAGGCCGGTGCGCACGTTCGACACCTGGTCTTCGCTCAGGCCGGAATCGGCGATCGCGTCTTTCATGGCCAGGTAGGCGTAGGCGGCAGCGTGGCCGACGAAGCGATAGATCTTGCGATCGATCAGCTCTTCGAGGGGCAGGTCGATGGAGCCGGAAACCTGGCTACGCAGACCCATTTCGGCATATTCCGGGTTGAAGCGGATGCCAGGGCGACTTGCACGCAGGTTAGCGGTGACGGTCTCTTTGTCATTGCCCAGGCAAGAAACGATGCCCAGACCAGTGATAACGACGCGGCGCATGCGGATAACCCTTAAAAGTTGTCAGTGGAAGTGAATACGCCGACCCGAAGGCCTTCGGCAGTATAGATCTCGCGTCCGTCGACAGTCACCGAACCGTCGGCGATGGCCAGGTTCAGCTTGCCCTTGAGGACGCGCTTGATTTGAATGTTGTAGGTGACTTTCTTGGCGCTCGGCAGGACCTGGCCAAAGAACTTCACTTCGCCCGAACCCAGGGCGCGGCCGCGGCCCGGCAGGCCTTGCCAGCCCAGGTAGAAGCCGACCAGTTGCCACATGGCATCGAGGCCCAGGCAGCCTGGCATCACAGGGTCGCCTTCGAAGTGACAGGCGAAGAACCAGAGGTCCGGGGTGATATCCAGCTCGGCGACCAATTCACCTTTGCCGTACTTGCCACCCTCTTCGCTGATATGGGTGATGCGATCCACCATCAGCATGTTCGGGGCGGGCAGTTGCGCGTTACCTGGGCCGAACAGCTCACCGCGACTGCAGCGCAGCAGGTCTTCCCGAGTAAAGGCGTTTTGTTTGGTCATGCGAGCTCCTCAATAATCCCATGCGGCAGGGTAGGGTAAATCTTCCCGAACCGAATGAAGCGTTCATGCCTCATAGCGGCAGCCTACACATAGACTATTGCGTTGTAGTGAAAGTCACAGCGGCAAGGTACTGAATGTACACTTGTTCACTGAAATTTTAAACCGGGCCTGTTTATCGGCCCGTTCGGGTGCCTAAGACTGCCGCACTTTCGTCTTTCACGCCAGTCAGAGTTGGCTGATGGCGCGGCGCTATTGCACCCAGCGCTGCAGGATTTCCTGCAAATCCGTGCGTTTGAACGGCTTGGCCAGGTAATCGTTCATTCCGGCTGCCAGGCACGCTTCGCGGTCACCCTGTAATGCGTTGGCCGTCAGGGCGATAATCGGTAGATCAGCGCAGCCGGGCAGTTGGCGAATCTGTCGAGTGGCTTCGTAGCCGTCGATCAACGGCAAGCGGCAATCCATCAAGATGGCGGTGAAAATCAGGCTCTCGGCGCTGCGGATCGCCTCGGCGCCATCGGTGGCCAGGCTGACTTCAAAACCCAGGCTGCGCAACATGGCTTCGACCACTGTGCGATTGACCGGGTTGTCTTCCACCAGCAACACGTGGCGTCCGTCGCCGGCACTGGTTTTGCCAACGGCGTCTGGAGCAATCGTCTGCACCTGGTGCTGGTCGATGGCCAGCGGGATTTCCAGGGTAAACACCGAGCCCCGGCCTTCTTCGCTCCGGGCCCGCAAGGTGCCGCCCATGCGCTCGGCCAGGGTGCGCGCAATTGGCAGCCCCAGGCCGGTGCCGCCGTAACGTCTTGAAATGGAACTGTCGGCCTGCTGGAACGCATCGAACATCAGCTCCAGGCGTTCGGCAGAAATGCCAATACCGCTGTCGCGCACCGTGCAGGTGAACCAGACCAGTTCGTGGTCCAGGGTTTGCCAATGGGGCTCGACGGTCACGCTGCCATGTTCGGTAAATTTCAATGCGTTGCCGATCAGGTTGACCAGTACCTGCCGGATACGTGTCGGGTCGCCCCGCACTTGCAGGGCTTCCATGCCCGCGGGAATCGGCAACTCCAGGGTCAGCCCGCGCTGCTGGGCGCTGTGCTGGAAGGCCTGGGCGCAGCTGTTGATCAGGTCCGCCAGGTTGAAGGAAATATGTTCCAGTTCCAGTGCGGCGCGCTCAATGCGTGAGAAGTCGAGGATGTCGTTGATCACCTTGAGCAAGTGCTCGGTGGACTCGGAAGCCAGCGCCGCGTACTCGGTCTGTTCTTCGGTCATCTCGGTGGTTTCCAGCAGTTGCAGCATACCCAGCACACCGTTCATGGGCGTGCGCAGTTCGTGGCTCATCATCGCCAGGAATTCCGATTTGGCGTTGTTCGCACGCTCGGCTTCCTCGCGGGTCTGGATCAACTGGGCGATGGCTTGTTGCTGTTCGCGACTGGCTTGGTTGAGGCCCTCGGCCAGGTTGTTGATATGCCGCGACAGGTCGCCCAGCTCCGAGTCATCGACAATCGGCAGTGGGGTCTTGTAGTCGCCCTGCTGGATCGCCTTGACCGCGTTGCCCATGGCGCTGATCGGCTGCGACAGGCTCGCCGCCAGGCGTCGCGCCAGCAGGAAAGTGAACAGCAGGGCGAACAGTGCCAGGACCCCGGCCTTGAACAGGATCTGTTGCTGGCGCTGGCTGAACGCGTCGTTGGACATGCCGACGATCACCCGACCCAGGTAATCTGCGCGGGGTGCCATGGGGCCCTTTAGGTTGTCCAGGAGGAAGTCATTGCCCAGCTCGATATGTTGCAGGCGGATCGGCGCCTGGAACACTTTCACCGACAGTGAGCGGTCATGCTTCTCCGATGGTTGCTCGACATACACCAGGATGTTTTCGGCGCTGTCCTGAATCTCCAGGAAGCGTACGTGGGGCGTGGCCAAGGTCGCGCGCAGCAGGGATTCGAGCACATCGTTGTTGCCGGAAATCACCCCGTACTCGGTGGCGGGCGCCAGTTGATTGGCGATCAGTTGGCCGGTGTGATCCAGTTCCTGGCGCAAATCCTGGATCCGCACGAAGGTAAAGAAACTGATTAACAGCAGGGTCAGCAACAGCGCGGGGCCCAGGGTAATGAGCTGGGTGCGGGTGTTGATATCCCAACGACGACGCAAGGTCATGGGCGTTTTTCTCCTTCGGCCAAGCGGGCGGCGACGGCGGCTTCATCGACCTGTTCGATGCCCAGTGAGCGCGCGACTTGCGGGTTGCCCACGACTTTGAAGTGTTCCGGGTACAAGGTCTGCGGCCAATTGGCCGGAGCGTGGTCCAGCAGGCGGTCCAGCACGGCGAGCCAGTCGGGCTGGTCACTGTAGGTGCTGGCCAGGCTGCCGGCCCTGACAAACCCGGCATTGGGGCCCACCAGCGGCAGTTGTTGGGCGTAGCTGCTCAACAACAGGTTCTTTGCGGTTTTGGGGTTGTACAATTGCGGGTCGTCGAGGCCGAGTAGCACGTCGCTGTTCTTGAACAGGGTTTGCAGCGCACGGCTGTCATTGGTGTTGTTCCACCGTTGCGGCACGATTTCCAGGCCCATGGGTTTGGCGAACTGCATCAGTTCGCGAAGCAGGAACTCGCTGTCGGCACCGTAAAGCACGCCGATGCGGCGGGCCTGGGGCAGGATGCTGGCGATCAGGTGCAACTGACGTTCCAGCGGCGGGTCACTCCACAGCAGGCTGATCTTCGCCGGATGCGTGTTGCCCATGCGTTGCCGGGCCTGCAGGCGGCTGATTCGCAGCACCAGGGTCGGCGGGCCTTGAGCGTCCTGCAGACGCCAATCCAGGCCGGGCAGGTCGAGGAGGATCAAGCGGGTGCTGACGGGCAAACGGCTCGGCGCTGGCAAGTCCTTGAGCGGGGTGAAGGTGATCTGGTCTCCGGGGCGCTGTTGCGCAAGGGCCTGGGTAAAGGCTTGTACGCCGGCACTGTCTTGGACTGCTGTCAGGAGGATGTCGGCGCTCCACGCCGGGGTCGCCAGCAGCAGGGCTGCCAGCAGCACGCCGCGGCACCAGCGCAGTGGAGTCCAGAAGAGGGTCATCCGTGACTGATCGCCCATGTCAGAAGTCCAGCTCCGCGCTGAAGTAGAGGACGTGACGATGATCGTAGTTATTGTCGGCCCAGGTGGTGGGCTGGTTATCAAGGCGTTGTTGCAGCATGCCGGCCAGTTCCACATTGGTCTTGGCCACTGCAATGCGCTTGGCCACCCGCAGGTCGACCCGTTGGAAGCGATATTGATTGAGTGCGTCGTCGCCATAATAGAACACTGCGCTGGACCAACCCTGGCCCCATTCACGCAACCATCCGGCCGAACCGCTGTTGCGGGCGGTTTGCGCCTTGTCCAACGGGTTGCTGGAGGAAGCGTCGACATAAGCATAGGTCAGGCGCAGGCGGTCGGCGTTGCTCACGCGCCAGTCCAACTGTGATTCTGCCCCGGTAAAACGCGAGCTGTTGGCGTTGCTGGCGATGTATTGGTTGTTGCGCAGTGGCGAGCTGATCATGTCGGTGATTTCGTCATAGAACAGCTTCACGTCGACATTTAGCCCCAGGTCGGCAAAGAAACCGTTGTAGCCCAGCTCCCGTGAGCGCATCAATTCTTTGTCGAGGTTGCCGGGGCCGCGCGTCACGACAAAATATTGCCCGGAATCTTGCCCATAGGCCGGGGAGCTGAGATTGGTGACGAGGTAGCTCCAGTTGACGTTGTTCTCGAACATGTCCGGCGAGCGGACCGCCTCGGAGTAAACCGCCCGCAAGCCATGGCGCGGGTTGATCAGGTAATTGACCGCCACCCGCGGCGTCAGGGAGTTGCCGCTCAGGTGGGTGTCTTCGTACATGGCGCCGCCTTGCAGCAGCCAGTGTTCGCTGGGCCGCCATTCCAGCTGGCCGAACAGGCGCCAGGTGGTGTCGTCCAGTGTGCCGTTGAAGTAGGTGTCCGAGTCGGCGCGGTCATAGCGGTAATTGAAACCGCTGAGCAGGCGCAGGCTGTCGGACAGGCTGAGGGTGTCTTGCAGTTCCAGGTCGTAGCGGCTTTCCCGGGTACTTTGGTCGATATCGCCGCAGACAGGGTCCTTGCCACCCTGGTGTTTCCACTGATCGAGCACTTGATTGGCCAGAGCCTGTTCAGCGGCGCCGCCGGGTGGGGCGGAGCCTTGGCTGTAGGTCTCCATGTTGCGAGCCAGCCGTTCGGCGTAATTGGGGTTGAGCTGCCATAACTGGGTCAGCTGCGGGCTGAATGAGACCTTGGCGTCACAGGCTTTCCAGATTTGCCGGCGATCCCACTGCTGCGCCGATCCCTGGATGTAGAGGCTGTGGTCGGGGTTGAAATCGAAGTTCCAGCGCAATGAGCCTGCGTAGTCCTTGGCGGTAATGTCGGAGTTGTTGCCGCCTTCGGTAATGCCATCAAATACCGGCGTGTAGGTATAAGGGCGCTGGTTGGTGCCTTCCTTGACGCTCAGCTGCCAGCCGAGGCTCTGTTGCGCGTTCAGGGTCTGGCTTACCGCCAGGCTGAAACGGTTGAGACGCCGTCCATCACGGCGGTCGGCGCCGACGGCATTACTGTCAAAGCCATCGTCCTGTTGCCCGGACAGGGACAGGCGCAAATCGCCGGTCTCCCAGCCCACACCCTGGCTGGCATAGAAGTCGTTGATCCCGCGTTCACCACGGGTGACCTTCATGCGCGAACCCTGGCTGTTGGCCGGCGAGCGGGTGAGGATATTCACCACCGCCATCAGCGCATTGGCGCCATAGCTGACGGTGTTGGGGCCGCGAAATACCTCGATGCGCTCGATATCCTCCATGGCTACCGGGATATCGCTCCAGTCCACCGTGGCCAGGCCGGCGCGATACACCGAGCGACCGTCGATCAACACCTGCATGCGCCGTGCATCACTGGCGCTGGTGCCGTGGTAGTTCACCGACGCCTGGTTGCCGGTGGTGTAGCCGACCATCATCCCGGGCACCAGCCGCAGCAGTTCCGAAATGTCCCGGGCGCCGCTGGCCTTGATCAGCTCGCTGTCGATCACCGTCATGCTGCCGGGCACGGCGGCGGCCGATTGCTTGAGGCGCGTGGCGGTCAAGACCTGCGGCAGCGGTTGGCCGTCGAGAAACAGATCGTCAGCCAGTGCAGGCAGGCTGCACAAGAGCATCAACAATAGAGATGAGCGAGGAGGAGGGCCCAGATACACGGCACGGCCTTGTTAATGACGGATAGCCGCCCATGTTAACTGAGGCGGGACTATTTGCCAGTCGTCGGATTTGCAATTACCTAGCACAGGCGTGGCATTTTCCGACAGGCGTGCGAATTGATACGGGGGCTGGCCGCAAGCGGGGCGCCCCGTATAATGCCGCCATCGCCACTGGTATGGATTAACGGATTGCATATGACAGAACAGCGCCCTATCGCGGTCCTGGGAGGCGGAAGTTTTGGTACCGCCGTGGCTAACCTGCTGGCCGAGAACGGCCAGACGGTGCGTCAGTGGATGCGCGACCCCGAGCAGGCCGAAGCGATTCGCGTGCATCGTGAAAACCCCCGTTACCTTAAAGGCATCAAGATTCATCCGGCGGTCGAGCCGGTCACCGACCTGCTGGACACCCTCACGGCCTGCGACCTGTGCTTTGTCGCGCTGCCCTCCAGCGCTTTGCGCTCGGTGCTGGCCCCCCATGCCGAACGCCTGGCAGGCAAGCTGCTGGTCAGCCTGACCAAGGGTATCGAGGCCCATACCTTCAAGCTGATGAGTGAAATCCTCACGGAGATCGCGCCTCAGGCGCGCATTGGCGTGCTGTCCGGGCCGAACCTGGCGCGGGAAGTCGCCGAGCACGCCCTGACGGCCACGGTGGTCGCCAGCGAAGACGAAGCCTTGTGCGAGCGTGTGCAGGCGGTGTTGCATGGCCGTACTTTCCGGGTCTATGCCAGTGCCGACCGTTTTGGCGTCGAATTGGGCGGCGCGCTGAAAAACGTCTACGCGATCATTGCCGGCATGGCCGTAGCCCTGGGCATGGGGGAAAACACCAAGAGCATGTTGATCACCCGCGCCCTGGCCGAGATGACCCGCTTTGCGGTGAACCAGGGCGCCAACCCGATGACGTTCTTAGGCCTGGCAGGCGTGGGCGACTTGATCGTCACCTGCTCATCGCCCAAGAGCCGTAACTATCAGGTCGGGTTTGCCCTGGGCCAGGGCCTGAGCCTGGAGGAGGCGGTGACGCGCCTGGGCGAAGTGGCCGAAGGGGTCAACACCCTCAAGGTACTCAAAGCCAAAGCCCAGGAAGTCGGCGTGTATATGCCGCTGGTCGCCGGGCTGCACGCGATCCTGTTCGAAGGGCGCACCTTGGACCAGGTCATCGAGCTGTTAATGCGGGCCGAGCCCAAGACCGATGTCGACTTTATTTCCACCAGTGGTTTCAACTGAGGAACGCATCATGAACGATCCGAAAGCCGCCCCCAAATACGAGTCGATTGCCTTGCGCGTCCTGTGGATGCTGGTATTCGCGCTGGTGTGGCAGGTGGCGCAATTGCTGCTCGGCGCGCTGGTGGTGGTGCAGCTGGTTTACCGTCTTATCTACGGCGCACCTAACCTGGGCCTGATGAACTTTGGTGACAGCCTCAGCCAGTTCCTCGCGCAGATCGGTCGCTTCGGCAGCTTCCACACCGAGCAAAAGCCCTGGCCGTTCGCCGATTGGCCAGCCCCGCGTGCCCCGGAAGGCGAAGCCGCTCACAGCGTGCCACCGGCTCCGCACCCCGCGCGTGATGAAGAGCCAAAACTATGAAGTTGTGGATTCTGCGCCACGGTGAGGCCCAAGGGCATGCCCGTACCGACGCCGAACGCAACCTCACCGAGCATGGGCGCGCCGAAGTATTGCGCAGCGCGGCGCACCTGATTGGCCAGCCCCTCAGCGCCATCATTGCCAGCCCCTATGTGCGGGCGCAGCAGACGGCGCAATTGGTGCAGGAAGCGTTGGGGTTCAAGCCGCAAATCCGTACGGTGCCGTGGCTGACGCCCGACGGTAACCCGCAGCAGGTGCTGGAAAAACTCGACACCGACGACAACGTGCTGCTGGTTAGCCACCAACCTCTGGTGGGTAGCCTGATCAGCTTTCTGCTGCACGGGCATCAGCGCCAGCCGCAGCCGATGTACACGGCCAGCCTCGCAGAGCTTGAGGGGGACTTTCCGCTGGCCGGCTTGATGAGCCTGGTCGATGTGAAGAATCCGTAGATAGGTATTCACACAGCGTTGGTGCGACGCTGGACCTGTGGCCTGACGACGATCTAAATGTGGGAGGGGGCTACACCCCGATGGCGGTGAGCCAGCTCCAGATGAATTTGCTGACACTCCCTCATCGGGAGCAAGCCCCCTCCCACATTGGATCCTCGCTGTCTTGAGCATTTCGTTCGCTTGACTGACCGGGGCCGCGCCAAAATCATGTAGACACCTATGCCTCGATAGCGGCCTTATAGCCTATTGCTCTAGCAGGCCATTGCCTTTGTATGTGCTATACAGTCAACCAAGCAAGTGCTTGGTTGACTGTTTGGCGGATCACAAAGGAGCGCGTCCCATGCCTGTCGCTTTTCGTTTGCCGTTGCAGGTTTTCTTCGAGCGTGAAGCGCGGCACCCGCGCAAGGATTTCCTGGTGCAGCCCCTCGATGGCGGCGAGGTGCAGACCCTGACCTGGGGCGATGTCGGCCACCAGGCCCGCTGCGCCGCCCATTGGCTGCGTGGCCGGGAGTTGCCCCAGGGCTCGCACATCGCCCTGATCTCAAAAAATTGTGCGCACTGGATCATCGCCGACCTGGCCATCTGGATGGCCGGGCATGTCTCGGTGCCGCTCTATCCCAACCTGACCGCCGACTCCGTAGCCCACGTGCTGACCCATTCCGAGGCAGCGCTGGCGTTGATCGGCAAGCTGGATGACTGGCCGGCAATGGCGCCGGGTATTCCAGCGGGTGTGCCGACCATCGGCCTGCCGCTGTGCCCGGCGGGGACGTTCGATTTCAGCTGGGCGGACCTGCAAGCCTGCTTACCGATCCAAGACAGCCCCGAACCTCTTGCCTCGACACTCGCCACCATCGTCTATACCTCCGGGACTACCGGGTTGCCCAAAGGCGTGATGCACACGTTCGATGCCCTGGGCTTTGCCGCTACCCGCGGCACCGAGTTGTTTGGCCTGGGGGAAGAAGACCGGCTGCTGTCCTACCTGCCGCTGTGTCATGTGGCCGAACGCATGTTTGTGGAAATGGCCTCGATCTACACCGGGCAAACCGTGTTTTTTGCGCAAAGCCTGGAGACCTTCCTGACCGATTTGCGCAGGGCACGACCGACGGCCTTGTTTGGCGTGCCGCGTATCTGGACCAAATTCCAACTGGGGGTCTACGCCAAGCTCCCGGAAAAGCGCCTCGAGACCCTGTTGCGCCTGCCGTTCATCGGCAAGCGTGTCGGCCATAAAGTGCTGGCGGGCCTGGGGCTGGATGCGCTGCGCATTGCCCTGTCCGGCGCGGCACCGGTGCCCGAGGCGCTGTTGCGCTGGTATCAGCGCCTGGGCCTGGATGTGCTGGAGGTGTATGGCATGAGCGAAAACTGCGGCTACTCCCATGTGTGTACCCCGGGTGCGCAAAGGCTTGGCTGGATCGGCCTGCCATGCCCTGGCGTGGAAGTGCGCATCGACCCCTCGGGCGAGGTGCAGGTGCGTAGCGGCGCGACCATGCTGGGCTATTTCAAGGACCCGCAGAAAACCGCTGAAACGCTCACCGAGGACGGCTTCCTGCGTACCGGCGACAAGGGCGAGCAGGACGCTGACGGTCGCCTGCGCCTGACCGGGCGCCTCAAGGAGATCTTCAAGACCAGCAAAGGCAAATACGTAGCCCCGGCACCGATTGAAAATCGCCTGGCCGAACATGCGCGCATCGAACAGGTCTGTGTGGTCGGGGAGGGGCTCGGCGCACCGATAGGGCTTTGCGTGTTGTCGGCGCCGCATGAGGACCGTCGAACCCTTGGCGCCGGTCTCGAGCACTGGCTGGAACAGGTCAATGCTGCCCTGGATAAACATGAGCGCCTGCGCCAGCTGGTGGTGGTGAAAGACAGTTGGGCGGTGGAAAACGGCTTCCTGACCCCGACCTTGAAGATCAAGCGCAACGTGATCGAGTCGACGTACGGGCCACAATTGCAGGCATGGAGCGCGCGCACCGAAACCGTTCTGTGGCAGGATTAGGCACGTAATAAAATCAACAAGGACAACCCCATGAGCCTGTGGCGCACCCAACCGAATATCGAACAACTCAATGCGATGCAGAAAAACACCATCGGCGAGTTGCTGGATATTCGTTTCGAAAGCTTCGACGACGAATCCCTCACCGCCAGCATGGTGGTCGATCACCGCACCCATCAGCCTTACGGGCTGTTGCACGGCGGCGCCTCGGTGGTGCTGGCCGAGAGTGTCGGCTCCATGGCGGCCTACCTGTGCATCGACGCGAGCAAGTTCTATTGCGTGGGCCTGGAGGTCAATGCCAACCACCTGCGTGGCGTGCGTAGCGGGCGGGTGACGGCGGTGGCCAAGGCTATTCATATCGGGCGCACGACCCAGGTTTGGGACATCCGCCTGAGCAGCGACGACGGCAAGGCCAGCTGTATCTCGCGGCTGACCATGGCCGTGGTGCCGCTGGGCGAAAAACCACCGGCGCGATAGGCGTGGCGTGAGTGTCATCATTCCTGGCAGTTACAGTCATTGCCGCAGGACGCCGGCATGGTGACAATCCACCTCTGTTTTCGTCGATGGAACCTGTATGCCGCAGCACGTGTTTTTTACCCACGCCAATGGCTTCCCATCGGCCACTTACGGCAAGCTGTTTGCCGCCCTGGCCCCGGAATATGCGGTGGCGCACCTGCCGCAGCACGGTCACGACCCCAGGTTCCCGGTGGACGATAACTGGCAGAACCTGGTGGATGAGTTGATCCACCATCTGCAACAGCAGCCGGAGCCGGTGTGGGGCGTGGGCCATTCCCTCGGGGGCGTGCTGCACTTGCACGCAGCCATGCGTTGCCCGCAGTTGTACCGGGGCGTGGTAATGCTGGATTCGCCGGTGCTGACCCGGGCAGACCGCTGGGTGATCCGTGCCGCCAAGCGTTTTGGCTTCATCGACCGCCTGACGCCGGCTGGGCGCACCCTCGGTCGCCGTGAAGAGTTCACCGACCTTGAAGCCGCACGCAGCTATTTTGCCGGCAAGACCCTGTTTCGTGGCTTTGATCCCGATTGTTTTGACGCGTACCTGCAACATGGCCTGCAGCAAGTGGGCGACCGCCTGCGCCTGCGTTTCGATCCGGCCACCGAAATCAGCATCTATCGCGGCGTACCCCACACCAGCCCGGGCCAGGTGCGCCAATTGAAGGTGCCGCTGGCGGTGGTGCGTGGGCGCCAGAGCCGTGTGGTGATGCGCCACCATGCCAGCGGCGTCGACCGCCTGCCCATGGGCGAAATGCTCACCATGCCGGGCGGCCATATGTTCCCCCTGGAACGCCCCCAGGACACCGCCACCTTGATCAAGAACCTGTTCGCCCGCTGGCAAGCCCGCGAGCGCAGTTGCGCATGAGCACACCTGTCGAAGAAGTTCGCCTGAGCCTGCCGCACATCGAGTTGGCGGCTCATCTGTTCGGCCCCGAGGATGGCCTGCCGGTGATCGCCCTGCATGGCTGGCTGGACAACGCCAATAGCTTTGCGCGCCTGGCGCCGAAGCTGCACGGCTTGCGTATTGTCGCGCTGGACCTGGCGGGGCACGGGCACTCGGACCATCGTCCGGCAGGGGCCGGTTATGCCTTGTGGGATTATGTCTATGACGTGCTGCAGGTCGCCGAGCAATTGGGCTGGCAACGTTTTGCATTACTTGGCCATTCCCTGGGTGCCATCGTTTCCCTGGTGTTAGCTGGGGCCTTGCCGGAGCGTGTGACGCACTTGGGTTTGATCGATGGGGTGATCCCTCCGACCGCCAGCGCCGAGAACGCGGCCGAACGCCTGGGCATGGCCTTGCAGGCGCAAATGAGCCTGCAAGACAAGCGTAAGCCTGTCTACGGCACGCTCGATCGAGCGGTTGAGGCGCGGATGAAGGGCGTGGTGGCGGTCAGTCGTGAAGCCGCGGAACTGCTGGCCCAGCGCGGCCTGATGCCAGTGCCGGGCGGTTACACCTGGCGCAGCGACAGCCGCCTGACCCTGGCATCGCCGACGCGCCTGACCGATGAGCAGGCCATGGCTTTCGTAAGGCGCGTAGGTTGCCCTACGCAGTTGGTGGTCGCGGCTGACGGCATGCTGGCGAAACATTCCGAATTGCTTTCCCAGCTACCCTTCACCGTTGCCACGCTGCCAGGCGGCCATCATTTACACCTGAATGACGAGTCCGGCGCTGCTCTTGTTGCAGACTGTTTCAATCGGTTCTTCTCCACGCCTTGACTTGGCGGGGTCAACTGCCGAGGCTGGGCGGATTGAAAGGGAGTCAACCATGTACACACTCAATATCGCTGTGACCTCCATTGGCCAGGACTCATTGATCCGATGAGCCTGGGTAAAGGATGTCTCCGTGCCCTTGGCCTTTGCTGTTTCAGCCCCCTGGTGTTCGCCGCTGACGTGTCGGGCAGCCAGGATCTGCCTGCCGTGGCCCGCCAGGTTGACGCGCAGATCGTCGATTATCGCCCCGCCGAAGAAAAGGAACGCATCTACCCCATGGGCGCGATCCGCAAGATCAGCGGCCAGTTGCGCTACGAGGGCCAGGCCACCGCGCGTGGCCAAGCCACTGCAATCACCTATGAACTGCCCGCCGAGCACAGCTCCAGCGCGGCCTTTACCGCAACGCGCGAAGCATTACAGGCCAAGGGCGCGCAGTTGTTGTTCTGGTGCCAGGCCCGCGATTGTGGCGAAAGCAGCCTGTGGGCCAATGAAGTGTTCGGCAACGCCAAGCTGGTGGGGGCCGACGGCCAGCAGGAGTACTTGCTGCTGCGCCTGGCCGCTCCGCAGGACAATTCCCTGATCGCGCTGTACGGCATCACCCGCGGTAACCGTCGCGCTTACCTGCATGTCGAGCAACTCGACGCCAGCGCGCCTTTGGGTAATCTGCTGCCGACCTCCGCCACCCTGTTGCGTGAACTGAAAAGCACCGGCGAGCTGGACTTCCCGGCGCTGGGTGCCGAACCTGACGCCACGTGGCTGACCTTGATTTCCCGCGGACTGAACCTCGACACCACCTTGCGCATCAGCCTGACCGGGCCCACCGCCGAAACCTGGCGCCAGGGCCTGATCGATGCCGGCGTGCGCGCCGCACGTCTGGAAACCGGCACCGGTGACGCTAAAGGATTGCACCTGCATCTGATACGCTGACCGTCATCAGGCGAACGGACCCGCGCCGTTCGCCTAAGCTCTCTTCCAATAGCCTTAGTCTCGAGATACCCGATGCTCAATAACGATCGCCTGCTGGTGCAAATCCTGCTGCTGGTGCTGTTCGGTGCCAGCTTCTGGGTCATGGCGCCGTTCTGGTCGGCGCTGTTCTGGGGGGCGGTGCTGGCATTTGCCAGTTGGCCGCTGATGCGTTTGCTCACGCGCTGGCTGGGTGGCCGGGAGTCCCTGGCCGCCGGCATCCTGACCCTGGGCTGGATGTTGCTGGTGGCAGTGCCGCTGGTATGGCTGGGGTTCAACCTCGCCGACCACGTGCGCGATGCAGTGGCGCTGATCAAGGATATCCAGGTCGACGGCTTGCCCGAGGCGCCGTCCTGGCTGGGTTCGATTCCGTTGGTCGGCGAGCGCCTGGCGGGAATGTGGGACAGCATCGATCAACAAGGCGCGGCGTTGATGGTCAGCATCAAGCCGTACCTCGGCCAGGTCGGCAACTGGTTGCTGGCGCGCAGTGCGCAAATTGGCGGCGGCATCCTCGAGCTGACCCTGAGCCTGGTCTTCGTGTTCTTTTTCTACCGTGACGGGCCGCGCCTGGCGATGTTTGTGCACCGCTTGCTGGAGCGCCTGATCGGCGAGCGCGCCGGCTATTACATCGAACTGGTGGCCGGCACTGTGCAACGGGTGGTCAACGGTGTGATCGGCACTGCTGCCGCCCAGGCCCTGCTGGCGCTGATCGGCTTCCTGATCGCCGGCGTGCCGGGTGCGCTGGTGCTGGGTATCGTCACCTTCCTGCTCAGCCTGATCCCCATGGGCCCGCCGCTGGTGTGGATCCCGGCCACGGCCTGGCTGGCGTGGAAGGGCGACTACACCTATGCCGTGTTCCTGGGTGTATGGGGCACGTTCGTGATCAGTGGCGTGGATAACGTGCTAAAGCCGTACCTGATCAGCCGTGGCGGCAACCTGCCGCTGGTGATTGTGCTGCTGGGCGTGTTTGGCGGCTTGATAGCGTTTGGCTTTATCGGCCTGTTTATCGGCCCGACCTTACTGGCGGTGGCCTACAGCCTGCTGACAGATTGGAGCGCCACTCAGGCGCAAGTCCGCCGCGAAGACAAACCCTGTAACTGAGGCGTTCAGGCGCGGGGCAGCCACATGACGGCGGTCAGCCCGCCACCAGGTGTTTCTTCCAGGCTCAAGCGGCCGCCCAAGCGCTCCGCCGCTTCCTTGGAAATCGTCATGCCCAGGCCGACGCCGCCGGAGTTGCGGTTGCGTGACCCTTCGAGTCGGTAAAACGGCTCGAACACCGCCTCACGCTTGTCGGCTGCAATGCCCGGGCCATGGTCGATCACGCGAATGACCAGCGCGTCGCTCCTGTCCGTCAGTTCGATATATGCCGTGCCGGCATAGCGCAGGGCATTGTCGATCAGGTTGTTGAGGCATGAGCGCAAGGCCATCGGCTGTACTTGCAACGGTGCACAGGTACCGGAAAATTGCACATCGCTGCCTTGGTCCTGGGCGTTTTCGCTGAGGGACTCCACCAGCGCCTGCACATCAAGCCAGTGCCGTGTCTCGCTGGTGCGTTGTTCGTGCAGGTAGCTCAGGGTGGCATCGAGCATGCCGATCATGTCGTCCAGGTCCTGGCGCATCTGGCCTTGCAGTTGGGTGTCCTCGATCTGTTCCAGGCGCAGCTTGAGGCGCGACAGCGGGGTGCGCAGGTCGTGGGAGACCGCACCGAGCATGCGCGCACGCTGGCTGACTTGCTCGCGGATACGCTTTTGCATGAGGTTGAAGGTCGACGCGGCCTGCCGTGCTTCGCGCGGGCCGGACTCCACCAGGGGCGGGCTGTCGAGGTCGATGCTCAAGCGCTCGGCCGCCGCGCTCAGGCGCTGGATCGGCCGACTCAGCAGCTTGGCACCGTACCAGGCGGCGATGATCAACGAGATAAATTGAAACGTCAGCGGTACCAACGGCCCACCAAACCAAGGGCGAGGTTCCTTGCGCAGTGGCTTGAGGGTGCCGTCCGGTTGTTCGACGAACACCTCGGGAGGCGGGGGAGGCGGCCGGCCGTAGTGGTGGAACCAGAAGATCGCCAGCACGTGGGCCAGCACAATAGCCACCAGCAATAGGCCGAACAATCGCCCGAACAGCGTATTGAGGGTGGCACGCATCAACCGATATCCCGGGCGTCGAACAGGTAGCCTTCGCCGCGTACGGTCTTGATCAGTTGTGGCGCCTTGGGATCATCTCCCAGCTTCTGGCGCAAGCGCGACACCAGCAAGTCGATGCTGCGATCAAAGGCTTCGATGGAGCGGCCACGGGCGGCATCCAGCAATTGTTCGCGACTCAGCACACGGCGCGGGCGTTCGATGAAGACCCACAGCAAGCGAAACTCGGCGTTGGACAGCGGCACCACCAGGCCGTCATCGGCCACCAACTGGCGCAGCACACTGTTGAGGCGCCAATTGTCGAAGCGGATGTTGGTGCGTTGCTCGCTGCGGTCATCGCGCACCCGGCGCAGGATGGTCTGGATACGCGCGACCAGCTCCCGGGGCTCGAACGGTTTGGACATGTAGTCATCGGCGCCCAGTTCCAGGCCGATGATGCGGTCGGTGGGTTCGCAACGGGCGGTGAGCATCAGGATCGGAATGTCCGACTCAGCGCGTAACCAGCGGCACAGCGACAGCCCGTCCTCGCCCGGCAGCATCAGGTCGAGCACCACCACATCGAAGGTTTCGGCTTGCATGGCTTGGCGCATGGCGGTGCCGTCGGTGACACCCGAGGCGAGGATATTGAAGCGCGCCAGGTAGTCGATCAGCAGTTCGCGGATCGGCACGTCGTCGTCGACAATCAGCGCACGGGTATTCCAGCGTTTGTCTTCGGCGATAACCGCGTCTTTTGGCTCTTCGGTTACGGGGGCGGAGGGGGTATGCATAGTGCGATCATCTGCCTGGGTTGTTGCGGTCAGCATAGGCGCCCGGTTCCAAGCCTGGAAGTACCGGGCGGGCGGTCACGTGCGCGAGGCTAGGCCCACGGCGTGTTGAGGGCGTGTCGAGTCTGTACCAGCTTTGAAACAATTGCCCGAAATGGCGTCTCTCGGGCGTTTGATCAGTATTTACCGATCATCGGATCCCGCAACCGCGCTGCTTGCGCTACAATCCGCGCCGATTTCGACTTGCCTGAGAGCCCATTCCAATGTCCGTCTGCCAGACTCCTATCATCGTCGCCCTGGATTACCCCACCCGTGACGCCGCACTGAAGCTGGCTGACCAGTTGGACCCTAAGCTTTGCCGGGTCAAGGTCGGTAAGGAACTGTTCACCAGTTGCGCGGCGGAAATCGTCGGTACCCTGCGTGACAAAGGCTTCGAAGTGTTCCTCGACCTGAAATTCCACGACATTCCCAACACGACGGCGATGGCGGTGAAAGCTGCGGCCGAGATGGGCGTGTGGATGGTCAATGTGCACTGCTCCGGTGGCCTGCGCATGATGAGTGCGTGCCGCGAAGTGCTGGAACAGCGCAGCGGCCCGAAACCGCTGCTGATCGGCGTAACCGTGTTGACCAGCATGGAGCGTGAAGACTTGGCCGGCATCGGCCTGGATATCGAGCCCCAGGAGCAGGTCTTGCGCCTGGCGGCCCTGGCGCAGAAAGCCGGCCTGGACGGCCTGGTGTGCTCGGCCCTGGAAGCCCAGGCTCTGAAAAACGCCCACCCGTCGTTGCAACTGGTGACGCCGGGGATTCGCCCGGCCGGCAGTGCCCAGGATGACCAGCGCCGTATCCTGACCCCGCGCCAGGCGTTGGATGCGGGCTCCGATTACCTGGTGATCGGCCGCCCGATCAGCCAGGCGGCGGATCCTGCCAAGGCGTTGGCCGCAGTGGTTGCCGAAATCGCCTGATACTCAAGTTAGCGCTGTAAAAAATGTGGGAGGGGGCTTGCCCCCGATGACCATGGGTATCTACACAACTGTGTAGCAACCGACGGTAACCATGATGCGCAGCGAGTCGCTTCTGATCTTGCTTTTGATCCTAGGCGCCCCGTCAAACCACGCTGGCCGGAATTCGACAGGGATTTGGGGGGTAAACCGGCAGGGATGCCGGTTTAGCCGCCCCGCGCCATGGATGGCGCGTGGCGGCGGCCCCCCAAATGCATGTCGGATTACGGGCACACCGAGCCTAAGCGAGGTGCCGAGTGGTGGGGCAAGAGCGTTTGGTTACTTTGCGCTTTTCAAAGTGACCCGCTGTAAAAGCGGAACCCTAAGTGGCCGTTGCCCAAATAACGGATATGTACTCGGTCTGATCCAACATTCTGGTCGGCTGTCAGGCCGCCATCGGGAGCAAGCCCCCTCCCACATTTGGATCGTAGAGTATCAGTTAGATAGCGGTCGGCTGTCAGGCTCCAGGGAGAGCAAGCTTACTTCCCAGGGGGGCAAATCCCCTCCCACATTTCGATCTGCAGTGTGTCAGCTGACTTTTAGAACCAACTTGCCAAAGTTCTCGCCGTTGAACAGCTTCATCAGCGTTTCCGGGAATGTCTCCAGCCCTTCGACAATATCTTCCTTGCTCTTGAGCTTGCCCTGGGCCATCCAACCGGCCATTTCCTGCCCGGCCGCCGGGAAGTTTGCCGCATGATCCATCACCACGAAGCCTTCCATGCGCGCGCGATTGACCAGCAATGACAAATAGTTGGCCGGGCCTTTGACGGCTTCCTTGTTGTTGTACTGGCTGATTGCACCGCAAATCACTACGCGGGCTTTCAGCGCCAGGCGGCTGAGCACGGCGTCGAGAATGTCGCCGCCGACGTTATCGAAATACACGTCCACCCCTTTGGGGCACTCGCGCTTGAGAGCCGCGGGCACGTCTTCGCTTTTGTAGTCGATGGCGGCATCAAAGCCCAGTTCATCCACCAGGAACTTGCACTTGTCGGCGCCACCGGCAATCCCCACCACGTGGCAACCTTTGATCTTGGCGATCTGCCCGGCGATGCTGCCCACGGCGCCTGCGGCGCCGGAGATCACCACGGTGTCGCCGGCTTTCGGCGCACCGGTCTCCAGCAAAGCGAAGTAAGCTGTCATGCCGGTCATGCCCAGGGCAGACAGGTAGCGGGGCAGGGGCGCAAGCTTGGGGTCAACCTTATAGAAGCCACGAGGTTCGCCGAGGAAATAATCCTGCACGCCGACGGCGCCGTTCACGTAGTCACCCACGGCAAATTTCGGATTGTTGGAGGCGATCACTTTGCCGACGCCCAGGGCGCGCATTACTTCACCGATGCCAACCGGTGGAATGTAGGACTTGCCCTCATTCATCCAGCCACGCATCGCCGGGTCGAGGGACAGGTATTCATTGCGCACCAGCACCTGGCCATCGGCGGGCGTGCCCACCGGCACTTCCTGGTAGGTGAAGGTTTCCCGCGTGGCCGCGCCGACCGGGCGTTTGGCGAGAAGAAATTGGCGGTTGGTCTGGGCGGTCATGGCAAGGACTCTTTAGAAATGAATCATGAGTGATAGACCTTCAGTGCCTGGAGGGCAAGGTTGTCCGTGGAAGACGAATGCCCGTCGATAGGCCTCACTGATAATCAGCCGGGTGACGTTATCACTGCGATCCATGCAGCGCCAACCGGCCTTCTGATAGTGCTGACGCGCTGCTCCCGGTGTTGGCTAGACTCGCTCCATCGCTACTTCTCCCATAGGACGCTTCCCATGAGCATGACGTTTTCCGGCCAGGTCGCCCTGGTGACCGGCGCCGCCGCTGGTATTGGCCGTGCCACCGCGCTGGCGTTTGCCGCCGAAAGCTTGAAGGTGGTGGTCGCCGACCTTGATGTGGCGGGCGGCGAGGGCACGGTCGCGCTGATTAGAGAGGCCGGTGGCGAAGCGCTTTTTGTGCGGTGCGATGTCACGCTTGAAGCCGACGTGCAGCAACTGATGGCGCAGACCGTCGCCACCTACGGGAGGCTCGACTACGCTTTTAACAACGCTGGGATCGAGATCGAGAAGGGCAAGCTGGCCGATGGCAGTCTGGACGAGTTCGACGCCATCATGGGGGTTAACGTCAAGGGCGTATGGTTGTGCATGAAGTATCAGTTGCCGCTGCTGCTGGCCCAGGGCTGCGGGGCAATCGTCAACACGGCGTCAGTAGCGGGGTTGGGGGCGGCGCCGAAGATGAGCATCTATGCCGCGTCCAAGCATGCGGTGATCGGCCTGACCAAGTCGGCGGCCATTGAGTACGCGAAAAAGAACATCCGCGTCAACGCGGTTTGCCCGGCAGTCATTGATACCGACATGTTTCGCCGTGCCTACGAGGCTGACCCGCGCAAAGCCGAATTTGCTGCGGCGATGCACCCGGTCGGCCGCATTGGCAAGGTCGAGGAAATCGCCAGCGCGGTGTTGTACTTGTGCAGTGACGGTGCGGCGTTTACCACCGGCCAGGCCCTGGCGGTGGATGGTGGTGCCACGGCGATCTAGGACTTCATCTCATGGACTCTTAGAAAGTGAGTGGGCTGCTGTGAGGGGTTTCCAGAGCTGGCAAAGTGCCGTGTCCTAATATGTATCGGAAGGTAAATAATCCAATAAAATCAATACTTTAATATAGGTTTTCGACGGGGTTGAACGGGCTTCTGTGCTTAACTGTTTTAGGTTTACAGACAGTTGAAGTGAGTGGCTCATGGATTTAGGGATCGATCGACAAGCCCAGGTACCGGTGGTTCAGCAAATCGTCAGCGCAGTGGCAGAATGGATTCGCAAGAATGGGGTGAGCCCCGGAACACGCTTGCCGTCCATTCGGCAATTGGCCCTCGACAACCTGTTGAGCCAGTCCAGCGTGATGGAGGCATTCGAACGGTTGGTGTCCCAGGGCCTGCTGGCCTCGCGGCACGGTTCGGGGTATGTGGTGGCGCAACCGCCGGCAGCCGACGAAAACCACTGGTACGAAGGTGCGGAACAGGTCTGGGGCGCCTTTACCGATAGCCCCTTGGGCGAGCTGAAACTGGGGTGCGGCTGGTTGCCCGACGCTTGGCGTGAAAGCGACGACATCAGCTATGCGATCCGCGAGGTCAGTCGTACCGACACAGCTGGCCTGTTCAGCTACAGCACGCCGTTGGGGCTGCCGGCGCTGCGCGAGCAACTGCTCAAGCGCCTGACTCAGATCCATGTGCCCACCAGCCTGGACCGTATCCTCACCACCCATGGCGCCAGTCATGCCCAGGATCTGCTGATACGCACGCTGCTCAAGGCTGGTGATGAGGTGGTGGTCGAGACGCCGGGATACGGCAACCTCTATCGTCAATTGGACTTTCAGGGTGTCAGGCTACTGGAGGTGCCACGTACCAAAGGCGGCCCGGATATCACAGCGTTGGAAGTGCTGCTGCAAACCCGTCGCCCCAAGTGCCTGTTCATCAGCAGCCTGTACCACAACCCCACCGGCACCAGTCTGTGCCGCCGGGTCGCGGAGCGTTTGCTGGAACTGGCCCGGGATCACGACTTCCTGATCATCGAGGAGGACGTCTACGGCGACCTGCAACATGCCAGCTGCACGCGCTTGTCGGCGTTGCCCCACGGCGACCGGGTGATCTATATCTCGAGTTTTTCCAAGACCCTGAGCAGCGCCTTGCGCGTGGGCTACCTCTGTGCCAGTGCCACAATCATTACCCAATTGACCCATCTCAAGACCCTGACGGGAATCGGCACCTCACGCTTTGCCGAAGCCATGGTGGCGACGTTGTTGAGCAACGGCACCTACCGCAAGTGGGTGCAGCGCCTGCGCAGGCGGCTGAACGCGCAAATGGCCGCGACCTTGCAAGTGTTGGAAGATGAGGAGTGGCAAGTCTTTTCCGTGCCCGCTGGCGGTATGTTCCTGTGGGCGCGACCTGGCTTGGCTGACCCCTCACGCTTGCAGGCGTGCGCCCGACGCCTGGGGGTGTTGCTGTCGCCGGGAGGGTTGTTCAGCCCGACGGGTGAGCGCAGCGAGTGGCTGCGCATCAATGTGGCCTATGCGGCTGATCAGCGGGCATTGGCATTGTTCCGTGCCATGGGCGCAACCAGATCGACCTCGACCATTCTGAAAACGACGAGCATGTAGCTTTTTGCCATTATTCCGGCGCCAGCCGCTTGTGCTCAGTACCCATGGGTTGCCA
Source organism: Pseudomonas sp. rhizo25 (assembly GCF_031931935.1). NCBI lineage: Bacteria > Pseudomonadati > Pseudomonadota > Gammaproteobacteria > Pseudomonadales > Pseudomonadaceae > Pseudomonas > Pseudomonas sp. rhizo25. The sequence continues at coordinate 146,747 of NZ_JAUJXA010000009.1, forward strand.
ATCTCACTGCTTGTAAACCTGGCTTATGGCATCTGCCATCGCAAGAGGATTCAAGGCAATGATTTCGGGCGTGCAACGACGTTTCGCCAACCTTGGTATGGCAAAAAAACTGGGCTTGGGCTTCACCTTGGTACTCCTGCTCACGGCGCTGGTGGCGGCGATAGGCGTGTGGTCGCTGCAAACCGTCGGCCAGCGTTTTGACGGGCTCACGAGCATGTCTTCGCTCAACAGCGGCTTGCTCAAGGTGCGCTTGATCGAGCAGGACTACGCACTGCACGCCGACTCCAAGGCCGTTGACGACCTGCATGCCGGTGTCGAGGCGCTGGCGGCGCAGGCCGCCAGTCTCAAGGCCCGGTCTGTGGCCAACGAGCAAGTGATGAGTGACGTTGAGCAAGCCTTGGCGGCGTACCGCAAGGCGTTCGATGAGTTCGTCGAACTGAACCAGACCAAGGACTTGGCGCTGGAAATGGCCAGTTGGTCAGTGTCCAGCGTGGCGAACAACCTGGATGTGTTGCAAGCCGGCCTGGCGGACGACGGTGCTTATGGCCTCAAGGAAAGCCAAGGCAAAGAGGGGGCCGAATTTATCGAGCAGGCGGGGCAGGTCAGCCAGGTATCGCGCTTGATGCTGCAAGCCATGGACGAGGCGCGGGTGCGCCTGGACCAGAGCCGCAAGGCTGACGCCGATGCCGCTGAGCAGGGCAAGATCGAGCAGGCCGACCAGGCGCTGGCTGAAGTCGAGAAGCTCAAGAGCAGCGTCAAGGACCCCGGCTACCAGACCGTCCTCAACGAAGTCTCCGGGCACATCGCGTCATTCAGTGAAAAACTCGGCGAGTACACCGGGCTGCTGGCCCAGGAGAAAGTCGTCTATACGCAACTGCACGACCGCGCTGAGCACGTGGTCAGTCGCGTCAACCAGGCGTATGCCGCCGAAGACCAGTCCATGCAGGCACAGTTGCAACACAGCGCGATGCTGATCATCGGCTCATCCGCCCTGGCTTTGCTGGTGGGCTTAATCGCTGCATGGGTGATAACCCGGTTGATCGTGGCGCCGCTGCGCAGCGTGATCGCCGTGGCCCAACAGATTGCCGCGGGTGACCTGAGTGGGCGCATGGAGGTCAGCCGCCGTGATGAAATCGGCCAATTGATGCAGGCGATGCAGCAGATGGGCAGTGGTTTGAGCCAGATCGTGCGTGGGTTGCAGGCCGGTATCGAACAACTCGCCAGTTCCGCGCATTCGTTGTCCAGTGTCACCGAGCAGACCAACCTTGAGGTCAGCAGCCAAAAGGAAGAAACCGAGCAGGTCGCCACCTCGATGAATCAGATGACCGCCACCGTGCATGATGTGGCGCGCAACGCCGAGCAGGCCGCCCAAGCGGCGCAGACGGCGGATGACAAGGTCGACAGCGGCCAGCAGGTGGTACGTATGAGTTTGCAGCGTATTGAATTACTGGCGGCGTCGAGCAGCAGCGCCAGCGCCAGCATCGAGGGCCTCAGTGCAGAGATCCAGAATATCGGCACTGTATTGAGCGTCATCAACAGCGTGGCTGAACAGACCAACCTGCTGGCCTTGAACGCCGCCATTGAAGCGGCGCGTGCCGGTGAACAGGGCCGTGGCTTTGCCGTAGTGGCCGATGAGGTACGGGCACTGGCCAAGCGCACCCAGCAATCGACCGAGGAAATCGAGCGCCTGGTCAACACCTTGCGCAGTGCGGCACAGGCGTCGGTGCAGCAGATCCAGCACAGTGGCGAACTGGTGAAGCAGGCGGTCGGTGATGCCCTGGAAACTGAAAGCGCCTTGGGTAGCATTGCCGCTGCCGTGTCACTGATCCAGCAGATGAATCAACAGATCGCGGCCGCCGCCGAGGAGCAAAGCTCGGTGGCCGAAGAGATCAACCGCAGCGTCACCTGTATTCGTGCCAGTGCCGACCACTCGGCGCTGAGCATGCAAGGCAACGCCGCATCGAGCCTCCAGCTGGCGCAGTTGGGGGTAGAGCTCAAGGGCATGGTGGGGCATTTCCGCCTTTGATCGCAGCGACGGCGCTGCGATCAATAGGCAGGGCGATCAGGCGTGGTTGGCGAGGAAGGTCAGCAGGGCTTCATTGACGAATTCGGGGTTCTCGCGGCTGGAAATATGCCCGGCCTCGGGGATCAGGATCAGGTCGCAGCCAATCAGTTCGGCCATTTCCTCTGACTCTGCGGGCGGCCGGGGTTTGTCCTGCTCGCCGCACATCACCAGGGTGGTGTCGGAATCCAGGCGTGGTAGTTGCGCCAGGATGTCTTCGCGACTAAAGATCAAGCGGCCCAGGGGCACGATGCTTTCCAGCAGTTGCTCCCTGGAATAGCTTTGCAGGGATTTTCGAAAATCCCGGTACAGCGCCGATTCGCGGTCGATGCCCGGGCGGAAGAAGATCGGTGCGATCACATCCAGCAACGGTTCAGGGATCTCGCCAGCGTCTTCAATCATCTTGAACAGCGAGAAATAGTACTGGCGTGTTGCTTCGGGTTCGGCGCCGAGGTAGGTGTCCATCAGCACCACGCTGTTGACACGCTCGGGAGCCTGCAATGCCAGGCGTGCGCCCCACATGCCGCCGACCGACAGGCCCACCAGGTTGATCTGCTCGATGCCCAGATGCTCGAGCAGCGCCAGGGCCTGGCGGGCCAGGCCATCCAGGGACTTGGTTTGCGTCGGCAGTTTGCCCGACTCGCCATGGCCCCACAGCTCGGGGACGATCACCCGGTATTGCTGCGACAGCGCTTCAATCTGCGGCGCCCACATGTCGCTGGCCCACAGGTAGCTTGAACCTAACAGGACGACCGGGCCGGTGCCCTGGTCAAGATAATGCAGCGGTTGTCCATCAATCACGGCAACAGGCATAACAGGCCTCTAACTTCACGGAGTGAGGAGCACTTTTTTACGCTAGTTGTGGGTGGGGGGATAGGTGCAAAGTGATGGCCTGTGAGGTGAGGGCGCTATCCAGCTGATGCCCCGCAATCCAGATATGGGAGGGTGCTTGGCCCCCCTCCCACATTTGGATCGTCTTACACCAGGTAAATCGCCCATGCTGCACGTTATTACCTGGGCTATCAGTCGTAGATAGCTTTCTTCTTCCACTCGGCATCGGCGTCGACGACCTTCAACCCCTCGGTCAACTCGTTGACTTCGTCCTCGGCGGGCTGGCTGTTGGTCAGTACCGTGGAGTTGGCGCGTGCCAGTTGCGATTCCAGCAGTTGCAGCTGCGCGCTGTAGAGCACCGGCTCCGGTTGTTTGCGCAAGTACTGCACACCACGCTCGAAGGCCAGGCGCGCCTGGCCCGGTTGGCCTTGCTGCAGGGCATGCTGGCCGAGGTTGTTAAAGAACTCGATATGCAGCAGCACCAGGATATGACGGATTTCCTTGATCCAGTGCTTGGCCTCGTTGGTCGGCAGGAAGCCGTCCTGGGCTGCACGGGTGACTTGGCCGTGCAAGGCTTCGAGCAAAAAGCGCACGTCCTTGGCCTTGGCTTCGGTCTGGATCGGCGCCGGTGGGTTGGCCACTGGAATCGATTCGCCCTGGGCGATCAGTGCATTCAACTCGGCGATACGTGCCTTGAGTGGCGCGCTGGATTTGTTGAGGTTCAACAGGCGCTGAGTAACGTTCAGTTCCAGGCGGGCCAGCAACAGTTTGAGCGCCGGGGTCATCAGTTGGCCAGGAAAGGTCTCGGTGATTTCACCGCAGCGGCGCAGCCGATCATTAAGCTCGATCTCGGTGCGCTTTTTTTCCAGCTTATTGTTTTCCACCACATGGTTCATGTAGCCAATGGCGATCAGTATTGCGATCCCGGCTATTACCAGCAGGGTGATCATGAGTGGTGTCACCGGTGTGACCTCTTTATAGGGTTTGCTGTGGAGTGTAGTGACTGGGTCAGCCGGCGGATAGGATTGATCGACCAATTGCCCAGGTACTTTCTTCTATATAGGTAGGCGTGCGCTGTATGGCTGCACATTGCCATCACTTGCCTGGGTGAACTATAGCGTCTTGGCGGGCGCCAGAATATAGGCGCCAAGGCTCGGACGCCGACAAAGCCCGGGAAGGTCGGTAAACCATGGCGAAGTCATTGATTTAAATAAATTTATCCTTGGGGGTTGACGACCTTTCAATCCATCCATAGAATGCGCGCCACTTACAGCGTAAAGCACACAGCGAAACGCGGTAGGGAGTGAATGTTGTACGTGTGTCCCCTTCGTCTAGTGGCCTAGGACACCGCCCTTTCACGGCGGTAACAGGGGTTCGAGTCCCCTAGGGGACGCCATATGCGGGAATAGCTCAGTTGGTAGAGCACGACCTTGCCAAGGTCGGGGTCGCGAGTTCGAGTCTCGTTTCCCGCTCCAATTTTTAAGCAGTGTTGCCCTCGGGCGGCATTGAGTGAAACCAGGACCAAGTCTTCGGATAAGGCCTCTGGGCACTGAAATACACACCATGTGTTTCAGTAGCGTGTCCCCTTCGTCTAGTGGCCTAGGACACCGCCCTTTCACGGCGGTAACAGGGGTTCGAGTCCCCTAGGGGACGCCATTTGCGGGAATAGCTCAGTTGGTAGAGCACGACCTTGCCAAGGTCGGGGTCGCGAGTTCGAGTCTCGTTTCCCGCTCCATATTTAACAAAAACGCCGATCAGTAATGATCGGCGTTTTTGTGTGTGCTGAATTTACCTCACCCGCGCACCGCCAGCACTCAAGTGGCCGCAGGCGCGTCTTGCCTTGGCATAAAAAACCGCGCAAACAGTTCGGACTGCGACTTTATATTCAACTTGCTATAGATGTTGCGGCGGTGGACTTTGATGGTTTCCGTCGACAGCGACAGCTTCCCGGCAATCTCCTTGTTGGAAAAACCGCTGAGCAGCAACTTGAGTACATCTTTTTCGCGAGTGGTTATCTGGGCCTCCAACTGGGCTATGGCTTCAGCCCATGGCGCCGGCTCGGCGATGTTCTTTTCCTGGTCGCTTTCAAAGCACATGCGTTGGTGCATCATCGCCGTCACCCACGGCTTGATCATGTCGAGCATGGTGACTTGCGCCTGTGTGAATCGCACGTTGCTGCCAAACGACATGCACAAAGTTCTGTCGGCATCGAGGCGTACGTTGTATTGCGCCTCATCGACCGAGATGAATTGCGCGAAATACTGATGGTAGTACTCGGTCTCAAGAAAGTGTTCCGGCGCAATATCGAGCAGATGGAAGAAGCCGCTCTGCGGGTTTTCTCGATCAGCGATATAAAACGGGTCCAGTAGATAAAGACCTTTCACATAGCGGTGAATAAAGGCGTCAACCTCTTCGCTGTCAGCTACCTCAGGCAGGCTGATCACGCGCACAGAGTGATCGCCGAAAACCAGTACAACCCAATTGTCTATCTGCACGTATTCATTCAATACACGAATCAATGAGCTCCAGAATTCTGGCCGATTGAGCTGCATGATCAGTTTGCCAACGGATCGATGCCAGGCCAGGCTATGAAGGTCAAGCGACATGTTCTACCCCTTTAGGGTTAGGGATTGGCAGGCCAAGGCTAAGTATTTCTAGGTATTTACTATTCAACCATGCCCGGTATATTCACCCCGAACTAACGATAGCCATGAAGGCATGTCGGGTGGACAAGGATAGTCATATGAGTCGATCACACTTGCGAGCTATTTTTTTAGCCTTGCTGCTGGGTGCCGCAATCAGTACACCGGCAGGCGCCGCCCAATCTTCGTTGTATCTATATAACTGGTTCGGGTTTCTTGAGCCGCAGACCCCGAGTGAATTCCAGCAGGAATCCGGCATCAAGTTGCACATGGACGCCTTCGACAGCGCGGAAATCATGCAGAGCAAGGTGATGGCCGGACGCACCGGGTATGACCTGGTGGTGGCCACCTCCAATGTGCTGCCCGGGCTGATCAAGGCCGGCGTGTTGCAGCCGCTGGATCGCTCGCAATTGAGCAATCTGTCGCACATCGATCCCGATATCCTCGCTCTGCTGGCGGTCAATGATCCCGGTAATCGCTACGCCGTACCCTACGTATGGGGCACCACCGGCATTGGCTACGACGTGGATAAGGTCAAGGCGGCACTGGGTGAGGATGCCCCGGTGGACAGCTGGGACCTGATCTTCAAGGAAGAGAACATCAGCAAGCTCAAGACGTGTGGCGTGGCCATGCTCGACTCGCCCAGCGAGATCATTTCGATTGCCTTGCACTACCTCGGGCTCCCGAGCAACAGCACCAACCCCGAGGATTACCAGAAGGCCCAGGCCCTGCTGTTGAAAATCCGCCCCTACGTTCTCTATTTCGACTCATCTCGCATCGACACCGACTTGGCCGACGGCAATATCTGCGCCGTCGTAGGCTGGGCCAACGGTGCCCTGGCGGCGCAGGCGATCAATGAAAAGTCCAACAGCGGACGCAAGATTGCCTACAGCCTGCCCCGGGAAGGGGCATTGGTCTGGTCTGAGAACTGGGTGCTGCTCAAGGATGCCCGGCACCCCAAAGCCGCCCTGGAATTTATCAACTACATGCTGCGGCCACAGGTGATCGCCAAGACATCCAACTACATGCTCTATCCCAACGCCAATAAAGATGCCACGCAGTTTGTCGAACAGAAGCTGCGGGATAACCCGTGGATTTATCCCGATAAAAAGACCATGGCCACATTGGTCCCGCTCGAGCCCTTGCCGCTGAAGGCCGAGCGCATTCGCACCCGTGTGTGGACCAAGGTCAAGAGTGGTACGTGAGGGTAGAACTATTGGCCGGCTGACCACAGGGCGGGGGCCGGGGGAGGGAGACAGCATGCGCCAAGGTGTTGATCAGGGCTATCTGGAGTCAGACGACTATAAGGCATACAAAGAGATTGAAGAGCAGATTGGCCTTTGTACGCCCGAACAAGCCTGGGCCATGTATTACGTCTCGACGGGCATGGTGCGCGAGAACATTACCCTGGCAGTGATGGAGCACATCGGCAGGGGTAACCGCGCATTGCTGCTTGAGTTCCCTGACCTGGTGCGGGTCGAGGGGCGCAACTATGAGCCCGGAGCACTCGCGTCCAACTGGCCCTTGTTGCGACGCTATCGTGAATAGCCTCATGGGCCGTCTTTCCTATCAGAAGCGCAGCTCGTCGTAGGCCATTCTTGTAAAACATGTAGGGATAGTCTGTACTTTTTGTGGGGGAGGTGCGTTTCTCTGTCGTGCTCTCTACTCTGGCCACCCATTCTCCTTGCTCACTTCAGAGAAATGCCCAGATGCTTCAACTCGATTTTTATTCAACATTGGTGGCCGCTTCGCTGGTGTTATTGCTGGGGCGATGGCTGGTGACGAGGATCGGCTTCTTGCGCACCTACAATATTCCCGAACCGGTCGCCGGTGGTTTGTTGGTCGCCCTGCTACTCATGGCATTGCGCGGCCTGGCTGATATCGAGGTAAGCTTCGACCCCTCTTTGCAAACCCCCTTGATGTTGGCGTTTTTCGCCACTATCGGCCTTAACGCAGACTTCGCCAGCCTGAAGAAGGGCGGGCGCATAGTGGCCATATTCCTGCTGGTGGTAACCGCGCTGCTGGTGTTGCAAAACGCCATGGGTATCGCACTGGCCACGGCGCTTGGCCTGGATCCGCTGATGGGCTTGCTGGCCGGCTCGGTGACATTATCCGGCGGACATGGCACTGGCGCGGCCTGGGGCGCGGTGTTCAGTGAGCAATATGGCGTAGCTTCTGCATCTGAGTTGGCAATTGCCTCGGCGACATTTGGCTTGGTACTCGGTGGCCTGATTGGCGGCCCCGTGGCGCGCTTGCTGATCAAGCGGGTCGAAGTGCCAGGTGTCGGGCAACCGCAGCCGCGCTTGCCAAAGGGCTTCGAACAGCCCAACCAGGAGCGTCTGATCACGGCGTTTTCGTTTATCGAGACCCTGGCGTTGGTGGCGATCAGCCTGAAGGCCGGCACCTTGCTCAACAGTGCCATCCAAGGCACTGCCTTCGAATTGCCGACCTTCGTCTGCGTATTGTTCGTCGGTGTAGTGCTGCGCAATGGGCTGTCGATCCTCGGCTGGCACCAGGTGTTCGAGCGCGAAGTGTCGGTGCTGGGCAATGTCAGTTTGTCGTTGTTCCTGGCGATCGCGCTGATGTCTCTCAAGCTCTGGGACCTGGCGGCACTGGCCTTGCCGATTGTCATCCTTTTGGCTGCGCAGGCGCTGTTGATGGCGTTGTTTGCGATTTTCGTGACGTTTCGGGTAATGGGCCGTAATTACGACGCGGCGGTATTGGCGGCCGGTCATTGCGGGTTCGGGCTTGGCGCCACCCCCACTGCGATTGCCAATATGCAGGCCGTGACCCAGCGCTTCGGGCCGTCACAGATTGCGTTCCTGGTGGTGCCGATGGTCGGGGCATTCTTCATCGATATCACCAATGCTGTGGTGATCAAGCTGTACTTGGCACTGCCGTTCCTGGGGGCCGTGGGGTAAGTCGCTTCACCCCGTGGCCAGCGCTCTCATCGCCTGGGCCAAGCGCTGCGTGGCTTGCGCGATTTCATCCCGGTCCAGGGATGCAAAGCCCAGGCGCAGCGCATTTTCCGGACGGTCGTTGGGTGAAAACTGACGACCGCTGCGCACCACCAGCCCATGGTCCAGGGCGGTGGTTACCAAGCGATCCACGTCTATTCCTTCCTCGAAGCGTACCCAGAGCGCCAAGCCACCCTCAGGCTCGCGCACCTGTATGCGATCGCCGAATGCCTGGTCCAGGCAATCGCGCAGCACAGTTCGGCGCGCCAGGTATTCTTTCGAGACGCGGCGCAGATGCTTTTTCAACTCACCGTCATTGATCAAGTCCGCCAGCATGGCCTGCGCCACCCCATCGGCATCGCCCACCATCAATGCGGCATTGCGCTGTAAAACCTCAATCACCTGGGTGGGCGCCACGATGTAGCTGCAACGAAACGTTGAGCCCAGCACCTTGGATAACGAACCGATGTAGATCACGTGGCGTTGGGCGCGGTCACTGGCCAGCGGCAGGTAAGGGCGACCGCTGAAATGATATTCGTGGTCGTAGTCTTCCTCTATCACGCAAAAATCATGTTGCGCAGCCAGTGCCAGCAAGTGTTGCCGGCGTGCTGCATGCAAGCTCACGGTGGTGGGGAACTGGTGGTGGGGTGTGAGGTAGATCATGCGCACTTTATGTTCGCGGCATAAGCGATCGATCTGGTCGGTGCGGCAACCTTCATCATCGATGTCGACCGTGACCAGTTGTGCGCCGAGTTTTCGGAAAATTTCCCACGCCGGCGGGTAACTCAAACGCTCTACAAGCACCACGTCGCCGGGCTTGAGCAGCAGGCTTGCGCTCAGGTACAGCGACATCTGGGTGCCCTGGGTCAGGCAGATATTCTCGGCATTCACCGTCAACCCGCGATTATTTCGCAGCATGTCGGCCAGGGCGCAACGCAAATGGTAGCCGGTGCCCTCACTGCCGTAGCGCAAGGTGTTGGAGGCAAAACTGTTACGTAATGCATGACGATAGTAGCGATGCAAAACGGCCTGGGGCAGCAAACGGTGATCGCTGGTGCCATTGTCGAAAAACAGCGCACCCTGTCGATGCTGGAGAGCGACCACTTGGGCGTTGTGGGTGAAATACGGCACCACCGTCTGCTCCAGCAGCGGCGGCGCGAAGGACGGTTGCGCAGCACTGGGCATGGGCTTGGGCGTCAATTGCGCATTGACGAAGGTGCCACGGCGCGGCTCGCTGATCAGCCAGCCTTTGGTCATGGCTTCTTCGTAGGCCAGGATCACGGTCTTGCGGTTGACGTTGAGCAACTGCGCCATTTCCCGTGTGCCCGGCAGTAAGGCTCCAGGCGCCAGGCGGCCTTCGAGGATCGCGCTGACCAGGCCCTCGGCAATCTTGCGGTAGGACGCCTGGTGGGTATCTTCGTCGAGCTTGAGCAAGGGGCGCCATTTGCGCATCTGGACCATCTGAATTATCCAAATCTGGAGGTTCTAATGGGCCTAGTCTAGCGCAACAATCAGGTCTCACTCACCCCGAGGTCCTTATGAACACACACCATGTCATCGAACTCGCCCCCTCGGGGAAAACCTTTGAAGCCGGTGATGAACTGTTGCTTGATGCAATGCTTGCCAGCGGGTTGACCGTGCCGTTTTCGTGCCGGCGTGGCGCGTGCGGGTCGTGCAAGGTGGTAGTGGCGGACGGTGCATACCGTGCCAAGCCACTGGACCCGGGCGCCCCGGCACCGTCCTATCCACTGGCAGCCAATGAAATGCTGCTGTGCCAGAGCCATGCCTGCTCCGACATGCGCCTGGAGATTCCCGGCTGGTCGCTGGACACACCCGTGCTCGTGGTCGAGGCAACGGTGCTGGGCAAGCGCGCGCTCAGCCCCGATGTCATCGAGTTGATCGTGATGCCGGACATGCCGCTGGCGGTGCGTGCGGGACAGTACGTCAAGTTCCGCCTGGTCGATGGTGACTCGCGTTGTTTCTCAATCGCCAACCTGCCGGCTGAGAGTGATGGGCGCCTGATGTTTCAAGTTCGTAGAGTGAGCGGTGGGCTGTTTTCCGAGACCTTCCTGGGCGCCCTTGAAGCCGGCGACCTGTTGCAACTGGAAGGGCCTTTTGGTGCCTGCACCTGGCAGGACGATGACGCTGCGCCGGTCATGCTGTTCGCCACGGGCACGGGTTACGCGGGTATCAAGCCGATTCTGCTGACCGCCTTGAAACGCGATGTGGAGGTGACGCTGTACTGGGGCGGTGCGCAGCCGGCAGATTTTTATGACCGTCTGTTTTTGGACAGGATGGTCATGGACCACCCACGTTTTCACTGGCATCCGGTACTGGCCTCAGAGGGCCGGGTGCAGGAAGTTGCACTGAATCATGGTCATCACTGGGAGGCTGCCCAGGTCTATGCCTGCGGCAACGGTGCGATGATCAGCCAGACGCGTGCGGCTTGTCTTGAAGCGGGTTTGCCCAGCCATCGGTTTGTCGCGGAAGCCTTTGTGCCCAGTGGCCGTTCGAGTGCGGGAACGCTCTCCAAGCCATTGGACCCGGTCTGGGAAAAAGTCGGCCCACGTTACTCGCTGGACGGCATGCTCGCGGCACGTGAGCAGTCCATCCGTGCCCTGGCGGCGATCGCCAGCCAATTGAAGGTGGGTATGACTACTGGCGAAGCCCTGGATATGGCTGCCGAGCAACTGCACGCCCTGGGCGCGTCCCACACCTGGCATCCAACCTACATTCGCTTTGGCGCCGACACGGTGCGCCCACCCCGTGAAGGCATTGACCGTCAACGCAGGCTGCGCGCCACGGACATCGCCGTGGTTGACCTGGGCCCGGTGTGGGATGGCTACGAAGGCGACTACGGCGACACCTTTGTGTTCGGTGATTTGCCGTTGCACCTGGCCTGTAGAAAAGCCCTGCATGAAGTATTTGATGAAACCCGTGAAGCCTGGCTGCGCGGGCTGACCGGGCGTGAGCTCTATGACTTCGCCGAGCAGAGCGCCGAGTCCAAGGGCTGGAGGCTGGCGCGCAACCTCGCAGGGCACCGCCTTGCGGATTTTCCCCATGCGCTGTTCGAAAGCAAGGTGCTGGCGGAGCTGGAAATCCCACCGAGTGAGATGGCCTGGGTGCTGGAAATCCAGCTATGCCATCCCACGGAGCCGGTCGGTGGTTTTTTTGAGGATATGCTGATGCTGCAAGCCTGACGAGCCCGCCATTGCGGCGGGCTCCCACTGCGCTCAGAGCTTGGGTAGTTGGCCAACTCGGCCCATCATTTCAGTGACAATCTGCAGGTCCAGCAAAAACTGCTCGACGGTCTTGAACTCACCGTCGGTGTGCCCGGTGTACTTCTCTTCAGGTCGCGCCAGGCCAAATTGCACGCCGTTGGGCAAGTCATGCACGGAGGTCGCGCCGGCCGAGGTGCCGAACTTGTGCGCCATGCCGAGGTTTTCCGTGGCGACCGCCAGCAAGGCCTTGACCCATTCACCTTCAGGGTTGCGGTACATCGGCGTATCCAGCGAGTAGGTAAAGTCCACCTTGACCTGGGTGCGTTTGTCCCAGGCGCTCAACTTCTCGGCGATTTCGGCTTTGAGTTTTTCCGGCGATTTGCCCTTCGGCGCACGCAGGTTGACCGCCAGCTTGAAGGCTTTGTCGTCCAGGCCGACAAAGGTCGGCGAGGTGGTCAGCGGCCCCATGAAGTCATCGGCAAAGCCCACGCCCAATTTGCCCCCCAGGTAGTCCAGGCCCCAGTTGTCCGCCGCATAGTGGGCGGCGTCGGTGACGTGGTTGTGCTTGAGGGCGATCTTGCCGTCGACGCTGTGGATCAACTCCAGCATGCGTGCCACCGGGTTGATCCCGGATTCAGGTTCCGAGGAGTGGGCAGATACGCCAGTGACGGTGAGCTTGACGTCCTTGCCGTCGACCTTGGCAGTCACCTGGAAATTGCCGCCATTGCGCTTGGCATAATCAGCACCAGCATGCTGCAGGCTGGCTGCCAGTTCGGCAGGTTTATCACTGACCAGCGTGGCGACCGATACCGAAGGAATCTGGTTGGTGGCCTTGCCGCCAGTCATCGAAATGATTTCTGCGCCTTGGCCTTCGCCCTTGCGCACCGGGAAGGTGGCCATGACGGTGCCCGAGCCTTTTTCGGCGATCACTACCGGGTAGCCGCCATCCAGCGCCAGGTTGTATTGCGGCACGGGATTGCGTTCGAAATAGTAAGGAATGGCGTCGCCGGAGGTTTCCTCGGTGGTGTCCACCAGCAGCTTGAACGTGCGCGCCAGCGGCAGGTTTTCTTCCTTGATCACCTTCATGGCGTACATCGCCACGACGATGCCGTTCTTGTCATCCTCGGTGCCACGGCCATACATGCGGTCGCCGATCAGCGTGACCTTGAACGGGTCGAGCTTGGTGCCGTCTTGCAGTACCCAATTTTCCGGCGTCACCGGCACCACATCGGCGTGGGCATGCACGCCGACGACTTCATCGCCGCTGCCTTCCAGGGAGATTTCGTACACACGGTTATCGACGTTACGGAAGTTCAGGTTGAAGGACTTGGCCAGGGCCTGGATCTTGTCGGCAATCTTGAGGAATTCCGGGTTTTTGTACTGTGGCAGACCGTCTACGTTGAACGTCGGGATCTCCACCAGTTCGCGCAGGGTTTCCAGGGCCGCCTTGCCGTACTTCGCCCGGGTGTAGATGCCGAGCAGGCGGTTGATTTCGTTCTGCTGCTCGGCGCTCAGGGTCTTGTTGTCGAGAAAGGTGCTGATGGCCGGGCCGACGTCACTGCTCTTGCCCAGGTCGCCCTTGGCCAGGGTGCCGAGGAAACTGCGGAAATCGGTGACCGACGTGTCGCTGAAGCTCTTCAGGATCGCCGCGCTTTGTTCGGCGCTTATGTTGGCGAGCGCAGGGGTGGTGACAACTGAAAGGCTAGCAGCGAACAGGGTGGCAGCTACCAGTTTTTTGAGTGGGAAGTGCATGGTTGATGGCATTCCTTTGCAGGTAGTGAGTAGGAGGTTTCTGACGGATATGCCAGAAACATTTCCACACACTACCATTACTCAGGTGCCCAAGGTCAAGGCTGGCCAGGATGGGGCGCAGGGTATTCATCAGTCACGTTCAAGGCTCTAGCGTAGGGCCCTTCCCACAGTTGCGCATGCAATTGCCCTACGCGTTTGGCCATCGCTTCACTGCGCATCACCACCTCCAGGTTGCGCGAGTTATCCAGGTAACCACCCAGCCAGTTGCTGGTGCCGATCCACGCCACTTGCCCGTCGATCTCCATGGTCTTGCTGTGGATCACCCGCGCGTAGGGGATAAAGTCTTGCTTGGCCTCGGGCAGCGTGACGATCTTGATCTCGACGTTGGGCAGCACCGCCAGGCTCTTGAGGTAGGGCAATTCCAGCTTGTCGGTGTTCCAGTTGGACACCATCAGTTTGATTGACACCCCGCGGGCGGCTGCGGCGCGCACGGCGTTGTCGATCACCGCGTAGTACGGCCGGGTCCGATCCGGGCCGTAGGACAGTGGCGCATAGTCAAGCAATTGCACGCGGACTTGTTTTTTTGCTTCGCCCAGCAGGCGTGGCAGTTCCAGCTGTGAGTCGCCTACGCCAGGCGGGTTGTAGCGTTGCGGGCTGGCCACCAGGTAATTGCCGACACGCGTAGGTTCCTGGCCGGTGGCCGGCAGCGGCACCGGTTGCTTATCGGCGAGGGCAGCCTGGGCTTGCCAGTCCTGATCGAAGATCGCCTGAACCTGGCCCACCACCGCCTCGTCCGTAATCCGCAGCCCGGTTTCGTGGATATGTTCCAGGGAGCGCCAGTCGAAATTCTGGCTACCGATAAATGCCTGCTTGCCATCCACCACAAGGTATTTGGCGTGGATGATGCCGCCGCTCAGTTGCCCGTAGGGCAGCACACGGAAGGTCAGATTGGGAATCGCACGCAGACGTTCCAGGGTGGCGGCTTCCGATAACTTGATGCCTTTTTCTTCCAGCAGAAAACGGATTTTCACACCGCGCTTGCCGGCAGCCTCAAGGTGCTCGATGACCTTGTCCATTACCGAGCCTGGATGATCGGCGGCGTAGAACTGGCCGATATCAATGCGGCTTTTTGCGCCGTCGAACAACTCGATCCATACCGCGCCGGTCTGGCGCAGATCGGCAGCGTCCAGGGTGGTGTCCACCGGCACGGTATGCACCAATTCAAACCCTGGAATGGAAAAGTCCGCCTGGGCCAGCGGACTGAGGAGCAAGCCGGCGAGGCTTGCAATACGCAACTTCATCGAAAGGGACATAAGCGTCTCATCGGACAAAAAGAGGGGGCGGGTGCATGACGCGCCCGCCCGGCGGGTCATGCCGTGCGGCTGTGAAGCGGGGTCGGCACGCGGTGTGGTGCTTCGGCCTGCTCGCGGGCGCCGCTGGCTGCGCGGATCAGCAGGATCTTCAACTGATCATTGATGCGTTCCAGGCTGTCCTGGAAGAAGTTGTGGAACACCACGCAGAACAGCGCGATGGCGATGCCCAGGCCGGTGGCGAACAGGGCCGTGCCGATACCACCGGAAATCTGCCCTGGGTCGGAAACACCCGCCGTCGCCAATGCCTTGAAGGTGTCGATGATGCCCAGAATGGTACCCAGCAGGCCGAGCAGCGGGGCGGCAGTGGTGATGGTTTCGATGATCCACAGGCTACGGGCCAAGGGCGCACGGGTCTTCAGGTATTGGGTTTCGATTTCGTCGTCGAGGTCTTTGCGCGAGCCATTCGATGCCTTCTGCGCCAGCACCGGCAACACCATGTTCAGCGCCAGGCTGTGGCGGCGGGTCAGGCTGTCCGGCAACTCGCGTTCGCTGTGCACCTGAGGGCCCAGGGCGTCGGTGAGGGCGCGGGCCTGGCGGCGCACATAGGCGAAGTAGATGCCGCGTTCGATGGCGATGAAGATCGCGATGGCCATCGCCGCATACATCACATAGAAGGTGACGTCGTGGAGCAGGTTCATATCCATGATGGTGTTCCTCTTGGGTCAGTCTTAGAAATTCGCTTCCAGCGAAACCGTTACGGTGCGGTCCAGGCCGACGATGTACGCCGGGTCGCCATCGCGGAAGCCGCTGTAGCTGGCCGCGTTGGTCTTGGTGGTGTACACGCCGTCCAGGTACTTCTTGTCGAACAGGTTGTCGACGTTCAGGCGCAGGGTTGCGTCCTTGACCACCTTCTTGTCCACCGGCAGGTAGATACCGGCGCCGAGGTTGAATACGGTGCGTCCGGAAATGGCTTCGTCGTTGGTCAGGTCGCCGTAGAGCTTGCTGGTGTACTTGCCGCCGAAGGTGCCGTAGAAGCGCCCGTCGTCATAACCGATGTTGGCCGCCAGCATGTTCTTGGGCACATTGGCGAACTGCTTGCCGCTGGTGGGCAAGACGATGGCTTTGCCGGCGTTGTAGACGGTCATGTCGTCTTGCTGCTCGGCCTTGGTGTAGGTGTAGGAGGTGTAGTAGTTGAAGTGGTGAGGCAACTGGCCGCTCCATTCCAGCTCCAACCCTTTGTTGGTGACCGCACCGACGTTGATGTCGGCAGCGTCACCATTGATGTCTTTGGACGACACCTGGCGGTTCTTGAAGTCCATGTAGAAAAGGGTGGCGGCCAGGCTCATGTCGTCGCCGCTGTAGCGCCAGCCCAGTTCATGGTTCCAGCTGGTTTCCGGCTCGAGGTTGATAGAGTCGGCGCCCTTGTCGTAGAGCGCGTAGTTCTGCGGTACGCGCATGTTGCGCGAGAGGCTGTAGAACAACTGGTCACGCTCGTCCAGCTGGTATTTGAGACCGACGTTGGGCAGCAGTTTGTTATAGGTCTGGTTACGTTTTTCCGGCTGCTCGGTGAGGCTGCCGTGGTTGGTGCCGTCACGCTCGACGTTCATGTACGCAAGGCCGGCGATGAAGGTCCAGTCCGGGTTGATGTACCACGTGTCCTGGGCCCAGACTTTTTGCGCCGGGGTGACAGTGAAGCGGTCGCGTCCCTGGATCTGGTTGCCATTGGCATCGACGATGGCACTGTTGGAGTCGGGCCAGGTGTCGACCGGCTTGCCGTTGCTCTTGAGCGGAATGAACGGCTGGGTCTGGCTCTGGCGTGCGCGCTCGTACCAGTAGCCGAACTGCAGGCTGTGGTCGCCCAGGTCCCAGGTCAGCTTGGTGGTGATGCCCGGACGCCAGGTCTGGGTGCGCGAAGGGCGGTAGTACACGCCGCTGTTCGGCGTGCCATCGGCGTTGTATTGCGCGGCGGTGGGCAGGTTGCCGAGGTCGAACACTCCGCCCTGGTTCGAGCCGCGGTTGAGCGCATAGGCGGACGAGCCGACGCCGCTGCCGTTGCCCCAGTAGTAATACGGGATCACCGACAGGGCCAGGTTGTCGGCCAGTTTGAACTGGGTGTTGAGCACGGCGGTAAAGGTCTGGAACGGGTTCTGCGCCAGGGCGTAGTAGCTGTTGTACTTGCCGTTGCTGCCCACGCTCGGCGTCGCCGGGTAGGGATCGTACTTGCGGCCGTTCTGCTGGAACTGCGCCTTGGTCAACTGGCTGTAACTGTTGTTGTCCTGCTCGTGGTACTTGAGGATCAGGTTGGCAGTGTTGCCGTTGCCGGCGTCGAAGAAGCTGTTCCACTCCACCTTGTCAGCGCGCACCGCGCCTGAGCCACGCCACATTTCCCCTTCGGTATGGGACACCGACAGCCAGTTGCTCAGGCCATTGATCTCGCCGGTATTGAGGCGGGCGAAGGTCTTGCGCGTGGCGTTGCTGCCGACCACCTGTTTGACGAACGCGCCGGTTTCCTTGGTCGGGCGAATGGTCACGATGCCGATGTTGCCGCCGCTCGAACCGATGTGCGGGCCATCGGCTTCCGATGCGCCCTGGGTGACAAAGATCTGGTCGATATTCTCCGGGTCGCCCAGCAGGTTGGAGTACAGCGCGTAGTTACCGGAGTCGTTGATCGGCATGCCATCCACCGACATGCCCACCTGGTCGGAGTTCATGCCGCGCATGGTGAAGCGAAAACCCGAGAGACCGGTGTTGTCTTCACTGGAGATGTTCAAGCCCGGGGTGTACTTGAGCTTGTCGATGGCGTTGCCCGTCGCGGCCTGCTTGTCCAGGGCTTCCTTGGTCACCGTGGAGCGGCCCTTGATGCTCTCCTCCGGGACCATATAGCCGCCGCCGGCGGTCGCCTTGCCTTTTACGCCAATGGTGCCGACGTCACTGTCGCTGGTCTCTGCCATGACCATTCCCTGGGTCATGCTGGTCGCGGCAACGAGTGCCAGATGAATACGGGTGAACTTCATCACTGTCGTCCTGGGTCGGGTGCTTATTGCACGCTGTAGTTGAAGGTGGCGGTGAAGCGTTGCTCGTTGCGCCCCCCGAAGGCTTGCTCGGGGAACGGCTTGACTTGCTTGATGCGACGTAAGCTGTTGGTGGCGGCCCGGTTGAGCAGCATGCTTGAGGCCGGGCTTTGTACGCCGGAGTCGAGAACGCGACCCTGGCGATCTACCAGCAACCACACCACCACCTCGCCACTCGGGCGTTCGAGGGACGCCTGGCGCCCGGTGGGGTATTGCTTGTAGGTGTCCAGCTCGTTGCGCAAGCCTTTGAGGTAACCGCCTTCCAGGGCCTGGCCGTCAACCTTCGGCGGCGCAGGCGGGGCGGGGGCCGCCACGGGTGCTGCCGGGGCTGGTACGGGCGGGGTGGGTTTGGCGGCGGCGACCGGGGGCGGCGTGGACGCTGTCTTGGCCACCACTGGCTTGGGCACAGGTTTTGGCTTGGGCTTGGGTTCAGGTTTGGGGAGCGGCTTGGGCGGTGGCGGTGGCGGAGCAGGCTCGGCCTCCTGCTCTTCGATCACCGGCGGTGGCGGCTCTTGCTCCACCACCGGTTCCGGGACGACTTCCGGCTCCGGTTCGACCAATGCCAACTCGACCGCCGACTCGTCATACACCGGCTCGACCTTCAAGGTCTGGGATTGGATACCCAGTGCAATCAGCACCAGGGCGATCACGGCCGGTACACTGCCCAGCAGCTGACGCGCACGAAACAGCATGTACATGATCAGGACTTACGCGTAGCGATGGAAACGGAAGTGAAGCCACCCAGGCGCAGGGTGTCCATCACTTCCACCAGGCGCGAAACCTCAACGCCTTTGTCGCTGTTGACGATGATAGTCGACTTGGTATCGGGCTTTTCGGCGGCCTTCAGCGCCGGCACCAAGGCATCCACCGTCAGGTCCTTGCCGTCGAGTTGCAACTGGCCTCCCAGGCCCAGGGTGAGGATGAATTTGTTTTGCGGTTTGAGCTGCTGTGAACTGCTGGCACTGGGCAATTGCGTCTTCATGCCGAGCGCGGGAATCACGTTCAAGCTCACCAGTACGAAAAACACCAGCAGGAACATCATCACGTCGATCATCGGGATCAGCTCGATGTGCGCCTTGCGTTTCTTGGGTTCGTCCCAGGTTCTCATTCCGTTACCCCGTCAGTGAATTAGGGGCAAGACGCTAACAGGCAAAAATGACCGAACGGTTAACTTTAATTGACGGTTTAAAGGCTCTAGGACGCGTCTTTCAGAAAACTTACCGGTCACTTTTGCGACGTAATGAAACTGACATGCAGGGGGTACATCCTCGAGGAATTTATCTCGGGAGCCGCCCCGTATGTCCACTGCGTTGCCTCATTTGTCCACCCCGCGCCTACAATTGCGCGCCTTGGAAGCGCACCAGGCCGAGGTGCTTTTCTCGCTGGTCAACGGGCCGAAAATTGCCGACAACACGGCCAATATTCCATCACCCTATACCCTGGAAACAGCGCAGGCGTTTATTGCCGGGGTCGGCGAAAAATACCGCGCCAGTGGGTGTCTGAACCTGGGGATGCATGTGCGTGACTCTGGCGAATTGATGGGCATGGTCAGCCTGCGTCTGAACGCTCGTCATCACTACGGGCACTTGGGTGGCTGGGTGGCAGCGCTCTGCCGTAACCAGGGGTATGCCGCCGAAGCCGCGAGCGCGGTGATGGACTTCGGCTTCGCTGAACTGGGGTTGCAGCGCATAGGCAGCCAATGCTTTGGCCGCAACAAGGAATCGGCGCGGGTCATGGAGAAGATCGGCCTGCGTTATGAAGGTTGCCTGCGCCAGGCATTTCTGAAAAATGGTGTGTACGAGGACCTGCTCGGGTTTGCCATCGTGCGTGACGATTGGGAGCAACGACTATGAGCGGTGTCGTAGACCACGACCGGCGTCGGGTACTCAGCGGCCTGGCGGTCGCTACGGCGTTTTCCATCCTCAGCCCGTTTGCGCGCAGTGCCGGGGTGGATTATCCGTTCACCCTCGGTGTGGCGTCCGGCGATCCGTTGCCGGATGGTTTTGTGATCTGGACGCGCCTGGCACCTTTTTTCAACGCTGTGGATGGGCGCGGTGGGTTGAGTCGTCCAGTGCCGGTACGTTGGCGCGTCGCCACTGATGCGGCGATGACGCAGATCGTGAAGCGAGGCGAGGTCATGGCGACCGAGCGTTTTGGCCATTCGCTGCACATCGAAGTGGCAGGGTTGGAGGCGGGCAGGCCGTACTGGTACCAATTTGAAGGGCTGGGCGCGCAGAGCCAGGTGGGCCAGGCGCGCACCACACCTGCACTGCATGCCATGGCCTCGGCCCGGCTGGGTTTTGTGTCCTGCTCGCACTGGGAGCGCGGTTATTTCAGCGCCTACCGTCACCTGGCTGCCGAGCAGCCCGATCTGGTGTTTTTCCTCGGCGACTATATCTACGACAGTTCCTACGCGGCGGATTCCGGCAAGGTTTTTCGCTCCCATGGCAGCGGCAATGCGCAGACCCTGAGTGACTACCGCAACCGCTACGCGCTGTACAAGACCGATCCGGACCTGCAGGCCCTGCACGCTGCCGCACCCAGTGTGGCGACCTGGGACGACCATGAAGTGCAGAACGACTATGCCAACCGTTGGTCCCAGGACCCCAAGGTCGGAGTGACGCAATTTCTGCAGCAACGGGCGGCGGCTTACCAGGCGTATTACGAACACATGCCCCTGCGCGCCAGCAGCGTGCCGAAAGGCGCGGACATGCGCATCTACCGGCGCCTGGACTATGGACGGCTCGCCCGTTTCCATGTGCTCGATGGTCGCCAATACCGTTCCGGGCAGCCCTGTATCCAGGCCAATGGCAGTCGCCAAGGGCACATTCAGACCAGCCCTTGCCGTGACTTGCGTGACCCCGCTCGCACGTTGCTCGGCTGGCAGCAAGAGGCCTGGCTGGACCAGGGGTTCGCCCAGTCAAAGGCGCAGTGGAATGTGATCGCCCAGGATCTGCTGGTGGCGCCGCTGATCCAGCGTGATCTCACCAATCACAAGCCGGGGCGTTGGACCGATGGCTGGGATGGCTACATGGCCAACCGTTCGCGGATGCTGGCGTCCATCACCCGCCATCGGCTCAACAACCCGGTGTTCTGGGGTGGTGACATACATTCGTTCTGGGCCACGGACCTGCATGCAGAGGCCGACAATCCGGACTCGGCGGTGGTCGCCACCGAGTTCGTCGGCTCGTCGGTGACGTCAGACGGGCCGCCCTATGACGCCTTCATGAAGATCATGCCGCTCAACCGCCACGTGAAGTTTTTCGACAGCCGCCAGCGCGGGTACGTGTCGGTGGAGTTGACGGCCCAGCGGATGCTGACGAACTTTCGCGCGATCAGTGACCCGCGCGACCCGGCGGCGACGGTGTCGACGTTGAAGTCGTTCGTGGTAGAGCCGGGGAGGGCGGGGGCGATTGCCGTGTAGCCTATTTCTCTGTGGCGCATCGGTCCCCTGTGGGTGGGGGCTTGCTCACGATAGCGGTGGGTCAGTCACTCATGCTGTGATTGAACCTCCGCCATCGGGAGCAAGCCCCCTCCCACATTGATTTCGTAGCGCACCGACAGGGCGCCTTTTTTCTCCGACAATGCCAAAATCGTCACCTGGCCCAGTTCGCTCAACGTTTGCACATGGGTGCCACCGCAAGCGTATGACGGCAACTCGCCGAAGCCGACTTCCCGGATGCCTTCTTCCAGCCTCATATGCCGTGGGTAGTCGGCGGCGATCCATTGGTTGACCTGCAGTTGAAGCATTTGGGCATCCATGTCCTGTGCAGCTTCGCCACGGATAAACGTGATCTTGCCTTCACCCGGCCAATGGTGGGCCTTGATCGGCATCCAGCCCAGGCGTTCGCCGGCATTGCCAATCAAATGCCCCGCCGAATGCAGGCGGGTGTGCAGCGCGCGGCGCTGTGCATCGACCCGCGCAATGATCGGGCCGGGTTGCAACGGCTGATCAACGTAATGCACCACATGCTCGGCTTCCTGCATGACCCGCAGTACCTGGCTGTTGCCGAGCCAGCCAGTGTCGAACGGCTGGCCGCCGCCTTGGGGATGGAAGATCGTCGACTGCAGGATCACGGCAAATTGCTCTTCGTGCGCAGTGCAACTGAGCACTTCCAGCTCGGCTGTAAGGTGGTCGTGGGTAAAAAACAGGCGCTCGGTCATCATCTACATCCGCATCGGGGTTCTGCGGACAGTATAAATAGTGCGTGGATGGGTGATAATCTGCTCAATTATCAATGGACCTGTGCGTCATGAGCATCAATCTTCCCTTGTCGCTGCTGGGCGAAATGGCAATTTTCGTCAGAGTCGTGGAAACCGGCAGCTTCTCCGAAGCGGCGCGGCAACTGAGCGTTTCACCCTCGGCTGTAAGCCGCAGCATTTCACGCCTGGAGCAGGCCCTGGCCACGCGCTTGCTGCAACGCACCACGCGCAAGCTGCGCCTGAGCGAGGGTGGCGAAGAGGTGTTCAAGCGTTGCCAGGAGATGGTCAACGCGGCCCGCTCGGTGATGGAAATCAGTGGCCAGTTCAACCATGAAGCCGAGGGCCTGGTGCGGGTCAGCGTGCCCAAGGCGGTGGGGCGCTTTGTGGTGCATCCGCATATGCCTGAATTTCTGCGGCGCTATCCCAAGGTGGATGTGCAGTTGATCCTCGAGGATAGGCACGTGGACCTGATCGACGATAATGTCGACCTGAGCATTCGCATCACTGACAGCCCGCCGCCTGGCTTGGTCGGGCGCCAGTTATTGCCCATCGAACACTTGCTGTGCGCGACGCCGCAGTACCTGGCCGAGCATGGCACCCCGTGCCATCCCCACGATTTGCTCGAACACAGTTGCATCTACCTGGGGGAAACCCCGGGCGACTCGCGCTGGAAATTCCGCCAGGCCGGCAAGGCGGTGACGGTTGGCGTACGCGGGCGTTATGCGGCGAACCACACTGGGGTGCGGTTGGATGCGGTATTGCAGCATGTGGGGATTGGCAGCTTGCCGTATTTCACGGCGCGGCATGCGTTGGCGGTGGGCCAGTTGATGCAAGTGTTGCCGGCGTGGGACTTTATTGCGTCTTACCATGGCCAGGCGTGGTTGCTGCACTCGCCGACGCGGTACTTGCCGCCGAAGTTGCGGGTATTTATTGATTATCTGGTGGAGTGCATGGCGAAAGAGCCAAAGCTAAATGTGGGAGGGGGCTTGCCCCCGATAGCGGTCTGTCAGTCACCTTTGCATTGATTGACCCACTGCTATCGGGGGCAAGCCCCCTCCCACATTTGAATCTCAGTGTTTGAAAAGTCAGTGCTTGCTCTGGTCTTGGGGCATGGCCAGCAGTTGCTTTTCCTGGTTCCAGTCGAACGGTTCGTCGTTCTGTTCGGCTTCATAGCGACGCTCTTCCAGGGCCTGGTACAGGTCCAGTTCCTCGTCGGGCATGAAGTGCAGGCAGTCACCGCCAAAGAACCACAGCAGATCGCGGGGGACCAAATGGGCGATCTGCGGGTAGCGCAGGATGACCTGGCTCATCAGGTCCTGGCCCAGGTACTGGCTTTCGATCGGGTCGATTGGCAGCAGGGCGCGCAGTTCGTCAAAACGCTCCAGGAACAGCGAGTGGCTTTCCTCGGGCACCTGTTCGGCTTCGCCGACGGCAACCAGGATGCTGCGCAGGTGGTCGAGCAAGACGAGATGATCGGCAACGACGTTGGACACGAGATAAAGTCCTCTAAAGCAAAAACGGGCGCGAGAGTATATGCCTCTCGCGCCCGTATTTATATGACCGCTTGACTCAGCGGACTTTACCTTCGGCCTGGATCAGCTCTTCCTTGCTGAAATCATCCACGTCGATCACCTTGCGCCGCGCCGCTTCGGCGTCGCGCAGGGTTTGCGCTTCGGCCGGTTGCAGTACGCCGGCATGCAGGGCTGCGTCGATGGCAGACTCACCGGCCGTCGGTTTGACTTGCCCGCTTTTAAGTGCGGCATGCAATTTTTTCTGCAACGGATGGCTGGCGCCGAGCAGGTCGTAGGCATGCTGCAGCGCGCCCACTGGATCTTCTGCCGATTGCGGGCGATAACAGCCGGCCAGCAATTCTTCCAGGGTCGGGTCGCCCTTGGCGCGACCGATCACTGCGGCCACTTCGGCATCCAGCGCGTCGGACGGCCCGGTGTGACGACGCCCGAACGGGAACACGATCACCCGCAGCAGGCAGCCCAACACTTTGTTCGGGAAGTTGCTCAGCAGCTCATCCAGTGCACGTTCCGATTCACCCAGGCTTTCTTCCATGGCCCAGGCAAACAGCGGTTCCAGGTGATCCGGCGAGTCCAGGTCGTGATAACGCTTGAGCGCCGCCGATGCCAGGTACATATGGCTGAGTACGTCACCCAGACGCGCCGACAAGCGTTCGCGGCGTTTCAGTTCACCGCCCAGCAGCATCATGCTCAGGTCTGCCAGCAGCGCAAACGCCGCCGCCTGGCGGTTCAGGGCGCGGAAGTAGCCCTGGCTCAAACGGTTGCCGGGGGCCTTCTCGAAATGCCCGAAGCCCAGGTTCAGCACCAGGGTGCTGGCCGCGTTGCTCACGGCAAAGCCGATGTGTTGCATCAGCAGGCCATCGAATTCCTTCAACGCCTGGTCATGGTCTTCGCGACCGGCCAGGGCCATCTCCTTGAGGACGAACGGATGGCAGCGAATCGCGCCCTGGCCGAAGATCATCAGATTGCGCGAAAGGATATTCGCGCCTTCCACCGTGATGAAGATCGGCGCCCCTTGCCAGCTACGGCCCAGATAGTTGTTCGGGCCCATGATGATGCCCTTGCCGCCGTGCACGTCCATGGCGTGGCTGATGCACTCACGGCCACGCTCGGTCAGGTGATACTTGAGGATCGCCGACAACACCGAGGGCTTCTCGCCCAAATCCACGGCATTGGCGGTGAGCATGCGGGCGCTGTCCATCAGCCAGGCATTGCCGCCGATGCGCGCCAGGGCTTCCTGGATACCTTCGAAGGCCGACAGCGGTACGTTGAACTGTTCGCGCACCTGGGCGTATTGCCCGGTCACCAGGCTGGTGAACTTGGCCGCGCCGGTACCGACCGCAGGCAGGGAGATGGAGCGGCCCACCGACAGGCAGTTCATCAGCATCATCCAACCCTTGCCGAGCATTTCCTGGCCACCGATCAGGTATTCCAGGGGGATGAACACGTCCTTGCCGGAGTTGGGGCCGTTCATGAACGCGGCGCCCAGGGGCAGATGACGACGGCCGATTTCAACGCCAGGGGTGTCCGTAGGGATCAATGCGAGACTGATGCCCAGGTCTTCTTCCTCGCCCAGCAGATGGTCCGGGTCATGGGCCTTGAAGGCCAGGCCGAGCAGGGTCGCGACCGGGCCGAGGGTAATGTAGCGCTTTTCCCAGTTCAGGCGCAGGCCGAGGGTTTCCTTGCCTTCCCATTCGCCTTTGCAGATCACGCCGGTGTCGGGCATGGCGCCCGCATCAGAGCCGGCTAGCGGGCCGGTGAGGGCGAAGCATGGAATGTCGTCGCCACGGGCCAGGCGCGGCAGGTAGTGGTTGCGCTGTTCTTCGGTGCCGTAGTGCAACAGCAGCTCGGCCGGGCCGAGGGAGTTGGGCACCATCACGGTCGAGGCGAGGTCACCGCTGCGGGTCGCGAGTTTCATCGCGACCTGGGAGTGGGCATAGGCAGAGAAGCCTTTGCCACCGTATTCCTTGGGAATGATCAGGGCGAAAAAGCCGTGGGTCTTGATGTGTTCCCAGGCCTCCGGCGGCAGGTCCATGGCCTGGCCGATTTCCCAGTCGCTGACCATGGCACAGAGTTCTTCGGTAGGGCCGTCGATAAACGCCTGTTCTTCTTCGGTCAATTGCACCTTGGGGTAGGCCAGCAATTTGTCCCAGTCGGGGCGCCCGCTGAACAGTTCCCCGTCCCACCAGACGGTGCCGGCATCGATGGCATCGCGTTCGGTCTCGGACATCGGCGGCAAGACTTTCTGGAACCAGCTGAACAGCGGCTTGGTGAAGTATTGGCGGCGCAGGTCGGGCAACAGCAATGGCACGGCGACCACGGCGATCAGCACCCAGAAGATCAGCAGCAGCCAACCCGGTGCGTGGCTCCAGGCGCCCATCGCCAGCAGGTAGACGGCGACCACGCCCAGGGCGGGCAGGGGGGCGGTACGGCGGTGTGCCAGGTAGGCAATGCCGACCACCAGCACCAGTATCCACAACAACAGCATATGCAATCCTCCGTGAAACCAGGGGCGAAACCACCAGGGAGCTTAGTCGGCATCCGATCAAGCCGGGTGATCAGGGTGTTACAAGTTGTACTCGACTACCCATCCGCAGGCGCCGACATTTGGCCGAATCGTCGTTATCTCTTGTGGCAAGCCTGTCGTTAGACTCGAGGCTTCCTTTGGAGATCAAGCTTATGAACGCATACTTGAGTCCCAGCCGCTTCATCGATAGTGACCACCCTGCAGTGGTGGAGTTCGCCGAAAAACATCGCGGAACCCATGCGGATTTAAGTGACCAGGCAGTCAGTCTCTACTACGCCGTGCGTGAGGCGATTCGCTACAACCCCTACACCTTCAGCCGTGACCCCGGCACCTTGAACGCCAGCTTCGCCCTGGCTGCCGGTGAAAGCTATTGCGTGCCCAAGGCCACCTTGCTCGCTGCCTGCGCCCGCCACTGCGGTATCCCTGCGCGAATCGGCTTGGCGGATGTGCGCAATCACCTGTCCACCCCACGCCTGCTCGCCCTGCTCAAAAGTGACGTGTTCGCCATGCATGGTTATACCGAGCTCTGCCTGAACGGCCGCTGGGTCAAGGCGACTCCTGCGTTCAACCAGCAACTGTGCGAGGTGTTCGACGTGCCACCGCTGGAATTCGATGGCCTTCACGACAGCGTCTTTCACGCCTTCAACCGCCAGGGTCAGCGCTCGATGGAGTATCTGGTGGACCACGGGCAATTTGCCGATGTGCCCGAGGCATTTTTCTTCGCCCATATCCAGCAGTGTTACCCGCACCTGTTTACCGACGATGCACCGATCCTGATGGGCGATATGCGCAGCGATTCAAGCCGCGCCTGAACCGGCGTATGCTGCTGCCTTCATCCTGCCAAGTTCATCAACAAGAAGGCGCGGTCATGCTGAAAATCTGGGGTCGTAAAAATTCGTCAAACGTCAGGAAAGCACTGTGGTGCGCCGAGGAGCTCGGCCTGGACTATGAGGCAATTGATGCGGGCGGGGCTTTCGGTGTGGTCGACACTCCGCAGTACCGGGCCCTGAACCCAAATGGCCGGGTGCCGATGATCGAGGATGGCGACTTTGTGTTGTGGGAGTCCAACACCATCGTGCGTTATCTGTGTGCCAAGCAGGCTTCGACATGGTACCCGAGCGACCTGAAGGCCCGCGCCAACGCGGAAAAGTGGATGGACTGGACCACCTCCACCTTCGCCGAACCCTTCAAGACGGTGTTCTGGGGCGTGCTGCGCACCCCGGCAGAGAAGCAGAATTGGGACAACATCCATGCCGGGCGCCAAGCCTGCATCGAGGTGCTCAAGACTGTCGACCAGGCCCTTGCCGAGCAACCTTACCTGTCGGGCAATGAGATCGGCATGGGTGATATCCCCCTGGGCAGCTTTATCTACGCCTGGTTCGAGATGCCTATCGAACGCCCTGCAATGCCCAATCTAGAGGCCTGGTACCAACGCCTTCAACAGCGGCCGGCCTATCGCAAAGCGGTGATGACCGCGTTGACTTAATACACACTATTAATACGGGTGACTGTACTTGTGCGGCATGGGCACGCACCATGCTCGCACTGCACCGCCGGTTGAACTACCGGCGGTGTGCCCTCATCTATTGTTTCTATTCCCTTCTTTGGTGCGTATCCCGATATGAGTTCCGCTCTGTCCATCCGGCAGCTAACCAAAACCTACGGCAACGGTTTCCAGGCCCTGAGTGGTATCGATCTGGATGTTGCCGAAGGTGATTTCTTCGCCTTGCTCGGCCCCAACGGTGCCGGCAAATCCACCACCATCGGCATCCTCTCGACCCTGGTCAACAAGACCAGCGGCACGGTGAATATCTTCGGGCATGACTTGGATAAATCCCCGGCGGCGCTCAAGCGTTCCATTGGCGTGGTGCCCCAGGAATTCAACTTCAACCAGTTCGAAAAGACCTTCGATATTGTCGTGACCCAGGCTGGCTACTACGGCATCCCGGCGAAAATCGCCAAGGAGCGCGCCGAGCAGTACCTGACCCAACTGGGCCTGTGGGACAAGCGCGATGTACCTTCACGTTCGCTGTCCGGTGGTATGAAGCGCCGCCTGATGATTGCCCGCGCCCTGGTGCATGAGCCGCGCCTGTTGATCCTCGACGAACCTACCGCGGGCGTGGACATTGAACTGCGCCGCTCAATGTGGACCTTCCTCACCGAGCTGAACGAGAAGGGCATCACCATCATCCTCACCACCCACTACCTGGAAGAGGCTGAGCAGCTGTGCCGCAACATCGGCATCATCGACCACGGCACCATTGTCGAGAACACCAGCATGCGCAACCTGCTGGGTCAGTTGCATGTGGAAACCTTCCTGCTCGACCTGAAGAACAACCTGGCGGTGGCACCGCAACTGGTGGGTTATCCAAGCCGCCTGGTCGACAGCCACACCCTGGAAGTGCAGGTGGACAAGGCCATGGGCATCACCGCGCTGTTCACCCAGTTGGCGACCCTGAACATCGAAGTGTTGAGCCTGCGTAATAAAACCAATCGCCTTGAGGAGTTGTTCGTGTCCCTGGTGGAGAAAAATCTGGCGAAGGTGGCGGTATGAGTTCCGAACTACAACCCAACCTCGTCGCGCTGCAAACCATTGTCTATCGCGAAGTGAAGCGCTTTACCCGGATCTGGCCGCAGACCCTGCTGCCGCCGGCAATCACCATGGTCCTGTACTTTGTGATCTTCGGTAACCTGATCGGCCGGCAGATCGGTGACATGGGTGGGTTTACCTACATGGAGTACATCGTGCCGGGCCTGATCATGATGTCGGTGATCACCAACTCCTACGGCAACGTGGTCTCCAGTTTCTTCGGCAGCAAGTTCCAGCGCTCCATCGAGGAACTCATGGTTTCGCCAGTGTCGCCCCACACGATCCTGATCGGCTACACCCTGGGCGGCGTGCTGCGTGGCCTGATGGTGGGTGTGATCGTGACGCTGCTGTCGCTGTTCTTCACCCACCTGCAGGTGCATCACCTTGGCGTCACCATCCTGGTGGTAGTGCTCACGGCGACGATCTTCTCGCTGCTGGGGTTTATCAACGCCGTTTTCGCACGCAACTTCGATGATATCTCGATCATTCCGACCTTCGTGCTGACGCCGCTGACCTACCTGGGCGGGGTGTTCTACTCCATTACCTTGCTGCCGCCGTTCTGGCAGACCGTGTCCCTGGCCAACCCTGTGCTGCATATGGTCAACGCCTTTCGCTACGGCATTCTGGGCGTGTCGGACATCAAGATCAGCGTGGCGATCACCTTCATGGTCGTGGCGACCGTGGTGCTGTATGTCGGCTGTGCGCGGTTGCTGGTGAGTGGGCGTGGGATGCGTACTTAAATAGCGATTCAACGCGGTAAAAAATGTGGGAGGGGGCTCGCTCCCGATAGCGGTCTGTCAGACACCTTGTACTGACTGATCCACAGCTATCGGGAGCAAGCCCCCTCCCACATTTGGTTTGGTGTATGGCCTTCAGGCCTTCAGGGCCAGTTCTATCAGGGCATGCAGCTCTTCAACCGCCAAAGGCTGCGCCGAAAATAGAATACGGAACACCGTCGGCGCCGCGAGCAGGTTGATCAAGCGGTCCACACTCGGCGCCGTCTCTTGCGGATAACGATCGACGATCGCCTGCAATTGCCCGCCCAGAATGCTTACGCAATACCCAGGCGTCACGCTGCTTTGCACGTCGCGCATCATATTGCGCCCTACGTCCGTACTCATTTCATCCAGGTATTGCTCAGCCCAGGCCTGCAGATCGCCGCGCAGGCTGCCGGTGTTTGCCGGCTCGCTGTCCGGGCGCAGGCGCGCCAGGGCTACATCGGCGAGCAACACGGAAAGGTCGCCCCAGCGCCGGTAGATGGTCGAGGGCGTAACGCCTGCGTGCGCCGCAATCATCGGCACAGTAATACTGGATCGCTCATGGGCTTCGAGCAATTCGCGCACTGCCGAATGAACGGATTCTTGTACCCGGGCACTACGGCCCCCCGGGCGGAGGCCTTCTTTAATCGCCATGCTTAAAACCTTAACACAAAGAATTTGCTTTAAGCGCCGACGGGTAGCACACTCTGCAAAAGCAAAATATTAGCTTTAACGGAGCGTGCCCATGTCCAGCAACATTTCTCACCGTTCCAGCCTGGCGTTCCTGGTGATCACCGTGTTGACCTTCCTCGCCGCGTCCAGTGCGCCGACACCGTTGTATCAGGTGTACCAGGAAAACCTGCATTTTTCGGCCGCAATGCTCACGGCCATTTTCGGCGTTTATGCCGTGAGCCTGTTGGCGGCGTTGCTGACCGTGGGGTCGCTCTCGGATTACCTGGGGCGCAAGCCGGTGATCTTCGCCGCGCTGCTGCTGAATATCATGGCGATGCTGCTGTTTATCAACGCTGACAGCACCGCCTGCCTGCTTGCCGCTCGCGCATTGCAGGGCTTTGCGACCGGGACTGCCACAGCGGTGTTGAGCGCGACATTGCTCGACACCGACCGCGTGCGTGGCCCGATGCTCAACAGCCTCGCGCCGATGCTCGGCATGGCCTGTGGTGGCCTGGGCAGCGGCTTGCTGGTGGAGTACGCGCCGCGACCGACCCAATTGGTCTATTTCACCCTGCTGGGCTTGATGGTGCTGCAGGCCCTGTACCTGTGGCGTCTGCCTGAAACCGTCAGCCGGATACCGGGGGCCTTGAAGTCCCTGGCGCCAACCCTGCACGTGCCGCCCCAAGCGCGCCGGGCCTTGTGGTTGGCGATGCCGCTGAATGTGGCGGTGTGGGCGCTGGGTGGGTTCGTGTCCTCCCTGGCGCCGTCGCTGGTGCGGGCTGCGACGGGGTCGAGCTCGCATTTGATCGGCGGTGGCCTGGTGGCGGTAGTGACCCTGAGTGGCGCGGTGATGATCTACAGCCTGCGCAACCGTGCGGCCGACAAGGTCATGCGCCTGTCGGCGCTGCTGCTGGCGGTGGGTGTAGGGCTGCTGCTGGTTGCCGTGCAGACCGCCAGCCTGTGGCTGTTCTTTGTCGCCAGTGTGATTGCCGGCTTTGGTTTCGGCGGCGGCTTCATGGGCAGTGTGCGCAGTATTGTCGGCTTGGCGTTGCCTCATGAGCGGGCCGGCCTGATGTCAGCGTTCTATGTATTGAGCTACCTGGCGTTCTGTGTGCCGGCGTTGTTGGCGGGTAACCTGAGTCGAGTGTTTGGCCTTGTCGCTACTACGGATGGCTACGGTGTGATGCTTATCCTGCTGGCCCTCGGCGCATTCGCCGGGCTGCTGTTGCAGGATGCTTCACGAGGCAGAGCCGCCGCATAAAGTCTATATCTGCAAAATAGATAATAGTTAGAGATATTACCCGTTATATAGATATTCGAACGGGTTCTATCATGGCTTCAACCTCATGCGAGGAAGAGGATTAACGCCATGACCTGCTCGACTATCAACCGCTACAAACCTTTAAGTCACCTGGCCCGTCCGCGGGAAGTGATTCGCCAGTTCACTCCGAACTGGTTCGCCGCCACCATGGGCACCGGGGTGCTGGCGCTGGCATTGGCCCAACTGCCTGTCAGCCTGCCAGGCTTGCACGCTGTGGCAGAGGGTCTTTGGGTGTTCACCATCGGACTGTTCATGCTGTTCAGCGTGTTGTATGCCGCCCGTTGGGTGATGTTTTTTCACGAGGCACGGCGGATTTTCGGGCACTCCACAGTCTCGATGTTCTTCGGCACCATTCCTATGGGCCTGGCGACCATTCTTAACGGTTTGTTGCTGTTCGGCCTGCCGCGTTGGGGTGGTGATGTGATCCCGTTGGCTGAGGCCCTGTGGTGGTTGGACGTCGCCATGTCCCTGGCCTGTGGCGTGCTGATCCCGTTCATGATGTTCACTCGCCAGGAGCACAGCATTGATCAGATGACCGCGGTCTGGTTGTTGCCCGTGGTGGCTGCCGAAGTAGCGGCGGCCAGCGGTGGCTTGCTGGCCCCGCACTTGGTCGACGCCCATGCGCAACTGATGATGCTGGTGACCAGCTACGTGCTGTGGGCGTTCTCGCTGCCAGTGGCGTTCAGCATCCTGACCATCCTGATGTTGCGCATGGCCTTGCATAAGTTGCCTCACGCCAATATGGCGGCGTCGAGCTGGCTGGCCCTGGGCCCTATCGGTACGGGTGCCCTGGGCATGTTACTGCTCGGTAGCGATGCGCCGGCGATCTTCGCTGCCAATGGCCTGGCGAGTGTCGGTGAAATGGCCCATGGCCTGGGCCTGATCGCAGGCGTCACCTTGTGGGGCTTCGGCCTGTGGTGGATGTTGATCGCGGTGCTGATCACCCTGCGTTACCTGCGCGCCGGTATCCCGTTCAACCTGGGTTGGTGGGGTTTTACCTTTCCGCTGGGGGTGTATGCCCTGGCCACGTTGAAATTGGCGAACGTGCTGCAGCTGGGGTTCTTCAGCGTATTGGGCAGTGTGCTGGTGGCGGCGCTGGCGCTGATGTGGCTGATCGTGGCCAAGCGCACGGTGCAGGGCGCGTATAAAGGCGAGCTTTTTGTTTCGCCATGCATTGCAGGGTTAGGGAATAAGTAGGCGGGATTAGGTAAAGTCGTGGCCTGATCAATAACAGGCCACGCAGGAACACGGACGATGAGCCACCCCTCGCAATTCACTTTGCTGCGCACACGGCGTTTCTTGCCGTTTTTCATCACCCAGCTGCTGGGCGCGTTCAACGACAACATCTTCAAGCAATCGCTGATCCTGGCGATTCTCTACAAGCTCAGCATCGAGGGCGACCGCTCTATCTGGGTCAACCTGTGCGCTTTATTGTTCATCCTGCCGTTCTTCCTGTTCTCGGCATTGGCCGGGCAATTTGGCGAGAAATTCAACAAGGACGCCTTGATCCGTGCGATCAAGGTCGGTGAGATCGTGATCATGGCCGTGGGCGCGACGGGATTTTTGACCAATCATCTGGAGCTGATGCTGCTGGCACTGTTTGCCATGGGCACCCATTCGGCGCTGTTCGGGCCGGTGAAGTACTCGATCATGCCCCAGGCCCTGCACGACGATGAGCTGGTGGGCGGCAACGGCCTGGTGGAAATGGGCACGTTCCTGGCGATCCTGGCCGGCACCATTGGCGCCGGGATCATGATGTCTTCCACCCATTACGCCCCGGTAGTGGCGGTGGCCATAGTCGGCGTGGCGGTGCTGGGCTACCTGGCCAGCCGCAGCATTCCGCGGGCGGCGGCTTCGACGCCGCAACTGCGCCTGAACTGGAATATCTTCACCCAGTCCTGGGCGACGTTGCGCATGGGCCTGGGGCAGACGCCAGCGGTGTCGCGCTCGATCGTCGGCAACTCTTGGTTCTGGTTTGTCGGCGCGATCTACCTCACGCAGATCCCGGCCTACGCCAAGGAATGGTTGTACGGCGACGAAACCGTGGTGACCTTGATCCTCACCGTGTTCTCAGTGGGCATCGCCCTGGGGTCGATGCTCTGCGAAAAACTCTCCGGGCGTAAGGTGGAGATCGGCCTGGTGCCGTTCGGCTCCTTCGGCCTGACGGTGTTCGGCCTGTTGCTGTGGTGGCACTCGGGGGGCTTCCCACAGAACGTCCAGGCCAATGATTGGCTTGCGGTACTCAGTTACGGCCAGGCCTGGTGGGTGTTGTTCGATATCCTTGGCCTCGGTGTGTTCGGTGGTTTCTATATCGTGCCGCTGTATGCGCTGATCCAGTCGCGCACCGCTGAGAACGAACGGGCGCGGGTGATCGCGGCCAACAATATCCTCAACGCGCTGTTCATGGTGGTCTCGGCCATCGTCTCGATCCTGCTGCTGAGCGTGGCCAAGCTGTCGATCCCCGAGCTGTTCCTGGTGGTGTCGTTGCTCAACATCGCGGTCAACACCTACATCTTCAAGATCGTCCCTGAGTTCACCATGCGCTTCATGATCTGGCTGCTCAGCCACTCCATGTACCGCGTGGAGCATCGCAACCTGGAGCAAATTCCAGATGAGGGTGCGGCTCTGCTGGTGTGCAACCACGTGTCGTTCGTCGATGCGCTGTTGATCGGTGGCGCGGTGCGTCGGCCGATTCGCTTTGTCATGTACTACAAGATCTATCGTTTGCCGGTGCTCAACTTTATCTTCCGCACCGCCGGCGCGATTCCGATTGCCGGGCGGCATGAAGATATCCAGATCTATGAAAAGGCGTTTTCGCGGATTGCCCAGTACCTGCAGGATGGCGAGTTGGTGTGCATCTTCCCGGAAGGCAAGTTGACGGCCGATGGCGAGATGAATGAGTTTCGCGGTGGCGTGACGCGGATTCTGGAGGAAACACCGGTGCCGGTGATTCCGATGGCGTTGCAGGGGCTTTGGGGAAGTTTTTTCAGTCGCGATCCGCACAAGGGCTTTTTCCATCGGATTTGGTCGCGGGTGGTGTTGGTGGCGGGTGAGCCAATTGCCGTGGAGGCGGCAACGCCTGTGCAGTTGCAGGCGGCGGTGGGCGGTTTGCGGGGGAGTGTCAGGTAGCTATAGATTGGTGGGGGCGGCCTTATCGGGGGCAAGCCCCCTCCCACATTCTGAATGTGTTCACAAATCAAAAAGTGGGGGCTTGCCCTCGATGGTGGTAGCGGTCTAAGTGCTGATCTTGAGCCCAATGAGCCCGCAGATAATCAACGCCACACTGGCCAATCGAAACAGCGCCATGGATTCGCCAAACAGGATAATCCCGGCGATCACGGTACCTACCGCACCCACGCCGGTCCAGATCGCATAGGCAGTGCCCAGCGGCAACTCCTTCATGGCCAGCCCCAACAGCCCCAGGCTGACCGCCATGGCGGCAATTGTCAGGGCGGTGGGCAGTGGCTTGCTGAAACCGTCGGTGTACTTCAAACCCACGGCCCAGCCGACTTCAAACAACCCGGCAAAAAACAGAATGATCCAGGACATGATGACCTCGCTTCTACAAAGTGGGGTCGTCCCCTGGGTAAGCGCTTGATAGCGTCGCGAGGTCGTCCCCGCGAAGCTTGGTAGAGTGCCGAAATCGGATCAGACGATCAAGTTACGGCGCGCTTTCCAGTGCGCGGCGGTCTTCCTTTTCGCTCATGCGGCGGAAGTAGGTCGACAGCAGTGCTCCGGAAATATTGTGCCAGACACTGAACAACGCACTTGGCACTGCCGCCAGCGGCGAAAAGTGCGCACTGGCCAACGCGGCACCCAGCCCGGAGTTCTGCATGCCCACTTCCAGGGCCAACGACTTGCGTTGCGCCAAGGGCAACTTGAACAAGCGCCCGGTGAAATAGCCCAGCAGGTAACCGAAGCTGTTGTGCAGCATCACCACGGCCATGATCAGCAGGCCCGACTCGGCAATCTTCTGTTGGCTTGCGGCAACCACCGCGGCAACGATAATCACAATGCTGACCACCGATACCAGGGGCAGCACGTCCACCGCATGACGAACCCGCTCACCCAGTACGCGTTGCGCGACTACGCCAAGCACAATCGGCAACAGCACTACTTGCAGGATCGACCAGAACAGCTCCATGAACGATACCGGCAGCCAGGCCGAGGCCAGCAGCCAGATCAATGCCGGGGTGAGCAGCGGGGCGAGGAGGGTGGTGACAGCGGCAATGGCCACCGACAATGCCAGGTCGCCCCGGGCCAGCCACGTCATGACGTTGGACGAGGTGCCGCTTGGGCAACAGCCCACCAGGATCACGCCGACGGCAATTTCCGCCGGCAGATGGAACATCTGGCACAGCAACCATGCCACGCCGGGCATGATCACAAAATGCGCGACCACGCCCAAGGCCACGCGCCACGGATGGCGCGCGACTTCGGCGAAGTCTTCGAGTTTCAAGGTCAACCCCATGCCGAACATCACCAGGCCCAGCAGGGGGACGATGGCGCCTTTGAGGCCGATGAACCAACCGGGTTCCAGGAAGGCCAATACGGCAAATATCAACACCCAGTAGGCGAAGGTATTGCCGATGAAGCGGCTCAAGGCGGCGAGTGCACGCATGGGGGCATCCTTTTTGTTAGTTTTTTTAGTTGGCAATGCGATCAAATGTGGGAGGGGGCTTGCTCCCGATAGCGGTGGGTCAGCTACACATCTATTGGCTGACATACCGCCATCGAGAGCAAGCCCCCTCCCACATTTTGATCTTCACATGGCTTAGATGCCCTGTGGGGTTTCCTCACCACCCAACGCTTCAACCAGCGCCGGCAGGAACTCACCGAAGGTCAGCATCATCAAGGTAAAGCTGGCATCCAGTTGGCCCAAGGCTTCGTCGCCGCCGTCCTGTTCCGCCTGGTCTTGCAGCAGGTCTTCGAATTTCAGGCGCTTGACGGTCATCTTGTCGTCGAGCATGAAGGACAGTTTGTCCTGCCATGCCAGGGACAATTGAGTCACGACCTTGCCGGTGGTCAGGTGCAGCTGGATCTCTTCGCCGGTCAGGTCCTGGCGTTTGCAGCGCACGATACCGCCGTCTTCGTGGGTGTCGCGCAGTTCGCATTCGTCGAGGACAAAGAAGTCGTCGGCCGGTTTCTGGGTGGTGACCCAGTCGGTCATGATGGCAGTCGGTGCGGTTTTCACTGTCAGCGGACGGACTGGCAGGGTGCCGATCACTTCACGCAGGGTCGACAGCAAGTCTTCGGCGCGCTTGGGGCTGGCCGAGTTGACCAGGATCAGGCCCTGTTTCGGCGCGATGGCGGCGAAGGTCGACGAGCGACGGATAAAGGCGCGGGGCAGGAAGGCCTGGATGATTTCATCCTTGATCTGGTCGCGCTCCTTCTTATAGACCTTGCGCATCTGCTCGGCTTCGATCTCTTCGACTTTCTCTTTGAGTGCATCACGCACCACGCTACCCGGCAGGATGCGTTCTTCCTTGCGCGCTGCGATCAGCAGGAAGTCGCCGCTGACGTGAACCAGGGGAGCATCTTCACCTTTACCGAAAGGTGCGACGAAACCATAAGTGGTCAACTCCTGGCTTGCACAAGGGCGCGCCAGCTTGGTGGCCATGGCCGCTTCCAACGCCTCGGCATCAACAGGCAGATCTTGGGTCAGGCGATAGATAAGCAGGTTCTTGAACCACATGGGGTGAGTCTCTCCTCTATACAAAGGGGGGCATTATTCTCTTGATCACGCCCCAGGCCAACCCTGCCTAAGCCATTGGAAGGGCTGAAAAAAAAGATTTAAGAAAGTGCTTGCCAGACTTAGGGTCGCTCCGTAGAATGCGCGCCACACCGAAACGAAGGGTGATTAGCTCAGCTGGGAGAGCATCTGCCTTACAAGCAGAGGGTCGGCGGTTCGATCCCGTCATCACCCACCATTCGCTTCATGTGTTACGCGCAGCGGTAGTTCAGTCGGTTAGAATACCGGCCTGTCACGCCGGGGGTCGCGGGTTCGAGTCCCGTCCGCTGCGCCATATTCGGTAACCTGGAATGCTGAACGCCAGGTTTCCACAAAAAGCCCGCTCATTGAGCGGGCTTTTTGCTGTCTGGGTTTTTGCAAATAACCGGGAACGCCGCCGCCGATCATTTTTGATGATCGGCGGCTTTTTTATGAGGCTTTAGAAATCCCAGCGAGTGGTGACCATGAAGTTACGAGGCTCGCCATAGGCGGCGGAGTTATAGAAGCCGATGTTGGTGTAATAGTGCTTGTCGAACAGGTTGTTGACGTTCAGCGTCGCCGACAGGTTCTTGCTGACCTGGTAGCGTGTCATCACGTCGACCAGCCAATAGGCGTCCTGGGAGAACTCTTCGTATTGCTTGTGGGGGTCGTTGTAGATGTCCTGCCAGCCGACGCTCTGCCAGCGCACGCCACCGCCAACGGTCAGCTTGTCCAGGTGGCCCTTGAGTTTGTAGGTGGTGTACAGCTTGACCTGGTCTTCGGGTTCGAACGTGGAGATCTTCACGTCCTTGTCGTCGCGCACGACCTTGTGGGTATAGCCAGCCTGGAGTTGCCAGCCGGGGGCAATCTCGCCGGACATTTCCAGCTCATAACCTTTGGTGACGGCCTTGCTGCTTTTATAGGCGTAGTTGCTCGGGGTCGGCGTCTGGTTGTTGTACTCGTCATCCGAGAGTGCGCGGTTGGATTCATGGATTTCAAAGTAGGCCGCGCTGGCGTTGACACGCCCGTCGAGGAACTCGGCTTTTACGCCCAGTTCCCAGTTCTGGCCCTCATCCGGTTCAAGCAGTTTGTTGTCGCGATCGCGGTTGTAATTCTCTTGTGGCATGAAGATATCGGTGTAGCTGGCGTAGACCGCGTAGGTGTCGTTCAAGTCGTAGACCGCGCCGATGTAGGGTACGAACCGTCCGGACTCGCGGTAGTTGGGGTTATAGCCTGTGACTTGGTAGTTGACCACGCGCCCACCCATCAGCAGCTTGAGGTCGTCGGCGAGATTCAGGCGTGTGGTCACATACGCGCCGGTCTGTCGCACGGTGTCATCGATCAACAATTGGGCCTTGCCCCAATCCGGTATGGCTGCGTGACCGTGCCAGTTGTTGAAGTCGACGATATTGGGTGAGAGGTTCCAGTAGCCTTTGCCTTTCCATTCTGAGGCGCTGATGGAGCCGCCCAGTACCAGTTCGTGTTCGCGCCCGCCCAAGCTGAACGGACCGCTCACGTACAGGTCGGCAGAATCGCTGACGGTTTCCCCGGTGTACTTGCCCGAAGTCAGTTGGGCGGTGCCGTCCTGGTTCGGGTAGTTGCCCTGGATCGAGCCCATCAGGGCGTGGTAGCCGTTGATCTTGTGGTCCAGTTGCAATTTGCTGACCCAGCCATTGCCCAGATCGTGCTCGAGCATGGCAAATACGGTGCGGGTGTATTGTTCCCAGCTGCTCCAGTCGGCGGCGTTATTGAACGAGCGCTTGACGCTGTTACGGTCGCCTTTGGAGTTGATCAGCGGGAAGCTGCCTGACCATGATGAGCCCCGTGGCAAGGTGTCCTGATAGTCGCCGCCTACGGTCAGCAGGGTATCGGGTGACAGGTCGAACTCCATGATGCCGTAGTACGTCGGGCTTTGGCGTGAGTAGTGGTCCATGAATGAGTGCTTGTCCTGGTAGGCGGCCACTGCCCGACCACGCACATTGCCGCTCTCAGTCATCGGGCCGCTGACATCCAGCTCGCTGCGGTAATTGTCCCAGGACCCGGCGCCGAGGGTGGCGTGCCCCTGAAAATCCGCTGTAGGTTTCTTGCGCACCAGGTTGATCGTTGCACCCAATGAGCCTGCGCCAGTGAGCAGGCCGGTGGCACCCTTGAGCACTTCGACGCGGTCGTAGATCGCCATGTCGCTCAAGGTGTTGCCCGCCGAGTACGCGACGTTGCGCGCGGTGGACGGGATGCCATCGTACTGGAAGTTATTGATCGAAAAGCCCCGGGCGTAGTAGTTGCTGCGCTCGCTGTCGAAGGCTGAAACGGTGATGCCTGGCGTGTGACGCATCACATCGTCAACGTTGTTCAGGCCGAAGTCGTCCATGTGCTGGCGAGTAACCACTGATACCGACTGCGGGGTTTGCTTGGGGGTCAGCACCAGCCGCGTGGAAGTCGCGATCGTGCCGGGCGTGTAGGAGCCGGTGCCTTCGGTGACGTTGCCGAGTTGGTTGGCGCTGACTTCGGTGGGGCTCAGCTCCAGTGTGTCGTTGCCCGCAACGGGGGCAGGTTGCAGCGCATAGCCCCGATCGCCTTTTACCGCACGATAACCACTGCCTCGCAACAACCTGTCGAAGCCATCCTGAACCCCGTAGTCGCCTTTCAGGCCTGGGCCCTTGACACCTTCCAGTTCGTGGGACTGGAACACGATAGCGACTCCGGCCTGCTGGGCAAAGCGGTTGAGCGAACTGCCCAGCGGCCCGGCAGGAATGTCATAAGCCTGGGCGGCGATGCTGGCTGCCTCCGCCTGGACCAGGCTGGTATTGAGTGTGCAAGTGGTGAGTATGGCCAAGGATAGCGGTGCGCATTTCAATAGCCGAAAGCGTCCACGCAGGTGGGAGGGGGCGTACATGGTGAATGCAGTCCTTTATGGGTTCAATTACCCTCCTTGACGGGCAGCTTCTTAAAAACCGGAAGCAAATGCGAATAATTATTCATTGGCTCTTGTCTAGAGGGCTTACCACGACCAGCCATGGGGTGAAGGCCTGTATCCGGATCGGCAGTGTTTGCGCCAGCAGTTTCAAGGCGTGGTCGCTGTTATCCAGCGGGATCACGGCAGATACGCGAAGGGATTGCAGCGCATGGCGATCAAATTGCACGCGGCCGGCGCGATGCCTGGCAATTTCATCCAGCACCTCGGGCAAGGGGCGGTTCTCAACTACCAATTGATGGCGGCGCCAGGCTTCATTAATGCTCGCTGGATCGATGGGGCCGGCCAGGCGCACCTCGTTCGAGCGCATTGTGGCCTGCGAGCCCGCGTCGACCTCCAGTGTCTGTTGGCCGTTCGCACTATGTGCGGCTACCCGGGACTCGAGCATGCTCAGAACGGTGACCTCACCCGCACGCTTGACCACAAATCGCGTGCCTAGTGCGCGCAGCGTACCTTGAGGGGTTTGCACGATAAACGGTCGAGTGTTGTCGTGGGCCACCTGCACCAGGATTTCGCCTTGCAGCAGTTCGACGCGGCGCTGTTTGCCATCGAAATACAGGTTTGCCGCGCTGATACCGTTGAGAGTCAAGGTTGAGCCGTCGGCCAGTTGCAGGGTTTGCCATTGGTCCGGACCGTTGCGTATATCGGCCAGCCACTGCTGCGGATAAGGGCTGACGAGCATTGCCGTCGTTGGAATCGCCAGGCCGCACACCAATAACAGTGCCCGTAGGGTGTTTTTGCCGCGTCGCTTCTCGGATGGGGCGAAGGCTGCGTTCAACGCCGCTCGGGACGGTGCTTTCTTGTCGTGCAGTGCCTGCATATGGGCCACGGCGGCCTCCATGCGAGCGGCGGTTG
Organism: Pseudomonas sp. rhizo25; assembly: GCF_031931935.1. Lineage (NCBI taxonomy): Bacteria > Pseudomonadati > Pseudomonadota > Gammaproteobacteria > Pseudomonadales > Pseudomonadaceae > Pseudomonas > Pseudomonas sp. rhizo25. The sequence goes on from NZ_JAUJXA010000009.1 coordinate 187,732, forward strand.
CAGCGTGATACGGGCTTTGCTGTTTCCAGCGTTCAAATGCCAGTCGCTGGGTGTCGTTCAGTTCGCCCTCGTGCAGGCGCAGCAGCCAGTCGGCGGCCTGCTCTTCGATTTTTTGTTGTGGGTCGGGCATGTTCAATCAGGTGTCCATACTGTGGCTGCAATGCATGAGCGCCTTGATCAGGTATTTGCGCACAGTACGCTCTGACAATTTGAGCTGCCGGGCGATTTGCTGTTGGGTCAATTCTTCGAGGTAATACAGCACAAAAGCCTGGCGTGAATATTCGTGCATGCCTTCCAGGATAAACGCAATCTGCTCAAGGGCCTCGAGCGTTGTGTGGATTTGCTCTGGGGATTGAACACCTTCGAGCGCGTCCACCGTGAGGGCCAATTCCTGCAGATAAGCTTGTTCAATCTGTCTGCGTCGCGCTTGGTCGATAAGCAGGCGCCTGGCGGTGGTGCTCAAGTAAGCCCGGGGTTCGCGAATGCTGGCCACGGTTTCACGCGCGTTCAAGATGCGTGCAAAGGTATCCTGCGCCAAGTCGGCGGCGTTCTGCCGGCAACCCAGCTTGCGCCGCAGCCAGGTGAGCAGCCAGCCATGATGCTCGCTGTAGAGCTGGGTAATTTCCCGTTGGAATGGCGGTTCACCCACAGGCATAGGCGTGGCTCGGGCGTTATTGAGAATGGTTTTTAATTGTGCAGCCAAGCGCTGGGTAAACGCAATAGACTCGCGTTTACAGGAGCAGAAGCCCGTTTTTATTCGGGTTAACCTTGGGTCAAGAAAATATTTAAAATAAAGTGCATTTAAATCAAGACATTGCGGATTTTTGGTGTATGATGCCGCCCACACCGAAACGAAGGGTGATTAGCTCAGCTGGGAGAGCATCTGCCTTACAAGCAGAGGGTCGGCGGTTCGATCCCGTCATCACCCACCATTCGCTTCAAGTGTTACGCGCAGCGGTAGTTCAGTCGGTTAGAATACCGGCCTGTCACGCCGGGGGTCGCGGGTTCGAGTCCCGTCCGCTGCGCCATATTCGGCAACTTGGAACACTGAACGCCAGGTCGCCACAGAAAGCCCGCTCATTGAGCGGGTTTTTTTTCGTCTGTGATTTGTTTATTCAGCTTTTTTCTTGCGCCGCGGGCGCCTTGCCAGGTGCTCGAAGCAGAAGGATGCCGTGCCAAACACGGCGATTATGGTCAGTACGATCATGCCGAGGGTTGAGCTTTCCACGGTGGCTTCCTACACAATGATGGGATAGGTCATCACGGTAGAGACGGGCTGAAGGCCGCTCAATAGAGCTGACGCAATGCTTACGGCGCCCGGCTGCTTGTTACGCATTCTTTATGTGCGGCGGCCGCTGCTGCAGGTTGCCTGCCAAGAAAAAGATAAACGATTACGGCAGTGATCAAGGTGAACGCCGCCAATAGCTGCAATAAAGTATTGAATCCCGAAGCGTAGGCTGTGCGCAATTGCGCGAGTGGGATCTGGCCTACATGTTGCAGATCGCCTATCACCAGGTGTTGCGCGATGTTCGAGGCAGCGCTGGCCGTGGTGCCCGCGCTCAAGTGGCGGGCCACCAGTGCACTTAACACCGCCATGGTAATGGCGAGCGCCACGCCCTCACTGGCAACGCGTGTAGTGTTGAAAACCCCCGCCGCCATGCCGGCTCGCTCCTTTGGTGCCACGCTTATCGCCATGCCATCCATCAAGCCCCAAGGGATTGCAGTACCCGCACCTGTCAGTAGCATGGCGGCGATGAGCTGCCCATGGGTGTTGACGTTGCTCATCCAGGCAAGGCCTACCGCTGCCATTACAAAGCCGAGGGCGCACAGTGAGCCGGCGTGCAGCCAGCGGGTCAGCGACGCGGCAATAAGCGGCACAATCAGCATCGGCGCAGTCAGTGCCAGCATTGTTATCCCCGCTTGGAACGGGCTGGCGCCCTCAACGCCAATCAGACGAATTGGCAGCAACACGATCAGCACGATGTAGCAGTAACAGGTACCAATCGGCAGGATCTGCACGCCCACGAAGCGTGGGAGCCGAAACATTCGCAGTTCCAGCATGGGCTGTTGCGTGCGCGTTTCCACGAGGACAAACGCCATGGCACACACGATTGATACGCCCAGCAGTGTGTGTATCGTCCAATTGTCCCAGCCATACCACGGGGCCAGAATCACTGCCGTTGTGAAAGCGATCAGCAAACCGGAAAACGTCATTACCCCCAGCGTATCCAGCCGTTGGGCTTGGGGGTTGCGGCTTTCACGCATGTTTGGCACGGCGAACACCAATGAGACGACCGCCAGCAGGCCAGTGAAAAGAAAGATCCCGCGCCAGCCCAGCGTCTCTATCAGCAGTCCTGACAAGAGCGGGCCGAATGCCAGGCCAACGCCGAACGTGGTGCCCAGCAAGCTGAACGCCTGGGTGCGGGCATGGCCTTCGAATTCTTGTGCGAGTGCCGCCGAACCGCTGGCCAACGCCGCAGCCGCGGCGATACCTTGCACGCCGCGAAGCAGGTCCAGCCAAACGAGGTCGGGCGCTCCAGCCAGCAGTAGGGAGGCGCCTGCAAAAACGCTCATGCCACTGATAAACAAACGCTTGCGTCCGTATAGGTCAGCGAATGTGCCCGCTGCCATCAACAGGCTGCCGAAACTGAGCATGAAGGCGTTGGTGACCCAGGCCAGTTGCGTGGGTGTGGCTGCAAATGCCCGGCCAATGGATGGCGTAGCCACTGCTCCGCCGGTGAAGCTTAAGGGCAGCACCAGCGCTGCGAGGCAAATCGCGGCGAGGGTCACCCGCGCTGGTCGTATAGAGGTGATCATGTCTGTTGTCCTTGGAAAGGTAACAGTCACTCTATTGAGGATGTAATCATGAATAAACAGGCTTATATTCCGATGATAATGGATAAAAAGGATGCAATTGGCCTGTGGACAGCCTTAGCGGTGTTATTTCGTTCGTAAAAACGGCCGAAGCGCTCAGCTTCATTGGGGCGGCCCGTGGCCTTGGTATTTCCGCGTCGGCAGTCGGCAAAAATGTCGCCAAGCTTGAGGCTTCGCTGAATGTACGGTTGCTGCACCGCAGCACGCGCAAAGTCAGCCTTACTGCCGAAGGACAGTTGTTCTATGAGCGCTGTCGCAAAATTCTCGACGATCTGCAAGACGCTCGCGCCATGCTCAGTGACAGCGTGCAGCAACCTCGTGGCCGCTTGCGTGTGAGCCTGCCGACCATTGGCTATCGCTTCCTCATGCCGCACATGCAGGCGTTTCGCGACGCCTATCCAGACATCGAATTGGAGTTGGATTTCAATGATCTGTTGGTGGATGTGATCGAGGAGGGCTTTGACGTGGTGATTCGCAGTGGCGCCCTGGCCGACTCGACATTGATGTCGCGCAGGCTGGGGCCCTTCAGGTTCTTGCTGTGTGCGTCGCCGGGTTATTTCCAGCGCAAGGGTAGGCCGCAGGTGGTGGCTGATCTTGAGCAGCACGAATGCCTGCTGTATCGATTTGCCACCACCGGTAAACTCATGGACTGGACCTTATCTGCCAACCCTGCGTTTACCCAATTGCGCCTGCCTGGCGTAATGACCTTGAACAACATGGAAGCCATACTTTCGGCCGCGATTGATGGCCACGGCATCGCCTTTGTTCCGGACTTCCTGGCGCGCGAGGCCTTGGCCCAAGGACGGCTGGAAAGTGAGCTGGACGACCAGTGCAGCGACCAGGGGCAATTCTGGGCGCTGTGGCCGTCAAGCCGGCATTTGTCACCAAAAATCCGCGTGTTCGTGGACTTTGTCGCCGGGCGTCTATTTCCTGCTTTCCCCGGTTGATCTATGGCGCGTTGCGGCTGTGCCGGTAATCGCTGACCGCTTCATACACCGCCTTGCGCAACCGGTTGATGCCGCCAATAGGGCGGTGTGCTTCTAGACCGAACCACGGATTGAACGACTGGTTGTCGCAGGCCAGGTTCTGCGCGGGCGTGTCGAAGTCCTGGGCGGGGATTCTGACCTTCGCCACGGTTTCATAGGCTGCGTCACTTTCCTTCCATTCGATGCTGGTGTCTTCGATGGGCATGAACTTTTGCGGGTTCTGCCGCTGGATCTGCAGGACGAAGCACGCCGCTACACGGTCGGTGGACAGTTGTTGTGTGAGGGCGCTGCGCAGGAAGTTCGGCAGGGCCTGATTCTGTTTGGGCAGCACATAGTCCGGGCAGCTTTGCGGGTCTGGCGCGACGCGGAACTTGGCGTTGGCCGCACCGAACTTGTAGGGCGAAACGGAGAAGTAGGTGGTCTGCGTCGGGCTGGCGGGTGCGGGCGCCAGGGTGGCCAGGGCAATAAACAGGTGGCGCACTTGCCAGCTGCGCGGGTCGAGCTTGGGGAAGAATGCCAGGACCTTCTTGCCGTCCGCCTGCGCGCCGATGTTCTGCGCATATTCCGCTACATCGCTGACAAAGAAATTCGGATGACTGAACATCACGAAATCCTGCTCCGTGCGTGTTTGCTGGTCGGCCATCAGCTGTTTGCCGGGCACATCCAGCAGCTTGATCGCCATGCCGCGGGCGTCGCGGATGCTGTCGAACTGCGGGTAGGCGTTGCCGTTGGACAGGCGCATGGTCGCCTCCCAAGTCTTGCCCGGTTCGGCGAACACTCCCTGGCGCAATGCTGGGTCGAGATCGGCCAGCACACTGACTTCGGCTTTCACGCAGCCATGGGCCTTGGCGTGGGCATCGCGCAGGTATCGGGTGCCTTCGCGATGCTGGTCGACGATGCGGACTGCGGTCTGGATGATGCCTTGGGTCATGGCCGCTTCACCCGGTGGGATCTGCTCATCCGGTGACACCGGGCCGCTGTGGCGCCAGGCGAACCAGAGGGTCGCCAGTAGCCACCCCAGCAAGCCCAGGCCCAGCAGCCACAGCAGGGTTTTGCCGAGAAAGGCGCCAAGGCGCAGCCACAAACGAGCGAGCATGGAACGGTCCTTGTTTTGCGATCGGATAATCATGGCAGTTGATGCTCCAGCGGGCCGCCCAGCACTTTGAGGTATTCGAGCAGCGCCCAGCGTTCCTGCGGCAACAAGCCACGACCGATGACGCCATTGCCGCGCGCACCTGCACGGAATTCGTGGCCGCTGTTGTGGTTACCGGTGATCCGGGTATCGAACAGGAAGGCATTCTTGAAGGCGGCGCTTTCAAAGCCCAGGTGGCGAGGGTCGTAATTGAAGGTGCCCTTGTAGAAGGTGGTGCTGCGTTCGTCCTGGGGCGACAGTAGTTGGTAGATCGTCGGCACCGAGCCGTTGTGCAGGAACGGCGGGGTGGCCCATACGCCTGCCAGTGGCCGCGCTTTGTAGGCACGTAATTCACGTACGCCGATGGGCAGGCCGAATCCGTCCAGTTGTGGGCGCTCCGTTGGGGTCACGCCGGCAGCGCGGTAGGCATGTTCTTCGACAAAGGCAGTGACGTAGGCCAGGCCCTGGGCCACGGACATGTTTTTCAGGTCCAGCGGCGCGGTAGGCGTGGGGTGCAATTGGACATCCAGCTGGGCCAGTTCGGCCGGGTCCCATTGCAGGGCACTGAGGTCGTAGCGCTGGTCGGCAATGTTGCTGGCGGTGCCGGGGTCGGTGCCGATGTAGTCCACAGGCAGCATTTTCAATTGCTGTACTGGGCGCCCGTTTTCCTCGGTAACAGTCGGTACGTGGCAGCCAGCGCAATTTTCGGCGAAGAGTGCACGGCCCTGGGCGGCGAGGGGTTTGTCGATGGCGCCGAACAAGTCTTCCGGCCAGGTTGGCGGCTTGAGCCGTTGCAGGGTTTCTTCGATCAGGTGCAAGTCGCGCACCCGCACGCTCGACGGGTAGCGGGCATCGCCCTGGAGCGGTTGGCCAGCACTGTCGAAGAATGCCAGGGTCGCACCGACGCCAAGGGCTTCACCGATATTGCGCGCCATGGGTTGCTGGGCCGAGCCGTTCCATTGCACCCAGTCGAAGGTCCAGATATCCCACAACTGCGGGTAGTCCACAGGCGCGTCGGCGATGCGGTAATTGCCTGGGGAAATGGCGTCGCCAAAGCTTGCATTGGCGATGCGCCCAAAGGCGTCAGTGCGGCCGGGACCTTCTTCGGTGGGGTAGAGGCCGCGATGGGTGTCATTCCAGGCGACCTTGAGGAACTGGTCCAGCGATTGCTTGAAGTCCTTGCGCAGTTGGTCGTGCTGGGCATCGTACCGGTCACCCAAGACTTTGCGGGCGAAGCGCTCGAACTTCCACGGGTTGTAATAGGTAGCGGCAAGGCTGGCGACCAGCGCCTGGCCGAAACTGCCGCCGCGCAAGGTAGGGACGCTGGAGGGTAATACATGTTGCGCAGAGCCACCGTCGATGCGCAGGGCCTGGCCTTTGAAGTGCAGTTCGCCGGTGTGGCAGGCGGCGCAGGTGATGTCCAGGTACTGAACCTTGCTGTCGGCGTTCTGGTGTCGGGCGAAACCCACTGGCAGGTTGCCTGGGTTCTGTGTGGTGGGAAGCTGCTTGGGGTCGACCAGGAAGCCGAAGCGCGCCAGGTACTGCGGCGCGGCAAAGCGTTGCTCGGAGAACGGCAACTCCAGTGCGGTGAACCAGTCGTAGTGCAGGCCTTTTACCTGGGTGCCCTGGGGCGTGAAGTAATAGACCTGGCGGTCAGCGGCACTCCATTGATCCTGATAGTGCACCTGCTGCACTGGCACGTAGTCCGGCAGCTTGGGGTTAATGGTGTAATAGAGCACCACGGCCAGGATCAGGCCGAGGGCGATGAGTATCAGGAGTAAAACACGGGAAAAAATGCGCAAGATAACTATCCTTGTCGAGTTATCGCATCGTTATGCCACTACACCACAGGTGCGGCAAGTAGCCAGTAGTCTGGTTGCAGGCGGCCCCACGATCCGTCGCGGTGCTCCATAATGAATGAAAATGCTTTTAAACACGTGAACTTATCGGAAGTTTCCTGCTCACATGCCGGTAGCCATTGGTCGTGGCCGCCTGATAAGCTCGCGACTTTATTCAAATGCCCTTTTGGCGCATGAACAAGGAAATAGCATGAAACAGCATCGGTTGGCGGCGGCGGTGGCCCTGGTTAGCCTGGTACTTGCGGGTTGTGATTCGCAGACCAGCGTAGAGCTGAAAACCCCGGCGCAGAAAGCTTCCTATGGCATCGGCCTGAACATGGGCAAGAGCCTTGCCCAGGAAGGCATGGACGACCTGGACTCCAAGGCTGTGGCCCAGGGCATTGAAGATGCCGTCGGCAAGAAAGAACAGAAGCTCAAGGACGACGAATTGGTCGAGGCGTTTGCCGCACTGCAAAAGCGTGCCGAAGAACGCATGACCAAGATGAGCGAAGAGTCGGCAGCCGCCGGCAAGAAATTCCTCGAAGACAACGCCAAGAAAGACGGCGTCGTCACCACCGCTTCCGGCCTGCAGTACAAGATCGTCAAGAAGGCCGACGGCGCCCAGCCCAAGCCAACCGACGTAGTGACTGTGCACTACACCGGCAAGCTCACCAACGGCACCACCTTTGACAGCTCCGTGGATCGCGGTAGCCCGATTGACCTGCCGGTCAGCGGCGTGATCCCGGGTTGGGTCGAAGGCCTGCAACTGATGCACGTTGGCGAGAAGGTCGAGCTGTACATCCCGTCTGACCTGGCTTACGGCGCCCAGAGCCCGAGCCCGGCGATTCCAGCCAATTCCGTGCTGGTATTCGACCTGGAACTGCTGGCCATCAAGGACCCAGCCAAGGCAGACGCTGCTGAAGCACCTGCTGCACCAGCCGCCAAAAAGTAATCGGCGCCTGAACAGACAACGCCCCGTCTCGACGGGGCGTTGTTGTTTCTGCCGGTTCAGTTTTGTTGCCGCAGAGCTAAGTGTGGCGGGCAAGCTTGCCCTACAGTGAAATCCGATAGAACCCACGGCAGCGGAAACAGTCTGATATAAGACTCGAGCACGGGTAGCCGCACGCGCATGCCAAGTCAATGAAATCTTGGGTTTTTTTTATGTGCGCAAAAAACGCCCGATCTGACTGCGAGCCTTGTAGAGCGTGGCTTTCAGCCGATAAAACAGGCTCTGTTCACAAGGTTATCCACAATTTGTGTGGATAACCTTTTATATCGCCTGGAACTGGAGTGACCGATGAAACCACCCTTCAATTTCACCCGTTTCCTGCCTATGGCGGCTCGTCTGCTTGGTCGGGGGCGCTTACCGACCCTGCTGTTTGCCGTCGCGGCCAAAGGCTCAAGCCAAGGCAACCGGCTGGGCCAGCTCAAGGATGATCTCAAATTGCTCCAGGCCCTGTGCCTGGCTTACTGGCGCGGCGAATACAGGGCGATCAGCCCCAAGGCGCTGATCTCGGTGGTGGCGGGGCTGATGTACTTCCTCAGCCCGATTGATGCGATCCCGGACTTTATCCCCATGTTCGGCATGCTCGACGACATCGCCGTGCTGGCATGGGTCATGAAGACCCTGAGCGGCGAACTGAGCGCCTTTCGCGCCTGGCGCGACGGGCAACGTCCGGAAAAACTGGCGGTGGTTGAGCGCCTGCCTGCAACGCCTGAACTGCTGGCCCAGGAAAACCCGCAAAAAAACTAATGATGCTGGGTATCCCCTACGACCTTTGTGGCTGTTAGGATTACACTTCTAAGGAAAGAACTTACTTAGTAAGTGTTTTTATCCTACGGGGCAGTCATGGATATCCAGATCATTTCACGCAATGGCGAACCCGAGTATGCGGTGTTGCCATGGGACCAGTACCAGGCGCTGCTAAAAGCTGCCGGTCAGCAGCAACCTACACTCGCTCCTTCACCTGTCGCCCCCATCGTCACCGATCAGGACCTGCGCCCGCTAGCAGACCTGCGCGGCCTGCGTGAAGCCAAGGGCCTGGCGATCGAGGCCTTGGCACGCACGGTGGGGATCAGCCCCTCGTATCTTGGATTGATTGAAAGTGGTGAACGCCAGCCGGATGCCGCCATTCGCCGCAGCCTGGCTTGGGAATTGGGCGTTGCAGGTTGGAGGGATGAGTCTTGAGCCTACGTATCAGCCGTCAGCACTGGGATGGATTACTCAATGAACTGGACCAGGCACGTCGCCAGCGCCATTTGCTGACGTACCGGGCGCTGCTGGAGCGCCTGCAGTTCCCGACCCCGGCCATGCAGACCCTGGCCGCCGCCCTGGAACACCTGGCGGCGCTGGATGCCAAAGCCGAGCAGCCGCTGCGCAGTTCACTGGTGATAAGCCAGGGTGCCAGCCGCCTGCCGCGCACCGGTTTCTTTGAGTGTGTGGAGCGGCTGGGGCGTTTCAGCGGGCCGTCTGATGGCGTGGCCGCTGCGTCCTGGCATGCTTCGGAAGTGGTGCGGGTGTTCGAGTACGAGTACCCGGAATCTGCCGAGGCCTAAAGCGCCTGGGGGACTCTGTCCATGCTGTCGATCACATGGATGCTGTAGCCCGCCACATCCTTGGCATGGTGTTTTGCTTGTGAGGCCAACTCCGCCAGCTGGCTGGCATCGAGCCGCTCACAGGCTTGTGGGTACAGATGCACCACGCCAATGGACAGCGACAGCAGGGCGAACTCCTGGCGCACGCCCTGGCGGTTGAGTGCGACAAAGCAGCCAGCATCAACGTGCTCGGGGCGGTAAAAGCGTCGACATTGGGTGTGGAAGTCATCCAGCAACTGGTTAAGCCGCTTGCGCCAGTCTTGCGGGCCCAGCACCAGCAGAAAATCATCCCCACCGATATGCCCGACAAAGTCGCGGCTAGGGTCAACCCGGTCGTTCAGGCACTGCGCCAGACATAGCAGCACTTCATCTCCACGCCCGTAGCCGTAGATGTCGTTGAACGGCTTGAAACTGTCGATATCCACATAGCAGATCACCGACTCGCGCTGTTGTTGCAATAGTCGTGTCAGGCACTGCTGGATCGGCACGTTGCCGGGTAGCAAGGTCAATGGGTTGGCGTAACGTGCCTGCTGGATTTTCAGTTCGGTGATCAACTTGAGCACATCGATGACCCGGCCCAAGCCCAGGTAATCGCCGTTCAAGGTGATGATGAAATCTTCTTCGATGCGCTGTCGCGCGCGACTGGTCAGCAATCGACTGACCTGTTGCAAGGACTGGCTCAACTCCACCGCCAGGAAGTCACTGCTCATCAAGCGGCTGATGGGTTTGCGCGCGAATAGATCCGTTGCGAACGGCTTGAGCAGCGCGTCCGACAACGAATGCCGATGCACAATACCGACGGGGCGACCGCAGCCATCCAGCACCGCCAGCGAATTGAGGTTGGCCTGGCGACGGAACGATTCGAGTACTTGGGCCGTGGCAGTCTCTTGATCCACCGCTGGTTGCTCATTGAGCAGGGCACTGAGGTCACTGCCTTCGTCATTGAGGGCAGTGGCGGCGTTATCGAGTTTGGGCAGCATCAGGCGCGCTTCCTGAGGCGGATGCTCCTGCGGGCGGCAGAGCAGGTAACCCTGGATCAAGTCGACACCCATCTCGGTCAACACTGCCAGTTCCTCCGGTCGTTCGATCCCCTCGGCAATCACTTGGGCGCGGGATGCCCTGGCGATCTGCAGAATCGAGCCGACAAATTCGCGCTTGAGCGCGTCCTGGTGAATGCCGTCGATAAAGTGCCGATCGATCTTCACGTAGTCCGGACGTAGCTCCGACCACAATCGCAGGCTGGAATAACCGGCACCCAGGTCATCAAGGGCTATGGCAAAGCCCATGTCGCGGTAATGGTGCAGGGCGGTTTGCAGCAGGGCGAAATCATCGGTGGGCGTCTGCTCGGTGAGTTCGATCACCACCTGACTGGGCGCAATACCGAAGTCGCGCAGCAGTTGCAGGGTGCGCCCCGGCTGATGCGCAGTCTCCATCAAGGATTCCGGCGAGACATTGAGAAACAGCTTGCCCGGCAGTTTCTGATCACTGAAACGCCGGCATGCACTCTCCCGACACGCCATTTCCAGCTCGCTCAGGCGCCCGGCCTGGCGGGCCACGCAGAATAGCGCGACGGGGGAGTGCAGGGGGCTGTTGGACGGGCCGCGGCTGAGGGCTTCGTAACCGAGAATTCGCCGCTGCGACAGGCAAATGATCGGTTGGAACAGGCTGTGCAGACTGCGTTGAGCCAGGATTGAGCCCAATGCATTCAGCTGTTCGGTCATGGTCATAGCGATCTCGATCGAAAAAAAAGGACCGCAGGCATAAAGCCTGCGGTCCTTTCATTTCACGACAGAATGATGTCTATATGATGACACTCCATGGAGCGCTCACATTAAATTGCCATCATTTACTGCTTGGCCACCTGCTTGGTGATTTTCAGGTAATCGAGCAGGATCCGGCCGGTTTCGGCCAAGTAGGCGTCATCTTCCGGCTTGGTTTTATCGGCTTCGGCCGGCAGTGCGTCTTCATCTTCTTTCTTCAGCTCTTTGAGCGGATCTTCACCTTTGGCCTTGCGGCGGGTGTTTTCCAGCACCAGTTGCTGGTTTTCGATGCTGGAGTGCTGTGCACGACGATCCGCTTCGTTGAGGCTGACGGTTTTCTCTTCCATCAGCTTCTTGGCCAGGGCCAGCTTGTCACGGATAAACACGAACTCGGCATCCTTGGCGGAGCGGGTGTCGTGGTCAGCCTTCAACTGCGCCAGGAACGGCTTGAAAGGGTCCGACGCCGGCTTGATCGCAGGGCGGATGGTGTCCCACGGCATGGCTTCAGGCAGGGCGCTTTCGCCGATTTCCTTGGTGTCGATGATCGACGGGAAATCGATATCCGGCAGCACGCCCTGGTGCTGGGTGCTCTGCCCGGATACGCGGTAGAACTTGGCCAGGGTCAGTTTGAGCTCGCCATGGTTCAGCGGCTGGATGGTTTGCACGGTGCCTTTGCCGAAGGTCTGGCCGCCGATGATCAACGCACGGTGATAGTCCTGCATGGCGCCGGCGAAAATCTCCGAGGCCGAGGCCGAGAGACGGTTGACCAGCAACGCCATCGGCCCCTTGTAGAAGGCGCCCGGGTTCTCGTCTTCCAGCACGTCGACGCGGCCGTCAGCGTTGCGCACCAACACGGTCGGGCCCTTGTCGATAAACAGGCTGGTCAGCTCGGTGGCCTCCTGCAGGGAGCCGCCGCCGTTGTTGCGCAGGTCGATGACTACGCCGTCGACTTTGTCTTTCTGCAATTCCGTGAGGATTTTCTTCACGTCGCGGGTGGTGGACTTGTAATCCGGATCACCTGCACGGAAGGCCTTGAAGTCCAGGTAGAAGGCCGGGATTTCAATCACGCCCAGCTTGTAGTCCTTGCCATCCTGCTTGAGGTTGAGGACTTTCTTCTGCACGGCCTGGTCTTCGAGCTTCACCGCTTCACGGGTGATGGACACGATCTTGCTGGTCTGGTCGTTCGGTGCATTGGTGTGCGGAATAACTTCCAGGCGCACTACGCTGCCTTTCGGTCCACGGATCAGCTTGACCACTTCGTCCAGGCGCCAGCCGACCACATCGACCATCTCTTTGTCAGCCTGGGCCACGCCGATGATCTTGTCCGCCGGGGCGACCTGTTTGGTTTTGTCCGCCGGACCTGCCGGCACCAGACGTACGATCTTGACCTGGTCGTTGTCGCTTTGCAGGACGGCACCGATGCCTTCCAGGGACAGACTCATGTTGATATCGAAATTTTCCGCGTTATCTGGCGACAGATAATTGGTGTGCGGGTCGTAGGACATCGCAAAGGTGTTGATGTAAGCCTGGAAGATATCTTCGGCACGGGTCTGGTCCAGGCGCGCCAACTGATTCTTGTAGCGCTTGGTCAACAGCTCCTGAATGGCCTTGGGCTCTTTGCCGGCGATCTTCAGGCGCAGCACTTCGTCCTTGACGCGTTTGCGCCAAAGGTCGTCGAGGGCTGCGGTGCTGGTCAGCCACGGAGCGTCCTTGCGATCCACCAGAAGGGTTTCCTTCTGGGTGAAGTCGAGCTTGTCGATGCCTTTGTCCAGCTCACCCAAGGCGAAGTCCAGACGCGCCTTGACGCGGTCCAGGTAACGCTTGTAGATGGTGAAACCGGGCTGCAGGTCGCCACTCTTGAGGAAGTCGTCGAATTGCGTCTTCCATTTGTCGAACTCAGCGATATCGCTGGCCAGGAAGTAGCTGCGCGACGGATCCAGCAGCTTGAGGTAGCTGTCGTAGATGATCACCGAGCGAGCGTCGTCCAGCGGCGGCTTGCTGTAGTGGTGGCGCTTGAGCAACTCGACGACGTTGAGGCTGGCAATCACCTCATCGCGATCAGGCTGAAGATTGTCCCAGCTGTTGGCTGCGAACGTATTGGTCGACATCGACGCGAAGCCGAGACCAATGAAAAAAGCTAAGGCGGTGCTGGGGAACAGATGCTTCATGCTGATTCGACGCGGGGGCAATTGATAACGCATATTAGGCCGTCTTTGAGGGAGCCGGTTCCATATGGTCCGGTCGCATAATGCAAAAAGCCCGGCACTACTGCTACGGGCTCAGTCCAGACTCACTATGGAGGCACAGTGAGAGCATTGCAAGGCGTTGAGGGGCATGTCGAGTGGTGTAAGAGCTTGGTCCTACATGCAATGTAGGGCGAGTTCGTGTTGACGTGATGGCCGCGGGTACTCATCGCGCTGAATATTCCCGAGTTGTCATGCGACCCATGTGGGAGGGAGCAAGCCCCCTCCCACATGTATATATCGAACAGTTCAGACCCAATGATGGATCGGCCAGCCGGCCTGTTCGGCGTGGGTGCGCAACACCGGGTCCGGGTTCACTACCTGCGGGTGGTCGACCTTGAGCAAAAGCGGCAGGTCATTGCGCGAATCCGAGTAGAAATACGCGCCCTCCAGGGTTTCCCCTTCCTGCTCCAGCCATTCCAGCAAGCGCGTGATCTTGCCTTCGCGGTAAGTCAGTACACCCACGGTACGGCCGCTGTACACGCCGTGGCCGACGTCCAGGTTAATCCCCAGCACTTCGTCAATACCGATGCGCGCCGCAATCGGCGTGACCAAGTGAGTGCCCGATGCGGAAATCACCAGGATCCGGTCACCATTCGCACGGTGGCGGGCGATGGTCTTGGTGGCGTCGCTGTAGATCAGCGGCTCAATCACGTCTTCGACCCAGGGCTCCACCAGATGATCGATCTCTTCCGGGGTGCGGCCGATCATCGGCTCCAGGCTGAAGTCCATGAAGTCTTCCATGCGCAACTCGCCACGGCTGTAGGCGTCCATCAATTCGTTGTTCCTGCGCATGAACGACTCAGGGTCGACCCAGCCCAGGCGGCCCATCTGTTCGCTCCACAGGGTGGCGCAGTCGCCGTGGATCAGGGTGTCGTCCAGATCAAAAATTACCAATGCCATCCGTCATGTTCTCTCTCAATAGGTCGCTGCCTGTCAGGCTACTTCACACAGGGCGCTGGGGTCGATGGAAAGTGCCAGGCGCTGGCCGTCCGGGTGCAGGTCGTCGGCCGAGCGGTTGAGCACGTCCACCACCAGCTCTACACCGCGGGCTTCGATGCGGTAGCGGATCACGTTGCCCAACAGGCTGTGGCTACGCACCAGCGCATCCAGTTCGCCATTGCGGCTCAGCTCGATGGCTTCCGGGCGAATGGCAATACGGCTGTTGATCGGGCGTTGCAGCAGTTGAGTGGCCTTGTCGGCGTCCAGCAGGTTGTAGTTGCCGATAAAACCGGCGGCGAATGCATCCACCGGCGCAGTGTAGAGCGTCTCGGCATCGCCGCTCTGCACAATCTTGCCCTGGTTCATCAGGAAGATGCGGTCAGACATGGTCAGGGCTTCTTCCTGATCATGGGTCACGAAGATCGTGGTCAGCCCCAGCTCGCGCTGGATCTGGCGGATCTGTTCGCGCAAGTGCTTGCGAATCCGTGCATCCAACGCCGACAGTGGCTCATCCAGCAACAGCAGGCGCGGGCGGGTCACCAGGGAGCGGGCGAGGGCCACACGCTGGCATTGGCCGCCAGACATCTGGTGCGGATAGCGACCGGCCAGGTCCTTGAGCTCCACCAGTTGCAGCACTTGCTGCACACGCTTGTGGCTGTCGTCGGCGTTGACCTTTTGCATGCGCAGGCCAAAGGCGACGTTCTGTTCCACGGTCATATTGGGGAACAGCGCGTAACTTTGGAACACCATGCCGATATGACGTTTCTGCGGGCTCAGGGGCACGATGTCCTGGCCATCCAATAGGATCTTACCGCTGTCCACCGAGGTCAGCCCGGCAATGCAGCGCAGCAGCGTGGACTTGCCGCAACCGGACGGGCCGAGCAGGGTGACGAACTCGCCCTTGGCGATTTCGCAGTTGATATCACTGAACACCGGGGTACCGGAGTAGCCTTTTTGCAGATGTTGGACGCTGACGAAGCTCATTGGCTTTTGTCCTTGTTCAAGATATTGGCGGCCCAGGTCAGCACCAGCACGAAGAAAAAATAGGAAATCACCACGGCGCTGGTGAAGTGGCCGCTGCTGTTGCGCATGTTGTTGAGGTACACCTGCAAGGTCTCGTAGCGGGTGCCGACAAGGATGTTGGCGAATACGAACTCGCCGAACAGGAACGAGAACGATAACAGCAGCGCCACCATCAGGCCCTTGCGCAGGTTGGGCAGCACCACCAGGATCGCGGCTTGCCAGGTGCTGGCGCCGAGCAGTTGCGAGGCGTCCATCAGGTCGCGCAGGTTAATGGCCTGCAGGTTATTGGTGATCGCGCGGTACATGAACGGCAGCGCCACGGTGAAGTAGCAGCCGATCAGGATCCATGGCGTGCCCACCATCGCTAATGGCCCGGAGCCATATAGTTGTAGCAGGCCCACCGACGACACCACCGGCGGCACCGCAAAGGGCAGCAGGATCAGGATGTTCATCAGCGCGTCGAGCCTGGGGAAGTGGTAATGCACCACGAACAGCAGCGGCAGGATCAGCACCACTGAGAGAATCAGCGCGCCCACGCACACTAGCAATGATTGCCCGAATGCCATCAGGAAGCGCGGGTCGCTCCACAGCTGTACATACCATTTCACCGTGAAACCGGCAGGCAGGATGGTGGCTGACCAACTGCTGGCAATGGAATACACAAAGGTGCCAATCAGCGGCAGCACCAGGATCAGGAACAACAGGTACACCACTACCCGATGGTAGAGGGTGGCCGGGCCGGCATCAGCGCGTGACATGGTAGCTCCTCTTGAGCAGCAGTTGATGGACCACGGTGACCACCGTCATCAGCGCTACCAGCACCACCGCCAGGGCGCTGGCCATGTTCGGGTCCAGCGACACATCGCCGGAGACCAGGCCGGCAATGCGGATCGGCAGCACGTTGAAGTTTCCTGTGGTCAGGGCATACACCGTGGCGTAGGCGCCCAGGGCATTGGCCAGCAGGATCACGAAGGTGCCCAGCAGTGCCGGCGTCAGCACCGGCAACCCGATATGCCGCCAGAACTGCCAGCCATTGGCGCCGAGCAGGGCAGCCGACTCACGCCAGTCTTCGCGCAATGCGTCAAAGGCTGGGTAGAGCAAGAGCACGCCGAGGGGAATCTGGAAGTAGGTATAGAGGATGATCAAGCCGGTTTTCGAGTACAGGTTGAAGTCCTGAATGATCCCGGCCTGCTTGAGCATGATGGTGATGCTGCCGTTGAACCCCAGCAGGATGATGAACGCGAAGGCCAGGGGCACGCCGGAGAAGTTGCTGGTCATGTTGGCGAACGCGGTGACGAAGTTGCGCAGTGGCGAATCCACCCGGCGCAGGGAGTAGCTGCCCAGGATGGCGATGATGATGCCGAAGATGCTGGAGTAGAAACTGATCTCCAGGCTGAACTGGATCGCCTGCCGGTAGAACTTCGAAGTAAAGATGCGGGTGAAATTTTCCAGGCCCCAGCCGGACTCTTCGGTCTGCAGGCTGTTGATCAGCACCCACACCAGCGGCGCAATCTCGAACACGATAAAGAACAGTGCGAAGGGCACCAGGCAGAGCAGGGCCAGCCATTTGCCGCGGGTCATTGAATTCACTTGAGCAGCTCCCGGCACACAGGTTTGTCGTGTAGTACGCCGAGCAGTTCACACACCGTGCCGCACAACTCGGTCTGTTTGGGCGCGGCATTGCTGTCCAGGCTGAATCCGTCGCCGAGTACAAACAGTGGTACTTCGCGCTCTTCTGGCAATAGGCCATTGTGGGAGCGATCGTTGTTCATGCCGTGGTCGGCGGTAACCATCACCTGGTAGCCGGCGTCGAGCCAGGCTTGCAGATAGTCGGCCAGGATGATGTCGACCGAGCGTGCGCTGTTGCGGTATTGCGCGGAGTCGAGGCCGTGCTTGTGGCCGGCGTCGTCGATGTTCATCGGGTGCACGAGCAGCAGGTTCGGGGCGTGCTTGAGCCGCAGGCTTTCGGCATCGGCGAACAGGTGGGAATCCGGGTAATGGTCGTGCCAGTAGAAATGCCCATGCTGGATAGCCAGCGCTTTGTCGTCGGTGTGGCGATCTCGGGCGGCGAGAAAGGGCGTGCGGTTATACAGCTCACTGACCCAATGGTAAGCCGCCGCTGCCGTAGTCAAGCCTGCATCGGTGGCGTAATGGAAGACGCTGCGCTGGTTGGACAGGCGCGAGACGTTGTTGTGAACGATGCCGCTGTCGATTGGCGGCACGCCGGTAAGGATGCATTCATACAGCGGGCGGGACAGGGCGGGCAGTTCACATTCCAGTGTGTAGAGGGCTGCGCGTCCTGCGCCGACATAGGCCTGCAAGTGCCCCATGGCGTGCCTGGCGACCTCGAAGTTCAGGCCGTCGAGCACCACAAGGATGACATTGTGCTTCATGGGGGAGAGCGCTCCGCAGCAATAGACTTGGCTAAATTCCCCTGGAGGAACGAGGTCAAAAATGTGGGAGGGGGCTTGCTCCCGATAGCAGTCGATCAGGCAATGAATTGTTTGAATGACACACCGCTATCGGGAGCAAGTCGAATCGTCGCACCGCCCCTCCCACAAACGCCCCATTCCACATGGGGCTGCAAAGTGGGCTGGTGGCTTACTTCATTTCTACGATGACCTGCTCGTTCCACAGCTGCGGCAGCTTCTTGGAGGTCGCTTCCCAGGCATCGGCATCCTTGATCGGTTGCGGATTGGCCTTGGTGTATTGCTCGCCCGGGATCAGGTTCTTGGCGATGTCGGCCGGCAGTTTCAGGTCGGTTTCAGCGCGGATAGGACGGGCATTGCCCTTCGCCAGGTTAAGTTGGCCTGCATCGCTGAAGATGTACTCGCGGGTCAGCTTCGCGGCGTTCGGGTGCTTGGCGTATTTGTTGATGATGGTGGTGTAGCCGGATTTCACCGAGCCATCCGAGGGGATCAACACCACGTAGTCATCCGGGTTGGCCATCTTGGCCTTGTAGCTCAGGCCGTTGAAGTCCCAGACGATACCCACTTCGACTTCGCCTTTTTCCATGGTGGCGATGGTCGGGTTGGACAGCGAGAGGCGACCTTGCTGGGCGATCTTGGTGAAAAATTGCAGGCCCGGGGCAATGTTCTTCTCGTCGCCCTTGTTGGCGATGGCGGCGGCGAGTACCGCGTTGGACGCCTGGGCGGCGGTGCTCACGTCACCTACCGACACCTTGTACTTGCCGGTCTGCAGGTCAGCCCAACTGGTCGGAACCTCGGAGCCGTGCAGCAGCTTCTTGTTGACGATAAAGGCAATGGTGCCTGTGTAGGCCAGGGCCCAGTGACCGTCTTTGTCTTTGGCCCAGTCCGGCACCTGTGCCCAGGTAGAAGGCTTGTACGGCTGGGTGACTTCCTGTTTCACCGCGATGGGGCCAAAGGCCGCGCCAACGTCGCCGATATCGGCACTGGCGTTGTCTTTTTCGGCTTTGAACTTGGCGATTTCCTGGGCCGAACTCATGTCGGTGTCGATGTGCTTGAGGCCATAGGTGTTGGCCAGGTCTGCCCAGGTACCTTTCCAGTTGGCCCAGTCATCGGGCATGCCGACGCTGTTGATGGCGCCTTCCGCTTTCGCGGCGGCTTCGAGCGTTTTCAAATCGGTATCAGCGGCCATGGCGGCGGTGCACATGGCAATGGTCGAGCCTAACAGTGATGCCAGGAAAAGCTGTTTCATCCGAAGCTCCTTTGGGCGTTTTCAACGCGGCGTTTTATATGAACGTTAGCGGTGGTTTGGTCTAGGTCAGCAATACCTGAGCCAATCTAGGCCCGATGGATGACAGTTTCATGTCGATGTCGTTTTCAAAGCGCTGATGTCGCTCAGCGCAAACTTAGCGTAGACCATGCCCAAGTGCCCGCAGGCCCTGGACTTGGCCGATGTATTGCAGGGTGTGGTAGGAAAGGCTACGCCCGCTGTCATCTGTCGGTCATCTGTAATGCCTAGGCTGGCACGCGACAGCAAAAGCCCAGATAGCGCACGTTCTGTGCACCCGAACGGTGCTGGTCTAGTCCAAATAGGTAACGTTGATGCGTGATGAGGCAATCAAGGCGGTAACCTCCATTGGCCTGGCGCTGCAAGAGCAGATCGACCATGGCCTGTTGCCGCCAGCCAGCAAGTTGCCCGCCGAACGCAAGCTCAGCGAGTTGTTTGGTACCACTCGGATTACCGTGCGGGAAGCCTTGTTACAGCTGGAGGCTCAAGGGCAGATCTATCGCGAAGAGCGTCGTGGCTGGTTCGTCTCGCCGCCGCGACTGGCCTATAACCTGATGCAACGCAGCCACTTTCACGCGATGGTCAGCGACCAAGGGCGTGTGGCCTCCACTGAAGTGATTTCAGCGCGGCTGCAACCGGCGTCGGCGGCAGTGTGTGCATGGTTGCAATTGCCGGCGCTGTCCAGCGTGATCCAGATTTGCCGCAGCCGCAGGATCGACGGGCGTCTGGTGCTGTACGTGGAGCACTACCTGAACCCCCGGTATTTTCCGGGGATCCTGGCGTGTGATTTGAATCAGTCGATGACCGAGCTGTATGCGCGCAAGTACGACTTGCACTATGGACGGGTGCGCTTTGAAATCGTGCCGACTTCCCTGCCAGTGGAGGCCGCCGCCGCGTTGCGCGTGTCGGTGGGCAGCCCGGGCTTGCGCATCGCCCGGGTCAACTATGACCAGCACCAGCGCCTGATCGATTGTGACCTGGAGTTCTGGCGTCATGATGCGATTCATGTGGGGGTGGATGTCATGGCGTCAGCGTCTTGATCACCTGATCCGCATTGGTTTCCAACTCGGTCACAGGGTCGGCACCGTCCACATTCAACACCAGCAGCGTGGAGCCGCCGGCAGTGACAGCCGCTTTCACCGTCTCACTTGGTTGACGGTGGTGCAGCACTATCACCACATCGTTGTCCTTCAAGTCGGTACTGAGTTTCTGCAGCGCCTCAGGCGTCCAGTCGGCATCGGGTCGCGCATCGGTGCTGACCAGTTCCAGGTTCAAGCTGCTGACCAAGTAGGCAAAGTGATCGCTCAAGCTGACCACGCTCAGGTTGTCAGCTTTTGCCAGTCGCGCCTCGCTATCGGCGTTGAGCTTGAGCAGACGTTGCTTGAGGGCGGCCAGGTTGGCGTCGATCTTCGGTTTGGCGCCCGGTGCCAGGCGGCTCAGGTCGGCGGCCATCACATCGGCCATGCGCCCCATATTGTTGCTCGATTGCCAGGGTTGACTGTTCAAACCATCGGCGCCGCCGGGTTGCACGGCGATCCCTGGCAAGCCGCCGTCTACCGGGCGTGCGGCATCCACTTCCACGATACGGATATTGCTGCGACGCGCCACCGGGTACAGCGGGTCATCGGCCCACAGGGAACGCAGGCCGATGGCGGCGTCGGCGTCCTGTGCCAAGGTATTGAGTGCCGCAGCACCGCGGCCGGTGAAATAGGACACCTGCCGCGAGCCTGGCAGGTTGGCGGGGGCCGCACGTTCAAGCTGCACGTCGGTGCCTTTGAGCAGCACTTCGGCCAAGCCGTAGGTAATGGGCAGCGAGGCCAGGACCTTGACCGGTTTTACCGACTTGGCCTTGGTCAGAGCGGCATGGCCGAGGCCGTGGTTGGCCTTGAACTCCTTTGGATCGAAACCATCAACGGCGGCCAGCGCCGAAGTACTGATCAAGCAAGCGATGGCCAGGGCCATTGGGCGAAAGACAGGGCGCATTATCCAAGATTCCCTTTGAGGCTGGGCACGGTGCCGCGGGCAATGGCGGCGAAGGCAAAGGCGATACCGGCAACCAGGATGATTGCGGCGCCGGACGGGATCGGCAGGTCGAAGATAATCGGCAGCAGGATCCCGAACAGGGTGCTGACGGTGGCGATGACGACCGACACCCAGAAGAACCCCTTGAGCGACTGGCTCAACAGGCGTGCGGCGGCGGCCGGAATCACCAGCAGCGCACCGACCAGGATCGCGCCGATGACCTTGACCGCCGCGACGGTGATCAGTGTCACCAGAATCACGAACAGATAATCCAGGGTTTTCACCGCGACACCACGCACCGCCGCCAACTGCGGGTTGAAACTGGCAAGCATGATGCGGTTGTACAGCGGCAACGCCAGGGCCATCACCAGCGAACCGACGATTGCCAATACCAATAAGTCGTTGCCATTGACCGTCAGCACCGAGCCAAACAGCACGTTCTCCAGGATATGCACATTGATCTTGCCGGCCAGGATCAGCAGCAGGCTGGCGCCCAGTGCCAGGGACACCGACAGGAACACGCCGATCAGGGTATCCGGCGCCAGGCCGGTACGGTTGCGCAGGTAGTTCAGCAGGATGCCGAACAGCAGGCAGTAGCCGAACAGGCTGCCATAGGGCCCGGTGTAGGGTTCGCCGAGCAGGATACCCACGGCCACGCCGGTCAGTGCGGCATGGCCGACCGCTTCGGAGAAAAACGCAAAGCGCTTGACCACCACCAGCGTACCCAAGCCGCCCAGTACCGGGCCGATCAGCAAACCGGCGAGCAGGGCGTTGACCACAAACCCGTAGGCCAGGGCTTCTGGCAGGTAACCGGAAGAGGCCCAGCCCTGGACCATCAGGCGAAAGGCTTCATAACTCATTGCGCCGCGCTCCGAGGGTGAGTGGAGAACAGGGTCAGCAGGCGGTCCGGGGTCAGCGCTTCTTTAGGCGTGGCGTCGAACAGCACACGGCGGTTCAGGCCAGTGACATGGTCGGCCAGGCGGCCGACGGCTTCCAGGTCGTGCTCGATCCACAGCACGGTGATCCCGGCCAGGCGCCAGTCATTGAGCAAGCGTTCGAAGACCTGGATGCCGGCTTCGTCGAGGGCCGACATCGGCTCATCCAACACCAGCAATTGCGGCGCCGGGATCAGGCCCTGGGCCAGTAGGACGCGCTGGCGTTCGCCACCGGACAACGCGCCCATGCGGCGCTTGCGCTTGTCGTGCATGCCTACCCGTTCGAGCGCTTCGCCAATGGCGGCGGCGTAATGCTTGGACAGGCCCAGGAACGCCGGGCGGCGCTGGCACATGGCGGCCATGAAATCATCCACGGTCATCGGCAAGCCACGGTCAAACTCCAGTGCCTGGGGCACATAACCGATGGTGCCGGGCGTGGTCGGCCACTCCAGGCTCAATCGGCCCTGGTGGGGCGTCTGCCCCAGCAGGGTCTTGATCAGCGAGCTTTTGCCGCCGCCGTTGGGACCTACCAGTGCGTGGATGCTGCCCGGCTGTACCTGGAAACTTACGCTGTCGAGGATCACGGTGCGCCCGAGGGTCAGCGATACCTGGTCGAAGTCCAGGGTCGGACCGACGCTGACTACGTTCAGTTGCTCTGCCGCCGTCATGCCCCCGACTCCTGGATCGCACGGATCACGGTGTTGAGGTTGCCGGTCATT
Organism: Pseudomonas sp. rhizo25; assembly: GCF_031931935.1. Classification (NCBI taxonomy): domain Bacteria; kingdom Pseudomonadati; phylum Pseudomonadota; class Gammaproteobacteria; order Pseudomonadales; family Pseudomonadaceae; genus Pseudomonas; species Pseudomonas sp. rhizo25. The sequence goes on from NZ_JAUJXA010000009.1 coordinate 210,515, forward strand.
TCCACTTCGTACTTTTCAGCGCTGTATTCGCCATAGGAAATATGCGACAGCGGGTACAGCTTGACTCCGGATTCACGCTGGATGGTGTCAACGTAGGTGGACGGGAAATCCATCTCCGAGAAGATCACCTTCACATCCAGGGCGCGCAGCTCATCGATGGTTTTCTTCAACTGGCTGGGGCTCGGTTCGATACCGTGGGCCGGCTCGACTACGGCGGTGACTTCCAGGCCGAATTCGCGCAGCAGGTAGTCGTAGGCGGCATGCACCGTTGCTACGCGCAGGTCCGGGTTGGGGGCGCTGGTCAGCTTGGCCAGGGCGTCGGCGCGCATCTGGCGCAGGCGCTTGCCGTAGGCGCGGGCGTTCTGGGTGTAGGCCTTGGCGTTGTCCGGGTCGAGCTTGCCCAACTCGCGGGCGATGTTATTGACCTGGGCTATCGAGGCACTGATCGACAGGAAGGTGTGCGGGTTGACCACCTTGCCTGCGCCGCGTGCGGCATTGCCGGTCGCGGCCAGCAGCGGCACGTTGGCGTTGGCTTCGATCACCGGGATGTCCGGGCGCTCGCTGGTGGCAATCATGCGGTCGGCAAAGTCGTCATGGCCGACGCCGTTGAGCACGATCACATCCAGCGTGCCGATGCGCTTGATGTCTTCGGCGCGTGGCTCGTAGGCATGGGGGTTGAAGCCGGCCGGGATCAGCGGCACCACCTCGGCTTTGTCGCCGACGATATTGGCCACATAACTGTAATAAGGGTGCAGGGTGATGCCGATACGCAGGCGCTTTGCCGCATCGGCATTCGCCAGCGGGGCGAGTATCAGGCTGAGAAAGCTGACCAGCAACAGGCGCAACAGGGGCGATGAAATAGACATGGGCAATCGGTCTTCTCGTTCAGTGACGGTGCTGGCGAGTGACGCCGGCATCGAATTGCGCGACCACTTGCTGCCAGCCGGCCGCAATCAGCGCCTGGTCAGTGAGGTCGGAGGGGGCGGCGAGGTTGGCGCTGCGGTTGAGCCAGATATCCGGCTCGTTGCCCAGCACGCGCATCAGCAGCGAACCGCTGGTGGCCGGAACCTGGCTCAAACCCAGGTAGGCGGCCGGGGCCAACAGCTGCCAGCGGTGGGCGCCACGGCTGACCGAACTGGCATCCTGGGCAAAGGGCGCGAAGCCTTCCTCGGCCAGTTGCTCAGGTGTCGGTAGGGCATTTTGCTCCTGTTGCAACAGGTGGATTTCATCCAGCGTCACCCGCAGGTCGGCATAGATACCTTGTTCGGCGGCGCTCAGGTCGCGGCGGGCGTCCAGCTGGTGGCTTGGCACTGCCGCGACTGCCTGGGTTTCACCGTGCAGCGCCACCACCGTACCCGCCACCGCCAGGATGATCAGGCACAGCAACAGCACGTAGAGGGTTTCATGACCTGCACCGGCGGGGCGTACAACCTGTGTGGTAGTCATTGCGCCTGGATATCCGCTTGGTCGATTTCCACTACGTGGCCGGGGCCGGCATCAAACAGCACATAGAACTCGGCAGCAGGCTTCTTGAACGTCAGGGTTGAATCCTCTCCGAGCTTGCCCGGCACCAGGATGGTCTCGTCGTAGCCGATCACATCCAGGGTCACACCGGGGGCGCCGCTGCCGTCGGAAAAGCCGCCCTTGCACTGGATCTGCTCGCCGGGGATTTCCTTGCATTCGCACATCGGGTTGTGGGCAAAGGCGGTGGTACTGAAAGCGGCGCACAGCAACAGTGCGGCGCGGGTCAGGCGCTTGAAGGTCATGGTTTGACTCCTTGCTTGTTCAGCCAGGCAATGGTGGCAGGCGAGGCCTGGCTCAGCGGGATGGAACCCTGGTGCATGCTGCCGTCCCAACCTTCCATGGTCACCCACACTTCGGCGTCTACCGGTGTGCGTTCCGGCACCGGAAGGGCGGCGCCCATGCGGTACGGCGTACCAAAGAAGATCACCCCGGCGGCGCGCAGGCTGCGCGGCTTGCCGATGCGCAGGTAGGTGGCCTTGACCTGATTGGTGCAGGTGTCACACAGGGCGGCATTGAATAATTTCATCGGTCCGGCAGGGTCTGGCCGTGGGCCTTCATTGCGCAGCTCGGCGAGGGTCAGGCTCCACGGGCCGACTTGCACTTGCCCAGCCACGCGCTCGCCGATACCGGTATCTCCGCGAAACAGCGCGGCATCGGCGAAGTACTTGGGCATGAACCCCAGTGGCACGAGCAACAGCAGGATGTTGATGTGGAAACGCCATTTCAGCCAGAAGGCGCGCAGGGGGGATGGCGGTACAGTCGCGACCTTGCTCATCGCTGGGCCTCCGAGGTTTCAGCCTGCATGGCCGGGATGGGCGCGGGTTGCCGCTGGGTCTTGGCTTCGCGCTTGAGGGCGTTGAGGGTGGCCAGGGCGGTGCGCTTGGTCCAGATCAGCAAGCCGCTCAGCACCATCATGCTCAGCACCAGGCCGAAGAATGCCCAGATCAATTTGATCCACAAGCCGCCAAAGTCACCAGTGTGCAGCGGGCGCATGGATTCGGTGACGAACTCCAGCGCGGTACGGTCGGACAGCAGGTTCGTGACGGCGATTTCACCGTCATAGGGGTTCAGTTGTGCGGTCTGGAACATCAGTGGGTACCAGCCCCGGCCGCCAATCTGCAAATGACTGTAGGCGTTGAACGGCAGGACCAAAAAGGAGGCTTCCAGCCCGGGAATGCGTTGGCTCGCAATCTTGATTGCGTCGTCCAGCGCAATCATCGGCGCGGGTACGCCAGGTGCAGAGGTTGGCACTTTCTCGCGGGCGATCACCGGCACGACCGGCTCGCTGGAGATGGAAATCTGGTTGTCACCCAGGATCGCCTGGATCAGGAACCAGGTGCCGGTGATGGAAATGACCGCGATAAACCAGATCGACCAGATACCGCTGAGGCGGTGGAAGTCTCCCCAGAAAATGCGCGCACCGTGGCGAAAACGCAGGGTTGGCTTGAAGAAGCCTTTCCAGAAACGCTTGTACACCACCAGGCCGGTGACCAGCGAGGCCAGCAGCGGCAAGCCAAGCAAGGACACCAGGTACCAGCCCCAGCTGTAGCCGTTGGTGAACGGCACCAGCCACCAGCCATGCAGGGCACGGGTGAATTGCTGGAAGTTGAACGACGGGCTGATGCCCTGTATCGCTCCGGTATACGGGTTGGCGTAGACCTCCACGGAGCGTCCATCCGGGTAGCTGAGGTCGACACTCAAGGCGAAGTGCGATTCATCCGGGCGGCTGATGGATTGCACGATAGCCTCGGGTTCATCGCGATTGATGGCGGCGATCACCTGGCCAAAGCTCAGCGGCTGGGCGTCATCCGACGGCTTGCTCGCACGGATATCCGGGTTGGCCAGCCAGACGATTTCCTGGCTGACCACCGCCAGGGTGCCGGTAACGCAGACGATCAGTACAAAGAACCAGATGGGCAATGCCAGCCAGCTATGCACGAGAAACCAGAGTTTGGAGCGTGACTTCTTCGACATGATTAATGAGGGTCTTGATCGGAGGGGGCAATGGAGGCCCGGAAAAGGCCAGTCGTAGCTTTTGCTGACGCGACGGGCTGTATCTAAATTAAGACGGATGAGAATGAGAAATCCCTAAGGCATATATGAAAGTAAATGTTTCAGGTTCACATTCAGGCGGTATGGAAACGTTGATCGAACACGAAACATGTTTCATGCGATCACCCAGTCGCCATTGATGGGGCAGGGCGGCTGGCTAGGATGGGCGGACCCCGTCGAGCGAGCCCGCAATAAAATGACTGCCAGAACCCTCTACGACAAACACATCGATTCCCATACGGTGTGCGCCCTGGATGACCAAGGCCATGTCCTGCTTTATATAGACCGCCAGGTAATCAACGAATACACCAGCCCTCAGGCGTTCAGCGGCTTGCGCGAGGCCGGGCGCACGGTGTGGCGCCCCGGCACGGCGCTGGCGGTGGTTGACCATGTGAACCCCACCACTCCCACGCGGGTCGCGACCATGCCGGATGCCGGCGCGGCGCGACAGGTGGCCTATCTTGCAGAAAACTGCCGGGATTTCGGCATCGAACTGCTGGATGTCCTCGACAAGCATCAAGGCATCGAACACGTGATCGCGCCGGAGCAGGGGTTTATCCTGCCCGGTATGGTGATTGCCGCCGGTGACAGCCACACCACCACTTACGGTGCCTTGGGCGCATTCGGCTTTGGCATCGGCACCTCGGAAATCGAGCATCTGCTGGCATCCCAGACCCTGGTCTATAAACGCTTGAAGACCTTGCGGGTCAGCGTCGACGGTGAGCTGGCGCCGGGCTTGACCTCCAAAGACGTGATCATGGCGCTGATCGGCCAGATCGGTGCTTCCGGCGCCACCGGCTACGCCATCGAGTTCCGTGGCTCCACCATTGATGCCCTGAGTGTCGAAGCGCGCATGACCATCTGCAATATGGCCGTGGAGGCCGGCGCCCGCGGCGCGTTCATGGCGCCGGATGACAAGGTGTTCACCTACCTCAAGGGCAAGCCTCGCGCACCCCGGGGGGCGCTGTGGGAACAAGCCCTGCGTCAATGGCGCACGCTGCGCAGTGACGAGGGCGCGGTGTTTGACCGCGAAGTCCAACTGGATGCCGCCACCCTGGAACCCATGGTCACCTGGGGCACCAGCCCCGACCAGGCCGCGTCCATTGGCGCCCGCGTGCCCGACCCGCAGCACGTCAGCGATCTGATCCTGCGCCAGGGCATGCGTCGCGCCCTCGATTACATGGGCCTGGAACCGGGCGTGCCGCTGAGCGATATCGCCATCAGCCATGCATTTATCGGTTCCTGCACCAACGCGCGCATCGAAGACCTGCGCGACGCCGCCCGCGTGGTGCGCGGTAAACAGGTGGCCGATCATGTACGCGCGATGATCGTACCGGGCTCCACGCAAGTCAGGGACCAGGCCGAAGCCGAAGGGCTGGCCGCGATCTTTATCGCCGCTGGTTTCGAATGGCGTCAGTCGGGCTGCTCGATGTGCCTGGCGATGAACGACGACGTATTGGCCCCCGGCGACCGCTGTGCCTCCAGCACCAACCGCAATTTCGAAGGCCGCCAGGGCGCGGGTGCCCGCACTCACTTGATGAGCCCGGCGATGGTCGCCGCTGCCGCCATCACCGGCCGGCTCACCGATATCCGTGACCTTGGAGAGCGCCCATGAGCCTGCAACCCTTCACCCTGGTCACTGGCAAAGCCGCACCGATGCTGGCGGCCAATATCGATACCGATGTGATCATGCCCAAGCAGTTTCTCAAGGGCATCGACCGCGATGGCCTGGACCGTGGACTGTTTTTTGACCTGCGTTTTTTGCCGTCCGGTGCACCAAATCTCGAGTTCGTGCTCAATCAACCGGCCTGGCAAGGCGCGAACTTTATGGTAGTGGGGCCGAACTTCGGCTGTGGCTCCAGCCGCGAGCATGCGGTGTGGGGCCTGAAGCAAATGGGCATTCGCGCCTTGATCGGCAGCAGCTTCGCCGGAATTTTTCATGACAACTGCCAGCGCAACGGGCTGTTATTGATCACTCTGGAACAGGCGGTGTTGCACCGGCTTGCGCAAACCATCAGTCAAGCAGACCAGGCGCAGATCAGTATTGACCTTGAGGCCCAGCAGATTCGTCTAGCGGATGGCCAGTTGATCCCCTTCCAGATCGACACCTTGCGCAAAACGGCACTGTTATTCGGCCTGGATGCAATTGGCAGCACCTTGCAGCGCAGCGAGCAGATCAAGGCATTTGAGCGCCAGCACCTGACGACGAAGCCCTGGCTCGGTTGACACCGGGTGCTTCGTCGACTTAAGTGGGACCGACATGGGCGTCGGCTCACTCAAGGAAAGTTCGTAACATGGATGTGCTGAACGTTGATCCTCAATCGACCCTGTCGACCCGCAACGCACGCCTGATCATCTTTGCCCGCGGCGTGTCGGATTTCGGGGCGTTCCTCAACATGGTGGCATTGTCCACTTATGTGTATTGGCTCAGTCAGAGCGTGGTGTTTGTCAGCATCTTCCTCGCCTGCCGGGTCACCGGCGGCATTGTTGCCAGCCTGTTTGGCATTCCGTTTTTTCGTCGGTTTGCCGGGCGCGGCACATTGGCGGGGCTGGATTTGGCGCGGGCATTATTGCTGACGCCGCTGCTGGTGTTGTTACCGGCCCATCAACTCACGCTGTTGCCCTTTATCGCCTTTGGCCTCGGCCTGTGTAATTCGCTGTTCGCCATTGGCCTCAACAGTCAATTGCCCACCTGGGTCGCCCTTGAACAGCGGGTAAATACCAACGCATGGATCACCTCGGCGGCTGCCACCGGCGCGGTCTTTGGCAGTTTGCTCGCAGGCTTGCTGATCGCTACAGGTGGATTTGAAGCGGTGTTTGTCGTCAATATCGGCACCTATGTGATTGCTGCTTGCCTGGTCTTGCCCCTGCGTGCCTTGTATAGCGTGGCCGTTGCGGCCCATCGCGGGCTCGCCGCCGAATGGCAGGCGCTGACCAAGGGGCTGCGTGGCGCGCCGGTGCTGGCCGTCATGTTGCTGATCAGCATGCTCGATACCCTTGGCAGCGCAGCACATAACGTCGGCTGGCCCGTGCTGTCGCAGTATATTTCCCCGGACACGGCCAAGACGGTCATGGGCTATCTGCTGGCCGTGTGGGCCTGTGGCAAGTTTATTGGCGCGCGCATCGCCAGCGCGATGTTGAAAGGCTGTGGAACCCAAGGCATGGAGCGTTTGTTCATGCTCGGTGTGGCGTTGATGTCCAGTGGCTTTATCCTGACTTTCCAACAGACCGAACTGTGGCTGGCATTGTTACTGGTGGTGTGGGCGGGGCTGGGCGACGGATTGTCCGAGGTGGCATTGATCTCACGCGCGCAAAGCGAGCCCGATAGCTTGCGCTTGCCGCTGTTCAGCCTCTTGACCCTGATCCAGATGGCGGGCTTTGGCGTGGGCATGCTGGTGGTCGGGCCGTTCTATGTGACGTGGACGCCGGCCCAGGTGATCGTGTTGTTTCATGGGTTGCCATTGACCGCGTTGGTGGTCATGACGATATGGCTGGGCTGCGCTGCCTACCGGAGTGTCAGATCGACAAACCCTTGAAGTGCTCCTGTAGAAACTCCACACAAGCCCTCAGTTTGCCGGAGTAGGCCAGGCGTGTCGGGTAAACCGCCCACACGTTGGCGCTTTGGGTGTAGTCGTGCAGCACCTGCACCAGCTGGCCTTGCTCCAGCAGCGGCTTCACGTCCCACATCGAGCGCAGCAGTACACCGCGCCCGTCCAGTGCCCACTGCAACACGATCTCGCCGTTGTTGGATGACAGCGGCCCGCGAACGCGCACGCTGTGCGCTGTGCCATCGCGCTCCAGGTTCCAGATGCCGAAGGCATTATCGCGCTCCTTGATCACCAGGCAGTCATGGCGCTCCAAGTCGCTCAATTGCCGCGGCGTGCCCCGGCGTTGCAAGTAGGACGGTGCGGCGCACAGCACTCGACGGTTGCTCACCAGGCGCCGTCCGATGTGCTGGCCGGGGATGTCATCGCCCACCCGAATCTCCAGGTCGAAGCCTTCGCTGACGATATCCACCACGCGGTCGAACAGGTCCAGGCGGATGTCCAGTCCTGGGTATCTTTCTGCCAGCATTGACAGGGCCGGGGCCACATGGTTGCGACCGAAGCCGAAGCTGCTGCACAAGTGCAGGTGTCCACGGGGGCTGTCATGGGCGTCGGACAGTTCATCCGAGAGTTGCTGAAAGTCTTCGAGGATGCGCACAGCCCAACGCTGCACCCGTTCGCCGTCTTCGGTCAGGGCGATGCGTCGGCTGGTGCGGTGCAGCAGGCGCGTGGCCAGTGTGGTTTCGAGGATCTGGATACGCTTGCTGACATAGGCTGGGGACAAGCCCAGTTCGTCGGCGGCTGCGGCAAAGCCGGCTTTGCGGATAACGGTGAGGAATACCCGCAGGTCTTCGGGCAGGGGCACGGTGGCTTTTTTGTTCGTCATCGCAGGCAGGTGTGGGAGGGTGAGTCGCCAGGATAGCATCGGTTGGGGAGGCCGCTGTGCTCGGGTAGCGGCCACGACGGGAGTCCACAGCTTATTTGGCTGCGAGAAGGAAGGGCAGGGCTTCAACCAGCAATAACTCCGGGGCCTCTTCTGCTATGTAGTGCCCGGCCGGCAACGCCTTGCCACGTACGTTGGTGGCGACTTTCTGCCATTCTCCGAGTGGGTCGAAACAGCGGCCGACGGTGCCGTCGGCGCCCCATATCACTAATAGAGGCAGATTCAAATGATGGCCGGCGTCGATGTCAGCCTGGTCATGTTCCAGGTCGATGCTCGCGGCGGCGCGATAGTCCTCGCAGATACCGGTGGCGGTGCCGGGCAATGTCAGGCAGCGCAGGTACTCGGCGAAGGCTTCGTCGGTGAATGGCTTAAGCCCGGCGCTGCGGCTGCCCATGACGCTGCGCAGGTACAACTCGGGGTTGGCTTCGATCAGGGCTTCCGGCAACGGCGCCGGACGGATCAGGAAGAACCAGTGCCAGTAGGCGCGGGCGAAGGCTTCATCGGTCTGGGCGTACATCGCCAGGGTTGGCGCGATATCCAGCAGCACAATGCGTTTTACAACCTTGGGTTGATCCAGGGCCAGGCGATGGGCGACGCGGGCGCCACGGTCGTGGGCCAGCACCGAGAACGTGTCGAAGCCCAGGGCCTGCATCAGTTCGACACCGTCCTGGGCCATTTGCCGTTTCGAATAATGGGTGTGGTGTTCGTTGGCCGCAGGTTTGCTGCTGTCGCCATAGCCGCGCAGGTCGGCAGCCACCACGCTGAAGTGTTCGGCCAATTGCTCGGCGACTTTATGCCAGATGACATGGGTTTGCGGGTGCCCGTGGAGCAGAAGCAGGCCGGGGCCTGTACCGCCTCTGCGGTAGTTTATGTCTACGCCATTGACGTGGCACTGGTCTTTCTCGAAGCCGGCAAACATGGAATGACTCCTTGTGATGATGACCTGCATCCTGGAATCACACGGCGGTTGGGGCAAGGGGAAAAGTGTGGGGGGGATGTTCATGAAGTGTGTAGAAGCCCGGCCCTTCAAACAGAGGAGATCCAATGTGGGAGGGGGCTCCCTCCCACCTCGAATGCACTACGGTTTGAACATCTCCATGGCACGCTGGCGGATCTGCTCTTCGGTCAGGTCTTCTTTATGTGTAGCCAGGAACCACAGGTGCCCGTACGGATCTTTCACACTCGCGGAGCGGTCGCCATAGAACTGGTCCTGTGGGGCAGACACTTCGATGGCGCCTGCCTCAATGGCTTGTTTGAACTGTGCATCCACATCGTTGACATACAGGTGCAAACCGACACTGGGGTGTGTATCCGGGTTGCGCAGGGCCGTTTCATCGCAGGGGGTGCCCAGCATGATCATCGCTTCGCCAATACGCAGCTCCGCGTGGCCGACCCTGCCGTCGGGCATGTCCAGGCGCATGGACACGGTGGCGTCGAAGGCCTTCTGATAGAACTCGATCGCCTTTGCGGCCTCGTTGATCCCCAGATAGGGGGTAATGCCGTGATAACCGTCGGGAATAGGTTTAACGCTCATAACGTTCTCCTTTATTGTGGTTATGGAGTGACAGCCTTTTCACTATAGGTCACGCCGCACCACCCCACCATTGATTGGGCCTACAGGTCGGAATCAAGGGTGGGCTCCAACAGCTGGGCACCGGGGCCGCGCTCACCCAGCTGGTCATCCTGGTTGCGCAGCGGGCACGCCTGCATCGACAGACATCCACAACCGATGCAGCCATTGAGCTTGTCCCGCAGCAGCATCAGCTTGTTGATGCGCTCATCCAGGTCTTCACGCCACAACGCCGACAGACGTTCCCAGTCGCGAGCGTTAGGTGTGCGCCCATCGGGCAGCGTCTGCAATGCTTCGCCAATGGTCGCCAGTGGAATGCCCAAGCGCTGGGCGATCTTGATCACCACCACCCGCCGCAGTACGTCCCGTGGATAACGCCGTTGGTTACCGGCATTGCGATTACTCTTGATCAGCCCCTTGGCTTCGTAGAAATGCAGGGCAGTGACCGCCACCCCGCTGCGGGCCGCCAACTGACCGACGCTGAGTTCCTTGTTGAGCATGCAAAACTCCCAAGCAGTGCTTGACCTCGACTTAACTAGAGGTTTTACCCTGCGTGGCATCGAATCGCAAGATTCTGCCTACAAAGAAAGGGGTGTGTTCATGCAGGTATCAGAGAAAAATCGCAGCTTCACCCAATTGATCGAATTTCACATCGAACCCCGTCAGCAATCCGCCCTGGTGGCAGCCTTGACCACCCAGAGCGAGCGCCTGGCCGAAGGCCATGGCGGCTTTTTGAGCGCCAGCGTACAGGTCAGCGATGATGGTCGGCGGGTGCTCAATTACCTGCAATGGCAATCCCGCGAGGCCGGTGAGGCGGCCTTCAAGTGCTTTGAGCAGGGCGATGCGGATTTCTGGACGCTGATCCGTGCTCACCAGGCCACGGCCGTGACCTTTGGTTCGTTCCAGGTGCTGCGCAGTTTTGAGCGCAGCCAGGATGACGCGTTGCACTGCAGGCTAAATGGATAGATGCAGCATTCGCTCGCCTTGCAGGTTTTCCCCTGGCCGACGCTTGTTCACCGCCAACTCGCCGATCTTGATCAGGCGCGTGCGCGTCACATTGCGGCTCAAGCCCAGCAGGTTGGCGGTGTGCACCTGGTTGTAATGGCTGAAGCGGTAAGCGGCGCGTAATAATGCGTCCTCGACCTTTTCGTGCAGGGCGCCGGCCTGCTCCTCGAAGAGCTTTTGAAACGCCCGTGCCAGCAGGGCTTCTGCGCTGTTATCGACGCCATGCCGGCTGTCGTCCTGGCGCTCGATACGCAGGTTCGACAGGCGCAGGTCGTCGCGCTCGATCACACCGTTGCGGCAGGTCAGCAGGGTGTGGTGAATCACGTTTTCCAGCTCGCGAATATTGCCCGGCCAGCTGTAGCTACGGAGCTTGTGCTCGGCTTCGCGGCTGATGGTGACCAGGCCGTAGCCCAGGCGCCGGCTATAGGTTTCGATAAAGTGCCGGGTCAACGGCAGGATATCGCCGGGGCGCTCGCGCAGTGGGCTGAGCTCCAGGCTGACCACGTCGAGGCGGTAGTAGAGGTCTTCGCGGAAGTGCCCGGCGTTGATGGCCTTTTCCAGTTGCACGTTGGTGGCGGCCAGGACCCGCACATCAATTGGAATACTCTTGCGCGAACCCAGGCGCACCACTTCACGCTCCTGCAACACCCGCAGCAACTTGACCTGGATAGCCATCGGCAAGTCACCGATTTCATCGAGAAACAAAGTGCCGCCGTCCGCTTCTTCGAACCAGCCTGCCTTGGCGCAGAGGGCTCCGGTAAACGCGCCTTTCTCGTGGCCGAACAGCTCGGCCTCCACCAGGGATTCAGAGAAGGCTCCGCAGTTCACCGCCACGAACTGCCGGTTGCGCCGTGCGCTGAGGTTGTGGATATGCCGCGCCACCAGCTCCTTGCCGGTGCCGGTCTCGCCGATGATCAGTACGCTGGCTTCGCTCGGCGCCACTTGCCGGATATGCTCGAGCAACGCCTGGGATTTCGGGTCTTCGAAAACCTGGGCCGTGGCGCGGATCGACGTCGCGAGGGCGGGCGAGGGCGGGAGGGTCAAAAGCTGCATGGGCACCTCTGTTTGAAATGGAGCGTCGGAATCGGCATGGACTGGTTCATGGGGTAGGTATAGAAGAATACGGTTATTCCGTAAACGTGCGTATTTCTATATTTATAGGTCTTAAGTGAATAAGCAGAAGATGCTATCTGGTATGCCGTGACGGTTGATAGCGACTATCACGGACGGTGATTTTTCACCGCGAAGGGGCGGGAGTAGCCTGTGTTCATTGACTTGAAACCACCTTCGCAGGGCCTCCGCCATGAACCGTTTGCTCGCTGTTTCTTTTTTACTTGTCACCTCTGTCCTTGCCGGTTGTGCGACTCAGCCGTCACCGGAGCTACGGCCTTATACCGCGGAAGAAACCAGGCAATTGGCCCTGGAGGCCCTGGGCCGCCGTGGTTTGTCGTTTGACGACTATCAACGCCAGCGCGCCGCGTTGCTTGGCCAGCCACAACAACCCTTCGGCTTTGATCACCAGGGTGAAATGAACGCCGAGCGCAGCGTCGTCCTGCATGGTCGTCCCAGTTGAGCCCGCTTCCTGCGGCAAAAAGCCCGAGGCGTCCCATAAGGAACCTCGGGCTTTTTGTTTGCCATGGGGCTACCTCAGCCTGTTAAGCTGAATTTCAGGAGCGTTCCTACGCACATTTAAACAAAGTGGTCCTTCTTTAATGGCACTCGATCGGTTAAACCTGACGACCTCTGTTCTGGTCGATGCCTCCCGAGACGCTGCTCTCGGGAATACGCTCTGCGAGTTTTTAACGTCATGAATAAACGTCCGTTGTATTTCGACTACGCCGCCACTACTCCGGTGGATGAGCGGGTTATCCAGGTGATGGTCGAGTGTCTGGGCTTCAATGCCAACTTCGGTAACCCTGCGTCCAGTTCCCATGCGTTTGGCCAGGCGGCTCGGCATACGGTTGAACAGGCGCGTCGCCAGGTCGCCGAATTGGTCGGCGCCCAGCCTGAGCAGATCGTCTGGACCTCCGGTGCTACAGAATCCAACAACCTGGCGCTCAAGGGCGTGGCCCAGGCCCGTGGTGTGGCGGGTGGGCATATCATCACCAGCCAGATTGAGCACAAGGCCACACTGGATACCGCGCGGCAATTGCAGGACGCCGGCGTGGCGGTGACTTACCTGGTGCCGGATGCCCACGGCTTGATCAGCGTCGACGCCGTCAGCGAAGCCCTGCGCGAGGACACCTTCCTGGTCTCGCTGATGCTGGTCAATAACGAGTTGGGCACCCTGAACGACATCCCGGCCATCGGCGCCCGCGTGCGTGAGCATGGCGCGTTGTTCCATGTGGATGCGGCGCAGGGGGCGGGTAAGGTGGCCATTGATCTGGCCCAGTGGCCGGTGGACTTGATGTCGTTCTCTGCGCACAAACTGTACGGGCCCAAGGGTATCGGCGCGTTGTACGTCGGGCCTCGGGCACAGCAGAAGGTACTGGCACAGATTCATGGCGGTGGTCACGAAGGGGGCTTGCGTTCCGGCACCCTGGCGACCCATCAGATTGCGGGTATGGGCACAGCATTCGCCTTGGCGGCGGCGTCCTTCGCTGATGAGAAGGCCACGATTGTTGCGCTGCGCCAGCGCCTGCTGGATCAACTGGCGTCAGTCGCTGGCCTGCGTCTCAATGGCAGCCCCACCCAGCGTATTCCACATACCCTCAGCCTGACGTTCAGCGAAGGCGAATTCAATTCCGCCGCACTGAGCGCGGGCATTGCCTTTTCCGCGACTTCTGCGTGCAATTCGGCAAGCAATGCGCCGTCCCATGTGCTCCTGGCCTTGGGGCATGATGCTCGCAGCGCCGGACGCACTATCCGCTTGAGCCTGGGCCGGTTTACCACCGAACAGGATATCGACGAAGCGGCCCGGCTGATCAAGGCCTCACTGGCCAGCGCGCCGGCGTTCTGGGCGGTCTGATTTATCATTTGCAGTACATAACAATTATTAGTGGTTAGCAGGAGACACAATGAGTACGCAGCCTTTGACCCATGGAACGGTTCCCCAGCGCCTGGCGCATACCCGTGAACTGATGCGTCGCGAGGGCATCCATGCCCTGCTGGTGCCATCGGCCGACCCGCACTTGTCCGAGTACTTGCCGGGTTACTGGCAAGGGCGCCAATGGTTGTCAGGGTTTCATGGTTCGGTGGGGACATTGATCGTCACGGCGGATTTTGCCGGGGTCTGGGCTGATAGCCGCTACTGGGAACAGGCGACCAAGGAACTCAAGGGCAGCGGCATCGAGCTTGTCAAACTGCAACCGGGCCAACCTGGGCCGCTGGAGTGGCTGGCCGAGCAAACCCCAGAAGGCGGCGTGGTGGCCGTGGATGGTGCGGTCATGGCCGTGGCCTCGGCACGTACGCTGGGTAGCAAGCTGGCCGAGCGCGGTGCCCGTTTGCGTACCGATATCGACCTGCTCAACGAGGTCTGGCAAGACCGCCCGGCGCTGCCGAACCAGCCGATCTACCAGCATCTGCCGCCCCAAGCCACCGTCAGCCGTGGCGAGAAACTTGCCGCATTGCGCGCCAGCTTGAAAGACAAGGGCGCCGACTGGCATTTCATCGCGACGCTGGATGACATCGCCTGGTTATTCAACCTGCGCGGCGGTGATGTGTCGTTCAATCCGGTGTTCGTGTCCTTTGCGTTGATCAATCAACAGCAGGCCACCTTGTTTGTGGCGCTGGGCAAGGTCGATGCCGAACTGAGGGCCGTGCTTGAGCAGGATGGCGTGACCTTGCGCGACTACAGCGATGTGGCCGATGCGCTGCGTGCCGTGCCGTCGGGTGCAAGCTTGCAGGTGGACCCCGCACGCGTGACGGCTGGCTTGCTGGAAAACCTCGACACTGGCGTCAAGCTGGTGGAAGGTCTGAACCCGACCACGCTTGCCAAATCCCGCAAGAGCCTGGCGGACGCGGAACATATCCGCCAGGCGATGGAGCAGGATGGCGCGGCATTGTGCGAATTTTTCGCCTGGCTCGACAGTGCTTTGGGCCGTGAGCGCATCACTGAACTGACTATCGACGAACACCTGACCGCTGCGCGTACCCGTCGCCCCGGTTATGTGTCGCTTAGCTTCAACACCATTGCCGCGTTCAACGCCAATGGCGCGATGCCGCACTACCACGCCACCGAAGAAGAGCACGCGCTGATCGAAGGGGATGGCTTGCTGTTGATCGACTCGGGTGGCCAATACCTGGGCGGGACCACCGACATCACCCGCATGGTGCCCATCGGTACGCCGAGTGAAGAGCAGAAACGCGATTGCACACGGGTGCTCAAGGGAGTGATTGCCCTGTCCCGTGCGCACTTCCCCAAAGGCATCCTGTCACCGTTGCTGGACGCCATTGCCCGTGCGCCGATCTGGGCCGAAGGAGTGGACTACGGCCATGGTACAGGCCATGGCGTAGGTTATTTCCTCAATGTGCATGAGGGGCCGCAGGTCATTGCCTACCAGGCTGCTGCTGCGCCACAAACGGCGATGCAGCCGGGGATGATTACTTCGATTGAACCAGGTACTTATCGTCCCGGTCGTTGGGGCGTACGCATTGAAAACCTGGTACTTAACCGTGAAGCGGGCAAGACCGAGTTTGGCGAATTCCTCAAGTTCGAAACCCTGACCTTGTGCCCGATTGATACCCGTTGCCTGGAGCCGTCGTTGCTGACGGCGGATGAGCGCGAGTGGTTCAACGCGTACCACGCCGAAGTGCGTGAGCGCTTGAGCCCGTTGCTCAGTGGTGCGGCGCTCGAGTGGCTGCAGGTGCGCACCGCGGCCATTTGATTTGTTGCAGCCGGCCCGCGCCGGCTGCAAGCTAAATCTAGCTGAGGGCTTCGCGCACAAAGTCCAGACGGTCCTGGCCAAAGAACAGCTGATCGCCCACAAAAAAGCTGGGGGCACCGAACACGCCGCGTTTAACGGCTTGTTCGGTGTTGTCCTTGAGGGTGTTCTTGACGGCTTCGTCATTGGACAGGGCCAGTACTTGCTCTGGATCGAACCCATGATCGCTGAGGACGCTGGCCACGACCTCGGGATCGCCCAGGTGACGGCCTTCTACCCAGAGCGCACGGAACAGGCAATCGATAAAGTCGAGGAAGCGCTCAGGCTGATGGATTTGCATGCCGGTGATTGCGCGCATCAGTACCAGGGTATTGATGGGGAAGTGCGGGTTAAATCTGAGCGGTACATTGTAGCGTTTGGCGTAACGCGCCAAGTCATCCAGCATGTAGCGCCCCTTGGCCGGTACCATGATCGGTGAGGCATTGCCAGTGGCCTTGAATACGCCGCCCAACAGCATCGGCTGATACACCAGCTGTGCGCTGGTTTCGGCGCAGAGAGCCGGCATCTGGGTGTAGGCCAGGTAAGTGGCGGGGCTGCCCAGATCGAAGAAAAACTCCAGGATTTTACTCATGGTCGATACTCGCTGCTTATTGTTATAGGGGCGTGTTACCAGGGTTCGTTCCAGGGCCGCAGATCCAGTTCGAACGTCCATGCGTCCCGTGGCTGGCTATGCAGGTACCAGTAGTTGTCGGCAATGTGGTCTGGGTTGAGGATGCCGTCCTGGTCCTTGAGGGCATATTTTTGCGGGAAGTTCTCGCGAATGAAGTCGGTATCGATGGCCCCGTCGATCACCACATGGGCGACGTGGATGCCCAGCGGGCCTAATTCCCGCGCCATGCTCTGGGCGAGGGCGCGGATACCGTGCTTTGCACCGGCGAACGCGGCGAACCCTGCGGCTCCGCGCAAGCCCGCAGTCGCGCCGGTGAACAGGAGGGTGCCGCGGTTACGGGTGACCATGCGCTTGGCAACTTCACGTGCGTTCAAGAAACCGGAAAAACACGCCATTTCCCAGATCTTGAAATATTTGCGTGCGGTTTCTTCCAGAATGCTGCAAGGCACGTTGGCGCCGATGTTGAAGACAAACGCTTCAATAGGCCCCAGTTCGGTCTCGATTTTCTCGACCAGTGCGATAACGTCTTCTTCTTTACGTGCGTCACAGGCAAAACCGTGGGCTTCACCGCCTGCCGATTGGATGCTGTCTACCAGGGGATGCAGTCTGTCGGCGCTGCGACGGGTAACGCAGGCAATGTAGCCTTCGCGGGCAAAGCGCTTGGCGATGGCACCACCGGTTGCGTCACCTGCACCGACTACCAATACGATTTTCTTGTTGTGCGTCATGGGAACTCCATTGGCTCGATGATCGAGCAGGAGTTTAGCCGCCGTGTCGCAAAAGGCATTTGGAATGTGGTGGGAATTTGAGACGAGCAGCCAAGAGAGGCTGCTCGGCAGCTATTTACAAATGACGATCATACTGCGGCTGGTATAGCCGGCAGGATTGAGGCCGAACGGATAGTCCCCAGGCTCCTCGGAGTTGTCGCCGGACTTGGCAATCACCCGATAACCCTTGGCACCGCATGAATTGGCTGCACTGGTGTAGCACTGGTCCCAGGAGGAGGACAGGCCAGAACAGTTGATGTGCAGCCCTTTTTTGCCCCGTTTCACTTCTGTTTTGGTGGTTGCAGCACAGCCAACGATGCCCACAACCAACAACAGTATCAAAATTCGTTTCATTCCCATCCTTAATAGCCGCTCTGCAGAAGAACAGAGCCGCTTACTCGCTCTCGAGCGTAGCGTTCATGCTGTCCGTGTCGAAATTCTCCATGAATGACATTCGGTTACGGCTTAAACATGGCCTAAATGAGCGGCAAATACCAGAGCTTGTGTTAAAGAGGTCAGTCGGCGGGCACCAGCGGTTTTGATTCGTTGCGCATCGTCAAAGTGGCGCCCACGGAAGCCAGGATAATGCAGGTAATCGCCAGCCACTGGGCGAGGGATAGGTGCTCATTCAGGAAGAACAGGCCGGAGAGGGCGCCGAACGCCGGTTCAATACTCATCAGCGTACCGAACGTGCGTGCGGGGAGACGAGTCAGTGCGACCATCTCCAACGTATAGGGCAAGGCCGTCGACAGAATCGCAACGCCAATGGCGATAGGGATCAGGGCGGGCGTCAGCAATGCGGTGCCGGCATGCACGATGCCGATCGGCGCAACGAACAGGGCTGCAATCATTACGCCGAGGGCGGCGGTCTGGACACCGTTGTCATTCCCCGCCTTTTGGCCAAACAGGATATAGAGCGCCCAGCATACCCCTGCGCCCAGCGCGTAAGCTGCTCCAACCCAATCGATACCGCTGCTGGCCTCGCTCATTGGGATCAGCAGGAGCAGGCCGATAATTGCTAGCGCAATCCAGAGGAAGTCGACTGCTCGCCGCGACGCGTAGATAGCGACGGCGAGCGGGCCTGTGAATTCCAGTGCTACAGCAATTCCCAAGGGCACGGTGCGCAGGGACATATAGAAGAGGAAGTTCATGCCACCCAGCGCCATCCCGTAGATGATCACTGTGCGCAGGGACTTTGCCGTCAGCTTGGCGCGCCATGGGCGTAATAGAAGCAGCATGATCACACTGGCGAAGATCAAGCGCAGAGTAGTTGTGCCTTGCGCGCCGACAATAGGAAACATGCTCTTGGCCAGTGAGGC
The DNA here is from genome assembly GCF_031931935.1 of Pseudomonas sp. rhizo25. Lineage (NCBI taxonomy): Bacteria > Pseudomonadati > Pseudomonadota > Gammaproteobacteria > Pseudomonadales > Pseudomonadaceae > Pseudomonas > Pseudomonas sp. rhizo25. Next base: position 228,733 of record NZ_JAUJXA010000009.1, read on the forward strand.
ACCGGATTGGATGGAGGCCATAGCGATCAACAGCAGGCCGACGGGAAACAGTGCGCAGGCCAGGCCGCGGGGAGGGGAGGTCATTGGAGGTGTTCTTCCGAAGTCATAGTCGATGAGCAGATGTCGCTATGATGCTTAACTGTTGAGTAATGAGCAATATATTGCTCAATTTGCCGTTTAAGTCTTTCTATATAGAAGGATCATGGAGTTTGCAGCCGTATTGATAGAAAACCTGAATTAAGCCTTGACGGCAGATTCTGGAAGCCTATAATTCGCCCCACTTCCA